>CAMBZJ010000010.1 GCA_945872365.1 Klebsiella pneumoniae
ACGCCGACGCCGACGGATGTTCCGACGCCGACGCCGACGCCGACGCCGACGGATGTTCCGACGCCGACGCCGACGGATGTCCCGACGCCGACGCCGACGACGACGGATGTCCCGACGCCGACGCCGACGCCGACGGATGTCCCGACGCCGACGCCGACGCCGACGGATGTCCCGACGCCGACGCCGACGGACGTCCCGACGCCGGCGCCGACGGATGTCCCGACGCCGACGCCGACGGATGTCCCGACGCCGACGGACGTCCCGACGCCGACGCCCGGAGTCGCCTGATCATGCTCCACCGACCTTTCTCGGCTCACCGGAGGATCATCGTGAAGTCGTACCGCTGCACCGTAACCGCCCTCGGCCTCGCGGCTCTCCTGCTGCCCTTGCCGGCGGTTGCCGGGGTATCCAGGAGTCAGCTCTGTCTGGCCGACAAGCTGATGGCCTCCGCGAATTACGAGCAATGCATGCTCGCGTCGGAATCCCTGTTCGCCAAGACCGGCAACCCGGCGAGGCGCGACGAACTCCAGGCGGACTGCGGATCGAAGCTCGCCAAGGCCTGGGACCGCACCGACCGCGCCTACCAGGGGGAGTGCCCGAGAACGGACGACCTGCTCGACGTACAGACGCTTCTCGGGCAGTGCGCGGCCACGGCCGCGGGCGCCGTGCCGCCGCGCTTCTCCGACAAGGGCGACGGCACGATTTCGGACCATCTGACGCACCTCGTCTGGGAGGCCAAGACCGGCACGCCCGGCGACCCACCCAACCCCGCCGATGTGCACGACGTGAACCGCGTATTCTCCTGGGCGCTCGCCGCTCCCTGGAGCCGGGACGGAACCGCGTTCACCGACTTCATCGACGTACTCAACGGTGCGCCGGGGTTCGCCGGTCGAAACGACTGGCGGCTACCCACGGCCGAGGAACTCGGAGGTGGCACGACGAACCCGCTCGAGGGGGGGCTGGTGAACCGCTACGTCCCGGGATGCGGCACGGTGCCGTACCCGTCGTGCATCGCGCAGGTCTTCGAGCCCAGCGCGCTCATCGAGTACTGGACCGACTCGACCTACACGGTCGACCCCGAGCCGCGCAGCGCCTGGTACGTGAACTTCCGTTTCCGCACGGCAGGCCAAGGTTCGAAGACCGAGGAACGCGCGGTCCGCGCCGTCGCCGGCGACTCCTGAACCGTGCCGGCTCTCCGGGCCGTGGTCGATCGCGCGCGTGCCGTCGCCGGCCCGAGACCTACGGGAGGCGCGAGATTCGTCTACGCCCGCTTCGTCAACCGACTCTCGGCGACGCGATTCGGCTCCTGGCTCGTCAAACACTACGCGGCCAGGGTCGACCCCTTGCTCTTTCGCGCGACTAACGGCCGCCTTACCTCGACCGGGCTCCCGACACTGCCGATGTTGACGGTGACGGCGATCGGTCGGAAGTCGGGCCGCGCGCGTTCCGTCCAGTTGGCCTACCACGACGACGGCGACGGCTACATCGTCGTCGCGAGTGCGATGGGGCAAGAGCGGCATCCCGACTGGCGCTACAACCTCGAAGCCCACCCGCAGGTCGAAGTGCAGGTGCCGGGCCGCCGCTTCGCTGCGCTGGCGGAGGTTCTCGACGACGCCGAGAAGGCGCGCCTGTGGCCCGACATCAAGCGGACGATTCCGCAGATGGAGGTCTACGAGCGCCGCACCGACCGCAACATCCGGGTCTTTCGGCTGCGGCCCTTGCCCGGCGACGGCAACGCATCGGCTGTCGGCGACGAGCGATCCGCGCCGCGGACTTGAGACGCTAGTCGCCGAGTTCGACCGGTGCGACCTTCCAGATCCGGTCGGCGTACTCCCGGATCGAGCGGTCCGAGCCGAAGCCCCCGCATCGGGCGGCGTTCAGGATCGAGGCTCGCGTCCAGGATTCCACGTCGCGCGAGGCCACGGTCGCGCGCTCCTGGCAGTCGACGTAGGACCGGAAGTCGGCGAGGACGAAGAAGGGATCGGACGTGAGAAGCGAGTCGACGATCGGGGCGAAGAGCCCGGCCTCGCCGGGCGACCAGCGATCGCCGGCCAGGTCGGCGAGGATCTCGGCGAGTTCCGGATCCCGGTCGAGCTGGGAGCGCGGGTTCCAGCCCGCGCGCCGCCGCGCCTCCACCTCGTCCGCGGTCAGTCCGAAGAGGAAGAAATTCTCGGCGCCGACCGCCTCGCGGATCTCGACGTTCGCGCCGTCGAGCGTGCCGATCGTGAGCGCCCCGGAGAGCGCGAACTTCATGTTCCCGGTGCCCGACGCCTCCATGCCCGCGGTGGAGATCTGCAGCGACAGGTCGGCCGCCGGGTAGATGCGCTGTCCGGTCTTCACGTTGAAGTCCGGAACGAAGGCGAAGCGCAGCCGGTCGCGAACGCGCGGGTCGGCCGCAAGCGCGCGCCCGACGTCGTGGGCGAGCTTGATCACGAGTTTTGCCCGCACGTAGCCGGGGGCGGCCTTGCCGGCCATGATCAGGGTGCGCGGCACCCCGGAGGCTTCGAGCAGGTCGGGGTGACGCTGCAGCCAGAGCAGGTGGAGCAGGGCGAGGAGTTGGCGCTTGTACTCGTGGATGCGCTTGACCTGGGCGCCGAGGAGCGCCCCGGGATCG
This sequence comes from Klebsiella pneumoniae, assembly GCA_945872365.1. Lineage (GTDB taxonomy): Bacteria > Desulfobacterota > Binatia > UBA12015 > UBA12015 > REEB422. Next base: position 2,615 of record CAMBZJ010000010.1, read on the forward strand.
ATCGACAGGTCGTGCGTCTCGCGCAGCCAGTCGGCGAAGGAGGTCTTGTTCGCCTGCTTCACGGCCCGCCACCGTTCGCGGAACGCGGCGTCTTCGGCGAAGCGCTCGAGATCCGCGATGCGCGGGAGATCCCCGAGCCAGCCCTCGCCGATCGCGTCGGTGATCAGCGCCGACAGAGTCGGGTTCGCCAGTCCGAGAAAGCGTCTCGGCGTGATCCCGTTGGTCACGTTCGTGAAACGCTCCGGGTAGAGATCGGCGAAGTCGCGCAGCACCGTCTGGCGCAGGAGCCTCGAATGCAGGGCGGCGACGCCGTTCACGGCGTGGCTCGCCACGGTCGCGAGATAGGCCATGCGGACGCTCTTCTCCCCGCGCTCGTCGATGAGCGAGACGCGCCTCGGCAGATCCGGGTCGCCGGGGCGGATCCGGCGCACCTCCTCAAGGAAGCGCCGGTTGATCTCGTAGACGATCTCGAGGTGGCGCGGCAGGAGTCGGGCGAAGAGCGGCAGCGGCCAGCTCTCGAGTGCCTCGGGAAGCAGCGTGTGGTTCGTGTAGGAAACGCTCTGCGTGGTGATGTTCCAGGCCTCGTTCCAGCCGAGTCCGTGCTCGTCCATGAGCAGGCGCATCAGTTCCGGCACCGCGAGGGACGGATGCGTGTCGTTCAGCTGGATGCGGAAGCGGTCGCCGAAACGCTGGATGGGGCTGCGTCGGAGCAGCAGCCGGATGCAGTCCTGCAGCGCGCACGATACGAAGAACGCCTGCTGTTCGAGGCGCAATTGCTTGCCGGCCGGCTGGGCGTCGTTCGGGTAGAGGATCTTGGTGATGTTCTCGCTGCGGACCTTCTCCTCGACCGCACGCCAGTATTCGCCGACCTGGAAGGCGTCGAGGTCGAACTCGTCGGCGGGCGCGGCGCTCCAGAGGCGCAGGAAGTTCGTGTTCGTGACCCTGTAGCCGAGGATCGGGATGTCGGAGGGGATGCCCTTCACCACGCGCTCGGGAACCCAGCGGACGCGCTGCCCGCCCGCGCCGTCGGGCACCTGTTCGGTGTACCCGCCGTAGCCGACCGTCATCTCGATCTCGGGTCGGCGGACCTCCCAGGGGAAGCCCAGGCGCAGCCACTGGTCGGTGCGCTCGATCTGCCAGCCGTCGCGGATCACCTGGTCGAAGATGCCGAACTCGTAGCGGATCCCGTGCCCGATCGCGGGAATACGCAGCGTGGCGAGGGAGTCCATGAAGCAGGCGGCGAGCCGCCCGAGGCCACCATTGCCGAGTCCCGGATCCTCCTCGTGGTCGATCAGCTTGTCGAGCGAAACGCCGAGCGAGTCCATCGCCGCGCGGGCCTCAGACTCGATGCCGAGGTTCAGGAGCGCGTTTCCCAGTTGCGGGCCGAGCAGGTATTCGGCCGAGAGGTAGATCACCGTCCGGTGCTCCTCCTCCAAATACGTCCGCATGGAGCGCACCCACCGATCGAGCAGTCGATCGCGCACGGCGTAGGAGAGCGCGAGGTAGTGATCGTTCAACGTCGCGACGTCGTCGAACTTCATCAACTGAAAGAAGAGCTTGTCGAGGAAGCTCCGGCGCAGCGAAGCGCTGTCGCTCGGCTGGCGGTCAAAGGCGTCTCCGTGCGGGGAAACCGGCATGTCCTGCGCCATGCCAAGGGCGCTAGCATGGCGCCACCGGGATCGACCAGCATGCACACCGCTGCGCCACTGGCGCGACCGGTTACGTACTCTCGCCGCCACCCGGCGGGCGGCCGGGCTCGCGAGCGTGGGCAAGCCCCCTGGTCGGCCCCCGCGCTGCTCAGGCGAGCCGTGCGGGGGCGAGGTCGGACATCCGGCGCAAGGCGCTCCGGGCGGCATGGTGACCGCACATGCCGTGCACGCCGCCGCCCGGCGGTGTCGAGGACGAGCAGATCCAGACCCGCGGATTCGGCGTGGAGTAAGGATCCATCCGTGCAACCGGGCGGGTGAAGAGCTGCGCCAGGTCGGCGACCCCGCCGGTGATCGCTCCGCCTACGTAGTTGGGGTCGTAGCGTTCGAGATCCCCGGGGCCCATCGAGTGTCGGGCGAGGATGCGATCGCGAAAGCCCGGAGCGAAGCGCTCGATCTGCGCCTCGATGCGGTCGCCCATGTCGACGGTCGAGCCCGCCGGGACGTGGCAGTAGGCGTAACCCGTGTGCCGGCCGACCGGTGCACGGCCCGGGTCGAACTGGCTCTGCTGTACGACGATCAAGAAGGGCCGCTCCGCATGCTCGCCGCGCCACATCGCGCGCTCGCTCGCGGCGATCTCCTCGATCGTCCCGCCGACGTGGACCGTCGAGGCTTCGAGGCAGCGCGGGTCGCGCCAGGGGATCGGGCCGTCGAGGGCGAGGTCGAGCTTGAAGACTCCGGGGCCGTAGCGGAAGCGCCCCAGTCGACGCCGGTAGCCGGCGGGCAGGGCGTCCGCGGCGATCGCGGCGAGCTGGCGCGGGTCGGTGTCGAAGAGGAAGACGCGCGCGGCGGGCAGGTCGGAGGCGGCGCGGATGCGGCGGCCGGTGTACACGACCCCGCCCAGCGTCGCGAGGTAACTCGCGAGGGCGCGCGTGATCGCGATCGAGCCGCCGCGCGCGACCGGCCACTCCTCTATGTGGGCCGCGAGCGCGAAGACCAGCGCCAGCGCCGAGGTCGCAGGGTGGGACAGCGGCAGGACCGAGTGCGCGGCGCAGCCTCCCCACAGGGCGCTCGCCGGCACGTCGCGGAACGCGGCGCGTGCGAGCCAGGTCGATGGCCACAGCGCGAGCGTCCCGAAGCGGACGAACTTCGCCGGCCGCGACGGCCAGCCGAGCGGGCCCAGGATGTCGGCGAGCAGGGCGTGCGGATCCTCGAGCAGCGGGGCGACGAGCCCGCGCCAGGCGGCGGCGTCCACGCCGAGTTCGTCGCAGGTTCGCTCGATCGAGCGCCACAGCAGCACGGCCGGTCGGTCGTCGAGCGGGTGGGCAACCGAGGCCCCGGGGCGGATCCACTCGAGCCCGTGCTCGGCCAGCGGCAGGCCGCGGAAGAAGGGCGAGAGGACGCCCAGCGGATGGGCCGCGGAGCACACGTCGTGCAGGAAGCCGGGCAGGGTGAGTTCGGCCGTCCGGGTGCCCCCGCCGATCGTGTCGGCACCCTCGTACACGGCGACCTTCGCGCCGGCGCGCGCGAGTTCTACCGCGGCTGCGAGCCCGTTGGGGCCCGCACCGATCACCACTGCGTCGAAGGGTCCTTCCGTCGAATTCATGGCCCGCCGTGCCTCCCGGCGGTGGTGTGCCCCGCCGTCCGCCCGCCGGTTCTTCCACCCCGCGGGGGCTTCTGCCAGAAGAGGACGGGACGATGGACAATCACGCGCAACGACTCCCTCCCTACGACCTCCGCACGCTCCGTGCCGCCTCGTTCCCGGACCGGCTGCGGATGCTCTGCTGGACGTGGGTGCTTCAGGTGAACCCCACGCCGAGCATCGTCTATCTCGGCTACGTCCTCAAGATCCTGATCTTCTACGTCGGCCTCTGGTGCTTCTTCTGCTCCTTCACGCCGGGAATGGGAAACCCGCTCGCGATCGGCAGCTGGGCGCTCGGCGCGACGGCGTTCCGCAAGGCCGTCGTCTGGTCGCTTCTCTACGAGGGGCTCGGACTCGGCTGCTCGACCGGCCCCATGACCGGTCGTTTCATCCCGCCGATCGGCGGCTGCCTGCATTTCCTGCGGCCCGGTACGACGAAGCTGCCTTTCTTTCCCGGTGCGCCGATCGTGGGCGGCGTGCGCCGAACGGTTCTCGACGTCGCGCTCTACGCCGCGTTCGTCGCGTTCTCGCTGCGCGCACTCGTCGCGCCGGACCCCGGCGCCGGGATGCTCCTGCCGATCGCGGTATCGATGGCCCTGCTCGGCGCCACCGACACGACCGTATTCCTCGCCGCGCGCAGCGAGCACTACTGGGTGGCGCTGGTCGCGCTCGTCGCGGCCGGCTCCGACGACCCGCTCTGGATCGCCGGCTGCAAGGCGATCTGGGTGGCGATCTGGTTCTGGGCCGCGACCTCCAAGCTGAACCGACACTTCCCGTCGGTCATCGCGGCGATGCTGACGAACAGCCCGTGGATCCCGGTGGCGATGAAGCGACGCCTCTACCGCAGCGTGCCCGACGACCTGCGCCCCTCGGGGCTCGCGGCCGCGCTTGCCCACTTCGGCACCGTCGTCGAGTACGGCTTTCCGATGTTTCTCCTGTGGAGCGGCGCGGGACCGGCCACGCCCTGGGCGCTCGCGCTCATGGTCGCCTTCCACGGCTTCATCGCCGGCAACCTGCCGATGGGCATGCCGGTCGAGTGGAACGTGATGATGGTCTACGGCGGCCTGGTGCTCTTCGGCGCCTTCGGCGGCGTGCCGCTCGCCACGCTCGGCTCCTCCCCGCTGCTGCTCGCCTTCCTGCTCGTCATGCTGGTCGGGATCCCGCTGTGGGGAAACTTCGTGCCCTCGCAGGTCTCGTTCCTGATGTCGATGCGCTACTACGCCGGCAACTGGGCCTACAGCGTCTGGCTGTTCCGGGACGACGCGGCCCGCAAGCTCGACCGACTGGAGAAGTCGACCCCGCTCATGCGCGACCAGCTCGCGCGGATGCTCGACGACCCCGAAGCGATCGAGATGGCCTGTGCGATGACGCCCACGTTCCGGCTCGCCCACCTCCAGGGGCGCGCGTTGCATGAGCCGCTCGGGCGCGCCGTCGACGACATCGAACGCTACGAGTGGTTCGACGGCGAGATGATCGCGGGCATGGCGCTCGGCTGGAACTTCGGCGACGGCCACCTGCACGGGCTGCGCCTGCTCGAGGCGATCCAGGGTCAGTGCGGCTTCGCACCGGGCGAACTGCGGGTGATCATGGTGGAGTCGCAACCGCTCCTCGGCGCGGCGATGGCGTGGACGATCGCCGATGCGGCCGACGGGGTGCTCGAACGCGGCGAGAGCCGGATCGCGGACATGGTGGAGCGCCAGCCGTGGCCGACGGGAGAGCACGCGGCGGCGCTCCTGCGGTGACGTCGGCGGTTGCCGCCCCGGGACCCCTGCGATAGACAACGCCCGGGTCGGATTCGTGCACATCCTCGGCATCACCGCCTACGGGCACGATTCGGCCGTGGCGCTCCTCGAGGACGGCAGGATCCTGAGTTTCGTCGAGGAGGAACGCTTCACCCGCCAGAAGCACACCGGCGAGTTCCCCGAGAACGCGCTGCGCCATGTGCTGGAGCGACACGGCGTGGGCCTCGCCGACATCGACGAGGTGGCCTTCTTCGTGCGGCCGTGGCAACTCGCGGCGAGTCGCGCCCTGCGCACGATCCCCTACCTGCCGCGCTCCGCCGGGCAGTTCTTCAGCTACCGTCCGGGCTCGGCCGTGCGCTTCCTGCGCACCGAGGCGCACCTCCGCAAGCACGAACTCGCCGGGGGCCGGGAGCCGCGCTTCCGCATGCGCCACGTCCAGCACCACGTCGCGCACGCCGCGAGCGTGTTCTTCTCCTCGCCCTTCGAGGAGGCGGCGGTCCTCTCGATCGACGGGGCGGGGGAGGACGTCAGCACCTGGCTCGGTCGTGCCGTGGGCGATCGCATCGAGCGCCTACACGCGGTGCGATTGCCGCACTCGCTCGGGCTCGTCTACTCGGCGGTGACGAGCTGGCTCGGCTTCAAGCCGTGGGGCGGCGAGGGCAAGGTCATGGGGCTCGCGCCCTACGGCGACCCCGATCGCTACTGGGAGCAGATGCGGCGGGTGATCGACTGGGACGATCACGGCCGGCTGCGGGTCGCGCTCGAGTACTTCGACTACCACGTGAGCGGCTGGACACGCTGGACTTCGCCGCGCTTCGACGAGGCCTTCGGCCAGCGCCGCGAGCCGGAGAGCGAACTCACGCAGCGCCACAAGGACGTCGCGGCCGCCCTGCAGCGCCTGACCGACGAGGTCGCGCTCGCGCAGGCGCGCTTCCTGCATCGCATCGCACCGTCGCGCAACCTGTGCATCACCGGCGGTGTCGCGTTGAACAGCGTGACCAACGGCCGAATCGCGGCCGAGGGGCTCTTCGAGAACGTCTTCATCCACCCGGCGTCGAACGACGCCGGTGCGGCCCTCGGTGCTGCCCTCTTCGCGGCGCACACGGTTCACCACCGGCGTCGCGAAGCCTGTGCCGACGCAGCGAGCCTGGGGCCGGAGTACGATGCCGGGGAGTGTGCCGCCGCCGCGCGTGCGGCCGGGCTCGCGGCCGAGCCCCTGCCCGACGTCGTCGAGCGCACGGCCGACCTGCTCGCGCAGGGCAAGGTCGTCGGCTGGTTCCAGGGGCGCATGGAGGCCGGGCCCCGGGCCCTCGGCGGGCGCAGCATCCTCGCCGACCCGCGCGATCCGGCGATGCGCGACCACCTGAACCTGCACGTGAAGCACCGCGAGAACTTCCGGCCGTTCGCCCCTTCGGTGGTGGCGGAGGCCGCGCGTGACTGGTTTCTCGGCCCCGAGGACTCGCCGTATATGCTGCTCGTGCAGGAAGTGCGCCCCGACAAGCGGGCGCTCGTGCCGTCGATCACCCATGTGGACGGAACGGCGCGGGTGCAGACGGTGCGCCGCGAGGTGAAGCCGCGCTACCATGCGCTCCTCGAGGCCTTCGGCCGGCGCACCGGCGTGCCGATGCTGCTGAACACCTCGTTCAACGTCCGGGGTGAGCCGATCGTGTGCACGCCCGGCGACGCGATCCGCTGCTTCCTCGGCACGAACATCGACCACCTGGTGCTCGGCGACCTGCTGCTGCACCGGCCGCAGGAGAAGGCCGCATGAACCCGATCGGCCGCGCGACGCGCTCCTTCTACGACCGCTACTCCTACGACTTCGAGACGTCGGAGCACGCCTCCATGCAGCTCGACGCGAGCCTGCTCGGTCAGGCGGTCGCGCGGGTGCGCGAGGGGGACCTGGTGCTCGATGCCGGCTGCGGCACCGGCCTCGCGACGCGTCTCCTGCGCGGCCAGACCCGGGCGAGGCAGGTCTTCGGACTCGACCTGAGCCGTGGCTCGCTCCTGCGCAACCGGACTCTACCGGGAACCGCGCTCGTCCAGGGCGACATCCTGAACCTGCCGATCGCCTCGGATTCGCTCGACCTCGTCGTCTCGCGCGGCGTCATCATGACCACCGGGGATCCCGAGGGTGCATTCCGGGAACTCGTGCGGGTCACCCGGCCCGGGGGCACGTTCTTCGTGCGGGTCTACAACGCCCGCAACGTCTACCGCCCGGTCTACGAGGTCCTCGGCCCGATCTGCCGGGGCATCGCCTCGATCCCCGGGGGCAAGACCGCGCTGGCGATCGTCGCCGTGCCACCCTTCTGGCTCGTGCTCCAGACCCTGGTGCTCCTGCTGCGCGGGCGACCGATCGCGATGTCGCCGCTCGTGCTCTGGAACTTCTTCGCCGACCAGATGCTCGTCCCGCACAACAGCTTCCATACCGTCGAGGAGGTCAAGGCCTGGGGTGAGCGTGCCGGTTGCCGCTGCGAGGCCGAGGGCGCGATCACGATGGGCCAGCAGATCGAGTTCCTGTTCGTGAAGGAGTCCGCCACGGCCCGCGACGCCTGAGTGCAGATCGGCGGTTGACATTTTCGGAAACCGAAGCTGTACTCCGGAGTCGTTCCGCGCCCGTCGGGGAGGCCCCGCCGGAGCCGGACGATCAGAGATTTCCTCCCGTCACGAGAGAGGGTGTCCATGTCGAAGAAGAGAATCCCGATGCCCCGGCGACTGCTCGCCGGTGTCGCAGCCTTCCTGATCGCGGTGCAACCGCTTCAGGCGATCGCCCAGGACACCTCGGGCGCGCCGACGAGCCGGGTGCTGACCGGGCCCGATCTCGACGCGCTGGTCGCGCCGATCGCGCTCTACCCGGATGCGCTCATCGCGCAGGTGCTGGTCGCCGCAACCTATCCGCTCGAGCTGGTTCAGGCCGATCGCTGGCGCCAGTCGAATGCGCGCCTGCAGGGCAAGGCCTTGGAAGACGGACTCGCGCAGCAGACCTGGGATCCGAGCGTGGCCTGGCTCACGCACTTTCCCGACCTGTTGAGCCGGATGGCCCAGAACCTCGACTGGACGCAGGATCTCGGCGACGGGTTCCTCGGCCAGCAGTCCGAGGTGATGGCGGCCGTGCAGCGCATGCGCCAGCGCGCCGACCAGGCGGGCGCCCTCCAGTCGACGCCGCAGCAGACGGTCGTGAAGGAGAAGCAGGTCATCCAGATCGTGCCCGCGAATCCGGAGGTGGTCTACGTTCCGCAGTACAACCCGACGATCGTGTACGGGTCGGCCTTCGTCCCGCCGCCGGCCTACTACTACCCCGGCATGTACGCGTATGCGCCCGGTGCGATCGTCGCGACCAGCATGCTCTCCTTCGGCGTCGGGCTCGCCGTCGGCAGCCTCGCGTGGGGCGGCGGCTGCAACTGGTACGGCGGCAACGTCTACGTCGGGCCCGGGTACTGGGGCGCCGGCGGCTGGGGCAGCGTGAACGTCAACGTCAACAACTTCAATCGCTACGGCTATCGGCCCGGCCCGTGGGCGCACAATCCCTACCATCGCGGCGGTGTCCGCTACCGCGATCCCCACAGCTACAATCGCTGGGGCAACGGCGGCCACGGCCGGCCGGGCAACGGCTACGGCCCCGGTGCGGGCTATGGCAGCTGGAACAAGCCCGGTGGCTGGAACAACAACAACAACTGGAACAACAACAACCGTCCGGGCAACAACAACCGCCCGGGTGGCAACAACGGCTACGGCAACAACAACAACCGCCCGGGTGGCAACAACAGCATCAACAACAACCGCCCCGGGGATGGCAATCGTCCCGGCAGTGGAAACATCGGGCAGGGCAACCGCCCCGGGGATGGCAATCGTCCCGGCAGTGGGAACACCGGGCAGGGCAACCGCCCCGGGGCCGGCAATCGTCCCGGCAGTGGAAGCACGGGGCAGGGCAACCGCCCCGGCACGGTGGGAGGTGGCCTGCCCCAGACCCGCCCGGCGCAAGTCCCGGGTGGTGACCGCTCCCCGATGGGTCGCCCCGCATCCGGCATGACCCGGCCCGCTCCTTCGACGGGCGGCGCATTCGGTGGGGCCGGAAGCCTGCCGATGACTCGGGATGCGAGCCTGCGCGGCGCGAACAGCCGCGGCTCGATCAGCCGGTCACCCACGCCCGCGATGGGGCGTCCCGCGAGCGGCTACGGCGGCGGCAGCGGTGGTAGCGGCGGGATGAACCGCGGCAACTTCGGCGGCGGCGGCGGTGGTAGCGGCGGGATGAACCGCAGCAACTTCGGCGGCGGCGGCGGTGGCGGCGGGATGAACCGCGGCGGCGGCGGCGGTCGGCACCGCTGAGGAGACCATGATGCGCAACCAGATCGATTCCCTTTCCCTCCGCGGGTTCGTCGCCACGGCGGTGCTCGCGTCTCTCGGCTGTTCGGCGGTTCGCGGTGTGGGCCAGGCCACCGGCGCGGCGGTCGGCGCGGCGGGCAGCGTCGCAGGCGCCGCGGTTGGCACGGCGGGCAACGTCGCAGGCGCCGCGGTTGGCACAGCGGGCAACGTCGCAGGCGCCGCGGTTGGCACGGCGGGCAGCGTCGCGGGCGCCGCGGTCGGCACAGCGGGCAGCGTCGCGGGCGCCGCGGTCGGCACAGCGGGCGGCGCGACCGGAGCCGTCGCGGGCGCCGCGACCGACATGGTCGGCGGCACGGCCGCCACCGGGGCGCGCAGTGCTGCTCCGGCGGATCTCTCGAGCCTGCCGCACTTCAAGACCCCGGAGGCGGCGGCAAGCGCGCTCATCAAGGCGACGGCGGCCCCGGGCGACGAGCAACTTCTCGCGCTGCTCGGCCCCGGTGCGACCGATGTGCTGTCCTCCGGCGACGCCGTCGAGGACCGGCGCAACCGCGCGCATTTCGTTGAGCGTGCGCACCAGCGCCACGTCGTGCAGAAGACCGGCGACGACTCAGCGGTGCTCGAAGTCGGCCGCGACGCATGGCCGTTGCCGATCCCGATCGTTCTCGACCAGTCCGGTTGGGCCTTCGACGCGGCCGCGGGTCGCGAGGAGATGCTGAACCGTCGCATTGGCGAGAACGAACTGAAGGTCCTGCAGACGGTGGACGCCTACATCGAGGCGCAACGCGAGTACGCGCGACTCGATCCGACCGGCGTGGGCTTCGAGAACTACGCGATGAAGCTCGTCAGCAGCGAGGGTACCCGCGACGGGCTGTGGTGGCCGGACGAGAAGGGCGCTCCGCGCAGCCCGGTCGGCCCGCTCATCGCCGAGGCCTCGGGAGAGGGGTACGACGTCGCCGGTTCCGGACGCCGCGAGCCCTACCACGGCTACTACTTCCGCATCCTGCGGGCGCAGGGTCCGAGCGCCCCCGGCGGCGCGCGCAGCTATGTCACCGGGAAGCTCATGACGGGTGGATTCGCTCTCGTCGCATGGCCGGCCAAGTACGGCGTGACGGGCATCATGACCTTCCAGGTGAACCAGCGCGGGATCGTCTACCAGAAGGATCTCGGCCCGGGCACGGCCGCGCTCGCGGCCGGCATGCAGACCTTCGACCCCGATCGCAGTTGGGCGCCGATGCGGGTCGAGGAATAAGCCGGAAGAGGGGGGCGACGATTGCCTCCGCAGGGCTCCGGGCCCCGCGCGGGGCCCGGGCCGCGTGGCGCGCTGCGCCGCGCGGCGCTCGCGGCCGCGTCGATGCTCCTGCTCGAGGGGTTCTCCGCCCTCGTTCTCCTCGTCCTGCGCGGTACGGGATCCTGCGCGACACGGCCGCGCTCGGCGCGCGGCGCCGCGTCCCGGTCCTGCAGGTCCTGCAGCCCAACCAGTACGTCGCGGGGTCGAAGCCCTTCAGCGCAGAGGAGCGCGAGCGGTTCCTCGGCAACACGGCGATTCGGCGCTTCGTCGTGTCGGGCTGGCCGCACCTGCAGTCGACGTTCGCGTCGTCGGGTGCCGACGGGGTCGCCGTGGTCGACCTGACCGGGATGTTCGGCGACGTCGCCGAGACGGTCTACGCCGACGACTGCTGCCACTTGAACGAGTTGGGCAACCGCCTCATGGCCGAGCGCATTCTCGCCGAATTGGCATCGCGGCCGGGGGTGGTCGAGGCGATTGCGCTGCCCGGGGCGCGGGCCGATCGCCTGCGCTCCGGCGCGACCCCGGTGCCCGGTGGCGCGGCGAGTGCTGAGTCGGTCGTGTCGGCGGCCGCCGATCCCCCCTGACCCGGGGATGCTGCGGCCGCTTCGGTGCAGCGCTTGCACGCGGCGGATTCCCGGCCCAAGGTCTTGCCTCGCCGCGCCGGTCGCGGCCGGTCGGGATGCGAGCGGCCGCGACCGGCGCGCTCGCGGGGAGACGACGTGGAATACGATCTCAAGATCACCGGGGGCACGATCTTCGACGGCGACGGCGGCGCAGGCGTCCGCGGCGACGTCGGCATCCGCGACGGGCGAGTCGCCGCGCTCGGGCGAGCCGAGGGATCGGCGCGGCGCACCATCGAGGCCGAGGGTCGTGCGGTCGCACCGGGCTTCGTCGACATCCACACCCACTACGACGCGCAGGTGTTCTGGGATCGGATGCTCTCGATCTCGCCCTGGCACGGCGTGACGACGGTCATGATCGGCAATTGCGGCTTCGGCGTCGCGCCCACCCGCCCGGAGCATCGCGCGCTGGTGTTGCGGACGCTCGAGAAGGTCGAGGGCATGAGCTTCGAGGCGCTGACTTCCGGGTTGGGCACGGAGTGGCCATTCGAGACCTTCCCGGAGTACCTCGACGCGGTCGAGGGCCTTGGCACCGCGATCAACGTCGCCGCACTCGTCGGGCACTCGCCGGTGCGTCTGTGGGTCATGGGCGAGGCGGCGATGGAGCGGGCGGCGACGGCTGGGGAGATCGAGCGCATGCGGGCGGTCGTACGCGAGGCGATCGTGGCCGGCGCGGTCGGCTTCGCGACCTCGCGCGCGCCGACGCACGTCGGCTTCGCCGGGAAGCCGGTGCCGAGTCGGCTCGCGGAACTCGACGAGATCCGGGCGCTGGCCGGCGCCCTGGGGGAACTCGGCAGCGGCATCGTGCAGGCGACCGTCGGACCGGGACTCTTCTTCGAGGAGTTCGCGGGGATCGCGGGCGAGACCGGGCGCACCGTCACGTGGACGGCTCTGCTCTCCGGCATGTTCGGCGCGGGCTCGCACCGGATGCTGCTCGAGAAGACGGCAGCACTCGTGCGCCGCGGTCTGCGCATCGTCCCGCAGGTGGCGTGTCGTCCGCTCGACTTCGACTTCGATTTCGCGGAACCCTTCATCCTCGAGAGCCTTCCCCTCTTCGCGCCGGTCTCCGCGGCCGACCGGGAGGGCAAGAAGCGGATCTATGCGGACCCGGAATTCCGCGGGAAGCTGCGCGACTACCTGGGCTCGAACTTCTCCGGACCCTTTCACGGATGCTTCTCGCGCATGTGCGTCTCGTCCTGCCCGACCCGGCCGGAGTTCGAGGAGCGACCGGTGGACGATCTCGCGCGCGAGCAGGGCGTCGACACCGTAGATTTCGTGCTCGATCTCGCACTCGCGACCGATCTCGCGGCCCACTTCCGGATGGCGGTCATGAATTACGACGAGGCCGAGGTGGCCGAACTGCTCACCTCCGGCGACACCGTGCTCGGACTCTCCGACGCCGGCGCGCACGCGAACCAGCTCTGCGACGCCTGCTTCTCGACCCACCTGCTCGGGCACTGGGTGCGCGAGCGCGGCGTCCTGCCGCTCGGCGAGGCGGTGCGTATGCTGACCTCGCGCGCGGCCGACGTCGTCGGCATCACCGATCGGGGCCGTCTCGGCGTCGGCCGGCCGGCCGACGTCGTCGTCTTCGATCCGGAAACCGTCGGGGCGAGCGGGCTCAGGCGGGTACGCGACCTGCCGGCGGGCGCCGACCGCCTGGTCGCCGATGCGACGGGGATCGAGGCCGTCGTGGTGAACGGAACGCTCCTGCGCGAGCGCGGGCGCGACACCGTCGACCCGCAGGGCGCCCTACCGGGCCGCCTGCTCCGCAACGGTGCGGCGCGGGCCTGAGCGGCAGCGTCGGGCGGTCGCGGTGACGGGCGAGGGGAAGGTCGGGGCGGTACGCCCGGTGCACGAGCCGAAGGCGTGGCGGCGGCGGCTCGCGGCCGGAGCGATCCTCGCCGGGCTCGCGGTGCTGCTCGCGCAGCGCGTCGGCGAGGCCGACGTCTGCACCGGCATCGAGGCGGTCGAGGGACTGGTGGTCCAGCGCATGTCGAGCCACGCCGAGTGGCTCTTTCCGCGCCAGAACAGCGGCCAACCGACCTTCAAGCCGCCGCTCTTCCACTGGAGTGCTGTCGCGTTGCAGCACGCGCTCGGCCTCGCCGAGACCACGTCACGGAGCCTGCGCCTCACCTCCGGGGCGTTCGCACTCGCGACCGCCTGCGCGACGATGCTTCTCGCACGCGCGCTGCTCGGCGGCGACGGCGCGCTCCTCGCGGGCCTGGCGCTCGCCGCCTCGGCCCAGTTCGTCGGCGAGGGGCGTTTTGGTCGCGTCGACATGGCGCTCACCTTCTTCGAGACCGTCGCGCTCGCGGCCTTCGTCGGCTGGCTCGGCGTTCGCGCGCGCAGCGCTCCCGTGGCCCTCCCGGGAACGCCGGGCGGCGCTCGCCGCGGCGTCGCCTGGCTCTATCTCCTAGCGCTGGCGATGGGCGCCGCCGTCCTCACCAAGGGGCCGGTCGGGGCGCTCGTTCCCGGAGCTGCGATCGTCGCCTTCCTGCTGTTCGAGAGGCGTCCAGCCGAGTTGCTCGCGATGTTGCGCCCGGGGCCGCTCCTGAGCGGTGCGCTCGTCGCCAGCGCCTTCTACGCGGCCTGCTGGTGGTCGGGCCGATTCGAGTTCCTCCAGCGCCAGGTCGAGTGGGAGAATCTCCGCCGCTTCTCCGGCGGCCTCGGCAGGATGAAGTCCTGGTACTACGCCGTACCGATCCTGTTGAACTCGGCGCCGATCAGTCTCCTCGTGCCGTGGACGGTGCTGCTCGCCCTGCTCGGACGGATCCCGGCGCGTGGCGACGAACCCGGCGGGCCGGAGCGACGGCGGGCCGGCCTGCGGTTTCTCGCCGTGTTCTGGGTCGTGACGGTCGTCTTCTTCTCGATGGCCGCCTACAAGCGCCGCGCCTACCTGTTGCCGTTGTGGCCCCCCGCCGCCGTGCTGCTCGCGGGCTGGGTGGACTCTCTCGCAGTGCGCTGGCGCGGCCTCGCCGCCCGGCGCGCGTTCGCCGCGCTTTGCGCGGTGCTCGCCCTCGTGAACCTGTTCCTGCTGCCGTGGAAAGAGCGCCGCGAGTGTCGCGACCTCTCGCTGCGACCGGTCGCGGCCGACCTGCGCGCGACGCTCGCACCGGACGAATCCCTCACGCTGCTCGACCTCGACGAGGAAGCCTACGCGCCGCTGCTCTTCTACCTGGGCCGCGAGGCGCCGCTGCACGAGGGTGGCACGCTCGACGAGGCGCCGCCGGGTGCGATCTTGCTGACTGCGGACGCGTGGGGGGCCGCCCGGCCCGCCACGCCCGGTTTCGTCGAGGTGCTTTCCTCGAACCACGGTGCACAGCACATGGTGCTGCTGCGGCGCGCGCCATGACCGTATCCCCGGCCGTCTTGGGCTCCCGGAGTCAGCGCACCGGGTCGGCCACGTAGTTCATGATTTCGGGGGCGATGTTGCGGGCGAGCGTCGCGTCGTACTCGCGGATCCCCTTCAGGTAGCGCCCGAAGAGCGCGACCGAGTAGGTGTCGACGACGTCCCAGACCTCCATCGACTCGACGAAGGCAAAGGGCGAGCCGTCCGAGAAGCGCGTCGCGTTGCCGCAGCCGTCGCTGTTGCCGATGCCGAGCCCGGTGTAGCAGGCGAAGCTGAAGCTGTAGTGGCCGGCGTCGGGGAATTCACCGAGGAAGCGCGGGCCCGGCAGCAGGACGTAGCTGTCGCGGATCGCCTGGTCGGCGTCCTCGCCGATCATCTTGTCCTCGGTGGCGAGGAGAAGCATCGTCGCGGCCGAGTAGGAGGGGCCGATCACGCTGGTGAGCGCCATCGGCAGGGCGGCGCCGACGCGCTCGTCCTGGCTCGCGACCTCGACGCTCGTGTACGCTCCGAAGGAGTGGCCGGTCACGCCGAAGGGCTTCGTCGTGTCGATCCAGTCGTAGAAGGGCGAGGAGCGGTCCGCGGTGAACCGCGTCATCTCGTCGTAGACGAAGCGGATGTCGAGTGGCCGGTCGATGCGCAATTGCGCCGGCGACTCGCTTCCGTCGAAGTAGGTGTTGCCCTGGTGATCAGGCGCGACGACGACGAAGCCGTGGCTCGCGAGGTGCTCGCACTGGAAGGTGTTCTGGAACCGGATGCCGCTCGAGCCGTGCGAGAAGGCGATGAGCGGGAACGGCCCGCCGGGTGCGACGGGGACGTCGCGAATGGCGACGAGCGGGACCGTCGCGTCCTTGGCGAGAAAGGCGAGTTCGGGCGGCAGGTAGCTCTCGGCCGGCGCCGCCGGCAGTCCGCGTGCCGACTCGGCGGCCGGATACCAGACCTCGGTCTGCAGCGTGCGACCGCGCGCGGCGTCGAAGAGGATGACGCGCGTCACGCCGACGGCATAAGGGCCCGGTGCCGCCGGGTCCGCGGCGATCGGGCCGGGGAGGCTAGACGACGAGTCGCCGCATGCCGCGATCCACAGCGCGACGAGCAGCGTCGCGGCGTTCGGCAGGTGCCGCCGCGCGAACCCGCGCAGGGGACCCCGCTCGCGGAGCAGGTCGGGCGCATGGTGGGGGTGCGAATTCGGCATGGTTGTTTCCTTTCGTGAGCGCAGGCGGGCGGCGGGTCCACCACGGTTATGGGCGGGCAGCAGGGCCCGTCAAGACGTTGCGCACCCCCGCTTGCCTTGACGAGCGAACGTTTGGTCGAGTATCGCGGGGACTCCGGTGACGGCGTCGTCGAGGCGCCGGCGCCGTCAGCCACCGAGACCGACCGCCCTCCCGTGCCCCCGTGCCGGAACAGGAGTCCTGCCGCGTGAAGACCTACCCGAAGCCGCAGACGATCGAGCCGATGAGCCAGCGGATGACCGTGGCGTTCCCCTACAAGCGATCGACCGGCGAGATCGTCGGACGCTTCCTCGCGGGCCTGAAGGACCAGAAGAAGATCTGGGGTCGCCGGGTCGCGGGGCAGGGCGTGGTGGTCCCGCCGCAGTCCTACTCCGAGGTGGATGCCTCGGCCGGCGGCGAATGGGTCGAGGTAGCCGACACCGGCACCGTGACCGCCGTCGCCGAGGTCGCGAGTCCGATCGCGGACCTGCATCCCGCCTCGGAGCGCTTTGCCTTCGTGCTGGTCAAACTCGACGGCGCCGACACCGCGATTGCCCACATCGTGCGCCATGGACTCGACCGCTTGAAGGTCGGCAGTCGGGTGCGTGCCGTCTGGGCTCCCGACGACCGGCGCAAGGGCACGATCCGCGACATCGAAGGCTTCGAGATCGCCGGTTGAACCGGCCACCGTGGAGGAGTCCCCGATGAGCGAACCACCGAAGGAGCGCGTCAAGTACATCGACACGAACCTGAACCTGCCGTATCACTACTACGCCGGCGACTACAAGGCTCTCTACCTGCGCGCTCTGAAGGAGAGGAAGATCCTCGGCTCGCGCTGCAGCGTGACCGGCAGGGTCTTCGTGCCGCCGGTGATCAACTCGCCGGAGAGCCTCGCGCCCTGCAACGAACTCGTCGAGTTGCCCCACTGCGGCATCGTCACGACCTTCTGCGTGGTCAACATCCAGGTGTTCGGACGCGACATCGAGGTGCCCTACGTAGTGGCCTCAGTCGCGCTCGACGGCGCCGACATCTCGCTCTACAGCCTGATCCAGGAGTGCGCCGCGTCCGCGGTACGCATGGGGACCCGCGTCGAGGCGGTCTGGAAGCCCGACGCCGAGCGCCAGGGCGACCACACCGACATCCGCTACTTCCGTCCGACCGGCGAGCCCGATGCGCCGCTCGACAGCTTCATCCATCGGCTCTGAGGTGAACGTGACCAAGCTGCGAAACGTGGCGGTGGTGGGCTTCGCGCAGGCGCCGATCGTCGCCGCCGACGAGCACCACACCAGCCCCGAGATGCTCTACCCGGTCGTCCGCGCCGCGCTCGAGTCCGCCGGACTCGAACGCAAGGACGTCGACTACCAGTGCGCCGGCTCATCGGACTACGTCGACGGTCGCGCCTTCAGCTTCAGCCAGGTGCTCGAGGTCATGGGCTCATGGCCGCCGGTGCAGGACTCGCACGTCGAGATGGACGCGATCTGGGCGGCGCACCTGGTCTGGGTCAAGATGCAGGCCGAGGAGAGCGAGGTCGCAATCGTCTGCGGTTTCGGCAAGACTTCCGAGGGGAGCCCGGCGCACGTCCTGAACCTGCAACTCGAGCCCTTCTACGCGGCGGCGATCGGGCTCGACCCGACCTCGACCGCCGCCCTCCAGGCGAGCGCCTACATGGCCCGCACCGGCGTCGACGACCGCGCGCTCGCCGAGATCGCGGCGCGGAACCGCCAGGCGGGAGCCCGCAATCCCGACACGCAGTTGCGCAGCAGCGCGACGGCCGAGGAGCTCGCCGCGACTCCCTGGGTCGTGAAGCCGCTGCGCGAGGGCTACCTGGCGCCGATCGGCGAGACGGCGACCTGCATGATCCTCGCTGCCGAGGGCCGCGCCGAGAAGATCTGTGACCGACCGGCCTGGATCCAGGGGGTCGACCACCGGATCGAATTTCAGGCGATCGGTGCCCGCGACCTGACGCGCAGCGCGAGCACGGCGCTCGCGGCGAAACACGCGTTCGCGACGGCCGGCCTGCCCGACGCTCGGTCGGCCGACGTCGTCGAACTCGGGTCGGCCAACCCGGCCGAGGAACTCGTCTTGCGCGAGGCGCTGGGCCTGCCGACGACGGCGTCGGCCGCGGGCGGCCCGGTGGTGAACCCGTCGGGGGGAGTGCTCTGCGGCAACCCGCTCATGAACACGGGCCTGTTGCGGCTCGCCGAGGGCTTCCGCCAACTTTCCGGCCGCGCCGGCGAACGCGGGGTGCCGGGGGCGAAGCGGGCCGTGGTGCACGCCTCGGCGGGACACTGCCTGCAGCAGAACATCGTCTGGGTGCTCGGCACCGAGCGGAGGTGGACATGAAGCGGCCTGTCGCGGTGGTCGGCGTCGGGCAGACGCACCACACGTCCAAGCGCGGCGACGTGAACGTCGCCGAACTCGTGCGCGAAGCCGTCGATCGGGCGCTGGTCGACGCCGGCCTCCAGCACGACGACATCGACGCCATCGTGATGGGCAAGGCGCCCGACCCGCTCGAGGGCATCATGCAGCCCGAGCAGTATCTGGCCGGGGCGCTCGGCGCGCATATGAAGCCGATCATCCGCGTCCACACGGCGGGTTCGGTGGGCTGCACGACCGCGCTCACCGCCGCGACGCACGTCGCCTCGGGCCTCTACGGCCGCATCCTGGCGATCGCCTTCGAGAAGCAGTCCGAGGGCAACGCGATGTGGGCGTTGTCGCCGAACTACGCCTTCACGCAACCGATGGTCGCCGGTGCGGGCGGCTTTTTCGCTCCCTACTGCCGCGCCTACATTGCGCGCAGCGGGGCGCCCGGTCACATCGGTGCGGTGGTGGCGGCCAACGCACGCGAGAACGCGAGCCGCAACGAGTACGCACACCTCCGCGACCCGATGACCGTCGAGGACGCCCTGAACTCGCCCATGCTCTGGGAGCCGATCCGCCTCTCCGAGACCTGCCCGTCCTCCGACGGTGCGATCGCACTCGTGATGTCGAACGAGGACCACGCGCGGCGCGGTCCTCGCAAGCCCGCCTGGCTCAAGGCGGGTGCCACGTTCACCGAGCCGATGTACGTTCCCGGTCGCGATCAGGTGAGCCCGCTCGCGGGTCGCACCTGCGCGAAGTGGGTCTACGAGAAGGCGGGTATCCGCGACCCGTGGAACGAGATCCAGGTCGCCGAGATCTACGTCCCGTTCTCCTGGTACGAGCCGATGTGGCTCGAAAACCTGGGCTTCGCCCCCCTCAACGAGGGCTGGAAGGTCGTCGATCGGGGCGACCAGAAGATGGGCCGCCACCTGCCGATCAACCCCTCGGGAGGGGTGCTCAACACCAATCCGATCGGTGCCTCGGGCATGCTGCGCTTCGGTGAGGCTGCGCTTCAGGTGATGGGCCGCGCCGGCGAGCACCAGGTCGGGGGCGTGAAGACGGCGCTCGGTCACGCCTACGGCGGCGGCGCGCAGTACTTCTCGATCGGGATCCTCGGCGCGGAACTCTGAAGGGGAGCAAGGCCATGTCGGAACCAGCCGTCGTCTACGAGAAGAAGGAAGGCGTCGCCCTCGTGCGGATGAACCGCCCGCAGGTGCGCAACGCGATGAACGCCGAGATGCTCTGCCGGCTCTCCGATGCCTGGCAGGACGTGAGCGACGATCCCGAGGTCCGCTGCGCGATCCTGACCGGCACCGGCGACGAGGCCTTCTGCGCCGGGGCCGACCTCGGCGACTTCATCCCCATGATGCAGGGCTTCAAGCCGCCCAAGGACGAGTGGGACGAGCGCGCCAAGGCCGACCCGGGTATCATCTTCAAGGGACTCCTGCGCGGCTTCGACGTCATGAAGCCGATCATCGCCGCGGTGAACGGCCACTCCTACGCGGGCGGCACCGAGATTCTGCAGGCGACCGACATCCGGATCGTCGCCGACGAGGCGCGTCTCGCGATCTCGGAGGTGAAGCGCAGCCTGTTCCCGATGGGCGGCTCGACCGTCCGGCTGGTGCGCCAGATCCCCTGGGCGATCGCGATGGAGATCCTGCTCACCGGCGAGCCGATCACGGCGCAGGAGGCGCATCGCATCGGCTTCGTGAACCGGGTCGTGCCGCGGTCACAGGTGCTGCCCGAGGCGCTGCGCTTCGCGGGGATCCTCGCGGAGAACGGGCCGCTCGCGGTGCAGGCGGTCAAGAAGGCCGTGCTGGCGGGGAGCGGGCTTTCGATCGAGGCGGCGCTCGGGAAGGAAATGGAAATCGGGATCTCGGTCTCGGCGTCCGAGGATGCGCGCGAGGGGCCGCGTGCGTTCAAGGAGAAGCGCAAGGCGGTTTACAAGGGGCGCTGAGCACGAGCGGCCGTCGACGGGCGCGGGGGGGACGGCCGGGGCGCGACGTCGTCGGCGCAGGGGCGGGTCAGAGGAGGGCGCTGGAGGTGCCGACGAGGGTTTTGACGCCGTCGGGCTTTTCGCACCAGACGTCGCAGTGGCGTCGCGTCTTGTCGCCCTCGGGCACGTCCTCGCGGACCCGCCCGCGCACCGCGACGACGTCGCTGCCCCAGACCACGTTCACCAGGCGGACGTCGAGTTTGCCGCCGCACTGCCAGCCGTCGCCGAAACTGCGCGTCATCAGCTCCGAGACGAAGCAGATCGACATCATCCCCTGCACCACGACGTCGGGAAAGCCCAGCGCCAGCGCCATCTCCCGGTCGTTGTGGTAGTTTTTGCCGGGGCCGGAGAACGCGTCGCACATCTCCTGGGTGATCGGTCGCGAAAGCGGATCGAGGTCGGCACCTTCGCCCTCGCCGACGCGGAAGGTGCGGTCGGAGCGCTTCTCGCGCTCGCGGTCGACAGCAAAGCCCTTGCGCTCGTCCTGGACGAGGAAGCTCTGGTGGGTGCGGCCGCGCTGCAACCAGCGGCCGTCGGGGGTGGTGACGAGCACCTCGTTCACGATGTAGTCGCGATCGCGCTTGCGGTAGCGCTCGACGACGGTCGAGCGGGTGCGGATGTGCTCACCGACGCGCATCGGGTGAAAGAACTCCCACTCCTGGCGCGCGTGCAGGTTGCCGAAGATGTTGGGCAGGTACCAGCCGAGGTCCGCATAGACCTCGGAATGGAAGAGCAGCGCCGGCGCGCCCGTGCCCGGCCCGGGCGGCTCTTCGCCCGTCCAGCCGAAGCGGTCGGAGGTTCCGGTCGCGTGTCGCCGCAGCAGGTCCGGGCCGATCGCGTACTCGTGGCCGCCCATGTCGCGTCCGACGAAGACACCTCGCGGGTCATGGAAATCCATGGTCAGCTCGCCTCCCGGGATGGAGCGAACCACGCCGGGCAAGCGGGTGTCCAGCGCGACGCTGCGACGCGGTGGCCTCCTCCGGTATAGGCTCGTGGCGGGCCGCGCCTGACGCGCGGCCGCAGGAGTCCGCGATCCGCGGACGGGGAGGGTCCATACCATGGCGACGGTCCGGGTCGGCGATATCGACGTCTACTACGAGGAGCACGGCAGCGGTCCGCCCCTTCTCTTGATCATGGGCCTCGCGACCGACTCGACGGCATGGGCCTTCCAGTTGCCGGAGTTCGCCCGGCACTACCGCGCGATCGCCTTCGACAACCGCGGCGTGGGCCGTACCTCGAAGCCCGCCGGACCCTACTCGATCCACCAGATGGCCGACGACGCCACGGGCGTCATGGACGCGCTCGGCGTCGCCCGTGCCCACGTGCTCGGCGTCTCGATGGGCGGCATGATCGCCCAGGAACTGGCGCTGCGTCATCCCGAGCGCGTCTCGGCTCTCGTGCTGGCCTGCACCTTCCCGGAGCCCGACGCGACCGTCGAGGACCGGCGCAGCTTCATGGTCGGGCAGCTCGGCGGGCAGGTCTCCGCCGACGGCGAACTCCAGATCGACGTCGCCAGCCTGAACCCGTTGCTCTTCGTCCAGCAGATGCTGCCCGCGGTCTTCAACCCGTCGTTCATCGCGAGCGACCTGCCGAAGCTCATGCAGGTGTTCGCGGGTGCCCTGCAGTACGGGTTCAGCATGGAGGCGATCCTCGGGCAGGTCGCGGCCGTCATGGGGCATCGCGCGACCGACCGGCTGCACCGGATCGCCGTGCCGACGCTCGTCCTCACGGGCGACGCCGACCAACTCGTCGCGCCCTCGAACTCCGACATCCTCGCGCGGGAGATCCCCGGTGCGAAGCTGGTGAAGGTCCCCGGCGGCAGCCACGGCTTCAACTTCGAGACACCCGAGGTCTTCAACCGCGAGGTGATCGACTTCCTCGCGGGCGTTCCGACGCCCTGACGGCGGATTCGCACCGCAGCGCACCCCGGTTCGACCTGCGAGCTGCGGGCACGGCACGCGTCTCGCCAGGCGGTGCTGCGCCGCGCGCCGCGCCCGTCGTTCAGACGACGCGCGCGGCGGCGAGCGACTCGATTTCTTCGCGATCGAGGTCGAGCCAGGAGCGCAGCACCTCGGCCGTGTGCTCGCCGAGGCGTGGCGCCGGGGTGGTCGGCGGCAGGTCGGCGCGTCCGGCGCCGCTTGCCGGGTCGCGCAGCTGGATCGGGCTGCCGAGCACCCGTACCTCGCCCCAGCCCTCGTAGAAGACCCGGCGCAAGAGGCCCTGCTCCTCGACGTAGGCATCGTCGATCGCCTCGGCGAGTGCGCGCACCGGCGCACACGGTACCGCTGCCGCGTGCAGGAGCGCAATCGCAGCTTCACGCGTGCGGGTCTTCGACCAGTCCACCACCCGGGCGTCGATCCGGTCGCGCTGCGCGGCGCGCGCGCGGCCGCTGCCGAGCGTGGGATCCCCGGCGAGATCCCGGTCGCCGGTCGCTTCGCAGAACGCCCGCCAGTGCGCGTCGGTGACGCACATGATCGCGACCCAGCCGTCGGTCGTCGGGTAGATGCCGTAGGGACTCGACCCGGGCACCGAGTGGCGGTTGCCGGTGCGGCCGGGATCGACTCCGGTTTCGAGGTAGGGCGACGCATAGGCCATGAGTGCCGGGAACGTCGCGTCGAGCATCGGCACCTCGACCGGGCGGCCGAGGCCGGTGCGGTCGCGCTCGCGCAGCGCGAGCAGGATCGCCGCGAAGAGGTGCGCCGCGCCGAGCATGTCGCAGAGCGTCGCTCCCGCCTTCACCGGGGGCTGGTCGGGGAAACCGGTCATCGCCATGTGCCCGGAGATCGCCTGCACCGTGAAGTCCATCGCTCCGAAGTTCGCGTAGGCGCTGCCGGCGCGATAGCCCCGCCCCGAGGCGAGAACCAGCCGCGGGTTCGCTGCGGAGAGTGCATCCCAGCCGAGCCGGAGTCCGCGCAGGACGCCGTCGTCGCGGAAGTTCTCCAGGACGACGTCGGCGCGGGCAGCGAGTCGCAGGAAGAGATCCCGCCCGCGCGGCTGCTTCAGGTCGATCGCGACGCCCTTCTTGCCCGAGTTGAGCATGAGGAAGGAGTAACTGGCGCCGCCGGGCGAGATCGCGTGGCGTCGCACGATCTCTCCGCCGGGCGGCTCCACCTTGACGACCTCGGCCCCCTGCGCGGCCAGCAGCATGCCGCAGTAGGGCCCGTTGTAAACCTGGCCCAGGTCGAGGACGCGGAGTCCCGCGAGCGGTTGAGCATCCACGCCGGTCGCCCCTCAGGCCGTCGTCATGCCGCCGTCGACGGTGTACACGGCGCCATTCACGAAGCGGGCATCGTCGCTGAACAGGAAGGCGACCACGCCCGCGACCTCGTCGGCGGTCGCGTAGCGGCCGAGCGGGATGCGGGCCGTCATGAGGGCCTGTGCGACCTCGGGAGCGCCGGGCGAGAAGCCCTCTTCGAGCGAGCGCATCATGCGCGTGTCGACCGGCGAAGGGCAGATGGCGTTCACCCGGACCCCGGCGGGGCCGCCGGCGGTCGCGGCCGCCCGGGTGAGCCCGATGAGTGCATGCTTGCTCGTGACGTAGGCGCACACGAGCGGGTTTCCGGTCAGGCCGGCCACCGACGAGGTGTTGACGATCGAGCCGCCGCCGCGCGCCCGGATCGCCGGCATCGCGTGCTTGATGGAGAGCCACGCACCGCGCACGTTCACCGCCATCACCCGGTCGAAGACCTCGTCGGGATACTCCTCGAAGGGGGCGACCACCCCCTCGATGCCCGCGTTGTTGAACAGGAAGTCGATCCCGCCGAATCGCTGCAGCGACGCAGCGACCCAGCGCGCGGCCGCGGCGGAGTCCGAGACGTCGGCCGCGAGTGGCAGCGCCTCGGTGCCGAACGACTCCGCCCGTCGCGCGACCTCCTCGACGCCGTCGCGATCGAGGTCGACTGCGACGATGCGCGCACCCTCGGAGGCGAGCCGTGCGGCCGTCGCACGGCCGATGCCGCCCGCCGCCCCGGTGATCACCGCCACTTTGCCCTCGAATCGCCCCGCCATGGATCTCTCTCCCCTGGAATCGCGTCCGCCCGCGGAGGTCTTGCTCTGCCACGTCGGAAGTCGGTGCGCGAGCGGGTGCGGGCGCCGCGCGTCAGGCGGCGGGATCGTCGACTGGCGCGCCGGGTTCGCCGCGCGACACGACGACCGCGGCGGCCAGGTCGCCGGTCACGTTGAGCGTCGTCCGGCACATGTCGAGCAGGCGATCGACGCCGAGGACCAGACCCACCCCCTCGGCCGGCACGCCGACCGAGGCGAGGATCATCGCGACGACCGGGATGGACCCCGCCGGCACGCCGGCGGTTCCGATCCCGCCGAGGATGCAGACGAAGGCGACGCTCACCTGCTGGGCGATCGTCAGCCGCACCCCGTAGAACTGGGCGAGAAAGAGCACGGTCACGCCCTCGAAGAGCGCGGTTCCGTTCTGGTTCGCGGTCGAGCCGATCGTCAGCACGAAGCGGCTGACCTGGGGCGGCAGGCGCAGGCGCTCCTCGGCGACGAGCAGCGCGGTGGGCAGCGTCGCATTGCTGGAGGAGGTCGAGAAGGCGGTCAGCATCGCCGGGCGGATGTCGCGGAAGAAGCGCGTCGGACTCATGCCGCCGAGCCAGCGGACGGCGATCGGGTAGACGACGAACTGCTGCAGGGCGAGTCCCAGGAGCACGACCCCGACGAAGCTACCGAGTTGCATCAGCACGCCCCAGCCGAGTCGCGCCACGGTCGAGAAGACGAGGCAGGCCACGCCGAGGGGTGCCAATCGGATGACCAGTCCGAGCAGGCGCATGGTGACGTCGTAGAGGCCTTGGAGGCCCTTCTCGAAGCGCCGCGCCGCGTCGGTCTCGGTAAGCGAGATTCCGATCCCGAGCAGGAGCGAAAACACCATGACCGCGAGCACGTCCCCGTCGGCCATCGCGCGCACGACGTTGTTCGGCACGAGTTGAACGACGAAGTCGACCCCGTCGGTCCGGGCGGGCGGCGCGGTCGGCGCGGCCCGGGCCGCCTGCGCGAGCAGCCGGGCCCGCAACTCCTCGGGCAGGCCCGCGCCGGGCTGGAGCCAGTTCACGAGCCCGACGCCGATCGCCACGGCGATCGTCGAGACGACGACCGTGTAGACGAAGGTCTTCAGCCCGATTCTTCCGAGGCTGCGAAGGTCGCCCAGGCCGGCGATCCCGAGCGCCAGCGAGGAGATCACCAGCGGCAGGACGAGCATGAACAGGAGCCGCAGGAAGATCTTGCCGATGGGTTCGATCAGGTTTGCGACCAGCATCTCGAGCCAGGGCGAGCCTCCGGCGAGCAGGTGGGCTGCCGTGCCGAAGGCGATGCCCAGAGCGAGGCCGCGGAGCATTCCGAAGGAGGGATCGTCGCGCATGCGTAGCGCAGGGTATGCGCGTCGATGGGCGCGCCGCAAACCCGGGCTGCGGCCCCGGTACGCGGATGCGGGGCCGCGGTGCGCGGCGGCGCCAGCACCTTCCGTGCCGTCCGTCGCGTGACAGGCTTCTCGCACTGCGGGGTGCTTTGTGATTGTGAGGCGCCGGAGCAGACCCGCGCGGCCGGCGGGAACCCGTCCGATGTTGAAGAGGCTCGTCGTCTTTCTGTCCCTTTCGGTCTTCTCGCTCGTCGCCTGCGAGATGGTCGCACGCTGGGTCTATGGTCGCGTCCAGGGGCATCCAGTGGACTTCCGGCCGGTCGACGCCCGCAAGCGCGAGCTGCTCGCCGAGGCGATCGCGCTCGGGCCGTCGGCCGATCCCGCCGTCCCGAGCGACCCCTGGGCCTTGCATCCCTACCTCGGCGTGCTGCGCGACCCGGCCGTTGCGCTCGAGCCCCCCCCCGGCGACCCGGGCCTCCCGGTCTCTGCCTTCGGCTTCGTCGACGACAAGTCGCCGATCGTCGAGGCCTCGCCCGACCGCCTCGTCGTGGGCCTGTTCGGGGGTGCGGTCGCGTGGCGGGTGTCGAAGGACGGCGCCGCGGCGATCGAGGCGGCTCTCGCGCGCGTACCCGCCCTGCGCGGGCGCAAGCTCGTGCTCGTTCGCACGGCGATCGACGGCGGGAAGCAGCCCCAGCAACTGCTCGCACTCACCTGGCTGCTCTCGCTCGGCGCGCACTTCGACGCGGTGGTGGATCTCGACGGGTACGACGAGGTCGTCGTGCCGGTTCGTGCCAACGCGGCCCGCGGCGTGAACCTCGCCTACCCGGGCGGGTGGGACCTGCAGTTCGCGCGCTTCCAGGACCCGGTGCGCGGTCGGCTCGACGGCGAGATCGCGACCATGACGCGATTGCGCGGTTGGTGGGCCGAAGCCTTTCTCCTGCCGCAACTGCGCTCGAGCGCACTCGCGACTCTCGTCTGGCGTGCCGGCGACGACGCGATCGCCCGCAAGACCGTCGACCGTCGGCTCGAACTCGCCGATCGGGGCGGGCAACTCGACCAGCGACGGCACTCGTTCGCGGAGCACGGCCCGCCCCAGGCGTATCCCTCGGAGGAGGCGATGATGGCGGACCTCGTGCGGGTGTGGCGCGAGAGTTCGCTGCAGATGCACCGGCTCGCCGCGGCCAACGGTATTCTCTACTTCCACTTCCTGCAGCCGACGCCGTACTTTCCGGGCTCGAAGCCGATGACGGCGGCTGAGCGTCGCGTGGCGCTGCTTCCCGACGGCGTCGAGGCGAGGAGCGTCGCACGCGCCTACCCGATGCTGCGCGACGCCGCACTCGACCTGCGCGCGGCAGGCATCCGGTTCCACGACCTGAGCGGCGCCTTCGAAGGGCAGGAGGCTCCGCTCTTCGTCGACCAAGACGGCAGGATCAACGAACGCGGCGCCGCGATCCTCGGCCGTCGCGTCGGCGAGGCGATGGCGCACGAGTGGCGCGGCCGCGAGGAGGTCGAGGCGCGCGCCGGGGCCGAGGCGGAGGCCGCCCGGCAGGAGGCTGTCGGGCGCCCGGTCTCGACCTCGACGGAACCGCCGCCCGGGCCCGCGGCGGTCGGGCCCTCGCCGCGGCCGCTCACGGAGGAGGCGACGCCCGCGCCGGAGCCGACGCCGGAGCCTCCCGTCGAGCCGTCGGCGGGCTTGCCGACCGATGACTCCGCGGACGAACCGAGCCAGGAGCCGACGCCGACCGCGGTCGGTGTGCGTCGAGGGCCACCCGACCCCGAGGTCGCACCGGCAGGGGCGCGCCGCAATGCGGATCCCGAGCTCGCACCGGGCGGACCGCGCGAGCCGGAACCCTGGCCGCCGACCTAGGCTTGCTTCCCGCCGTCGGAATCGCCCCCGCCCCCGTCGCCGTCCGGCCGGGCACGGGTCGCGGTCGCGCGGCGTTCGAGACGGGTGACGCGCAGGCGCAGCGACTCGATCGCCGAGTGCTGGCGCCGCAGTCCCGCGACCGCGCGCAGCAGATGATCTCCGAGGACGCGGTTCACCTCGATCTGCTTCTCGCCGAGACTCCCGATGTAGATCAGGACCCTGCTGTGGAGGGCGTTGCGGAAGCGTCCGAAGACCGAGGAGACCAATGGTATCCGCGCGTCGCGCGAATCCATCGAGACGATCAGGCGCTCCGGTCGCATCGCCCACTCGACGTCCTGCTCGGCCTCGGGCACCTCGTCCTCGATGCCGTAGAGCGGGTCGACCAGACCGCGATCCGCCTCCGCGAACCGACCGGCCCCGCCGGCTGACGTAACCCGTCGCGGCGCCCCGTCGCGCCCGGGCGCGGGGGCGACCGCCCCGACGGGTGTAACGGAATCCGCTTCCGCCTCGTCCTCGATCACGACCTCCGCGAGGGACTCGCGGACGAACTCGGCGAGCCGCCGCGACCGTTCACGCGCCTCTTCCGCCGCGGAGACCGCTTCGCCGAGGACCGCGAGGATCATGTCGTCGACCTGGAACTGCCGGCGCAGCGCCTCGCGCAGGTCGGGCGTCGCCGTCTCCGACCCCGTGGCCGATGCACCGAACACGGCCTGGCGGTTGCGCTCGTGCAGTCGGCGGATCTCGCGGATCGCCCGGCGCAGGTCCTGGCGTGCGACTACGCCCTGCGCGAGTTCGAAGTCGACCTCGGCGAGCACGTCGCGGATCGAGAGGCCGACCTTCAATGCCCCTCCTCCGCGGCCTGCGGCCCGCCGGCCCGGTCGAGCACCTGCCGGTAGAGGTCGGCGAAGCGCTCGGCCATCTGGCGATGGGTGAACCGCGCGAGGAGTCGCTCGCGGCCCACGAGGCCCATCTCGCGCAAGCGCATCGGCTGGCAGAGAAGCGACGCGATCGCGTCCGCGAGTTCGGTGCGCGCTCCGGGCTCGACCAGGAGCCCGGTCGTCCCGTCCTCGACCACCTCGGGGATGCCGCCGGCTCGGCAGCCGACGACCGGTTTCGCGAAGTTCATCGCCTCCAGATAGATCAGGCCGAAGGACTCGTACAGCGACGGGGCGACGAAGAGATCGCAGGCCGCGTAGAGTTCGTCGAGACGCTCGTCGCTCACCGTGCCCAGGAACTCGACCGAATCCGCCACCCCGCGGTGGCGGCGCCGGAAGTGCGTCGGGTAGTCGCAGCCGTGGCTGCGCTGGAAGCCGTCGTTGCGGCTGTTGTCGGCGCCGGCGATCACGAAGCGCGCCTTGGGGACGCGGCGGAGCACCCCGGGAATCGCGGCGAAGAGGTCGAGGATGCCCTTGCGGCGCTCGAGTCGCCCCACGTAGAGGACGGTCAAGCGCGCCGGGGGATCGAGCACCGGGAAGGGCCGCACCCGGCGCTCCCCGACCGGGACGATGCCGTGCGCGATGACCGTCACCGGGTGCGCATCGCCGCGGATGCCGTAGACCCGATCGAGAGCGGAGACCGTCGCGAGGGAGTTCGCCACCAGGTGATCGGCGCGCTCGAGGAAGCCCTGTTCGAGTTCGCCCACCAGCCGCGCGTCTTCGGTCACATCGTCCTGGATCTCGCTCACCTGCTTGTTGGCGGTCTGGACGCGTACCACCACCGGCAGGTCGTGCGCCTGCGCCGCGACGAGGCCGCCGAACTTCCACAGCGGCGAGTCGACGATCTGGATGCCGTCGTTCAGGACCATGCGGCGGATCTTCTCGCGCACCGCGTGGCTCTCGTTGAGCGTATGGAAGAGGTCGGGTAGGTGCTCGAAGCGACGGTAGCGCTCGAGCGGCACGGGGATGCGGTGCACGAAGGCACCGTCCTGGAAGGTCGTGGTCTCGCGGTCGCCGCGCGTGATCACGTGAACGACGTGGCCGAGTTCGGCGAGCCCGCGCGCCATCAGGCTCGTGTGCCGGCCGACGCCCTCGACCTCGTGGGGAGGGTAGCAGTGGCTCAGCAGGCAGATGCGCAGGGGCGGTTGACCGCTCGAGGTCGCGAGGGGCCGGGCGGCTACCGGGTCGACGGCGGGCACGAGCGGCGACCGTTCGTCGGGGAAGGGGCGGATCGGCTCGCGCCGCTCGATCGCCGCGGCAGCCACGCCAGCCGGGATCAGCCGGCGCTCGCCGCGCAGGCCATGGAAAGCACCGTTCACGCCGGCGAACATCTCCATCGTGCGCATGCGCCAACTTCCGAGCCGCGACAGTTTTCCTTCGCGGCGCAGGTTGCCGCCGAGGATCCAGCGCCCGTGGACGAAGCGGGTGGCCCACCAGGCGATGTCGCGCGCCGACTCGCCGGCGGCGCGGCCGTTGCGGATCATGAAGTAGACGACCGACTTCGTTTGCACCCAGGAGCGGAAGTTCCAGCTGTAGGCCTTGCGGTTCCGGCTCGAAGCCGGCGCGTGGTAGACCACGGCTTCCTTGACCGGTTCGACGACGGCGCCCGCGTCGGCGAGCCGCAGCGCGACGTCGGCGTCGTCGTAGACCCACTCGAAGAACTCGTCGAAGCCGCCGATCCCGAGCAGGGCCTTGCGGCGGTAGGCCATGTTCGTTCCCATCATCCGGGGCGTCCACCGCACGCCCGCTCCCGGGGCGGGAATCGACGCCGACCAGGCGTCGCGCACGTCCTCCTGCTCCGCGAGCGAGGACACGATGCCGATGCGGTGCTGCACGATCGGCATGTTGGGGTGTACGCAGTAGACCATGCCGCCGGTCGCGTCGACCGAGCCGTCGGCGAAGAGCCGGGCGAGTTGCTCGAGCCAGCGGCGGCTCGGCACCGCGTCGTCGTCGACGAAGGCGGTGATGTCGCCGCGCGCCGCGAGCAGCCCTGCGTTGCGCGACCGGCTCAGGTTCGCCTCGGGACAGCGCAGCACTTCCACGCGCCCGGCCCAGCGGTCGAGCACCGAGAGGGTGTCGTCGCGGGTCGGCCCGACGACCGCGATGACCTCGAAATGCGGGTAGCTTTGCTGTTCGAGGGAGCGCAGCAGCGTGTCGAGCGGTCGGGCCCGGTCGATCGTGTTCACGATGACCGAGAAACTCGGTGTTGTCGCGTGGGTGGTCATCCGGTCGCGGGTCGGTGTCGCGCGCCGAGGGCCGTGCAGTCGATCGCCGAACGCGCGTCCTTCGCCGCCACCAGCAGGAGTCGGGTCGGCTCCAGATAGCAGGGTCGGGAAAAATGGCGAAAGCCCGCCGTCCGGAGCATCCCCAGGACGCACTCGGTGTCGGGCACCCACCAGTTCGAGGGGTCGCCGTTCAGTTCGGCGCCCTCGATGAACTTCATGAATCCCGACCCCACTGGGCGAACCCGCAGTCGCTCCGGGGGCCCTAGCCGCACCTGGAGGCGTTGGCGGCGACCCGGCGGGATCACCTCGGTCTCGACGACGATCGCGTCGCGGCACAGGCGGCCTGCCTGTTCGAGGGCGAGCAGCGGGTGGCGCAGGTGGTAGAGAATCCCGGTCGCGAGGACGAGATCGAACGCCTCATCGACGGCGTCGAGGTGCTCGGCGCCGAGTTCGCGGTATTCGACCTCGGCGCCCCACACGTCGCGACAGAACTCGGCCTGCGCGAGATAGCGCGGATCGGGTTCGAGTCCGAGGACGCGCTCGGCGCCGCGCCGTTTCGCCTGGAGCGAGAACCAGCCGGCGTTGGCGCCGACGTCGAGCACCGAAAGGCCGTGCAGGTCGGCGGGAAGGGCCGGTTCGAGAGCGGCCCAGACGGTTTCGTGATGGGCGGCATGAGGCCACTCGAGGGTGTGCACGCCACCGCCCAGATAGACCCGCTGGTACCAGTCGCCGAGCGCGGCCACGGTCCGCCGCAGTTCGTCGGCGGACCGCGGGCGGGGCGGCTCGCCGCGTACGCGCTGCGCATCCGCGGCCGGTGGCGGCGGATAGTCGCCGCGGCGCCGCTCGATCCGCGCGCGGATCCGTTCGAGCCGATCGCGGATCATCGTGGATCGATCCCGATGCGGTCGACGAAGACGCCGAGCCTGCGCTCGTCCGTGCTTCGTCCGTCGTCGGCCGGACGGAAGGTGGGTCCCTCGAGGCGCACGAACGAGAACCCGCGCATCGGTGCCGCCTCGCCGTCGAAGCGGAAGACGCGCCAGCCGTCCTCGGCGCGGAATCGCCCGATCGGCCGGCCGTCGAGCGACACCGCGACTTCCGGTGCCGGGTCCTCCGGGCGGGCGAACACGCGAGCGCGAATCTCGACGGACACCGGCCCGGGCCGCGCGACCGGGAACCCGACGAAGCCGTCGCCGCTCGTCCAGCGTGCGGTGGTGCCGTCGGCGAGGAGTTCCTTGGAGTGGAAGCCGGCGACGACGCCGTTCGTGTCGACGGCCCCGACGTCGACCTGCCGTGGCCCGCCGTCGGGCGCAGGGGGGTCCGTGCCGACGTCGAAGACGTCGATGCCGTAGAAGGCTTCGCTCCGGGCGCCGGGATAACGGTCGAAGGTATTGGCCATCATCGTGAGCCGGACCGGAACGAAAGCGGCAGGTTTCATGTCGAAGCGCCGGCGCAGCGTGTTCAGGATCGGATCGACCGCAAGGAGCTGTACGGGGCGTCCCTCGGCCTTTGCCCGCGCGAGCACGTCCTCGACGAGGCCGGTCACCTGCTCGTCCCAGCCGCGCACCGGGACGACGGGGTGGTCGAAGACGTAGCGCAGCGGCGGACCGAAGGTGTCGGTGAAGAGACCCTCGGGCCGTTCGTTGAAGAGTACGACCGCGCGCGGCGCCAACTGTGCGTCGAGCGCATGGACCTGATCGATCGCGCCGGCGAAGTCACGTGCTGGCAGGATCTCGCGTGATCGCCAGAGAAGTGCGGCGACGAGCGCCGCGCCGATGCCCGTGGCGATCCACCGCGCCCGGGGCAGGCCCGGCGTGCGGGCGAGATCGCGCAGGGCGACGGCGGCGAAGATGGAGAGAGCCGGAAGCGCCAGCGGGACGAAGCGCCGCATCGCGTAGATCTGGTAGGGCGTGGTCATCAGGCGAAGGACGTAGAGGGCGATCGCCGTCGAGCCCACCGCAACGGTGAGGCCGGCCCGGGCGAGGTCGCCCCGCCAGGCGAGCCCGGCCAGCCCGGCCGTTGCGAGGGCGATCCCAGGTGGCGTCAGGTACCAGCCGAGACGCGGCCAGGTCTGTGCGTCGAGGAGCGGAAACCAGGCCCCGGAGGGCCAGGTGAGCGACCACTCGGGCACCTGCTGCGGCCGCAGGAACCAGGCCCAGAGGCTCGCGAGCACGATCGCCGCCGCCGCCGCCGCGCGCGGTGTGCTGCCGGGGAGAAGCGCCGCGACGAGGTGGTCCTTCGACGGTGCTCGGTCGTCGCGACGCCCGGAGTGCAGCAGGCGCAGGCTCGCGAGCCCGCCCGCAGCAAGGAGCAGCGCGAGCGCCGCCGGCCGCGCGAAGCGGTTGGCGAGCAGGGCCCGCACCGGCCCTTCGAAGACGTTCCACGCATAGGGCCAGGCGAGCAGCCAGATGTGCAGGGCCGCATGCATGGACAGCGTGCCGAGTGCTGCGGCGAAGGCTGTCCAGCCGCGCGTCCACCGCCCGCATCTCCACTCGACGACGAGGCCTGCGACGACCAGCAGGAGCATCGGGAGCACGTCGATCCGCGCGAGCGCGCTCGCGCCGAGTGCGCCACCTGCGAGCGCTCCGACGAGGACCGGGCGGGCGGCGCCGTCGCGCAGGCGGAGGTACCCGAGCAGTCCGGCCATCGCGAGTGCGAGGCTCAGCGGTTCGGCCGTGGGATAGCGGGAGAAGAAGCCCATGAGCGGGGTCGCGGCGAGGATCGCGACCGCCGCGAGGCCGGTCGGACCGCCGAACAGGCGGCGCGCGAGCAGGTACGTGCCGCAGACTCCGAGAACCGAGAGCAGCGGAACGACGTGGAGTCCGGCGCGGAGCCCCCCGGCGCCGATCGCGACCGCGAGCAGTGCTGGGTGCAGCGGGAGGAATTGCGGCAACACCCGCGCGGCATCGGTGTCGTCGACGTACCAGCCGACGAACTGGATGCGTCGCGGGCGCTGCTCCACGGGCTGCCCGCGCAACGACGTCCACGCGTGGCGGCTCGCGAGGTCGACCCACTCGTCGCGCACGACGAGGCGGCCGGTCCGCGCGAGGTTCGCGGCCACGTTCACGTAGGTCCCGGCGTCCGCGCCCCCGAGGACGTACTCGTGCGGACGGAGCCACGCGCCGGTGCAGGCGAGCAGCAGAAGAAGGGCGCCGCGATCCCAGAGATCGCCGGCGCGCAGCGCCGGGCGCGGCCGGCCGCGCAGCGTCCACGCGATCATCCCCGCCGTCGCCAGGCAGCCGGCGCCCACGGTGGACGGCGAGAATGCGCCCGCGGTCCCGAGCCCGACCGCGAACCACGACACGACGAGGATTCCGCCGATGCCCGTCCAGAAGCCGGCCTCGAGCGGATCGAAGCAGGCACGTCGGGCTTCGTCTCGCGGCCGCGCGCACGCCAGCAGCAGCGAGATCGCGAGCGCGATCCCGCCGACGATCAGGAGCGCCACCGGGCCTCCGTCCGCGGATCGCCGTCGGGGCCGCGCATCGCCCGCAGGTAGGTTTCGCGAAAACGGGCGGCGACGCGGGCCCAGCCGTGCTCGCGCAGCACCTTGCGCCGACCGGCAGCGCCCATCGCGCGCGCTTGCTCGGGGTGTTCGAGCAGCTGCAGGGCGGCCTCGGCGAGCTTCCCGGGCGAGCGATAGGGAACCAGGAGACCGTCGCGGTCGCGGTCGACAACGCAGGCAACCGCTCCGATGTCGCAGCCGATCACCGGCTTGCCCGCCGCCCAAGCCTCCAGGTAACTGATCCCGAAGGACTCGAAGGCCGACGGCAACGCGAAGACGTCGAGGGCCGCGAACAACGTCGGCTTTTCCGCCTCCGTGAAGTCCTGCATCAGCCGCACCCGGGGGCGAAGTTCCGGCGGGTAGGACGCGATGCGCGCTTCGACTTGCGCCGCGAAAACCGTGTGTGCGCCGGCGATCACCAGGCGCACGTCGGGGCAGCGCTCCCAGATCGCCGGCATCGCCTCGAGCAGCGTGTCGACTCCCTTGTGGACGCCGAGTTGTCCGACGAACCCGATCACGCGACCGCCGAGCAGCCCGAGTCGTCGCTTCGCATCGGCGGGGTCGACCGCGAGAAACGGCTCGGCATCGACGCCGAGCCCGATCACGTCGACGTCGTCCGGGGCGGCGCCGCGCTCGACGACGCGCGACGCCTCGAACGCGGTGTAGGCGACGTAGCGCTCGCACTCGGCGATCGCGCGGTGGATGCGCGGCCGCTCGAAGCCCCAGCGGTCGCCCGGGTGGAGGCCGCCGATCAGCACGCAGGGCTTGCCCGAGCGATGGGCGCCGCGCAGCGCGTCGTACATGTGGAGAAGCGGAAACGACGACGCGGCGACGACGTCCGCGGGGAATCTCCGCACTGCTCCGGCGAGCCGCGGGATGATCGGCCCGCCGTACCAGGTTCGCAGGTGTTCGTTGTAGGGCAGTTGCCAGCGGAAGGCGGCGTTCTGCGCGACGTTCAGGAGCGCACCCGGCATGCGCCACACGGCGAAGCGACGCACCCGGACACCGTTGCGCGTCTCCCAGCCCGACGGCATGCGGGGCAGCGAGGGGCGCGGGAAGGCCTCGGCACTGTAGGCGTCGGTGGTGAACACGGTGACCTCGTCGCCGTGCCCGCGCACCAGTTCCTCGGAGAGGCGTTGGACGACCCGCTCGGTGCCGCCCACGGCCGGCGCGTAGCCCTGGACGACGTGGAGGATGCGCAGCGGCCGGTCGCGCCCCGCCGACGTCGTCGGCCGTTCCTCCTCCGTGGCCGCGAGCCGATCGGAAGTCGGGGGCAGGGTTCCTCGTCGGGGATCCACGATCCGGTCGGCCCTGGCCGCATCGCGCCCGTGGCGCGGACCGCCGGGGCCCCTCTTGCCCGGAAAATCACCACCGGGCGGGACTGTCAAGGATTGCACGGCGCGCAGCGCCGCGCGGATGTCCGCTCGACTGGACGGGAGGTGGATTCCGCGGCTAGTCCCATGGCGCCATGGAGTCCGACCTCGAGGCGATCGCCCGGTTGATCCACCTTTACGCGGAGCGACTCGACGCCGGCGACTTCGAGGGCGTGGCCGACTTGTTCGCGCGCGCGACGTTCCGATCGGACCGGCGACCGGAGGTCCGTCGCGGTAGCCGCGAAGTCCTCGAAGTCTACCGCGGCACCGTCCTGACCTACGAGGACGGTCGGCCATCGACGCGCCACGTCACCACCAACCTGGTCGTCGACGTCGCCGCGGACCGCGACTCGGCCTCGGCCCGATCCTATTTCACGGTCTTCCAGGCGCGCCCCGGGTTTCCCCTGCAGGCCATCGTGGCCGGTGGCTACCGCGACCGGTTCCGTCGCAGGGGAGCGGCCTGGGAATTCGAGGATCGCGAGGTGCGGATCGAACTCGTGGGGGACCTGCGCTTCCACCTCGCGCGTGCGCCCGAGGGCTGACCGGCAGTCCCGAGCCCGGTCTCAGCCGGGGACACGCCGCAGCGGCGAGGGCATGCGCTGGATCGAGAAGCGCCCGCTCGCGAGTTCCCCGCGCTGCGCCGACTTGTCGCGCGCCACGACGCGGATGCGGGCGTCGTCGCTCAAGATGTCGGTCGGCACGTTCCAGTTCCAGTACGACCGGCTCGGCGGGACGTCGCCGACGAGCTGCTTCCACGTCGCGCCGCCGTTGAGCGAGAGCCAGACCTCCTCGCTTCCGAGACCGACGTCGTCGCTCGCGGTCCAGGAGATCCGCGTCGGCAGGCCCGGCGAGAGGCGCTGGCCGGGCTGCGGCGCGACGATCGAGAGCACGCGCGGCGGGGCCTCCCCGGGTGGCGGGATGACCACGGGCGTGACGACTTCGTTGTCGTCGCGCGAGCCGTCGGCGAGCTGCTCCAGCGGGTCCCAGACCACGCGCAGCGCATAGCGGCCCGGCGGCACGTCGGTGATGTCGATCCACTGGCAGTCGAGGTTCGCGTCGTAGAGGTCGGCCATGCCCTTCGAGATGCCCTGGTAGTTGCAGTCGTAGCGCTTGACCGGTGTCGTGCCGGGTTCCGAGGGCACGCTGTCCATCATGCAGAAGCCCTGCTTGCGTCCGGTCACCACCACCGTGCCGTCGGCATCGAGGAGTTCGTAGGTCGAAGCGTCTTTGAAGTGATAGTGCCCGTGGCACTTGCTGAACATGTAGAGTTCGGGATGAGCGTAGGGATTGCCCAGGACCATGTCGGCGTCGCCGCGGTTGTGGACCAGTACGTCGAAACGCAGCAGGCGGCGCAGGCCGGATCCGCCGACGCAGGCCTCGTCCGGGTCGAGTGCGCAGAAGCCGGAAGAGGCCTCCGGCTCTTCGATCGAACCACCCCCATCGACCGAACTGCCCCCCGCGTGCGGGCGGATGATCGGGCGACGGTAGGGGGGGGCGAGCACCGGATAGGAAAATCCATCCACCGTGATCCGGATGGTCTCCCGGAGCGCCTGGGGGTCGAGCTGCAGCTCCGGCCCGGCGGCCGCCACCCTCGTCTGCCCCCCTAGGACAGCAGCGAGAAGCGCCGTCCATCCCCACTTCGCGGCCCTCGATCGCTCGAGCGCGGTCGACTTCATCCTCATGCCTCCCCGAGGGAGATCATGTAGCGGGTTTTCCGGAGTCGGGCCAGACGTTTTGAGGCTCGGGGGAGAACTTGCCACCGCGTTGGATTCGGCTGGATCGGTCTCTGGCACCGTGTTAAACGGGCGAAAGGTTGGTTCGTCGATTGCGCGGGTTTTCAGGATGGCCCTGCCTTCCTGTCTCGATCGTCTTCCCTCCAAATTGGGCCGCGAGGCCCCTTTCGTCCAGACCCGGAAAGTAAAAGGCGGGTCGTGTGCCCGGGGACGGCCTCGGGCAGGGTATCGGGTCATTGTCATGGGCAAGAAGCTATACGTGGGGAATCTGAGCTACGGCGTCGACGAGAACGGATTGAGCGACATCTTCTCGCCGTTCGGCGCCGTGGAGAGCGTCGCGATCGTGACCGACCGCGAGACCGGCCGCAGCCGCGGCTTCGGCTTCGTCGAGATGTCGAACGACGCCGAGGCCCAGGCGGCGATCGAGGGATTGAACGGCCAGGATAGCGGCGGTCGTGCGCTCACCGTGAACGAGGCCCGTCCGCGCGAGGATCGTCCGCGCCGTCCCGGCGGCGGCGGTGGTGGCGGCTACGGCGGCGGCGGCGGTGGTGGCGGCTACGGCGGTGGCGGTGGCGGCGGTGGCGGTGGCGGTGGCGGTGGATACGCTGGCGGTGGCGGTGCCGCCCGCCGGCGCGGAAGCCGTTTCTGATTGACGTCCGGCCGAATCGGCGGGGAGTTTCGTGAAGCGATCGAACAATGCCTTCCTTAAGCGACAGAAGGAACTCCTGCGCCAGCAGAAGAAGCAGGAGAAGCGCGATCGACTGATTACCCAGCGAGGGCAGAAGGGTTCGCTCGAGTCCGGTGCGCTCGATGCGGACGCAAGCGATCTCGAGGCCCTCGGGCTCGAGGATCGCGTCGTGCTGACCAAGGGCGAGGATTCGGAGGAGTCGTCGAACTGACGGCTCTTCCGAATCCCGCCCCTCCCTTTCAGCTCGACATCAGGAGCTTTCGCGGGCCGTCGGGGAAGACGGCCTCGAAAACGGTGCGGCTGGAAATCCGCACCACTACCCCATCGCCGAAGGTGAGGTGCCTGATCCTCTGGCTCGTCTCGAACTCCCGCGACATCGCGTAGGGGATCGGGGGGCCGGACGAGTTCCGCATGGCCCTGTTCCAGGCCTCCTGCGGGGTGAGTCCAACGCCCGCCGGCTTGCGGCGCGGAGTGGCCGATTTGGCCGCCGGTTTCGTTTGGGGTGGGCTCGACGCCTGCGCTGCCTTGGCGGCCGTTTCTGCCGGGACTTGCTGCGGGACCTTGATGGCGCCGGGCTTCGCGGGCGTTGCCGCGAGTTGCGGGGGCCTCGGCTTCGCTGTCGTGGGGGTCTTGCCGCGCGCGACCTTGGCAGGTGCCGGTGTCGATCGTGCGACGGGCGCCGCCTTGCCGGCCGGCTTGGTCTTGGCCGGTGTCGCTGCCTTGGCGACCTTCGCAGGGATTGGGACCTTGGCGGGCTTCCGAGCCGGTGTGACCGGCTTCAGAACCCGGCTTGCCTTGGGCCGCGCGGCGGCTGCCGCTGCCTTCCGGGCATGCGACTGCTTGACCGGAGCGACCTGCGAAGCCCCGGCCCGCGCCTTCGACCTCCCCGGTTTCAGCTGTTTTTTCGAGGGTTTGGACGGTTTTACCGGGCGCTTGGGATCGCGCGCCGCACGCGCGGTCCCGGCCGTTCGCACCGCCTTCTTGGCGACGGGTTTCGCCTTTCCGTCTCGACGCGCCACGCGGACACCCCCTCCCTGGTGCGGGCCACTGGGTATCGATCGGCTGCGCGACCAGGCTTGCCAGTGGGCCCGCGGCGCGGACCGACGCCCGATGAAGCCGTCGACCGCGCGGGGGAGAATAACACGCGAATCGTGCGATCGCCCGTGGGCCTGACGGAAACCTTCGGCGACCGGGTACGTTCGCGCAGGGGTGGCCGCTTGGACCGTGGCTGCGAACCGATCGATCAACCGCAGAAGATCCGCGTGACCGAGTGCGCTCCGCGTCCGGTCGGTGTGGCGCGTGCGTTGGTCATGGCCGGGGAGGAACCGAACCCTGTGGTCCAACCCGAGCAGTCGGGCGAGCGAGCGACGCAGGTCCTGGCGAGTTCCGTGAACATGACCGCAGGCGGGTGGGCGGTCGCCCGGAAACGAGAGCAGGTCGCCGACGAAGACCTGCTCGCCGATGCGGTAGCTCGTGCAGGCGGGGGTATGCCCGGGAGTCGCCAGAACCTCGATCCGGAGCGGACCCGCCGCGAGCATGTCGCCGTCCTCGAGGAGCAGGTCGAAAGCCGCCTCGGACTCGTCCGATGGCGTGGCACCCTCCGACCCGAGCGCCTGCTCCCGGATCGGGCAGCGCGCCCCCGCGACCACCTGGGCACCGTGGCGGCGTTTCATCCATGGGAATCCCACCCCCGCCCCCGCTCTTGGAAGGAATCGACGGATCGCTATGGTGGGGGGGCCGTGGGTCGCGCTCTTATCCTTTTCCTTGCACTGGCCGCGGGCTGGTTCCTGCGCCGATTCCTCGCCGGCTACCCACGGCCGGTACCGGCACCGCGCTGCCTCACGGCCAGGGAATGGGCGACGGTCGCGGCTGCGGCCGACGCGACCTTTCCCGGGGGCGGCGCAATTCCGCCGTCGAGCGAGCAGGCCGAAGTGGCCGGGCACGTCGATCGCTTCGTCGCGGCCCAGCAGCCGTCGACCCGCATACTCATGCGGTTGCTCTTCGTGCTGGTCGAGCACGCCACCCTGGTGTTTCCGGCGGGTGGGCCCGGGGGGCGGCGTCGCTTCTCCGGCCTTTCCCGCGCGCAGCGGGTCGAGGTGCTCGATGGGTGGCGCCGAAGCGCGCTCTTTCCGCGCCGGCTCGTCTTCACGAGCCTGCGCGCGATCCTGACGATGGGCTACCTCGGCGATCCCGGGGTGCTGCGCTTGCTCGGACTCGCTCCGCCCGAGATCGAGCGCCGTGTTTGCGAGGCCGATCTCCTCTGGGGGCGCGTCGGCGAGCCGTCGAGCGCGGTGCGCTATCGGCGCGAGGACGTCACGCCGCCGGGACCGGTGGCGCCGATCGCCGCCCCGGTGGCCGCGCATCGTTTCGACGAGCCTGCTGCGGGGGTGATTCGGTGAGCGGGTCGGTGCGGGTGTTCGCCGACTACACCGGCGACGTCTTCGACTCCTGCGACGCCGTGGTGGTCGGCTCGGGGCCGGGCGGTGCGGTGGTGGCGCATCGGCTTGCGACCGCGGGCAAGGACGTCGTGCTGATCGAGGAGGGCCCGCCGTTCACGCCGGAGGACTTCGTCGTCGACGGTGCGATCTCGATGGCTCGCACGATGCGCGAAGGGGGCCTGCGCGCGACGCGAGGCTTCGTCATGCCGACCATGCAGGCCAACGCGCTCGGTGGCGGTTCGCTGGTCAATTCGGCGATTTGCGTGCGCTCGCCCGAGTCGACGCTTGCCGCCTGGGCCGAGAACTACGAGCTCGGGCGGACCGGACGCGCCGACCTGGACCCGCACTACCAGGCCGTCGAGGATTTCCTCGGCATCGCGCCGACGCCCGACGAGGTGCAGGGGCCGCGCAATCTTCTCTTCCGCAAAGGCTGTCGGGCGCTCGGCTGGTCGAGCGAGCCGATCGCCCGCAGCGTCGTCGGCTGCCGCGGCAGCGGCGAGTGCTTCACCGGGTGCCGCGCGCGCGCCAAGCAGTCCACCGACATCTCCTATGTTCCGTCCGCGATCCATGCGGGCGCGCGAGTGCTGACCTCGGCCCGCGTCGAGCGCCTCCTCACCTGGGGGCGCCGGCGCGCGACCGGTGTCGAGGGGGTGATCGTGCGCCCGTTCACCGGCGAGGTGACGCACCGCTTCCGCGTCGATGCGAAGGTCGTGGTGCTCGCGGCGGGATGCATGGCGACGCCGGTACTGCTGCAGCGCAGCGGCGCTCTCGCCGATGCGTCCGGGCAGGTGGGCCGCAACCTGCAGTTCCACCCCGGCGTGGCGATCCTCGGCATCTTTCCCGACAGGACCGAGCCGCAGTTCGGCGCGACCCAGGGCTACCAGTCGCTCCACTTCGTCCCCGAGGGTTTCAAGATGGAGACCCTGTGGGCGCCTCCCGGCGTCTTCGCGGTACGACTGCCCGGCTTCGGGCTCGACTACAAGGCGAACCTGGCACGCATCCCCTTTTGCGCCGTCTTCGACTCGATCTCCTCCTGCAACCGCTCCCTCGGTACCGTTCGCGCGCGGCGCAGCGGTCTCGACCCGGTCCTGCACTGGACGCTCCACCACGAGGACCTGAGGATTCTCGGCAAGGCGATGTGGGCGATGGCACAGGTGTTCTTCGCGGCCGGAGCCACGTCGATCCTGCCTGGCGTCCACGGCCTGCCGGACGAGATGCACTCGGCCGCCGAGGCCGAGGTGCTGCGCACGCACGACTACCGTCCGACCGACCTCACCTGCAGCGGCAACCACGTCTTCAGCACGACCCGTATGCACGGCGACCCGCGCCGCGGCGTGGTCGGCGAGGACGGCCGCTGCCACGACTTCGACAATCTCTACATCGCCGACACCGGGATCCTGCCGCGGAGTCCCTCGGTGAACCCGATGCTCACGCTCATGGCGATCGCGCACCGCATGGGCGGGGAACTCGCCGCCCGCCTCAGAGCGCCCGCCGGGCGGCCCCCCCCCCCCCTCCCGAACGGTCCTTCACTCGCCCGCGGCGAAGTTGCGGCACCAGTGCCAGGCGGCATCGATGAAGGCGGCCGCGTCCGCCGCGAAGCCGTCGGCTTCCAGATCCATCGCGAGGAAGGCGACCTCCGCCGCCACGTCGCCGGTGCGCAGGTCGCGGGAGAATTCGATGCGGTCGGGCGGTCCGGCGGCCCTCCCGGTTCGCCCGGGCGGGTGCGCCACGGCCGGATCGGCTGCTCACCGGGTGGTCCGGGATGTCGGTCTGCGGGCTTCGCTGCGGCTCATCCGGTCGGACCCGCGTCATGGGCGCGGAGGGGTCCTGGCCTCCGCGCCCATGGCCGGAATCACTTCTGGATCGTCTCGAGGTAGTTCGCGATAGAGAGGATCTTCAGGTTGGCGGCATCCTGCTGGTACATCGAGTCGTCGAGCGGGTGACCGAGGATCTCGCCCCATACCGGCATCTCGCGCTTGCCGTGCGCCGAGATCGGCGTGTCGCCCTTCACGATCGAGATGACCTTCGCCATGGGAAACGTGCCGCCATTCTGCCGCGAGAGCTGCGTCAGGTCGACCGGGTGCTTGTTGAAGGTCGACGCCGCGACGCCGTCGCCGGTCCCGCTCGGGCCGTGGCAGGTCGCGCAATATTTCACGTATTGGTCGCGCCCCACCTGCAGGTACTCGGGCGTGCCCTTGGCGGGCAGCGGTGTGCTGCTTCCGGCGGCCCCGGTCGTCGCACCGACCGCACCGGCGGTTCCGGCCGCCGTCGCAGACGCGACACCCGTCGCGGTTCCGACCGCGCCCGTCGTAGCGGTGCCGACCGTGTTCGCCGCGTTCCTGGTCGTTGCGCACCCGGCGACCGAAATCCCGATCGCCACTGCAAGGATCCTTCGCATGCTTCGCCCTCCCCTTGGTTGCGGCCCACTAGTGCGCGGACCTGACCGCGGCCGATGCTCGCGTCCGCCGCTGGGGGTCCTATCGCACCTCCCGAGGCATTCCTAGCTCGACGAGCTGGCGCGGGAATGGCGGCACCGGATCGCGTGAAGCGGTCGTGAGTGGATGAGCGACTCCATCGCGACGAGTTGATCGGGCGCGTGCTTGTCCAAGGCCATGAAGCGATCGTGGCTGGTGGCGGCCGGGGCGACGCCTCCGTTCCGAGTGGCGACCCGCGTCCCAGCCGCGGAAAGCCGCGGCGTGTCGGGCTTCCCGATCGCGGGAAGGTGGAAGTCGTCGGAAGCGGTAGGGCGCCCCGCGACGTCGATGCGCGGGTCGGCAGGATCCTTGCTATGCCAAGGGATCGCGCCGGGGGATCGGCGCGAAGCCGGCGACATGGCGTGCCGGCGGGGCAAGAGGAGCGAGTCCGATGGAAGCTTATGTCATGCTCATGGTCGGTGTGGTCATCTTCGCCGTTTCGATCACCGGGATCCGGCACCTGCTCGATCGGATCGACCACGTCTGAGGAGGCGAGCGCGACCGGTGCCGGCACCTGTCGCGCGACGCGCAACGCAGTGAACTCCGGCTGCTCGGCATGACCACCTTCGGCTACCAGGGGGGCGGGGCGGCCGAATCGCGAGGCTGGCGAGGCGGAGTGGGCCGAGATTCCCGGGCCCGGGAACGGGTCGAGCCCTAGGGGAGGCGAGGGGCTTCCACAGGCCTCGCAACGGTCGGCACGTCACTTGCGAAGAGCATGGCGTGCCCATGCTTGGTTCGACCGACCGGATACTCGTGGCGACAGATTTCTCGCCCGATTCACAGAAGGCCGTGGGCTGCGCCCGCGACCTGGCCCTTCGGTTCGGTGTCGAGGCGCTTCTCCTCCACGTCCGCCCCGAGGGGCCCGTCCCGGCCGCGCGTGACGCGGTTGGCGATCTCCTCTCGAACCTCGAGTCCA
Source organism: Klebsiella pneumoniae (assembly GCA_945872365.1). Lineage (GTDB taxonomy): Bacteria > Desulfobacterota > Binatia > UBA12015 > UBA12015 > REEB422. Next base: position 46,303 of record CAMBZJ010000010.1, read on the forward strand.
TCGTCGACTCGCTGCGCGACCGCTGCGTGCGGGCACGCGGAATCCTCGGCGCCGGCGATCCGGCCGCCGAGATCCTGCGCGTCGCAGCGCGGGAGCGTGCGAGCCTGATCGTCATCGGGGCTCGCGGCATCGGTGCCGCCGCCGGATTGCTGCTCGGCAGCGTCGCCGACCGGGTGGTCCGCCGCGCCGCGACGCCACTTCTGCTGGTGCGCAGCGATTCATCCGGGACGGCCAAGGAACCATGCGCCGGCGGTCGCCACGACGGCTAGGGCGGCGAGCCCGAGGCCGGCCCTTAAGCGGAACGCTCCGGCGCCGATCCCGATCACGATCCCGAGTTTCACGAGCGTGTTCGAGATGCCGCCTATCGCGACGGCGAGTGCCGCCACTGCTGGATCGCCACCTTGGGCCACCGCGTTCGCCATCGTGATGGAAAGCGCGTCGGTGTCGGCGAGCCCGAGCAGGGCGGCCGAGACAAGCAGTCCTGCGTCGCCCCAGGTCTCGCGTGCCCAGCCGACGCCGAGGAGTACCCCCTGGAAGAGCAGCGCCATCTGGATCGCGGCGCGCATCTGGAGCGGGTTCTCGGTCTCGGCGCCGGGTGCGATCTCGCCCTCGGGACGGCGCAGCAGTCCGGCGAGGGTGAGCAGGGCGCCGAGTGCGAGCGGGCCGGCCAGCTGGATCGCCACCTTGCGGCCGAGTGACGGCGCGAGCGCCGAAGTCACGAGCGCGATTCGTGCGAACATGACGCTCGAAGCCCCGACCACCCCGGTGGCGAGCGCGGTCGCGGCGGCGCCCGGAAGCCGGCTCGCCCTCGAGAAGCCGAGCGCGACCGACGTCGAGGAGACCAGCCCCCCGAGCAGTCCAGCGATCGCGTCCCCTTGGCGCGGGCCGATCGCGCGTCGAGCGATGTAGCCGGCAAAGCTCAGCCCCGACAGGAGCAGGACCAGCGTCCAGATCGCCTGCGGTCGGATCCCGCCGAACGGCCCGAAGGGACCCGTCGGCAAGAGCGGCAACACGACGGCCGCCATCACCGCGAAGCGGGCGCCCGCGCGCAGCTCGACGTCGTCGAGGCGCGCCACCATCGAGTGGAGGCTCGACTTCTCGACCAGCAGCAGGTCGGTCACCGCGATGACTGCGCTCGCGAGCGAGAGCCTCCCGAGTCCCGCGAGCACGCCGGCTGCGATCACCACCAGCGCCGCGACCTCGGTGGTCGCCTCGACGTCGTGCCGGCTCGCCGCGACGTAGCCCGCCAGAATGAGTCCGACCGCGGCCCCGAGCAGGATCGCGGCGAACGCGGGAAATCCCTCGATCCACAGGCGGGCGGAAACGCCGGCGAGTCCCCCGAGCAGCGTGAAGGTACGCACGCCGCCAAAGCGCGCCTGGTCACCACTCGCGTGCCCCGACCACTGCCGCTCGACGCCGATCGCGGCTCCGCCGAGCGCGGCCACGGCGATCTCGACGATCCCCTGGAGTCCGAGCAGGCCGCTGGTGGATCCGTTCATCGGCGCCCCAAGAGCGAGATCACGATCTCCACCGCGATCAGCACGATGACCGTGATCTCGAGCATCTCGGCGCGAGCTGTGGAGGCGCGCTGCGCGAGGATGGCGGAGAGTTCCTGGACGACCTCGAGCTTGCGGGCCACGCTGCGTTCCCAGGTCTCGAGGCCGAGTCGCTGGGCGGTCTGCGCGTAGACCTTGGCGAGGTAGATGTCGCCTCCCAGCTTGAGCGAGTTGTGGATCCGTTCGAAGATGCGCGCCATGTCGATGCGGATGTTCGCCAGCTCGTCGATCGTCGCATGGAGTTCCCTTGCGAGGAACGGCGCTCGGCGGCGCCGGCTCTCGCGCGCGCCGACGTCCGCGATGCGCCGGTCGAGCAAGGCGTCGTACCAACGCAACTCGACGAGCTGCACGTTGAGGAACTCGAGGATCGCCACCGCGTCGTGCCAGGCGGTATCGACCACGAGCGCCACGTTCCAGTCGGCGAGGAGCAGGTCCTCGGGGTAGTAGCGCAGGGCGGTGTGCAGAATCTCCTCGGCTTCGGAGTGCGACAGGGGGGTCGCCTCGCCGCGCACCGCGGCGGCCAGCGCTCCGCCGTGGACGGTGAGCACCTCCTCGATCGCAGTGGCCGGCTCGAAGCGGTCGACCTGGACGACGTAGTAGTCCTCGACCGCGCCCCCCGGCTCGGGCCGCTCGATCGCCGGAGAGATCCGCGCGACCAGTTCGGCGAGCGCTGCGCGGGCCGCATCCTCGAAGGAGGGCGTGCCGGTCAGCCCCCCGGTCAGGGCCGGAAGCGCAGCCACCTCGCAGTCGAGGGCGCACTCGAGCAGGATCGTCGCGGCTCCGAACTCGTGCACCCAGGCGCTCGCGGCGGCGGTGGCCTCCTGTCCGTCGGGCAGACGCAGGGGGCGGTCGCCGAGCGGCAACCGCAGCGGCGCCACTGCGTAGGCGAGGTGGACCGGCGCCGCGCGGCGCTTCTCGAGTCCACCGGCGGCGGCCTCGCTCGCCAGTCGCCGAACCTCGCCGAGGCGGATCTCGTAGCCGATGTCGAACGAGAAGAGGCCGATCAGCCGGCCGGAGATCCTCACGCGGCCGGCAATTCCACCCAGAAGACGGTTTCGTCCCCGGGCCGACCGTCGAGGCCGATGCGGCCGCCCATGACCTCGACCGCGAGTTTACAGAACGGGAGCCCCAGCCCGGTGTCTCCCGGCGCCTCGCTCGCCGACGGTCGGCTCTGGAACTTCTCGAAGATGCGCGCCGAGTCCTCGCCACGCACGCCGCGTCCGCGATCGACCACCTCGATGCGGACCGTGCGACCGCTGCCGTCGGCGGCGGCGCGGATCCGCACCTCCTTGCTGCCGCTGTGCCGCAGGGAGTTGGTGACCAGGTTCACGAGAACGCGCTTGAGCAGCGCCCGATCGGCGGTCACGCGGAGCGTTCCCGGCTCGATCTCGTCGAGAATGCACCGGCCGGACTGCTCCGCGACCGGGGCATATTCGCGCAGCACCTCGCGGGAGATCTCGTCGATCGGGAAACGCTCGCGCTCCACCGGCATCTTGCCTTCCTCGATCCGGCTGATTTCGAGCAGGTTCTGGATGAGGCGGCTCATCTCCCGGCAGGTCCGGTCGATGTGCCGGAGGTAGCCGCGGTGCGCCTCGGGCAGGTCGTGTCCCTTGCGCAGCGCGAGTTCCACCATCATCGCGATGCCGTTGACGGGATTCTTCAGGTCGTGGACGACCATGCTCGTCAGGTCGTCCTTGAGGCGTTCGGTCGCCTGCTTTGTGCGCAGCGCCTCCTCGGCGATCTCGGTCGCCTCGCGCATCCGCGCCGCGGTGTCGCGATCGACGAAGCCGCCGAGGATGTAGGTGTCGATGGCGAGCGACATGTCGAGGAAGACCGTCTTCAGCAGGGACTCGAAGCCCCGGATCATCTGTCCTCGATCCGCCACCTCGCGGTCGATCACGTGAAGGCACTGCCGCAGGAAGAGCCCGAAGGCCCCGATGTACCACTCGGGCAGGAGCCCGATGCGCTGGTGCGTATTGCCGACCCTCAGGCGACTCTCGACGTAGTCCGCCCCGATGCCCCCCTCGAGCATGCGCTCGAAGTAGCTGCGCTGCACCCGCTGGAGATTGGCGACGCGGCCCGGTTCGGCACGCAGCAATTGCTCGAGGTCCGAGAAGCGGAGGAGGTGGGAGTAGAAGTCGGCGATGATGTCGTCGAGGTGGGGCTCGAGCAGCGGCCGCAGCGTTTGGAGCCGGGCGGCATCCTCGTCGCCGAGGCCGTTGAACGCGAGTCGGCGCGCGCGTTCGTCGGCGTCGAGGCGGAGATGGCTCGCGTCCGCCTCCGCGTCGGAGCCGGCTTCGGCCGCCGGAAGCTTGGCCTCAGGCAACCTGGATCCCCAGGTCCTCGATCTTGCGGTAGAGCGAGGAGAGGGAGAGGCCGAGCCGCTCGGCGGCCGCGCGCTTGTCGTTCTCGGTGCGCCGCAGCACGGTTTCGATGTGGACGCGCTCATAGGCGCGCAGGGCCTCGCGCAGATCGTCGCCGATTTCCGGCGCCGCGCCCACGGCGGCCGTACCGCCGCGCATCGCGCGTGGCAGCGAGTCGACGGTGATCCAGTCGCCCTCGCCGAGGATCAGTGCATGCTCGATCGCGTTGTCGAGCTCCCGCACGTTCCCCTTCCAGGGCTGCGACATGAGGAGTTTGAGCGTCGCGTTGTCCACGCCCTCGCACCTCCGCTTCATCTCGCGGCAGTGGCGCTGGACCAGGAAGTCGACCAGCCCGGGTATGTCCTCGCGCCGCTCGCGCAACGGCGGAAGATCGATGTTCACCACGTTCAGCCTGTAGAAGAGGTCCTCGCGGAAGGCCCCTTCCTCGGCCATCCGGCCGAGGTCGCGGTTGGTCGCGGCGACGATCCTCACGTCGACCCGCACCGGGGTCGTGGCGCCGACCGGGTGGATCTCCTTGGCCTCGATGGTGCGCAGGAGCTTGGACTGGAGCCCGATCGGCAGGTCGCCGATCTCGTCGAGAAAGATCGTCCCGCCCCGCGCCCTGCTGAACAGCCCCTCCTGGGAGGTCACCGCCCCGGTGAACGATCCGCGCACGTGGCCGAACAACTGGCTTTCGAGGAGGGCCTCGGGGATCGCGGCGCAGTTCACGGGCAGGAAGATCCGGTGGCTCGCCTCGCTCACCTGGTGGATCGCGCGGGCGACCACCTCCTTGCCGGTCCCGCTCTCGCCGGTGATCAGCACGGTGCTCGGCGTGGGGGCGACCTTGCGGATCAGGTGGACGACTTCGCGCATCGAGGGGCTCTTGCCGACGAGCAGGTCGAAGTCGATTTCCTGGCGGATCTCGCGGCGCAGGGCCTGGGTCTGCCAGACAAGTTGCCGGTGCTCGAGGATGCGCTCGACCTTCGTCAGTAGGTCGTCGAAGATCACCGGCTTCAGGATGTAGTCGGCGGCGCCCGCGCGCAGCGCCTCGACCGCCGTCTCGATGCTCGCGTGGGCCGTCATCACGAGGACCACGGTCTGCGGCGAGAGGGCGCGCGCCTTCTCGAGGACCGCGATTCCGTCGGCGCCGGGCATGCGCAGGTCGGTGACGACGACGGCGAAGTCATGCTGCTCGAGGGCTTCGAGCGCCTCGGTCCCGTCGGCGGCTGCGTGCACGCTGTAGCCCGCATCTCGAAGGACCTCGGCGAGGCTCTCGCGAACGCCCGGTTCGTCGTCGGCGATGAGGATGTTTTGCATTGTCACGTCGCGGCGGGCCTAGGCGGCTCTACCCTTCGCCCGCCGCGCGCGCGCGAGCCTCGCACCCGGCGAGCCGGAGGCGCCCTGAATCGGCGGCGCGGTCCACACGAGGAGACTGGCATGGGCTATAGGATTAGCGAGGTGCCGACCCGGGGCAAGCCGTTCCCGCTCAGGCCCGACCGCCCCGCCTGACGCCCCGCCTCCCCCGCCCTTCCGATGTTGCGCCCCTTCGGTCCGTGCGCCCCCTTTCCCGGCAGGTCCCCGCAGGGTATGCGGAAATGCGGCGGCCGCTGCCTGGTCCGGTGCATCCGGGCCCGGGAGAACCCGATGGGCCTGGCAGAGCAAGATCCGGAACTTCAGGAAGAGGCGCGGGAGCGGAACGGGGTAATTCCCGCCGCCCTGCGCCAGGTCTGGCGCCTGATCATCCTCGTGGTGGGAGTCACCGTCGTGGCCGTCGGGGTGGCGATGATCGTCCTGCCCGGACCGGCTTTCGTGGTGATTCCCGCCGGCCTGGGCATTCTGGCGACGGAATTCATGTGGGCCCGGCGTCTCCTCGACAGGGTCAAGCGGAGCATCGACCTCGAGCGATTCAAGGATTTCGCCCGCCGCGGATGAGCCGCGGCGCTGCGAGGTGAAGGCCGGCTTGGTAGCGGACGTGTCGGCGCGAGAGTGGCGGAACTGGCAGACGCACTAGACTTAGGATCTAGCGGGCAACCGTGGGGGTTCGAGTCCCCCCTCTCGCATTCGCGCAGGCGAGCGGCCTGCCGACCGGCCCGGCGTCGACGCTTCGCGGGCGCCGGCGACGGGAGCATCGCTTGAGGCGCCCGCGGACCTCGGGTACGACAGAGTGGAGCGCGAGCCTTTGCGCGCGCCGCCGGGCCCGGGAGCCGCGGCAGGGAGTCCGGCGAGAATCATGAAAGTCGAGATCGAAGAGGTCAGTCCGACGCGGCGCAGGATCGCGGTCGAGGTTCCGGCCGACCGGGTCGCGAGCGAATTCGAGCGGGCCTTCCGCAGCGTCTCACAGCGGGCCCGCATCAAGGGTTTCCGGCCGGGGCGCATCCCCCGCCCGGTCCTCGAGAGGTTCTTCGGCGAGGAGGTCCGCAGCCAGGTCGCCACGGTCCTCGTGCGCGAGGGCGTGGGCGGAGCGATCGAGGGTTCGAAGCTCGACGTCGTTTCCCAGCCCGAACTCGACATCGGCAAGCTGGACGAGAAGGAAGCCCTGGTCTTCTCGGCCATGGTGGACGTCCGGCCCGAGCTCGGTGCGATCGACCTCGACGGACTCTCCGCCGAGCGTCCCGTCGTGACGGTCGGGGAAGAGGAAGTCGACCGGGTCGTCGAACAGCTGCGCCAGCGCTTTGCCGAGCTCGTGCCGATCGAGGGGCGCTCCGAGCTCGCCCGTGGCGACTTCGCGAAGATCGACGTCGTGGTCGAGTCCGAGGGCGCCGCCGTCGCGGGACTTGGTGCCGAGGGCGCCAACGTCGAGGTGGCCGGCGGGGCGCTTCCCGCCGCGGTCGACGAGCGCCTGGCGATCGCACGCGTCGGCGAGACCTTTGCGGTGGACGCCCCCGCTCCGGAGGGGGCGCCCGACGATCTGGCCGGAAAACAGCTCACCTACCGCCTGGCCGTGCACGGCATCTCGGAGCGCCGTCTGCCCGCGGTCGACGACGAGTTCGCGAAGGACCACGGCGACTGCGAGACGCTCGTCGAGTTGCGCGAGCGGATCGGGAACCAACTCCAGCAGGACACCGGCCGGCGGGCCGACACGGCGGTGCGCGAACAGCTGCTGGAACAGGTCCTCGCGCGGCAGGTGATCGACGTGCCCGCCTCGCTCGTCGAGCGGCGCATGGGCGATCTGCTCTCCGAGTTCAAGATGGAATTGCTCGGCCGCGGCCTCCAGTTGGCGAGCGAGGAGCACGAAGCGGAGGCGAAGGGAAAGCTCGCGCCGCGTGCCGAGCGCGACGTGCGCGTCGGGCTCATGCTCGACGCGCTGGCGCGGCAACTCGACGTCGAGGTCTCCGACGAGGATCTCGCCGGGCGTATCGGCCGTATCCTCGCGGGCGCCGGGCGCCACCGCGACCAGTTGAGCGAGCACTACAGGCACGAACATGCGCGTGACGCGGTGCGCGCCGAGATGCGCCGGTCGGCCGCGCTCGAGCAGTTGGTCGCCCGCGCGGCGGTGCGCGACGCGTCCGCGGCGCAGGGCTGAACATGGCGCGTTGCCCGCATCGGAGCAAAGGTCTAGGATTCGAGGTGATGCAGATGATGCCTTCGAGGGGAGGACTGTTTTGAGGGGCCAACTCGTTCCGATGGTGGTGGAGCAGACGGGTCGAGGCGAGCGTGCCTACGACATCTTCTCGCGGCTCCTGAAGGACCGTATCGTGTTTTTGGGCACCCAAGTCACCGACGAGATCGCCAACCTGGTGATCGCGCAGATGCTCTTTCTGGAGTCCGAGGACCCGGAGAAGGACATCCACTTCTACGTGAATTCGCCCGGCGGGTCGGTCACCGCGGGTCTCGCGATCTACGACACCATGCAGTATATCCGGCCGCCGGTCTCGACGCTCTGCCTGGGGCAGGCGGCGAGCATGGGCGCGCTCCTGCTCGGCGCCGGCGAGAAGGGCAAGCGCTTCGCGCTCCCCTACTCGCGCATCATGATCCATCAGCCGCTCGGCGGGGCCCAGGGGCAGGCGACCGACATCGACATCCAGGCGCGCGAGATCCTGCGTGTCCGGGAGCAGCTCAACGGCATCATGGCCCGGCATACCGGGCAGAGCCTCAAGCGAGTCGAAAAGGACTGCGATCGAGACTTCTTCATGACGGCCAAGCAGGCCGTGGAGTACGGGATCGTCGACGAGGTGATCGTCGCCCGGAAGAAGGGCTAGGGGGTTTCATGGCCAAGCACGGCGACGACCGCAGCGGCAGTCTGGTCTGCTCGTTCTGCGGCAAGAGTCAGGACGAGGTCCGCAAGCTGATCGCCGGTCCGACGGTCTACATCTGCGACGAGTGCATCGACCTCTGCAACGACATCATCGCGGAGGAGTGCGACCAGGAAGAGGGCGTCGCTTCCGGATCGGCTGTCCCCAAGCCGGCGGAGATCAAGAAGGTCCTCGACCAGTACGTGATCGGCCAGGAGCGCGCCAAGCGGGTCCTCTCGGTCGCCGTGCACAACCACTACAAGCGCATCGACTCGCAACTCGTCACGGGTGACGTCGAACTGCAGAAGTCGAACATCATCCTGATCGGCCCGACCGGCTCGGGCAAGACGCTGCTCGCCCAGACCCTCGCGCGCTTCCTGCAGGTTCCGTTCGCGATCGCCGACGCGACCTCGCTCACCGAGGCGGGCTACGTCGGGGAGGACGTCGAGAACATCATCCTTTCGCTGCTGCAGAACGCCGACTACGACGTCGAGAAGTGCCAGCGCGGCATCGTCTACATCGACGAGATCGACAAGATCGCGCGCAAGGGCGACAACCCCTCGATCACCCGCGACGTCTCGGGCGAGGGCGTCCAGCAGGCGCTGCTCAAGATCATCGAGGGCACGACCGCTTCGGTGCCGCCCAAGGGCGGCCGCAAGCATCCCCAGCAGGAGTTCCTGCAGGTCGACACGACGAACATCCTCTTCATCTGCGGCGGCGCGTTCGTCGGCCTCGATGACATCATCCGGCGCCGCATCGGCTTGAAGTCGGTGGGCTTCGGGTCCGACCTGCGCAAGCGCGACGAGCGCAAGGCGAGCGAGCTCCTCCAGGAGGTGCAGACCGAAGACCTCCTCAAGTTCGGGCTCATCCCGGAGTTCGTCGGCCGCCTGCCGATGATCGCGACGCTCGAGGAACTCGACGAGCAGGCCCTCGTGAGGATCCTGCGCGAGCCGAAGAACGCACTGACGCGCCAATACCAGAAGCTCTTCGAGATGGAGAACGTCCACCTCAAGTTCACCGACGGCGCCCTGACCGCGATCGCGCGCGAGGCGCTCAAGCGGAAGTCAGGAGCCCGCGGGCTGCGGGCGATCATGGAAAACGTGATGCTCGACATCATGTACGACATCCCGTCGCAGCCGAACATCAAGGAAGTGCTCATCTCCGAGGAGGTGATCACCGCTCACGACCAGCCGATCGTGCTCTATCAGAAGGCCGCCGAGACGGCCTGAAAGGGGCCCCATGCTCTTCCGCAACGAGAAGGACAAGAAGGACCCCGGCGGCGAGGACCCGAAGGGCGGCCTGCGCGTCCCGCTCCTGCCGCTGCGCGACATCATCGTCTTCCCGCACATGGTCGTGCCCCTGTTCGTGGGGCGCCAGAAGTCGATCCGCGCGCTCGAAGAGGCGATGAACCGCCAGAAGTTCATCCTCCTCGCGGCGCAGAAAGACGCCAAGACGAACGAGCCGGCTGAGGCCGATATCTACGAGGTCGGGACGCTCGGCACAGTCGTTCAGCTCCTGCGCCTGCCCGACGGCACGGTGAAAGTCCTTGTCGAGGGCAAGAAGCGTGCTCGCATCCTGCAGTACGTCGCGAACCCCGACTACTTTCTGGTCGATGCGGAGGAGGTCGAGGAGACGGTCGAGAGTTCCACCGAGATCGAGGCGCTGTGTCGCAGCGTGAACTCGACCTTCGAGAACTACGTCAAGCTAAACAAGAAGATTCCGCCCGAGATGATCATGTCCGTCGCGTCGATCACTGAGCCGGCGCGACTCGCCGACACGATCGTCGCGCACCTCGGCATCAAGCTGGAGGAGAAGGAAGCCCTGCTCGAGTCCTTCGACTCGGCCCAGCGCCTCGAGAAGGTGCTCGGCCACATGCGGTCGGAGATCGAGATCCTCGAGGTCGAGAAGCGCATCCGCACCCGCGTCAAGAAGCAGATGGAGAAGACGCAAAAAGAGTACTACCTCAACGAGCAGATGCGGGCGATCCAGAAGGAGCTCGGCGAGAAGGACGAATTCAAGAACGAGATTCAGGAGCTCGAGGAGAAGATCAAGGCGCGGAAGATGAACGCGGAGGCCCAGGAGAAGGCCGAGAAGGAACTCCGCAAGCTCAAGATGATGTCGCCGATGTCCGCCGAGGCGACGGTCGTCCGCAACTACATCGACTGGCTCATCTCGCTCCCGTGGAATGAATTCACCGAGGACAAGCTCGACATCGGCGAAGCGGAGAGGATCCTCGAGGAAGACCACTACGGACTCGAGAAGGTGAAGCAGCGCATCCTCGAGTATCTCGCGGTGCAGAGCCTCGTCGGCGAGTTGAAGGGGCCGATCCTCTGTCTGGCCGGCCCTCCCGGCGTCGGCAAGACTTCGCTCGGCAAGTCGATCGCCCGGGCGACGGGCAGGAAGTTCGTCCGCGTCTCGCTCGGTGGCGTGCGCGACGAGGCGGAGATCCGCGGCCATCGCCGCACCTACATCGGTGCGCTGCCGGGCAAGGTGATCCAGTCGATGAAGAAGGCCGGGTCGAGTAACCCGGTGTTCCTGCTCGACGAGATCGACAAGATGTCGACCGACTTCCGCGGCGATCCCTCCTCGGCACTGCTCGAGGTGCTCGATCCCGAGCAGAACATGGCCTTCGCCGACCACTATCTCGACGTGGACTACGACCTCTCCAAGGTCATGTTCATCACTACGGCGAACAACCTCGAGCGGATTCCGCGACCCCTGCAGGACCGCATGGAAATCATTCGCATCGCCGGGTACACGGAGGTCGAGAAGCTCAACATCGCCAAGCGTTACTTGGTTCCTAAGGTGCGTGAACAGAACGGGTTGAAGGAGGGGAACATCGAGTTCTCCGACAACTCGATCCTCGGCATCATCCGCCACTACACGAAGGAGGCGGGCGTCCGGAGCCTGGAGCGCGAACTCGCCTCGATCTGCCGCAAAGTGGTTCTCGACGTCGTGAAGGGCGACCGCGATGCGAGCTACGTCATCAATTCCAAGAGCCTGCAGAAGTACCTCGGACCCGAGAAGTTCCGTTACGGGCGCGCCGAGGAGGAGAGCAGGATCGGTGTCACGACCGGGCTCGCCTGGACCGATTTCGGTGGCGAACTCCTCTCGACCGAGGTCGCGGTTGTCCCCGGGAAGGGACGGTTGACGATCACCGGCCGGCTCGGCGAGGTCATGCAGGAGTCGGCCCAGGCGGCCATGAGTTACGTGCGCTCGCGTGCGGACGATCTCGGACTCGAACGCGACTTCTACCAGAAAGTGGACATCCACCTGCACGTTCCGGAGGGGGCGACCCCCAAGGATGGACCCTCGGCGGGCATCACTCTTGCGACATCCCTGGTTTCGGCGATCACCCGGATCCCGGTGCGCTCGGACCTGGCGATGACCGGCGAGGTCACGCTGCGCGGCAACGTCCTGCCCATCGGTGGCCTCAAGGAGAAGGTGCTTGCCGCTCACCGCGGCGGCATCAAGCACGTCCTGATCCCGATCGAGAACGAGAAGGACATCTCGGAGATCCCGGCCACGGTCCTCAAGAGCATCACCATCGAACTCGTCCAGCACATGGATGAGGTTCTGAGGAAGGCGCTCGTCCTCGAGGACCCCGACAACTTCCTGAAAAAGAAGCCGGTCGAGGTCGCCGAGGCCTTCGTGACTCCCCCGACGCCGACCGACGTCGTGACGCACTGACGGAACGCGATCCGCGTCCCGGGACTCCATGGTGGCGCCCTGGGATGCGGTTGCCCATGTGCTCGTCGCGGCCTCGATACCGCCCCCGGCCCGGGGGCGGGCGTGGCTTGAGCCGGTCCGGTCCGGCGCGGCACGCGTCGGCGATCCGCTTCGGGGCGCAGCGATTGCGGTCGGGCGTCGAGCCTGATAGCGGGAATCGGCTTCGAAGGGGGGACCGATGACCAAGGCAGACCTGATCGATGCGGTGGCGACGAAGATCGACCTCCCGAAGACGACGGCCGAACGGGCCGTGAACTTAGTCTTCGACGATATCGTCGCGGCGCTCAAGGCGAGCGACAAGGTGAATATCTCGGGATTCGGGACGTTCACGGTGTCGGAGCGCAAGGCCCGGCAGGGCCGCAACCCCAAGACCGGCGAGACGATCGACATCCCGGCGTCCCGGGCGGCGAAGTTCAAGCCCGGCAAGGTCCTCAAGGACTCGATCAACTGACCCCTTCTGCTGGCCGGGGGTCGTTGGTTCAGCCGGGGCGGTTAGCTCAGCTGGCAGAGCATCGGCCTTACAAGCCGGAGGTCATCCGTTCGATCCGGATACCGCCCACTGTTCCTTGCCGACACCCCGTGGGCCTGTTACCCACGCCGGAGTTGCGGGGTCGTAGCTCAGCTGGTTAGAGCGCCGGCCTGTCACGCCGGAGGTCGCGAGTTCGAGCCTCGTCGGCCCCGCTCATTTTATTCAATATCTCGAAAGGATCGGCTCAGCCGGGGAATCTCCCGGCCGTCGACAGAAGGCCTATGGGATCCAAGACGACGGTGGTGAGCCGGGAGGACGCACTTTCCCAGCGGAAGTGGTTCGTGATCGACGCCGACGGCCGGGCCCTCGGACGTCTCGCGACCCAGGCCGCCGGGTTGCTCCGCGGCAAGGGCAAGCCCATCTTTTCGCCGCACATCGACTGCGGCGACTTCGTGATCGTCCTCAACGCCTCCAAGGTGAAGCTGACGGGGGCCAAGTTGAAGGACAAGATCTACTACCGCCATTCCGAGTATCCGGGTGGCTTGCGCGCGACGGCGGCCGGCAAGGTTCTCGCGGAGCGGCCTGAGCGCATGGTGCGCGAGGCGATCGCCGGGATGCTTCCCAAGAACCGGTTGAGCAAGCGCCTGATCACCAAGCTGAAGGTCTACAGGGGCAACGAGCATCCCCACGGCGCCCAACAGGCGGTCGCGGTCGCGGCGAAGGACTGAACATGGCAGAGCGAGCGCAGACGCATCGTGCGACGGGCAAGCGCAAGACCGCGGTGGCCCAGGTGAGACTCCTCCCCGGAGCTGGCCGGATCGAGGTCAACAGCCGGGCCCTCGACGAGTATTTCGGCCGCGAGACCTCGCGGATGATCGTGAACCAGCCGTTCGAGGTCACCGAGCTTCTCGGGCGCTACGACGTCGCGGTCCGGGTTCGCGGGGGCGGCGTGTCGGCGCAGGCGTCGGCGATCCGCCACGGCATCGCCCGGGCGCTCCTCGAGGCGGACAGTGGCCTCCGGCCCGCGCTCAAGAAGGCCGGTTACCTGACCCGCGACTCCCGCGAGGTCGAGCGCAAGAAGTACGGTCGCCACAAGGCACGCAAGCGGCCGCAGTACTCCAAGCGCTGAGTCTAGGGCAGGGGGGCTCCGGCACGACGGGCAGACCCCCGCGCGAACTTCAGGCCCTCGGGCGGTGTCCTCGGATTCACTCCGTGCCGAGGAAGAAGATGCCGCCGATCGCCGCGAAGATCACGTTCGCGCTCCAGGCGGCGACAGACGGCGGCAGGACTCCGCTTTTTCCTAGGCTCGTCGCGAAGGCGAGTACGACCCAGTAGCTGAACCCCACCACGAGGGCGATGCCCACGTTGGCCGCGACGCCCGTGTTGCGGCTGTGCCGCACGGCGAGCGGAAGCGCGATCATCGCCATGACCAGACTGACGAAGGGTACGGCCAGCTTCAGCCACAGGCCCACCCGGGAGTCCGTCGTGTCGATGCCCTTGCTGCGCAGGTCGCGGATCTCTCGCCGCAATTCGCCAAAACTCAGCTCCTCCGGCTCGCGGTAGGCTGCGCCTAGGTCGTCGGGAGTTTCGGACAGAACGATCGCGTCGGGTCCAAGGGGACGCGTCTGCAGGTCGCCCTCGGCCGAGAAGAGCACCTCGACCGGATCGGTCGCGACCCACCGGTCGCCGGTCCACTTGGCGAGCGGCGCGGTCACGATCCGCTGGAGATGGAAATCGCCGTCGAAATCGTAGCGGCGGACGCCGTGCACCTGGTTCGTCTTGGCGTCGAAGCGATCGATGTTCGTCAGGCTGCCGACGCCGTGGTACCAGATCTCGAACTCGTTGAAGTGACCGCGCATCTGCTTCTTCGCGATGCGAACGCGGTCCACCTGGTGGGCGCGCATCGACGTCGTGGGTACCACCCACTCGTTCCACCCCAGCATCAGGACCGAGATCGCGAGACAGGCGCCGAGGATCGGCGAGGCCATCTGCGCGAGACTGATGCCGCAGGCCCGCATCGCCATCAGTTCGTTGCGCTTCGCGAGTGCACCTAGACCGAGCAGGGTCGCCGCGAGCACCGCCACGGGCATGATCTCCGTGATGATTCGCGGGATCTTCAGCAGGAAGTAGAGGAGGATCAGCCAGGCGCTGGCCTTGTGCGAGAGGAAGCTCGCGAAATGCTCGAAGAAGTCGACGCAGAGGTAGAGGGCGGTGAAGCCTCCGAGGCACAGCAGGAGCGCTCGGCCGAATTCCTGCAGCAGGTAGGAGGATACCGTCGGCAGCCAGCGCAGGTTCACGGGTTGGCCGTCCGCAGCCGAAGCGCCCGTTCGCGGAGGGCCTCGACTAGGTTCGCCAGTCGGGGTTCGATCGCCCAAGGGCGCTCCCGTGCGGCGCGGCGGAACAGCGCGAGTCCGAGCAGTCCCATGACGATGTTGGGCGTCCACAGGGCGAGCACGATCGGGGCCCGGCCCTGGGCGCCGAGCGTCTCGGCGGCCGAGAGCATCACGTAGTAGAGCAGAATGATGCCGAGGCTCAGCGCGAGGCCGCGCGAGCGGACCGCGCGCACCGGCTGCAGCCCGAGCGGAATCGCGAGCAGCGCGAAGACCAGCGACGCGAACGGCAGCGAGAAGCGCCGGTGCCACTCGACCCGTTCTTCGCGGCTCGGTTCCCCCTTCGCGTCGAGGGTTTCGATCCGCTCGCTCAGCTCGTCGAGCGGGATCTCGCCCGGGTCCTTTCCCTTGCGATCGAGTTGTCCAAGGGCCTCGACGAGATTCAGCGATACGTCGTAACTGCCGAAGTCGGTCTTGTGGAACTCGGCTTCCCCGTCGGCATTGGTGAAGATCGTGCCGTCGTGGAGGCGGAGGTCGAGCGACAGAGCCTTCTCGTCGGGCACGAGGCTCCCGCTTCGGGCGATCACGGTGTTGTGCTGTGCGGGGTCTCGCCGGTCGGAGATCAGGATGTGTCGCAGTTCGTTTCCCGGGGGCTCGATCGAGTCCACGTAGATGACGATCCCCCTGAAGTCGTCGTTGAAGACGTGCTCCTTGAGCCCGGCACTCGCCCGGGTTCGCGCGAGTTCGAAGATCGAAGCCTTCAGGCCCGCGTTGCCGAGGGGCCGGACGTAGACGGAGAGCAGGGTCGAGAGGATCCAGACGGCGACGGCGAAGGCCGCAAAGGGGCGCGCGAACTGGTAGAGGGACAGGCCACAGGCGCGCATCGCGACGAACTCGCTGTCCGAGGAGAGGCGTCCGCAGGCCATCAGGCAGGCGAGCAGCAGGGCCATCGGAACGGTGACCTCGAGGAATGCGGGCAGGATGAACGAGAAGACCTTGAGCACCTCCAGCGCCGGCACGCCCCGGTTCACCACCAGTTCGACGAGCTTCATGATCCGGGCGATCAGCAGGATGAACGTGAACAGAGCGAGGCCGGCCGCGAACGGCGCCAGGATCTGCCGGAAGAGGTAGCGGTGAAACGTTCTCCCCATCGACCGTCTTTCCCGAGGTTAGCCGAGGGGCCGGAGGGTGACAATCGCGAACGGCGTCGGGGTGGCCGTGGGGCCGATCGCGAACGGGCCGGCGGGCCGGGTCCTTACGTCGTGCCCGGCTGGCATGCGACGCGGGCGTTTCTCGAAGCCCGCCCCGGGGCGGTTCAGCGGGTCCTGCTGGCGCGCGAGGCGCCGCAAGACGTCGAACGAGCGCTCGTGGAAAGTCGGGTGCCGGTCGAGCGCTGCGATGCGTCGGTACTCGACCGCCATGCGGCCGGGGTGGTCCACCAGGGGGTGGTGGCGATCGGTAACCCCCCCGAGACGGTCTCGATCGGGTCTCTCGACCCGACGCGTCACAGGATCGTCCTCGCACTCGACGGGCTCACCGACCCCCGGAACGTCGGCGCGATCATCCGGACCGCCGAGGCGGTCGGGGCCTCGGCCCTGGTCATGGCTCGGGACCGGGCGCCCGGTTGGTCGCCGGCCCTGGTCAAGGCCGCGGCCGGCGCAGTCGAGTGGCTCCCGATCGCCCGGGTGACGAATTTGGTGCGGAGCCTCGTCGGTCTCGCCCAACTCGGGTACTGGCTCGTCGGCCTCGACGGCGAGGTGGAGTGGGACCTTTTCGACCCCGCGGCCGTCCCCGGACTCCCGTGCGTACTCGTCGCCGGCGCCGAGGGGACGGGCCTGCGCGAACTCACCCGGAAGACCTGCCACCGGCTCGTGCGCATCCCCATGGCGGGTAGGGTCGAGTCGCTCAACGCCTCCGTCGCCGTCGCCATCGCCCTCTTCGAGTTGCGACGTCGCGAGCCGTCCCAGGTGTCCGGTCGTCCTTGACAGCGGTTTTCCCGCCGTGGTAATGACTCCGGTTCACTCCACTTTCGGGGGAGGTGCCGGTCTTGTCTGGGCAATGCCGGAATCGAGAAAAAACGCAGTTAAATTAGATAGATAGAGCCAGTCGCCAACGCCGCGGGCCGATGTAGCTCAACGGTAGAGCAACTGATTTGTAATCAGTAGGTTGTCGGTTCGATTCCGATCATCGGCTCCGGAATTCGAGTGGGGGATAGGGAGAGGTACCCAAGTGGCCAACGGGAGCAGACTGTACATCTGCCGGCGTACGCCTTCGAAGGTTCGAATCCTTCCCTCTCCATAGGACGATCAAAGAGACGCGAAGCGAGTGAAAGGAGATCGGCGGCCCGGGATCGGGGCAGGGAGCCCAGTCCGGCGGGAATAGCTCAGTTGGTAGAGCACGAGCCTTCCAAGCTCGGGGTCGCGGGTTCGAGCCCCGTTTCCCGCTCTCGGACGATGCCCCGGGGACAGGCTGGCTCGATCGGCAGAGGGCCCAGGTAGCTCAGTTGGCAGAGCACGTCCTTGGTAAGGACGAGGTCGGCGGTTCGATCCCGCTCCTGGGCTCGTCGGAAAGGTTGAAGAAAAGATGCGCGATCTCGTCGCTCTCCAGTGCGAAGACTGCAAGCGGAAGAACTACACGACCACCCGCAACAAGAAGCGTACGACCGAGAAGCTCGGCATGAAGAAGTTCTGCCCGGCCTGTCGGGGACACAAGCACCACAAGGAGGCGAAGGTCTGACGAGGAGTCGCAGGGGGGTCAGTAGCTCGAATTGGTAGAGCACCGGACTCCAAATCCGGGGGTTGCAGGTTCGAGTCCTGCCTGGCCCGTAGTCGAGGCGGGTTCCAAAACGGGTTCCGGCCGGGCGACGGCGGAGATTTCGAGAGAGGCGGCGAGTCGAGTGCGAGATACGACGGAGCAGCGGACGGACGCGGGCGCCTCGGGTGGTCGTCAGATCACCGAGTTCGTGCCGCGCACGATCGAGTTCATCAAGGAATCTTGGCAGGAACTTAAGCGCGTTCACTGGCCGTCGGTTCGGGAAACCTATTCAGCGACTCTGATCGTCATCTCGGTCGTCCTCGCGGTCTCGCTCTTCCTCGGCGTCGTCGACTTTTTCCTCTCTTGGCTGATGAGCCACCTTATCGGACGGGTCTGATAGCGAAGCCCATGAGCGAGACCGAAGAACAGCAGGCCCAGGCGGGAGTCGGACGCGAGGAGCGCCCGTCGCGCTGGTACGTCGTCCACACCTACTCGGGCTTCGAGGCCAAGGTGAAGGCGTCTCTCGACGAGCGTCGTCGCGCGGAGCTTCAGAAGAAGCGCGGTGAACTCGCGGCGCTCGGGGCGAAAGCCGACAAGAACGAGCGCGATGTCTACCAAGAGGAATCGCTGCGCAAGGCGGTCGAAGAACTCGACTCGTTCCGCGAGGTCCTGGTGCCGGCCGAGAAGGTCGTCGAGCTCGTGAAGGGCAAGAAGGACGCGAAGGCCAACAAGCGGACCTCCACGCGCAAGTTCTTCCCGGGCTACATCCTCGTCAACGTCGGTATCCTCGGCGACTTCCTGAAGGCTTTCATCAAGAATACCCCGCGCGTCACCGGTTTCGTCGGCGGGACCGACGACCCCCCGGCGATCAGCGAGGCGGAGGTGCGCGAGATCGCGCACCGCATGGAGGAGGGCGCAGTCAAGCCCAAGCCCAAGGTGCTCTTCGAGAGCGGGGAGAACGTCAAGGTCGTCGATGGTCCGTTTCAGGATTTCAACGGCGTCGTCGAGGAGGTCAAGCCGGACAAGGGCAAGCTCCGGGTCCTCATCAGCATCTTCGGACGGGCGACGCCCGTCGAGCTCGATTTCGTTCAGGTGGAGAAGGCTTAGTCGCGTGCGGTTGCGACCGGCGGCGCCTCGCGTCGTGCGGGCGGCCTGCATGCGTGTCACATCGTCAAGTTGAAGGGCCCGGCCAGCGGGCAGGGGTCAGGAGCGCAAGGTGGCGAAGAAGGTCGTCGGAGAAGTGAAGCTGCAGATCCCGGCGGGGGCGGCGAACCCGAGTCCGCCGGTCGGGCCGGCACTCGGCCAGCGCGGCGTCAATATCATGGAGTTCTGCAAGGCCTTCAATGCGCAGACCCAGGCCCAGTCCGGATTGATCATCCCGGTCATCATCACCGTCTACGCGGATCGCTCCTTCACCTTCATCACCAAGACCCCGCCGGCAGCCGTGCTCCTCAAGAAGGCGGCCGGCCTCGAGAAGGGCTCGGGCGAACCGCGCAAGAAGATGGTGGGCAAGGTGACGCGCGAGCAGGTGACGGACATCGCCAAGCTCAAGATGCCCGACCTCATCGTGAACGACCTCGAAGCAGCGGTGAAGACCGTCGAGGGAACGGCGCGCAGCATGGGACTCGAGGTCGTCGGCTGAGGCCGGCGCCCCGCCACCGAGGAAACCAACATGGCGAAGGCTAGCAAGAGGTACCGGGCTTCGGCCGCAAAGGTCGACCCCGACAAGAAGTACGCGCTGGAAGAGGCGATGAAACTCGCGCTCGAGAGCGGGCCGGCCAAGTTCGACGAAACCGTCGAGTTGGCGGTGCGCCTCGGCGTCGACCCGCGCCAAGCCGACCAGAACGTCCGCGGCACCTGCCAACTGCCCCACGGGACCGGCAGGACGGTTCGGGTTCTCGTCTTCGCGAAAGGCGAGAAGCTGCGCGAGGCGGAGGAGGCGGGGGCCGACTTCGCAGGTGGCGACGACCTCGCGGCCAAGATCACCTCGGAGAACTGGCTCGACTTCGACAAGGCGATCGCGACCCCCGACATGATGGGTGTCGTAGGCAAACTCGGCAAGGTGCTCGGTCCGCGCGGCCTCATGCCCAATCCCAAGGTGGGCACGGTGACCATGGATGTCGCCAAGGCCGTGCGTGAACTGAAGGCCGGCAAGGTCGAGTACCGCGTCGAGAAGGCGGGCATCGTCCATGTGCCGATCGGCAAGCGCTCCTTCGGTACCGAGAAACTCCTCGAGAATGCGACTACCGTCCTCGACAGCCTGCTCCGCGCGAAGCCCGCTTCGGCGAAAGGCAATTATTTCCGCTCCATCGCCGTTACCACGACGATGGGTGCGGGCGTGAAGATCGATCCGCTCACCACCCGCGCAGCGGCCTGAGCGGGCTGAAGAAACCCAGGAGTCCGAACCTTGAAAGTCCAGGACAAGGAACAGATCGTCGCCGACCTTCGCGAGAAGCTCGGGCGCGCCTCGGTGGCGGTGCTCGCGGTCCCGCGCGGCTTGACGGTGGCGCAGGTGACGGCGTTGCGCCGTAAGATGCGCGACATCTCCGGCGAGTACAAGATCGCGAAGAACACGCTCGCGATCCGCGCCGTCGAGGACACGGACTTCGGGTCGCTGAAGGACCTGCTCGAAGGCCCGACCGCGCTCGTGTTCGGCTACGGCGATCCGTTCTCCGTCATCAAGGAGATGGTCACCTATTCCGGCGACAACGCGCAAAAGCTCGAGATCAAGGCGGCGGTCCTCGACGGCCAAGTCTATGGGCCCGCCCAGGTGGGCGAGATCGCCAAGCTAGGCAACCGCGATATGCTGCGGGCCCAGTTGCTCGGCGTCCTTCAGGCGCCTGCTTCGCAGCTGGTGCGCCTGCTCAACGAGCCCGGGGCCTCCTTCGCGCGAGTGCTTGCGGCCCGGGGAACCTCGGGCGCGCCAGCGGACGCCTGAGGGAAGGTCCGAAGAATACCACCAGGAAACGAACCATCGACGTTCGCGATCGAGCGGACGATCGCGTTTGAGGAGACATTATGGCGATCACGGCAGAGAAGATGAATGAACTGGTCGACGCCCTCTCGGGACTCACGATTCTCGAGGTTTCGCAGTTGGTGAAGACGCTCGAGGAGAAGTGGGGCGTTTCGGCTGCGGCTCCGGTCGCGGTCGCGGCGGCCGGTGGCGGACCGGCGGCGGGCGCTGCGCCGGCCGCGGAGAAGGACGAGTTCACCGTCGTTCTCAAGGGCTCTGGCGACAAGAAGATCCAGGTGATCAAGGTCGTCCGCGAGATCACCGGACTCGGCCTGAAGGAAGCAAAGGACCTGGTCGACGGCGCGCCCAAGCCGGTCAAGGAGGGCGTCTCGAAGGCCGAGGCCGAGGAAATGAAGAAGAAGATCGAGGAGGCCGGCGGCTCTGTCGACCTGGCGTAGGCCGCACGCGGTCTTGTCCGCGTCCCGACTTCCGATCAAATTTGCGACGGACGGTGTACCGTACGGTACCCGTCCGTCCTTCCCTTTTCGCCGGCTCTTTCCGGCGTTCCCCGGTTCGAGCGCGGCCCCGTCCGCTGCCCCGACCGGGACAGGAGCATGAATGGCGCCCCAAGCCCAGGTTGCGGAGAACTTCAGGCCCCGACGGAACTTCGGAAAGATCAAGAAGGTCGTCGAGATCCCGAACCTGATCGAGATCCAGCGCCGCTCCTACGACGACTTCCTGCAGCGGCAACTGGGGCAGTCTGACCGGCGCCCGGTCGGGCTGCAGGGCGTCTTCAAGTCGGTTTTTCCGATCAAGGGTTTCAACGAGAACGCCGAGCTCGACTTCGTCGACTACTCGATCGGGGAACCGAAGTTCGACATCGACGAGTGCCACCAGCGGGGCAACAACTACGCCGCTCCACTCAAGGTCACCGTGCACCTGGTCATCTACGACCACGATGAGGAGACCCAGGCGCGCTCGATCAAGAACGTGAAGCAGCAGGAGGTCTACTTCGGGGAACTCCCGCTGATGACCCGCCACGGCACGTTCATGATCAACGGCACGGAGCGGGTCATCGTCTCGCAGTTGCACCGCTCTCCGGGCGTCTTCTTCGACGACGACAAGGGCAAGACCCACGCCTCGGGCAAGTTGCTGTACAAGGCGCGCATCATCCCCTACCGCGGCTCCTGGATCGACTTCGAGTTCGATCCCCGCGACATCATCTTCGTCCGCATCGACCGCCGCCGGAAGTTCCATGCGACGGTCCTGCTGCGCGCCCTCGTCATGACGACCGAGGACCTGCTCAACTACTTCTACCGCAAGGACACCATCGTCCTCGACGGAAGCAAGGCGAGCCGCGTGTTCCAGCCCGACCTCCAACAGGGCATCAAGATGACACGGGACGTTCGTCACCCTGAGACGAACGAGATCATCATCAAGGAGGGCCGCAAGCTCACCAAGGGTTCGATCCGCCAGCTCGAGGCCGCCGGGGTCGAACTCCTCCCGATGACCCGCGAGGAAGTGGTCGGGCTGATCTCGGCGCACGACCTCGCCAACCCGAAGACCGGCGAGGTCATCGTCGAGACGAACAGCGAGATCACGCCCAAGATCCTCGACGAACTCGGCGCCTGCGGCATCGATCGCTTCGACGTCTTGTTCATGGATCAGGCCGGACCCTCGCTGCGCAACACGATGCTGCAGGACAAGATCGCGTCGCCCGACGTGGCGATCATGGAGATCTATAAGCGGCTTCGTCCCGGTGACCCGCCGACGCGCGAGACCGCGCGCACCTTCTTCGACGGGTTGTTTTTCAACAAGGACCGCTACGACCTCTCGAAGGTCGGCCGCCTCAAGCTGAACCACAAGCTGCGTCTCGACGCCCCGCTCGAGCAGGGTACCCTGCGCGCCACCGACATCCTCGAGGTCGTGCGCTACCTGATCGACCTGAAGAACGGCGTGGGCTCGGTCGACGACATCGACCATCTCGGCAACCGGCGCGTGCGCGCGGTCGGCGAACTGGTCGAGAACCAGTACCGCGTCGGGCTCGTCCGGATGGAGCGCGCGATCAAGGAGCGCATGAGCATGCTCGACATCGAGTCGCTCATGCCGCAGGAACTGATCAACTACAAGCCGGTCGCGGCCGTCATCAAGGAGTTCTTCGGTTCGTCGCAGTTGTCGCAGTTCATGGATCAGACGAACCCGCTCTCCGAGGTCACCCACAAGCGCCGTCTCTCGGCGCTCGGCCCGGGCGGTCTCACACGCGAGCGCGCCGGTTTCGAGGTGCGCGACGTGCACCCGACCCACTACGGGCGCGTGTGCCCGATCGAAACGCCGGAAGGCCCGAACATCGGCCTGATCGCGTCGCTTTCGACCTATGCCCGCGTGAACGGATACGGCTTTGTCGAGACGCCCTACCGCAAGGTCGAGGGCGCGCGCGTGACCGACGAGATCCGCTACCTCTCGGCTCTCGACGAGGAGGATCATGTCATAGCGCAGGCGAATGCGCCGGTAGACGCGCAGGGCCGCTTCCTCGCCGAACTGGTGTCGGCGCGCAAGGGGGGCGAGTTCCAGCAGGTGACGCCCGATCAGGTCGAGTTTATGGACGTGTCGCCGAACCAGCTGGTCTCGGTGGCCGCCTCGCTCATCCCGTTCCTTGAGAACGACGACGCGAACCGCGCTCTCATGGGCTCGAACATGCAGCGTCAGGCGGTGCCCCTGCTGCGCACCGACGCGCCGCTCGTCGGGACCGGCATGGAGCCGGTCGTCGCGCGCGACTCGGGGGTGACCGTGCTCGCGGAACGCGATGGCGTGGTGGAGAGCGTCGACGCGACCCGCATCGTGATACGGGCCGACGATCCCCGCAACGACGGCATCGACACTGGTATCGACATCAAGGGACTGATCAAGTTCCAGCGCTCGAACCAGAGCACCTGCGTCAACCAGAAGCCGATCGTGAAGTCGGGCGATCGGGTGAGGGCGGGCGACGTGATCGCCGACGGACCCGCGACCGAACTCGGCGAACTCGCATTGGGCCGCAACGTCCTCGTCGCCTTCATGCCGTGGGGCGGTTACAACTTCGAGGACTCGATCCTGATCAGCGAGCGGGTGGTCAAGGAGGATCTGTTCACCTCGATCCACATCGAGGAGTTCGAGTGCGTCGCCCGCGACACGAAGCTCGGCCCCGAGGAGATCACCCGCGACATTCCGAATGTCGGCGAGGAGGCGCTCGCCAACCTCGACGAGTCGGGCATCATCCGGATCGGCGCGGAAGTGCGTCCGGGCGACATCCTGGTCGGCAAGGTCACGCCCAAGGGCGAGACCCAGCTCTCCCCCGAGGAGAAACTGCTTCGCGCGATCTTCGGCGAGAAGGCGGGCGAGGTCCGCGACACTTCCCTCAAGGTGCCGCCCGGCGTCGAGGGGACGATCATCGAGGCGCGGGTGTTCGCCCGCAAGGGAGTGACGAAGGACGATCGTTCCCAGCAGATCGAGGCCGACGAGATGTCCCGCCTGCAGAAGAACGAGGAGGACCAGGTGCGGATCGTGCGCGAGACGACCGAGCGCAAGGTCCACTCGATGCTCGTCGGCAAGACGGCGACCGTCCGCGTGACCGACGACCAGCGGCGCCAGTTGATCGCCAAGGGCGCCGAGATCACTGCCGAGGAACTTGAGAAGATCCCCTGGACCTACTGGGCCGACATTCGCGTTGGGGACGAGCGCCTCGAGGGCGAACTTGATCGCACCTGCCGCGCGATGCGGGACCAGATCGACAGCCTGAAGCGCACCACGCAGGACAAGCTGAACCGCCTGCAGAGCGGCGACGAGCTGCCGCCGGGTGTGATCAAGATGGTGAAGATCTTCGTCGCCATCAAGCGCAAGCTCCAGGTCGGCGACAAGATGGCGGGACGCCACGGCAACAAGGGCGTGCTCTCGCGCATCCTGCCCGAGGAGGACATGCCCTACCTCGCCGACGGAACCCCGGTGGATATCGTCCTGAATCCGCTCGGCGTGCCTTCGCGCATGAACATCGGGCAGATCCTCGAGACGCACCTCGGCTGGGCGGCGCGCGAACTCGGCCGCGGGATGGTGCGGGATCTCGAGGCCGGGGCCGGTGCCGGCAAGATCCGGCACACACTCGTCGAACTCTACGGGAAGGAGTGGGCCGATAGGCTGCGCGACCTCCCGGACGACGACGTGATCAAGGTCGCTCGCAAGGCGTATCGCGGCATCCACACCGCGTCGCCGGTGTTCGATGGCGCGACGGAGGACGAGATCTTCGGCCTGCTCGCGCAGGCGGGTCTTCCCGAGACCGGGCAGACGACGCTCTTCGACGGTCTTTCGGGTGACGCGTTCACCCAGCCCGTCACGGTGGGCGTCATCTACATGATGAAGCTGCACCATCTGGTCGACGACAAGATCCATGCACGCTCGACCGGCCCCTACTCGCTGGTGACGCAGCAGCCCCTGGGTGGCAAGGCGCAGTTCGGCGGCCAGCGGCTCGGCGAGATGGAGGTCTGGGCGCTCGAAGCCTATGGCGCTGCCTACACCCTGCAGGAGATGCTCACGGTCAAGTCCGACGACGTGGTGGGCCGCACCCGCATGTACGAGGCCATCGTCAAGGGTGAGAGCGTCCTTGAGCCCGGCCTGCCCGAGTCCTTCAACGTCATGCTGAAGGAACTCCAGAGCTTGGCACTCGACGTCGACCTGATCGACCGTGACGTGCAGGCGGAGGCCCTTGCTGCGGAGCAAGCGCTCCCGGCGACCAAGTCCGCCTGACGCATGAGCAACCCGAAGATGCGAGCGACGACTTCAACCCGACGCGGCTCCCGCCGGCTTCCCGGCGCGGGCTCGAGGTGACCTGATGGAAGATCTCTTCAGTCTGTTCGAGAAGCCGAAGAACCCCGTCCAGTTCGGGGCTCTGAAGATCTCGATCGCCTCGCCGGACAAGATCCGGTCCTGGTCGCACGGCGAAGTGAAGAAGCCGGAGACGATCAACTACCGGACCTTCAAGCCGGAACGCGACGGCTTGTTCTGCGCCAAGATCTTCGGCCCGACCAAGGACTACGAGTGCAATTGCGGCAAGTACAAGCGCATGCGGCACCGCGGCGTGGTGTGCGAGAAGTGCGGCGTCGAGGTGATCCAGAGCAAGGTGCGCCGCGAGCGGATGGGGCACATCGACCTCGCGACGCCCGTCGCCCACATCTGGTTCCTGAAGAGCCTGCCGTCGCGCATCGGCACCGTGCTCGATCTCACCCTCAAGGAGATCGAGAAGATCCTGTATTTCGAGTGCTATGTCGTGGTTGACCCGAAGGAAAGCGACCTCGGGCGGCACGAGTTGCTCACCGAGTCGAAGTACCGCCTGGAGATCGAGAAGCACGGGCCGGACGGCTTCCGGGCCGAGATGGGCGCCGAGGCGATTCGCGAGATGCTGCGCGAAGTCGACGTCGAGGGGCTCAGCGAGTCGCTGCGCGTCGAGATGAAGAGTGCGACCAGCGAGGCGAAGCGCAAGAAACTCGCCAAGCGCCTCAAGGTGATGAACGCCCTCAAGCGGTCGGAGAATCGCCCTGAGTGGATGATCCTCGAAGTTATCCCGGTGATTCCGCCCGACCTGCGTCCGCTCGTGCCCCTCGACGGCGGCCGGTTCGCCACCTCGGACCTCAACGACCTCTATCGTCGCGTCATCAACCGGAACAACCGCCTGAAGCGCCTGATGGAACTCCAGGCGCCCGACATCATCATCCGCAACGAGAAGCGCATGTTGCAGGAGGCGGTCGACGCGCTGTTCGACAACGGCCGTCGCGGCCGCGCGATCACCGGCCCGAACAAGCGGCCGCTCAAGTCGCTCTCCGACATGCTCAAGGGCAAGACCGGGCGTTTTCGGCAGAACCTGCTCGGCAAGCGCGTCGACTACTCGGGTCGCTCCGTCATCGTCGTCGGCCCCGAGTTGCGCCTGCACCAGTGCGGGCTGCCGAAGAAGATGGCGCTCGAGCTGTTCAAGCCGTTCATCTACAACAAGCTCGAGGAGCGCGGCTTCGTCACCACGATCAAGAGTGCCAAGAAGATGGTCGAGAAGGAGCGTCCCGAGGTATGGGACATTCTCGACGAGGTCATCCGCGAGCACCCCATCCTTTTGAATCGCGCACCAACGCTGCACCGCCTGGGCATCCAGGCCTTCGAGCCGGTGCTGATCGAGGGTAAGGCGATCCAGCTCCATCCGCTCGTCTGCGCGGCCTACAACGCCGACTTCGACGGCGACCAGATGGCCGTCCATGTGCCGCTGTCGGTCGAGGCCCAGGTCGAGGCCCGGGCGCTGATGATGTCGACGAACAACATCCTGTCGCCGGCCTCGGGGAAGCCGATCATCGTTCCGACGCAGGACATGGTCCTCGGGCTCTACTGGATGACGCGTGAGCGTCCCGGCGTGCTCGGCTCCGGTCAGCGCTTCTCGGGTGCGGACGAGGTTCGCGCCGCGTTCGACCAGGGGGAAATCGCCCTCCAGGCCTCCATCGACCTGCGTCGGCAGGGCAAGATGGTCAAGACGACCGTTGGCCGCGTGCTGCTCTCGGAAATCGTCCCCGAGGAGATCCCGTTCGAGGCGGTCAATAAGGTCATGAAGAAGAAGGAGCTCGCCGAGCTCATCGACCGCTCGTATCGCAAGTCGGGAAACAAGGCGACGGTCATCTTCGCCGACAAGCTGAAGGACATGGGCTTCGCGTTCGCGACCCGTGCCGGAATCTCGATCGGCATCAAGGACATGCGCATCCCCGACGCGAAGGGCCAATTCATCGACGATGCGAACAAGGAAGTCGCCGAGATCGCCAAGCAGTACGCCAACGGACTGATCACCGACGGCGAGCGCTACAACAAGGTCGTCGACATCTGGGCCGATAAGACCGACCGGATCGCCGACGCCATGATGCGTGAGCTGCGCAGCGAGCAGGTGGTCGGCCTCGACGGTCGCACCTACGACACCGACAGCTTCAACCCGATCTTCATGATGGCCGACTCCGGTGCCCGCGGCTCGGCGCAGCAGATCCGCCAGCTCGCCGGGATGCGCGGTCTCATGGCCAAGCCCTCGGGCGAGATCATCGAGACGCCCATCACCGCGAACTTCCGCGAAGGCCTGACTGTCCTCCAGTACTTCATCTCGACCCACGGCGCCCGCAAGGGCCTCGCGGATACCGCCCTCAAGACCGCCAACTCCGGCTACCTGACCCGCCGACTCGTCGACGTGGCCCAGGACTCGATCATCACCGAGCCGGATTGCGGCACCATCGACGGCATCGACATGACGCCACTCGTCGAGGGGGGCGAGATCATCGAGTCGCTCGGCGATCGCGTGCTCGGGCGCGTCGCGCTCGAGGACATCGTCGACCCGGTCGACGGGCGCGTCCTCGTGGCCGCGAACGACGAGATCGATGAGCATAAGGTCGGTCTCGTCGAGGAGGCCAACGTCGACCACGTCAAGATCCGGTCGGTGCTGACCTGCCAGTCGAAGCAGGGGGTGTGCTGCCGCTGCTACGGCCGCGATCTC
Source organism: Klebsiella pneumoniae (assembly GCA_945872365.1). Lineage (GTDB taxonomy): Bacteria > Desulfobacterota > Binatia > UBA12015 > UBA12015 > REEB422. The sequence goes on from CAMBZJ010000010.1 coordinate 74,220, forward strand.
GCGCGTGGCACTGTCGTCAACATCGGCGAGGCCATCGGCGTGATCGCGTCCCAGTCGATCGGCGAGCCGGGAACCCAGTTGACGATGCGTACCTTCCACATCGGCGGCACGGCGAGCCGGCGCGTCGAGCAGGCCGAACTGTTCGCGCTGCACGACGGCGTCGTCCGCATCGACACTCCGTACGTCACCACGGCCGACGGCGACCTGATCGTCATGAGCCGCAACGGGAAGCTCGCGGTCGAGTACGTCGAGAGTATCAAGACGCCCGATGGCGCGAGGAAAGACGTCACCCGCAAAGAAGGGCCCTACAATTTGGTCTACGGCGCGAAGCTGAAGGTCCGTGACGGGCAGTCGGTCAAGGCTGCCAAGGACAAGCTCGCGGAGTGGGATCCCTACACGACGCCGCTCCTCACGGAGGTCGCGGGTACGGTCAAGTTCGGCGATATGATCGACGCGATCACCATCGAGGATCGACTCGACGATCGCACCGGGTTGTCCAATCGCGTGGTCATCGATCCCGCGTCGGCCGTGGGTGCGGTGGCGGAGCCGTCCAAGCCCAAGAAGGGCCGCGGTGCGGCCCAGGAAACGGCCACGTCGCAGCTTACGCCGCGCATCTCGATCAAGGGCCCCGACGGCAAGACGCTGCGGACGCCGAGCGGCCAAGAGGCGCGCTACACCCTGCCGGTCGGCATCCACGTCCAGATCGTCGACGGCCAGACGGTCCAGGCGGGCGACGTCCTGGCGAAGATGCCGCGCGAGACCACCAAGACGAAGGACATCACCGGCGGTCTGCCGCGAGTCGCGGAACTCTTCGAGGCTCGCAAGCCCAAGGAGTCGGCGAGCGTGAGCGAGATCGACGGTGTGGTCTCCTTCGGCAAGGACACCAAGGGAAAGCGCAAGATCGAGGTCACCCCCGAGATCGGCGAGATGCGCGAGTACCTGATCCCGAAGGGCAAGCACATTCGCGTGCACCCCGGGGATCACGTGCGCGCCGGCGATCCGCTCATGGATGGCGCCACCAACCCGCACGACATCCTCACCATCAAGGGCGAGAAGGAACTGGCGAAGTTCCTTGTCGACGAGATCCAGGAGATCTACCGGCTCCAGGGCGTGCGCATCAACGACAAGCACATCGAAGTCATCGTGCGCCAGATGCTCCGTCGCCTCCGGGTCACGTCGACCGGAGACACCAAGTTCCTGGTCGGCGACCATGTCGAGAAGTGGCGCTTCAACGACGAGAACGAACGGGTGGCGACGGAAGGGGGCGAGGTCGCGAGTGCCGAGCCCCTGCTACTCGGCATCACCAAGGCGAGCCTGTCGACGGCGAGTTTCATCTCGGCCGCATCCTTCCAGGAGACGACCAAGGTGCTCACCGACGCCGCGGTCAACGGCCGGGTGGACTACCTGAGCGGCCTCAAGGAGAACGTCATCATGGGCCGGCTCATCCCTGCCGGGACAGGGCTGCAGAGCTACACGAAACTCGACGCGCACGTGAACGCACCCGACGGTGGAGCGATCCTCGAGGAGGGTACTGTGGCGGCGCCGGGGGACCTCTCGGCCGAAGTGGCTTGACACCCGCGGCGCCATCCCCTAATCCTTGGGGGTTAAGCGAAGTTCCCGGGCAAACTAACGCGAGGCGTTAGGATCTGGAGCTAGATGAGCGAACCGGTATCCGGACCGGATCGCATAGGCGAGAGTCCCTCGACGGGCTCGCGACGAGGACGGTAAGACCCCGTGGGTGCGGCGGGCTCGCGCGAGCCGACCCGATGGGGAAAGCGCGCGAAAGGCGATGAGATGCCGACGATCAACCAGTTGGTGAAGCAAGGCCGGGAGAAGGTCCGGGGCAAGATGGCCACGCCCGCCCTGCAGAAGTCGCCTCAAAAGCGGGGTGTGTGCACCAGAGTTTATACCTCGACTCCCAAGAAGCCGAACTCGGCGCTCCGCAAGGTTGCACGCGTCCGGCTGACCAATGGCCTCGAGGTCACCTCCTACATCCCGGGGGTCGGCCACAACCTCCAGGAACACTCCGTGGTCCTGATTCGCGGCGGCCGAGTGAAGGACCTCCCCGGCGTGCGCTATCACATCATCCGCGGAACCCTAGACGCCGTCGGCGTTCAAGACCGCAAGCAGGGGCGCTCGAAGTACGGGGCGAAGCGGCCCAAGTAACCGGGGGCGCGTGCCCGACCGCAACGGCGTCCAAGGGCGACGTTGTCGGCCGAATTCGGTCTCAGAGGGTTCGGCGGGGAAGCGAAGCAAAAGCACCGAGGGTCGAGGATCAGCCAGTGGTGGCGAGCGCAGTCATCGTCGCCGCAGCGGGCCGTTTCGCGAGAGAGACGGAGAAGAGTCAGAGGGACCATGCCACGCAAAGGTGAAGTACGCCGGCGAGACGTTTTGCCGGATCCTAAATATCACGACCGGCTGGTCACCAAGTTCATCAACAACATGATGTACGAGGGGAAGAAGAGTCTCGCCGAGCGTATGTTCTACGACGCACTCGACCAGATCTCGGGCAAGTCCCAGGACGACCCGCTCGGCATCTTCAAGAAGGCGCTCGACAACGTGAAGCCAGTCGTCGAGGTCCGCTCCCGCCGCGTCGGCGGTGCCACCTACCAGGTTCCCGTCGAAGTCCGGCAGCCCAGGCGTATCGCTCTTGGGATGCGCTGGCTCGTCCAGTCGAGCCGGGCCCGCCACGAGAAGTCAATGGCCGAGCGTCTCGCCAACGAATTCATGGACGCTGCCAACATGCGCGGCGCCGCCGTGAAGAAGAAGGAAGACACCCACCGCATGGCGGAGGCGAACAACGCCTTCGCGCATTACCGGTGGTGATCGGAAGGTCCTGACCCATGCCACGCTCCCACCCGCTCGAGCGGACACGCAACATCGGCATCATGGCCCATATTGATGCCGGCAAGACCACCACGACCGAGCGCATCCTGTTCTATACCGGCATCAACTACAAGATCGGTGAGGTGCACGAAGGTACGGCGACGATGGACTGGATGGTTCAGGAGCAGGAGCGTGGCATCACGATCACCTCCGCCGCAACCACCTGCACCTGGGGCGACCACCGCATCAACATCATCGACACGCCGGGCCACGTTGACTTCACGATGGAGGTGGAGCGATCGCTTCGGGTGCTGGACGGCGCGGTGGCGCTCTTCGACTCGGTCGCGGGCGTGGAGCCGCAGTCTGAGACGGTGTGGCGTCAGGCCGACAAGTACGGCGTCCCCCGCATCGCCTTCGTGAACAAGATGGACCGTATCGGCGCGAACTTTGATCGCAGCATCGAGATGATGCGCGATCGCCTGCGCGCGAACGCGGTCCCGATCCACATTCCGATCGGCGCCGAGGACACCTTCATCGGACTCGTGGACCTCGTCCGGATGCAAGCCCTCGAGTGGGACGACGACTCGCTCGGCGCGAAGTTCAACGTGAAGCCGATCCCGGCTGAACTCCAGGACGCCGCCAAGGCGGGGCGCGAAGCCCTCATCGAGGCGGTCGCTGACACCGACGAGTCGGTCATGGAGAAGTATCTCGAGGGCAAGGAGATCACGCCCGACGAACTGCGCGCGGCGATCCGCGTGGCAACCCTGCAGAGCAAGGTCGTCCCGGTCCTCTGTGGCACCGCGTTTAAGAACAAGGGCGTCCAGACCCTGCTCGACGCGGTGGTCGACTTCCTCCCCTCGCCACTCGACAAGCCCCCGGTCGAGGGCGTCGACCCGGACGGCAAAGTAGAGATCCGCAAGGCCGCCGACGACGCGCCCTTCAGCGCGCTCGCCTTCAAGATCATGAGCGACCCCTTCGTGGGCGCGCTGACCTTCTTCCGCGTGTATTCGGGCAAGATGGAGTCCGGATCCTACGTCCTGAACTCGTCGCGTGGTCGCAGGGAGCGCATCGGGCGCCTCCTCAAGATGCACGCCAACAAGCGCGAGGAGATCAAGGAGGTCTACGCCGGCGACATCGCGGCCGCCGTGGGACTTCGTGATACCCGCACCGGCGACACGCTCTCGGACGACGCGAAGCCCGTGATCCTCGAATCCATCGAGTTCCCGGACCCGGTCATCGACATCGCGATCGAGCCCAAGACCAAGGCCGACCAGGAAAAGCTCGGAACCTCCCTCGCCAAGCTCGCCACCGAGGACCCGTCCTTCCGTGTCCGTTCGGACAAGGAGACGGGTCAGACGATCATCGCAGGCATGGGCGAGCTCCATCTCGAAATCATCGTCGATCGCCTGCTGCGCGAGTTCAAGGTCGATGCGAACGTCGGCAAGCCCCAGGTCGCGTACCGCGAGACGGTGCGCAAGACGGTAAACAACGAGCACAAGTTCGTCCGCCAGACGGGCGGTCGCGGCCAGTATGGCCACGTGCTGTTGCGCATCGAGCCGCGTGAGCCGGGCGCCGGCTTCGAGTTCAAGGACGAGGTGAAGGGCGGCACGGTCCCGCGCGAGTACATTCCGGCCGTCGAGAAGGGCATTCGCGAGGCGCTCGATTCTGGCGTGCTCGCCGGCTACCCAGTGGTCGACATCGGAGTCGCCCTCTACGACGGCTCCTACCACGAAGTCGATTCTTCCGAGATGGCGTTCAAGATCGCCGCTTCGATCTGTTTCAAGGAGGCCTGCCAGAAGGCGTCGCCGGTCATCCTCGAGCCCATCATGGCGGTCGAGGTGGTCGTCGCCGAGGAGTTCATGGGCGACGTCATCGGCAACCTCAGCGGTCGACGCGGCAAGATTCAGGGCATGGAGCCGCGCGGCGGAGCCCAGGTGATCGCCTCCGAGGTGCCTCTCAAGGAGATGTTCGGGTATGCGACCGAACTGCGGTCGATGACCCAGGGCCGCGCGACCTACACGATGCAGTTCGCGCACTACGAGCCGGTGCCGGCGGCGATCGCCCAGGAGATCACTGCCAAGGCCGTCGGGGCCTGACCGGTCCGATCGGTCGAACCCAAGGATAGAAGAAAGGAAGGCCGGGCGAGCATCCGGCGGACGGGGAGAGATTCCAATGGCGAAGGCAAAGTTCGAGCGCACGAAGCCGCACGTGAACGTCGGTACGATCGGCCACATCGACCACGGGAAGACCACGTTGACCGCGGCCATCACCAAGGTCCAAGCTTCCAAGAAACTCGGGACCTACATCGCGTTCGACCAGATCGACAAGGCACCCGAGGAGCGCGAGCGCGGTATCACGATCGCGACCGCGCACGTCGAGTACGAGACGCCCAAGCGGCACTACGCCCACGTCGATTGCCCGGGCCACGCCGACTACATCAAGAACATGATCACCGGCGCCGCCCAGATGGACGGCGCGATCCTGGTGGTGGCCGCGACCGACGGCCCGATGCCGCAGACGCGCGAGCACATCCTGCTCGCCCGTCAGGTCGGCGTTCCCCGCATCGTCGTCTTCATGAACAAGGTTGACGCGGTCGAGGACCCCGAGCTGCTCGACCTCGTCGAACTCGAAGTCCGCGAACTGCTGTCGAAGTACGAGTTCCCCGGCGAGGAGATCCCCATCATCCGTGGCAGCGCTACCAAGGCGCTCGAGGGTGACAAGAGCGACATCGGCGTGCCCGCCATCGAGAAGCTCATGGAGGCCGTCGACACCTACATTCCCGAGCCGGTCCGCGCGATCGATGCCCCCTTCCTGATGCCGGTCGAGGATGTCTTCTCGATCTCCGGCCGCGGCACCGTCGCGACCGGCCGCGTCGAAAAGGGCAAGGTCAAGGTCGGCGAGGAAATCGAGGTGGTCGGCATTCGTCCGACCCAGAAGACCACCGTCACCGGCGTCGAGATGTTCCGCAAGTTGCTCGACGAGGGGCTGGCGGGTGACAACATCGGTGCGCTGCTCCGCGGCGTGAAGCGCGAGGACATCGAGCGCGGTCAGGTTCTCGCGAAGCCCGGTTCAATCACTCCGCACACGCACTACGAGGCCCAGATCTACGTCCTCAGCAAGGAGGAGGGTGGCCGCCACACGCCGTTCTTCAACGGCTACCGCCCGCAGTTCTACTTCCGCACGACCGACGTCACCGGTGTCATGACCCTGCCCGAGGGCACCGAGATGGTCATGCCGGGCGACAACATCAAGGTGACGGTCAAGCTCATCACCCCGATCGCCATGGACGAAGGCCTCCGCTTCGCCATCCGCGAAGGTGGCCGCACCGTCGGCGCGGGCGTGGTCGGCAAGATCATCGAGTAAGAGCCTCCATGAATGACAAAATCCGCATCCGCCTGAAGGCGTACGACGCCCGACTGCTCGACCAGTCGGTGCGCGAACTCGTCGATACCGTGCGCCGGACCGGCGGGCGGCTCGCCGGGCCCATTCCCCTGCCGACGCGCATCGAGCGATTCACAGTGAACCGTTCGCCACACGTCGACAAGAAGTCCCGGGAGCATTTCGAGATCCGGACCCACAAGCGGCTTCTCGACATCCTCGACCCCACCCAGCAGACGATCGACGCGCTCGGCAAACTCGATCTCGCGGCCGGTGTGGACGTCGAGATCAAATTGCAGTGACCCGGTCGAATTCGATCTGAGGAATCATTCCAATGGCTAGCGAAACCGCCACGGCGACGGACATCCGCGCTGCCAAGAGGCTAGGGCTTCTCGGCAAGAAGATCGGGATGACCCAGTTGCTGCTCGCCGACGGCCGCTCGGTACCGGTCACGGTGATCCAGGCCGGCCCCTGTACCGTCCTGCAGCGCAAGACCGCTGAGAAGGACGGCTACACAGCCGTCCAAGTCGGCTACGACCCGAGCAAGCCCAGTCGCGAGACCAAGGCCGCGGTGGGCCATGCGGCACGGGCCGGCAAGGGTACCTTCAACGCGATCATGGAGTTTCACGGGGGCGCCGAGCTCGAAGTCGGTTCAGCGATCGCGGTGGGGGACATCTTCCACGACGGCGACCGGGTCAACGTGACCGGCACGACGAAGGGTCGCGGGTATTCCGGCGTCATCAAGCGCCACAAGTTCAGCGGGTTTCCCGGATCGCACGGTACCCACGAATACTTCCGGCACGGCGGTTCGATCGGCAACCGGTCGTACCCGGGCCGCGTCTTCAAGGGCAAGCGCATGGCCGGCCGCTACGGGGCGGATCGCGTCACTACGCGCAATCTCGTCGTGATCCAGGTGCGAGGCGAGCAGAACCTGTTGCTCGTCCGCGGAGCGGTGGCCGGCCCCCGCGGCGGTTACGTCGTCGTGCGGCCGGCGGTCGGGTGAGCGTCATGAGTGAGAAGCGCAAAAAGACGACGGAGGCCGCAGCGCCGATCCGCACCACGATGCGCTCGATGAGCGGATCGCAGGTGGGCGAGATCGATCTGCCGGGCTCCTTCGGCGAGAGAAGGCGCAACCACCTCATATACGAAGTGGTTCAGAGCCAGCTCGCGAGCCGGCGTGCCGGTACCCACGCGACCAAGACCCGCGCGATGGTCTCCGGTGGAGGCAAGAAGCCTTGGAAGCAAAAGGGCACCGGTCGAGCCCGCGCGGGCAGCAGCCGTTCGCCGCTTTGGGCGGGCGGAGCGACGGTGTTCGGGCCGCAGCCCCGTGACTACTCGTACCGTCTCCCGGCCCAGGCCCGGCGCACGGCGCTGCGGTCGGCGATCGCCGATCGCCAACGGGAGGGGGCACTTCAGGTTCTCGACCGCATCGCACTTCCCGAGGCGAAGACCAAGCGACTCGTGGAGATGCTCGGCGCGCTAGGCCTCGAGAAGAGCGTCCTCATCGTCATCGCGGGACGCGACGACTCGCTCGAGCGAGCCGCCCGCAACCTCCCCGGGGTGAAGGTGCTGCGTAGCGAGGGCCTCAACGTCGCCGACGTGTTGCGGCACAAGACTCTCGTCCTCACCCAGGACGCCGTCGCGGCCCTGGCGGAGCGGGTTGCGTCATGAGGCACTACTCCGAGATCATCGATTCGCCGCTCATCACTGAGAAGGGCACCCTCGTCAACGAACTCGGCAACCAGGTGCTCTTCCGCGTGCGCCCGGATGCGAACAAGGTCGAGATTGCCGCGGCGGTCGAGGCCTTCTTCAAGGTGAAGGTCGAGAAGGTCCGCACCGTCCGCCTGATGGGCAAGAAGCGTCGCGTCGGCCGCAAGATCGGCCAGCGGGCGACTTGGAAGAAGGCCTACGTCACGCTCGCCGAAGGCCAGCGGATCGACTTCTTCGAGGGGGCGTGATGCGTAAGGCGGCGAACAGTTACAAGCCCACTTCCCCCGGGCGCCGTTGGGCGACGGCTTTCGACACGTCGACCCTCACGCCGGGGGCGAAGCCGCCGCGCACGCTGATGGGCCCGCTCTCCAAGAGCGGCGGTCGCAACAACAACGGCCGCATCACGCTGCGCTACCGTGGCGGCGGTCACAAGCGCCGGTTCCGCGTGATCGATTTCCGCAGGGACAAAGTACTGGTGCCTGCGAGCGTCGCGACCATCGAGTACGATCCGAACCGCTCGTCACGAATCGCGCTGCTCAATTACGCCGACGGCGAGAAACGCTACATCATTGCGCCGGTGGGCTTGAAGGTGGGCGACACCGTCGTGGCCGGCGAGGGTGCGGACATCAAGCCGGGCAACTCGCTCGCGCTGCGCGACATTCCTCTCGGCACGGTGATCCACAATATCGAGTTGAAGCAGGGCAAGGGCGGCCAACTCGTCCGAAGCGCCGGTGGATCCGCCCAGCTGATGGCGAAGGAAGGCAATTATGCCCTGGTCAAGCTGCCTTCCGGCGAGCAGCGCCAGGTCCAGCTCGCCTGCCGCGCCTCCATTGGTCAGGTCGGCAACGTCGAGCATGAGAATGTCTCGATCGGCAAGGCCGGTCGCAATCGCTGGCTCGGCTTCCGGCCGCACGTCCGCGGCACGGCGATGAATCCGGTCGACCACCCGCACGGCGGTGGCGAGGGCCGTTCCAAGGGCAACCATCCGACCTCGCCGTGGGGTCAGCCGACCAAGGGCTACAAGACCCGGCGCAACAAGCGCACGACGCAGTTCATCGTGCAGCGCCGGAAGCGGAAGTAGGGGAAGCGATGCCGCGCTCGGTCAAGAAGGGTCCCTTCATCGACCACCACCTGACATCGAAGGTGGAGGGTATGAATGCAAGTGGCGAGAAGCGGGTGATCCGCACCTGGTCGCGTCGTTCCACGATCGTCCCGGAGATGATCGGGCACACGATTGCGGTCCACAACGGCCGGAAGTTCATCCCGACGTACATCACCGAGAATATGGTGGGTCACAAGCTGGGCGAGTTCGCCCCCACGCGGACCTTTCACGGCCATTCCGGCGACCGGAAGACCGACACCAAGGGCGCGCAGGTCTCGAGGTGATGACGATGGAAGCGAGTGCAAAAACCCGTTACGTCCGCATCGCCCCGCGCAAGGCGCGGCTAGTCGCGGATCTCATCCGCGGCCGGGCCGTCGGCGATGCCCTCAACATGCTCGATTTCACGCCCAAGAAGGCGGCCAAGATCCTCGCCAAGACCCTTCGTTCGGCGGTCGCGAACGCAGAGAACACGGGCAACGTCGACGTCGACGAGTTGTTCGTCCGAGGCGCATGGGTGGACGAGGGGCCGACGCAGAAGCGCAGCCTCCCCCGCGCCCAGGGGCGCGCGACCCGAATCCTCAAGCGCTCGAGCCACCTCACCGTGGTCGTGGGCGAGAAAAAATAGGACCGCAGGCGAGCGCATGGGACAGAAAACACATCCGAAGGGCTTCCGGCTCGGGGTCATCGAGGGCTGGGACTCTCGCTGGGTCGCCGGCAAGGACTACGCGAACCAACTCCATGAGGACCTCCGCGCGCGTCGCTTCCTGAAGAAGCGGCTCTATCACGCGGGCATCTCGAAGATCGAGATCGAGCGCGCCGCAGCCAAGGCGAAGGTGAATATTCACACCGCGCGCCCCGGGATCGTCATCGGCAAGAAGGGCGCCGAGATCGAGAAGCTCAAGGCCGAACTCGGCAAGCTCATGGGCCGTGAGACCTACATCAACATCATCGAGGTGCGCCGCCCAGACATCGACGCGCAGCTCGTCGCGGAGAGCGTCGGACTGCAGCTCGAGCGTCGCGTCGCCTTCCGCCGCGCGATGAAGGAGGCGGTGGCCCGGGCGATGCGGATGGGCGCCCAGGGGGTGCGCATCCAGGCTTCGGGCCGCCTCGGCGGTGCGGAAATCGCGCGCCGCGAGTGGTACCGAGAGGGCCGGGTTCCCCTGCACACCCTCCGTGCGAACATCGGCTACGGCTTCGCCGAGGCCAAGACCACCTACGGAATCATCGGCATCAAGGCGTGGGTCATGCACGGCGACGTCCTGTCGCGTGCCGAGGAAGCGCGCCAGGCGGCCGGCGCCTGAGGCGAGGAAGACCAGATGCTCTCCCCGAAACGCGTTAAGTTCCGCAAGGTCCAGAAGGGCCGCAACCCGGGCACCGCCTATCGCGGCTCTTCGCTCGCGTTCGGCGACTTCGGGCTCAAGTCGATGCAGCGCGGCTGGATCACGGCCCGCCAGCTCGAGGCCGCCCGAATCGCGCTCACGCGCCACATCAAGCGTGGTGGACGGGTCTGGATCCGCGTGTTCCCGGACAAGCCCGTCACCAAGAAGCCGGCCGAGACCCGCATGGGCAAGGGCAAGGGCAACCCGGAACTCTGGGTCGTGGTGATCAAGCCCGGGCGCATGATCTTCGAGATGGAGGGCGTCGATCGCGCCGTCGCGAAGGAGGCGTTCCGTCTCGCGGCGCACAAGCTCCCGCTCCCCACCGAGTTCTGCGAGCGAGGTCAGCATGCAGCCTAAGGACATCCGGGACCTCAGACCCGAGGAACTTGCGACGAAGGAAGCGGAGGTCCGCGAGGAACTCTTCCGCCTCCGGGTGCGCGGTGCGACCGGTCAGGTCGACAACAAGATGAGGGCGCGACTGGTGCGCCGGGATCTGGCGCGGGTCCTCACGATTCGGCGCGAGAAGGCGGGGCTTTAAGACATGCTCGGACATCGCAAGGAGCGCACCGGCGTCGTCCTGTCCAACAAGATGGACAAGACCGTGGTCGTCGTCGTGGAGCGACTCGTCAAGCACCCGAAGTACAAGAAGTATCTGCGTGCCCGCAAGAAGTACAAGGCGCACGACGAGAAGAACGCCTGCGGGGTCGGCGACCAGGTCGAGATCATCGAGACTAGACCGGTCTCGAAGGAAAAGCGCTGGGCCGTGAAGTCGATTCTCAAGAAGTCCGCGGTCTGAGGAGGCAAACATGATCCAGACCGAAACTGTGCTCGACGTGGCTGACAACAGCGGTGCCCGCAAGGTTCTGTGCATCAAGGTGCTCGGTGGGAGCCGGCGTCGCTACGCCTCGCTCGGCGACATCATCGTCGCCGCGGTGAAGGAGGCGACCCCGAATTCCAAGGTGAAGAAGGGCGACGTCGTCAAGGCTGTCGTGGTTCGCACCGCGAAGGAAGTCGGCCGCCCCGACGGATCCTACATCCGCTTCGACAACAACTCCGCCGTGCTGATCGACAACCAGCGCGAACCGGTCGGCACGCGCATCTTCGGGCCGGTGGCACGCGAACTCCGCGCCAAGCGATTCATGAAGATCGTTTCGCTGGCGCCGGAAGTCATCTGACGGCGAGGGGAGACGGCGATCCATGGGAGCCAAGACGGGAATCAAGGCGGGCAGCGGCGAACGGCCTGCGCGCGTTCCGTCCCGGTTGAAGAAGGGCGACAACGTCCTGGTCATCGCGGGCAAGGAGAAGGGCAAGACCGGCAAGGTCCTCCGGATGGTTCCGGAGAAAAACCGCGCGACGGTCGAGCGGCTGAACATCGTGAAACGCCACCGCAAGGGCAGCGGCCCGCAGGCGATGGGTGGAATCGTGGAGAAGGAATCCCCGATCGCCGTTTCCAACCTGATGCTGGTCTGCCATCGCTGCAACAAGCCGACGCGCGTGGGCGCACGGCGTCTGGACGACGGCTCCCGCGCCCGCACCTGTCGGCGCTGCGGCGAGGTCATCGACCGCTGAGGCGGGCGGCCCCGGGCGGCTCCCTCGAAAGAGACGAAAGAAGACCGATGGTTCCGAGACTGAAGACGACCTACCAGGAAAGGATCGCCGCCGCGCTCCAGAAGGAGCTCGGGGCGAAGAATCCTCTCCAAGTGCCGCGCCTCGAGAAGATCGTCCTCAACATGGGGCTCGGCGAGGCGATCCAGAACGTAAAGGTGCTCGACTCGGCCGTGCAGGAGATCGCGACCATCACCGGCCAGAAGCCGGTGATCACCCGCTCCCGCAAGGCGATCGCGAACTTCAAGCTGCGCGAGAACATGCCCATCGGGGCGATGGTCACGCTGCGCGGCAGTCGGATGTACGAGTTCATCGACCGCCTGCTGAACGTCGCGCTCCCTCGCGTGCGTGATTTCAAGGGCGTGAGCGACAAGGGCTTCGATGGCCGGGGAAACTACTCTCTCGGGATCGCCGAGCAGATCATCTTTCCCGAGATCGACATCGACAAGATCGACAAGATCCGCGGCATGACCGTGACGATCGTCACGACGGCGCGGTCCGACAGCGAAGGCAAGGCGCTGCTCAAGGCCTTCGGAATGCCTTTCCGGAGCTAGGCGGAGAACCATGGCCAAGACGTGTTTGAGGATCAAGGCGGCGCGCCCCGCGAAGTTCGCGGTCCGCGCCTATAATCGCTGCCTCTCCTGCGGCCGCGCGCATGCCTATTACCGCCGCTTCAAGTTGTGCCGCATCTGCCTGCGCGACCTGGCGCTCAAGGGGCAGATCCCCGGCGTGACGAAGGCGAGCTGGTAGGCCCTCCGGCCCGCCTTGAGGTGATGCAGCGATGATGACCGATCCGATCGCAGATTTCCTGACCCGCATCCGCAACGGGAACCTCGCCCGCAAGGAGAGGATCGACGTTCCGTGGTCCAAGATGAAGGAGCGCATCGCCAAGGCGCTCGTCGACGAGGGCTACCTCGGCGACTACAGCGTGGTGGGCGAGGGGCCCGCCAAGCAGATCCGCTTGGGACTCAAGTACGACCCGACCCGCCGTCCGGTGATCACCGGCATCCGCCGCGTGAGTCGCCCGAGCCTGCGGGTCTATGTCGGTGCGGAGTCGGCGCCACGCATCCGCCGCGGTTACGGAGTCGCTCTCCTGTCCACGCCGCAGGGAGTCCTACCGGACCACGAGGCGCGAGCCCGCAAGGTCGGCGGCGAAGTCCTCTGCGCGGTGTGGTGAGCCGGGTGGACCCGGACGAACGAACGGCAATGGCAAGAGAAGGGAATCGATCATGTCTCGGGTAGGACGCGTCCCGGTGAAGGTGCCTTCTGGCGTCACGGTTTCCGTGCGGCCGGCCTCGGTCGAGGTGAAGGGACCGAAGGGATCTGCCAAGATCGCCGTCCCCGAGGGGGTGCAGGTCGAGCAGAAGGGCGACGAGCTCGTCGTCGGCCGCAAGGGCGATTCGCGTCAGGAGCGTTCGCTGCACGGACTCGTGCGCAAGAACATCGCCAACTCGGTGACCGGAGTGAGCACGGGCTTCGTGCGCACGCTCGAGATCAACGGCGTCGGCTATCGCGCGGAGATGCGTGGTAAGATGATCTTCCTGACGCTCGGATACTCCCATCCGATCCTCTACCAGCTGCCCGAGGGCGTACAGGCAAAGGTCGACAAGCAGGTGACGATCACCCTCGAGGGCCCTGACCGCCAGGTGCTCGGGGAGGCGGCCGCGGCAATCCGCGGGTTGCGCCCGCCCGAGCCCTATAAGGGCAAGGGAATCAAGTACGCGGAAGAGAAGGTCCGGCGGAAGTCGGGCAAGGCGGCAGGCGCGGCCTGATCCAACAGGACGGAGCGAGAAGAACCGATGCTGACCAATCTTCGAACGCCAGGCAGGAAGCTGCGCCAGTCGCGTGTCCGCAAGCGGGTGCGTGGCACCGACGCCACGCCGCGCTTGAGCGTCTTCCGCAGCGCAAATCACATGTACGCACAGGTCATATCCGACGAGTCCAACCGCACGCTGGTGGCGGTGTCGACGCTTTCCCCTGAGCTGAAGGACCAGATCAGCGGCAAGGGGGGCAACAAGGACGCAGCCCAGAAGGTCGGCCAGATGGTTGCGCGCAAGGCGCGGGATGCCGGCATCGAGGCGGTCGTCTTCGACCGCAACGGATTTCTCTACCACGGCCGCGTGCGCTCGCTTGCCGAAGCGGCCCGCGAAGCCGGCCTCAAGTTTTGACGAGGAGTGACTTAGTGCGCGTAACCATTGCGGACCGCATCGACCCCCATGGGCTCGAGCTCAAGGAAAAGGTCGTCAATATCAACCGAGTCGCCAAGGTCGTGAAGGGCGGCCGACGGTTCCGCTTCGGCGCGCTCGTCGTCGTCGGCGACGGTGCCGGACACGTCGGATTCGGACTCGGCAAGGCCAAGGAGGTGCCCGAGGCGATCCGCAAGGGCATCGACAAGGCGAAGAAGTCGCTCATGCGCGTGCCGCTCATCGAGGGAACGATTCCCTTCGAGGTGATCGGTGACTTCGGCGCGGGCTGCGTCATGCTGCGACCTGCAGGCGACGGTACCGGAGTGATCGCCGGCGGTGGTGTTCGCGCGGTCGTCGAGGCGGCCGGCATCCAGAACGTGCTCACGAAGTGCATCGGATCGAACAACCCGCACAACATGGTGCGGGCGACGATCACCGCCCTCGGCATGCTCCGCACGCCGGAGGACATCGCGCGGTCCCGCGGCAAGGAAGTCGCCCAGCTCGGCGTGACGGTCTGACATCTCAGCCCCGCAGCCATGCAGCGCGTACGGAACTGAAGACAGGACAGGAAGAAGGACGGCGATGGCAACGCTCAGGAAACGCACGAAGCAGAAGAGCGTCGAGGACGTGACGCGCCGCATGAGCGCTGGACCCGGCAAGGGTTCCGGCTATCGCGTGACGCTCACCGGCAGCGAGATCGGCAGCACCAAGGAGCAGCGCGCGACCTTGCGCTGCCTCGGACTCCGCAAGCGCGGAACGTCGTCCGTCGTGAAGGATACGCCCCAGACCCGTGGGCGCATCCGGGCCGTCGCGCACCTGCTCCGGGTAGAAGAGGTGGCCTGACCATGGATCTTTCCACGCTTCGTCCCGCTCCTGGTTCCCGCAAGCCGCGCAAGCGCGTCGGTCGTGGACCCGGCTCCGGCCTCGGCAAGACTGCTGGCCGCGGCCACAAGGGCCGCAAGTCCCGCTCCGGCGGCAACTCGCCCCGCGGCTACGAGGGCGGCCAGATGCCGATCCTCCGCCGCCTGCCCAAGCGCGGCTTCACGAATCCGTTCCGCCGGGAGTACGCGGTGGTGAACCTCGCGGCGCTTGCGCGCTTCGAGGCCGGGTCGACCGTCGACCTCGCGACGCTGCAGGCATCCGGCTTCGGCGGTGGCCGCGGTATTCCGATCAAGATCCTCGGCAACGGCAAGATCGACCGCAAGCTCTTCGTGAAGGCGCATGCGTTCAGTGACGCGGCCCGCGCGGCGATCGAGGCCCAGGGCGGCACGGTGGAGATCGTCGCGTGACGACTGGATTCTCCAACGCGCTCCGCGTCGAGGAGTTGAAGAAGCGTCTGCTCTTCACCTTCGCGATGCTGGCCGTCTACCGCGTCGGCGTCGCGATCCCGACGCCGGGTATCGACGGCAAGGCGCTCGGAGCTTTCTTTCGGGAGGCATCGAGCAACGTCTTCGGGCTCGTGAACCTGTTCTCCGGAGGCGCCCTCGAGCGCTTCTCGATCTTCGCGCTCGGCATCATGCCCTACATCAGCGCCTCGATCATCCTGCAGTTGCTGACGGTCGTCGTCCCGACGCTCGAGCGGCTCTCGAAGGAGGGCGAAGCGGGTCGACGTAAGATCACGCAGTACACCCGCTACGGTACGGTGCTTCTGGCCCTCATCCAGAGCCTGTTCATTTCGATCGGCCTGGAGCAGATTCAGGCTCCCGGCGGTGGCGGAGTCGTCTTCAGCCCGGGCTGGACCTTCCGCCTGATGAGCATGATCACGCTCACGGCCGGCACGGCCTTCATCATGTGGCTCGGGGAGCAGGTGACCGAGCGCGGCATCGGCAACGGCATTTCGCTCATCATCTTCGCGGGCATCGTGGCGAGCCTGCCTTCGGCGCTCACGACGACCTTCCAGTTCATGAACGAGGGCGAGCTCTCGCTGTTCACCGTCCTGCTGGTCGCGGCCCTCATGATGCTCGTCATCTGGTCGATCATCTTCGTCGAGCGCGGTCAGCGGCGCATTCCCGTCCAGTACGCAAAGCGCGTCGTCGGTCGACGAATGTATGGTGGACAGAGCTCGCACCTCCCGCTCAAGATCAACACGGCAGGCGTCATTCCGCCGATCTTCGCCTCGTCGCTGCTTATCTTCCCAAGCACGATTGCGAGCTTTGTGCAGCACCCGGCGGCTGATCGGCTAGTCGAACTCCTGCAGCCCGGCAGCTTCCTCTACAACCTGATCTACGTCGCCCTCATCATCTTCTTCTGCTACTTCTACACCGCGGTCACGTTCGACCCGGTCGAGGTCGCTGACAACATGAAGAAGGTGGGCGGCTACATTCCCGGCATCCGCCCGGGCAAGAAGACGGCCGACTTCATCGATCACATCCTGACCCGGATCACTCTAGGTGGAGCCATCTACATCGCCGCCATCTGCATTCTTCCGACGCTTCTCATCCGGCAATTCAACGTGCCATTCTTCTTCGGCGGAACGGCGCTTCTCATCGTGGTCGGCGTCGCACTCGATACGGTCGCACAAATGGAGACTCACCTTCTCACCCGCAACTACGAGGGCTTCATGAAGCGCGGACGGTTGCGCGGACGCCGTGGTTGAGGAATTCGGGCGGTGTCGGCCAACGGATTCCGACTTGTTCTCCTGGGCCCGCCGGGGGCGGGGAAGGGGACACAGGCGGCCATGCTCGTGCAGCACTTCGCGGTGCCGCACGTCTCTACCGGGGAGATCCTGCGCTCGGAAGTCAGCCGGGGATCGGACCTCGGCGGGCAGGCTCGCAAATACATGGACAAGGGCGAACTCGTTCCCGACCAGATCATGCTAGGCATCATTCGCGAAAGACTCGCCCAGGTGGATTGCGCCTTGGGTGTACTGCTCGATGGGTTTCCCCGCTCGCTGCCCCAGGCGGCGGGTCTCGAGGCGATCTTCGGCGCGAAGCGTGTGCCGATGTGTGCGGTCAGCCTCGAGGTACCCTCGTCGGAGATCGTCCGACGGCTTTCGGGACGGCGCACCTGTCGCGCTTGCGGTGCGATGTACCACGTGACTTTCGGGCCGCCGACGAAGGAAGGAATCTGCGATCGCTGCGGTGGCGAACTCTACCAGCGCGCCGACGATCGCGAGGACATCGTCCAGGCGCGACTCGAGGTCTACCGCAAGGAAACCGAGCCGCTCATGGCCTTCTACCGCGAACGCAGCGTTCTGCGTTCCGTCGATGGCACCGGACCGAGCAAGGACGTCTTTCGCAGGGTTGTCGCGGAACTCGAGGCAGTGGCGGCATGATCGTGCTTCGCAGCCGCGAGGAGGTCGACCTGATCCGCTCCGCCTGTCGAGTGGTGGCGGAGGTGCTCGTTCGCCTGCGCGAGGCTGTCGCGCCGGGCATCAGCACCTGGGACCTCGACCGCATGGCGGAGGAGTGGACCCGCAACGCAGGTGCCGTCCCCGCATTCAAGGGGTACAACGTCGCCGGGCGGGTCTACCCGTCGGCCCTCTGCGCCTCGATCAACGAGGAGGTCGTCCACGGCATGCCGTCCCCGCGACGGCTGCTGAAGGAAGGCGACATCATCGGACTCGACTTCGGCGTGGTCCGCAAGGGCTATTACGGAGACGCGGCCGTGACGGTTGGCGTGGGCAGGGTGAGCGAGGCGGCGGTGAAACTCATGGACGTCACCTCGGACTCGCTCCAGAAGGGCATCGAGAACGTGCGCCTGGGCAACCGGATCCGAGACGTTTCCCGCGCCATCCAGGAACATGCCGAGGCCCACGGCTTCGGGGTCGTCCGGGATTTCGTGGGGCACGGTATCGGGCAGCGGCTCCACGAGGAGCCCCAAGTGCCGAATTACGTCGGGACGGGCCAGAATCCCCGCCTCAAGGAGGGGATGGTGCTGGCGATTGAGCCCATGGTGTGTGAGGGAACCTACGAGGTCGAGATCCTCGAGGACGGATGGACGGCTGTCACCCGGGATCGCCGGCTGGCGGCCCATTTCGAGCACTCGGTGGCGGTGACGCCCGAGGGCCCCGAGATTCTCACGGTCGCGGTTTAGGAAGACGAATGCCCAAGGGAGACGCGATCGAAGTCAATGGAGTCGTGCAGGAATCTCTGCCGAATGCGATGTTCCGCGTGGCGCTCGACAACGGCCACAAGATCATCGCTCACATCTCGGGAAAGATGAGGATGCATTACATCAAGATCCTTCCCGGGGACAAGGTGACCGTCGAACTCTCGCCCTACGACCTGAGTCGCGGGCGGATCACCTACCGAGTGAAGTGAGAAGCCGAGGAGTCGAATCGTGAAGGTGCGCGCATCCGTCAAGAAGATCTGTCCGAAATGCAAGCTGATACGCCGTGCGGGCGTCCTGCGGGTGCTCTGCGAGAACCCGCGTCACAAGCAGCGCCAGGGCTGACCCGGCGTCCGACCGGATAGAGGAGAGGCAGTCCGACCATGGCACGCATCGCTGGAATCGACCTTCCGAGGAACAAGCGGATCGAGATCGGCTTGACCTATATCTACGGCATCGGCCGCAGCGCAGCGAAGAAGATCTGCGAGGAGGCGGGCGTTTCGCTCGACCTGCGCACCGACGCGCTCACCGACGAGGATCTGCAGCGCCTGCGCCGCATCATCGACCAGAGCTACAAGGTCGAGGGCGACCTGCGGCGCGAGGTGACGCTCAACATCAAGCGCTTCGTTGATCTCGGTTGCTACCGGGGTCTGCGCCATCGCAAGAACCTCCCCGTGCGCGGACAGAGGACCCACACCAACGCCCGTACACGCAAGGGCCCCCGGCGCACCGTCGCCGGCAAGAAGCAGGCCCCGTCGAAGGGCTGAGGACCGAGGAGACGATCCGACATGGCGACCAAGCAGGATGAGGCTGCGGAGCCGGCGGCGGCGCCGGCCGAAGCGGCAACCGCGGCCACGGCCGCAGCGCCTCGGCGCAAGAAGGGCAAGCGCACCGTCTCTGAGGGCGTGGTCCACATCCACTCGACCTTCAACAACACGATCATCACCATCACCGACCCGACGGGCGGCGTGGTGTCGTGGGCGAGTTCGGGTTCGGTGGGCTTCAAGGGCTCGCGGAAAGGGACTCCGTTCGCGGCGCAGCTCGCTGCCGGCACTGCCGCCAAGAAGGCGTCTGACATGGGCATGCGCTCGGTCTACGTGCTGGTGAAGGGGCCCGGCGGCGGCCGCGAGCCCGCGCTGCGTTCCCTGCAGCAGGCGGGCTTTCAGATCTCGATGATCCGAGACGTCACCCCGATTCCTCACAACGGCTGCCGCCCGCCCAAGCGAAGGAGGGTCTGAGATGGCCCGTAACACCGATTCCGTCTGCCGCCTCTGCCGTCGCGAGGGCATCAAGCTCTTCCTGAAGGGCGAGCGCTGCTTCACCGACAAGTGCGCGATCGAGCGCCGCAACTACCCGCCTGGCCAGCACGGCCAGGGCCGGCACAAGTTCTCGGAGTACAGCATCCAGCTGCGCGAGAAGCAGAAGGTAAAGCGCATCTACGGCGTCTTCGAGCGACAGTTCCGCCGGTATTTCCAACTCGCCGAGCGTTCGCGTGGCATCACGGGCGAGAACCTGCTCGTGACGCTCGAGCGTCGCCTCGACAACATCGTCTACCGGATGAGTTTCTCGAACTCGCGGTCCGAGGCGCGCCAACTCGTGCTCCACGGCCACATCCGGGTGAACGGACGGACCGTCACCATCCCCTCGTTCCTGGTGAAGGTCGGAGACCAGATCGCGGTGCGCGATCGCAGCCAGAAGGTCGCTCGCATCCAGGAGGCCCTCGAACTCTCCCAGCGCCGCGGCGTGCCGGAGTGGCTCGAGATCAGCCGCGAGGCTTTCTCGGGGACCGTCAAGGCCCTGCCGCAGCGCGCGGAACTCACGATGCCGATCAACGAGCGGCTCATCGTCGAGTTGTACTCGAAGTAGTCCCGGGACCGGTTGAACCAAGCAGAGCGAGGAGCAAGCGTGAACGGCTTTCAGCAGAACTGGCGGGAACTCACCCGTCCCAAGAAACTCGAGATCGACGAGAAGGATCACTCGCCGACCTATGCAAAGTTCGAGTTCGAACCCCTCGAGCGGGGCTTCGGGTCGACGCTCGGAAACTCCCTGCGTCGCGTCCTCCTGTCCTCGCTGCGGGGGACCTCCATCACCGGCATCCGCGTAGACGGTGCGATGCACGAGTTCTCGACGATTCCCGGCGTGACCGAGGATGTCGCCGACATCGTTCTGAACCTGAAGGAAGTGCGCCTCAAACTTCACGACGGTGTGGAGCAGACCACCGCGCGCATCGACCTGAAGGGCGATAAGCAGGTGACGGCGGGTGACATCCAGGCCGGCCCAGAACTCGAGATCCTCAACGCGGACCAGCCGATCGCGACGGTGTCTCGCGGCGGGTCGCTGCGCATGGAACTCACCGTCAAGACCGGCCGCGGCTACGTGCCAGCCGAGCGCAACAAGGAAGAGGGTGTCCCGGTCGACACGATCTTCATCGATTCGATCTTCTCACCGGTGCGCAAGGTCAACTTCGTGGTGACCAATGCGCGCGTCGGCCAGCGCACCGACTACGATCGGCTCACGCTGGAGATCTGGACCGACGGGAGCCGCCGCCCCGAGGACGCGCTCGCGCTGGCGGCGCGCATCCTCCAGGACCAGCTCGGCGTGTTCGTGAACTTCGACGAACCCGAAGAAGTAGCACCGGCGGGCGACTCCGAGTTGTCGGGTGCGGGCAACGAGAACCTCTACCGCACGGTCGACGAGCTCGAACTCTCGGTCCGCTCCGCCAACTGCCTGCAGAACGCCGACATACGCTACATCGGCGAGTTGGTGCAGCGCAGCGAGGCCGAGATGCTCAAGACGAAGAACTTCGGTCGCAAGTCCCTGAACGAGATCAAGGAATTGCTCACCGGAATGGCTCTCACCCTAGGAATGAAGGTCGAGGGGTTCCCCGCGCGCGACGAACTCGAGCGGCGGCGGCACTCTCAGGACAACAAGCCGGTCTGACGGCGAGGTTGGCAGTCCCATGCGACATCTGAAGTCAGGTAGGAAGCTCGGCAGGAGTTCCTCGCACCGTGCGGCACTCTACCGCAACTTGGTGACGGCGCTCCTCGGTCACGATCGGATCAAGACGACCGACGAGAAGGCGAAGGAACTGCGTCGTCTCGCGGATCGCATGGTGACGCTCGGCAAGGAAGGCACGCTGGCCGCCCGTCGTCGCGCCCTCGCGGTCATCCGCGACAAGGCCGTCGTGCAGCGACTGTTCTCCGACGTGGCCACTCGCTTCGCCGATCGGCCGGGCGGCTACACGCGTATCGTGAAGCTCGGACGTAGGGTCGGGGACGCGGCAAAGATGTCGATGATCGAACTCACCGGGACCTCGGAGAGCGTGGAGCCCGCGAAGAAGCGCCGCGCCCGACGTCCAGCGGCGGCCGCGCCCGCCGGCCGCACTCGCGCTCGCGCCGCCGCCGGCTGAGAGCAAAGCACGGACCCGCCGCCGGTCGTCGACCCGGCGGGAGCGAGCAGGGAGCGTGACGCGGGCGGACAGTGGTGCTCCGGTCGCGGTCACTGAGCCCCGCGCACGGCGTCCGCGGGGTGTCCGCGAGTTGACCCCGTAGGCTCCGGTCGGTACCGAATCCGACGTGTTGCCCCGGTCGTGCGCCGTCCCCGAAGTCCCTCCGCCGCGATCCGCCGCGATGGTGGGGCCGCCATGGGATCGCCGGTGAAGCGCCGAGTGGAAGCGCTGCTGCGACGCGCGGTCGAGTCCGCGCACGCGGCGGGTGAACTCGTGACGGCGACCCTTCCCGAGGGTTCCATCGAGGTGCCGCGGGAGCGCGCGCACGGCGACGTCGCCTGTAACGCGGCGATGGCTCTCGCCCGCCCCGAACGCAAGGCCCCGCGGGCGATCGCCGAGATTCTCGTGCGCCACATCGAAGATCCGGGCAGTTGGATCGCCGGGACCGAGATCGCCGGCCCGGGCTTCCTCAACCTCCGGCTTTCACCCCGCTTCTGGCACGAAGAGGCGGCTGCGCTGCGCGACGACCCGGCACTCGGCGTGTTGCCGATGGGTGGTGGCCGAATCGTTCAGGTCGAGTTCGTGAGCGCAAACCCGACCGGGCCGCTCACCGTCGGTCACGGCCGCAACGCCGTCCTCGGCGACACTCTCGCCCGGCTCCTCGAGGGGACGTGGCACCGCGTGGAGCGCGAGTACTACTTCAACAACGCCGGCCGGCAGATGAAGGTCCTCGCCGCCTCGGTACGGGGCAGGTACCTCGAACAACTCGGACGCCCGGCGGACTTCCCCGAGGACGGCTACCAGGGCGATTACATCCGCGACATCGCGAGCGGGCTCGTCGAACGGCACGGCGAAGCTCTCGTCGAGCACGACGGCCATGCCTTCCGCGACGCCGCCGAGCAGGCGATCTTCGCCGACATCCGCGCCAGCCAGGACCGCCTGGGCGTGCGCTTCGATCGCTACTTCAACGAGGACTCGCTCTACGAGTCGGGGGCGATCGAGAAGGTGCTCGAACGCCTCGCCGAGCGGGGACTCTCGGAAAGTCGAGACGGTGCGATCTGGCTGCGTGGCGAGAGGGTCGGGCTCGAGAAGGACCGCGTGCTGGTGAAGAGTTCCGGCGAGCCGGCCTATCGGCTGCCGGACATCGCCTACCACCTCGACAAGCTCGCCCGCGGCTACGACGCGATCATCGACGTCCTGGGAGCCGACCACATCGACGAGCACCGCGAGGTCGTGGCGGCGATCGCGGCGCTCGGCCATGACGCGACCCCGATCCGGCCGGTGATCTACCAGTTCGTCACGCTGACGCGGTTCGGCGAACAGGTGAAAATGTCGACTCGGCGCGCTGAGTACGTGACGCTCGATGAACTGCTAGACGAGGTCGGCCCCGACGCCGCGCGTTTCTTCTTCCTCATGCGAAAGTCCGACAGTCACCTGGAGTTCGACCTGGAACTCGCCAAGAAGCGTACGGCCGACAACCCTGTGTTCTATGTGCAGTATGCCCACGCACGCATCTTCAACCTCTTCGGCCAGGCCGAGGCGGCCGGCGCCGTGCCCGCCGCCGCATCCGCGGGCGTCGAGGCATTCTCCGCGCTCGTCGAGGAGGAGGAACTCGACCTCGTCCGTACGCTCGCGAGCTACGGCGAAGTGGTGGAGATCGCCGCCCGAGACCTGGAGCCGCACCGGCTCGTGTTCTACCTGCAGGAACTCGCGGCGACCCTGCATCGATTCTACAACCGCCACCGGGTCCTCGGCGACGAGAATCCGGGCCGCGTCGGTGCGCGGCTGGCCTTGCTCGACCTGGTGCGGCGCGTGATCGCGGCCGGCCTCGGACTGTTGGGGGTCACGGCCCCGGAGCGGATGTGATGGCGCGAGAAGGTCGTCGTTTCGAATTCGGCTGGCTGGAAGTCCTCGGACTGATCCTGACCTTCGCCCTCGGTTCGGCCCTGTGCTTCTTCCTGGGGATCTTCGTCGGCAAGGGCCTGCAGGAGAGCCAGATCGCGCGGGACGACCACACGGTGAAACTGCCGATCGGTGCCGGTGGCCAGGCCGCGCCGGCGGCCCCGGCGGTCGCCTCGGCGGGCGGCACGGTGGCTCCCGCGGGTTCCACAGGTGCGCCGGGTGCCGCGAAGGGTGCGATCGACGCGAAACCCGCCGGGCAGCCGGGCAAGCCCGGAACCGAGGCAAAGCCGGCGTCGCAGGTCGCCAAGGCGACAGGCGAAGCCGTCGGGGCCGCCGCCAGCGCCGCCCTTGCGGTGCGGCCCCCGGTGCCCACGGTCACGTCGACGGAGGCAACCCCCGGTGCGCCCGTCCCGACGCCGACACCGTCGGCGGTCGCGGCGGTCGTGGCGCGCCCGACCCGGACCCCGCTGCCCGCGAAGACGCCGGCCCCGGCCAAGACACCCGTCCCGATACGATCGCCGAAGCCGACCCGCACGCCGCGGGCCACGCCGACGCCGGCCTTCCGGATGGGCGCCAACGCGAAGAGCGGCTGGAGTATCCAGGTGAACGCCGCAAAGGACGAGACGACCGCGAACTCGGTCATGCGCAAACTGCAGGAGCGTGGCTTCAACGCCTATGTTGTGAAGGTCACGCTGCAGGGCGACACCTGGTACCGGGTACGGGTCGGACGTTTCCCGACGATGGAGGCCGCGACTGCCGCGGTCGCTCGTCTCAAGAGCGACGAGAGTTACTCGCGCGCATTCCTCGTCAACGACTGACGGGCCGGGGATGCGCATCCTTCCCGGAAAAGCGTCCTTCGCCCGGCTCGCGGAGGGCGTGACGCATATTCCGGTCTGGGGGGAGTTGCTCTCCGACCGTGACACGCCGGTCACCGCCTTTGGCAAGCTGCACCGAGGTTCGCACGGTTGCCTGCTCGAAAGTGCCGTCGGCGGCGAGCGCTGGGGGCGCTACAGCTTCATCGTGACCGAACCGGCCGCCGTCATCGAGGCGCGAGGTCGCTGCGTCACCGTGCGTGCGGCCGACGGGCGCGAGGAGCGGCACGAGGACGTCGATCCGCTGCTCTTCCTGCGCGGGGTCCTCGCGCGCTTTCGCGTCGCACCGGTACCCGGACTGCCGCGTTTCACCGGGGGCCTGGTCGGCTACGTCGCCTACGACGGCGTTCGCTGGATCGAGAAGCTCGCGTCGCCGCCGCCCGACGATCTTGCCTGTCCCGACCTCTGCATGCTGCTGGTCGATACCCTGGTGGTCTTCGACAGCCAGGAGCAGAAGATCCTGCTGCTGACCCACGCCGACCTCTCGGGCGGCGCGTCGCTCGAGGAGGCCCGAGCGGCCGCGGTGGGGCGCATCGAGGATCTCGCCGCCCGGCTCGACGCGCCGGGGCCGTCGCTGCCGGCGCGCCTCGCCACCGAGCCCCGGCCCGCGGTCGCTCCGATCTCGACCATGGGCGAGGAATCCTTCGTCGCAGCCGTCGGGCGCGCGAAGAACTACATCGCCGCGGGCGACATCATCCAGGTGGTGCTTGCGCAGCGTTTTTCGCGGCCGATGCGGGCGCGCCCCTTCGAGCTCTACCGCAGCCTGCGCTCGATCAACCCGTCGCCCTACCTCTACCACCTGGAGCTCGGCGACTTCTCGGTCGTGGGCGCGTCGCCCGAAGTCATGGTGCGGCTCGAGGACGGCGTCATGACGGTCCGCCCGATCGCGGGGACGCACTGGCGCGCGGCCGACCCGGCGGAGGACGAGAGGCTCGCGGCGGCGCTTGCCGCCGACCCCAAGGAGCGCGCGGAGCACGTGATGCTGCTCGACCTCGGACGCAACGACGTCGGCCGCGTGTGCGTGCCCGGAACGGTGCGGGTCACCGAGCAGTTCGCGATCGAACGCTACTCCCACGTCATGCACCTGGTCTCCAACGTCGAGGGCACGCTCGCCCCCGGCTTCGATGCGATCGACGCCTTTCGCGCGGCCTTCCCGGCCGGGACGCTCTCGGGTGCACCGAAAGTTCGCGCGATGCAGATCATCGACGAGCTCGAGCCGACCCGGCGCGGCATCTACGGCGGCGCGGTCGGACATTTCGGCTTCGGTGGTGCGATGGACACGGCAATCACGATCCGCACGGCGCTCGTGAAGGACGGCGTCGTGCACGTGCAGGCCGGCGCAGGCGTCGTCGCCGACTCCGATCCGCACAAGGAGCACGAGGAATGCCTCCGCAAGGCGCGCGGCGTGCTCGCCGCCGTCGAGGCCGCCGAAGGGCTGGAGTGACGGCGCCGCCATGCTCCTGATGATCGACAACTACGACTCATTCACCTACAATCTGGTGCAGTACCTCCGCGAACTCGGTGCGACCGTCGAGGTGCGCCGCAACGACGCGATTTCTCTCGACGAGGTGGCGGCACTCCGGCCGGCCGGCATCGTCGTTTCCCCCGGACCCTGCACGCCGCGCGAGGCGGGCATCTCGGTCCCGCTCGTGCAGCGCTTCGGCCCGCAGGTCCCGATCCTCGGCGTGTGCCTGGGGCACCAGTCGATCGCCGCCGCACTCGGCGCCGAGATCGTGCGCGCGTCCCGCATCATGCACGGCAAGACCTCCCCGATCCACCACTCGGGTGCCGGCGTTTTCCGCGGGTTACCCGACCCCTTCGAAGCGACCCGCTACCACTCGCTGGTCATCGCCCCGGCGACGCTGCCGACCGAACTCGAAGTGACGGCCTGGACCATGGACGGCGACGTGCGCGAGATCATGGGCGTGCGCCATCGCACCTGGCCGCTCGAGGGCGTGCAGTTCCACCCGGAGTCGATCCTGACGGTCGAGGGCAAGCACCTGCTGCGCAACTTCCTCGACCGGGTCCCGGGCGCATGAACGGGACGTCCCCGCTCCTTGCGGCGATCGCATCGGCCTGCGCAGGCCGCGATCTGGACGAGGCGGCTGCCGCCGGCGCCCTCGACGTGATCATGCGCGGCGAGGCGACCGAGGCCCAGATCGGCGCCCTGCTCGGCGCTCTTTGCGCCAAGGGCGAGACGGTCGAGGAACTCGTCGGCGCGGCGCGCGCCATGCGGTCGCATGCCACCCCGGTGGTGTCCCGTCGGAGTCCGCTCGTCGACACCTGTGGAACCGGTGGCGACCAAGGCGGGACCTTCAGCATTTCGACGACCGCGGCGCTGATCGCGGCCGGCGCGGGAGCCTCGGTTGCCAAGCACGGCAATCGTGCCGCTTCGGGTAAGTTCGGCAGCGCCGACGTCCTCGAGGCGCTCGGCATGGTGGTCGACCTTCCCGCCGATGCCGTGGTGCGCTGTCTCGACGAGGTAGGCATGGCCTTTCTCTTCGCGAGGCGGATGCATCCGGAGATGCGCCACGTCGCCGGGGCCCGGCGCGAGATCGGGGTACGCACGCTTTTCAACCTGCTCGGCCCGCTCTCCAACCCGGCCGGTGCCAGCCGGCAGGTGATCGGCGTGTCGTCGCGGCGCGCGCTCGAACTGGTGGCGGGAGCGCTCCTTCGGCTAGGCGCGGAACACGCGCTCGTCGTGCACAGCCGCGACGGGCTCGACGAGATCGCGCTCACCGCGCCGGTCGACGCGATCGAGGTGCGCGCCGCAACCGCGACGCCGCGAGTCCTCGACGCCGCCGACTTCGGGCTTGTCCGGGTCGATCGCCGCCGGCTTCTCGCCGAGGATCTCGACGCGTCGGTGCGGATCGTTCGGGCGGTTCTCGCCGGCGAATCCGGCCCCTGCGCGGACGTCGCCGTCGCCAACGCTGCGGCCGCACTCCACGTGGCCGGCGTCGCGACCGGGCTCGCCGAAGGCGTCGGTCTCGCCCGGGCGGCGATCGCCGCGGGCGCCGCGCGCGACGTGCTCGATCGCCTCGTCGCCTTCACCCGCGCCGCGGATTCGGCTCTGGGCGGCGCCGCAGGGCGTGCTAGGGTTTGAGCAGTGGACGCCCGGCAAGCATCGGCTCCCGACATCCTGCAGCGTATCGTCGCCCATGAACGCGCCGCACTCGCGACCCGGGCGGCGACCCGTCCAGTGGAGGCGCTGCGCGACGCGCCTGGGTGGAGCCTCCCGAGGCTAAGCCTGCGCGCAGCCCTCGAAGCCCGGGACCCGGCGGTGATCGCCGAGTGCAAGCGTCGCTCGCCCTCCCGCGGGATCCTGCGCGAAGCCTACGACCCGGTGGCGATCGCGCTCTCCTACGAGCGCGCGGGTGCAGCGGCGATCTCGGTGCTCACGAATGCCGAGTTCTTCGGCGGTTCGCTTGCCGACCTGTCCGCCGTGCGCGCGGTGGTGGGCATCCCGGTGCTGCGCAAGGAATTCGTCGTGGACCCCTACCAGGTCGACGAGGCGCGGGCGGCCGGTGCCGACGCCGTCCTGCTGATCGTCGGCGTACTTGAGCCCGGGCGCCTGCGGGACCTGGCCGCCCATGCCCGATCCCTCGGCTTGGAGACGCTCGTCGAGGTGCACGACGAGTCGGAACTCGCGATCGCGCTCGGCTCCGGCGGTGACGTCATCGGTGTCAACAACCGCGACCTGCGCAGCTTCACGACCGACCTGACGACGAGCGAGCGCCTCGCCGCGCATGCGCCCGGCGGCACCCGGCTGGTCGCCGAGAGCGGGATCCGCGACGCGGCCGACGTGGAGCGGCTGCGCGCTTGCGGCATCCGCGCCTTCCTGGTCGGCGAGGCGTTCATGACCGCGGCCGACCCCGGGGAGGCGCTGCGCGCTCTGCTTCCGGACGCCGCGAGGGTCACCGCGTGAGCGTCGGGGGCGATCACATGCCTCCCGGAGCGTCGACCGTCGGGCCACCGGCGACGGCTGCGGTTCGGGTAAAGATCTGCGGCGTTCGGTCGGTCGCCGATGCACTCGCCGCCACGGCGGCGGGAGCCGACATGGTGGGGCTCAACTTCCACCCCGGCAGCAAGCGCTACGTCGAGTGCGACGAGGCCGTGCGCATCGCCGAATCCCTGCCCGCCGGGGTGTGGTGCGTCGGTGTCTTCGTCGACCGATCGCGCGAGGAGATCGAGCAGGTCCGGGGCCGGGTGCGCCTCGACGCGATCCAGTTGCACGGCGACGAGCCCGCGGAGATGCTGCGCGGCTGGCCGGTGCCGGTCATCCGGGCCCTGCGCCTGCGCTCCGCCGAACAGGCGTCGGGGCTCGCGAGCGGGCCGGTGGCGGACTTCTTCCTCTGCGAGGGGGCGAGCGATCGCGGTCACGGTGGGGTCGGCGCGCGCTTCGACTGGGACTGGGCGCGGGTCTTCCCCGCTGCTCGGCTGTTTCTTGCCGGAGGTCTCGATCCGGCCAACGTGGCGGAGGCGGTGCGCACGGTGCGTCCCTTCGCCGTGGACGTGGCGAGCGGCGTCGAAAGCTCGCCCGGGGTGAAGGAGCCGGCCCGCGTGGCCGAGTTCGTGAAGAATGCAAAAGCTGCCTGACCAGAAGGGCCACTTCGGGGAGTTCGGCGGTCGCTACGTGAGCGAGACGCTCATGCCAGCGCTGCTAGAACTCGAGGCCGCCTACGCCAGGATCCGCCGCGATCCCGGGTTCAAGAAGGAGTTCCGCGGACTCCTCTCCGATTACGTCGGGCGCCCGACGCCGCTCACCCACGCCGAGCGCCTGTCGGCGGAACTCGGGGGCGCCCAGATCTACCTGAAGCGCGAGGACCTCTGCCACACCGGTGCGCACAAGATCAACAACACGATCGGGCAGATCCTGATCGCCCTGCGCATGGGCAAGAAGCGCATCATCGCCGAAACCGGCGCCGGGCAGCACGGCGTTGCGTCGGCGACGGCCGCCGCACGCTTCGGCCTCGAGTGCGAGGTCTTCATGGGGGCCGAGGACGTGCGTCGCCAGGCGCTGAACGTCTTCCGGATGAAACTGCTCGGCGCCAAGGTGCGGGTGGTCGAAAGCGGGTCGCGCACCCTGAAGGACGCCATGAACGAGGCGCTCCGCGACTGGATCTCGAACGTCGAAACCACCTACTACCTGATCGGCTCGGCGGCCGGGCCGCACCCCTATCCGATGCTCGTCCGCGACCTGCAGAGCGTGATCGGTCGGGAGGCGCGCTCGCAGATGCGCCGCCGACTCGGGCGCGATCCCGACGCGGTGATCGCCTGCGTGGGCGGCGGTTCCAACGCCATCGGGATCTTCCACCCCTTCCTCGACGTGCCGGGTGTCCGTCTGGTCGGGGTCGAGGCGTCGGGTCACGGGATGGGCACAGGCAAGCACGCGGCGACGCTCTCCGCGGGGGCCCATGGGATCCTCCACGGGGCGCGGTCGTACCTCCTGCAGGACGAACTCGGGCAGGTCAGCGAAGCCCACTCGATCTCGGCCGGACTCGACTACCCGGGCGTCGGCCCGGAGCACAGTTGGCTGCGCGAGTCGGGACTGGCGACCTACGAGACGGCGACCGACGACGAGGCGCTGGCGGCGCTCGAACGACTGTCGCGCACCGAGGGCATCATCCCGGCGCTCGAGACGGCGCATGCCGTAGCCTTTGCGATCCGGCTCGCGCCGACCCTGCCGCGTACGGCAGTGCTTCTTCTGAACCTCTCGGGTCGGGGCGACAAGGACATGGAGACGGTCGCCACCGCGCTCGGTGTCACGCTGCGCGGCGAAACCCCACCGCCCGCAGCCGTGCCGTCGCGTGCAAGGGGCGACGCGTGACGGCTCCGGGTCGCGTCGGTACGGCGGGGCCACAGTCGATGGCGGTCGCGGACTCCGGAAGTCGGCTCGCACGGCGCTTCGCGCTGTTGCGCGAGCGCGACGAGGCGGCGTTCGTGCCCTTCGTGATGTCGGGCGACGGAGGACTCGACACGACGGCGTTGCTGCTCGACGAACTGGTCGAGGCGGGTGCCGACGTGATCGAACTCGGCGTCCCGTTCTCCGATCCGATGGCCGACGGTCCCGTGCTGCAGCGCGCGGCCGGCCGTGCCATCGCGGCGGGTGCGACGCTGCCGCGGATCCTGGACCTGGTCATCGAGTTCCGGCGTCGGTCGGACGTGCCGATCGTGCTCTTCGGCTATGCGAACCCGTTCTTTCACTTCGGTCCCGGGCCGCTCGCCGAAGCCGCGGCGAAGGCGGGCGTCGACGCCTTCCTCTGCGTCGACACCCCGCCGGAGGAGGCCGACGAACTCCGCCTGCCGCTGCGCGACCGGGGTCTCGACATGGTCTTCCTGCTCGCGCCGACGAGCACGCCGGAGCGCATTCGGCGGGTGCTGAAGGTGGCGAGCGGCTTCGTCTACTTCGTGAGCGTGGCCGGCGTGACCGGCGTGAAGACGGCCGATCCGCAGGCGATCGAAAACCTCGTGGGCCGCATTCGGCGGCAGTCGCCCGTGCCGGTCGGGGTCGGCTTCGGCATCTCGACCCCGGAGCAGGCCCGCGATCTGTCGCGCTTCTCCGACGCCGTCATCGTCGGTTCGTTCTTCTCCAAGATGGTCGAGGACGCGCCGGACGCCGCTACGGCGGTGCGCGAGGTGGGGCGGGCGGCGCGCGCGTTGAAGGCGGCGACCCGGCGACGGCCCGTGCCGTGAAGTCGAGCGAGGGGGCCCGTCGCGATGTGGAGGATGCGTCGACGGGGCAGGCGGCCGCACCCGGCGGGGTGACCCCTGCGGGGGATTCGCGAGGCGCGACGGAAGAGGCCCTCTTCGTCACCTGTCCGTCTTGTCGCGGGCTCTCGTACCGTAAGGACGTGGAGCGCAGGCTGCTCGTCTGCGGCACCTGCGGTCACCACTTCCGGCTCACCGTCGAGGAGCGGTTGCGCATCACTGTCGATCGCGGCACCTGGGAGGAGTCCGACGCGGGGCTGGTCGGGGGTGATCCGCTCCGCTGGGCGGACCATCCGAGCTACGCGGAGCGGCTTGCCGTCGCACGCGAGAAGACCGGTCACGGAGAGGCCGTCGTGACCGGGTTCGCCGCGATCGAGTCGGTTCAGGTCGCGCTCGGCATCATGGACTTCCACTTCATGGGCGGGACGATGGGCACGGCGGTCGGAGAGAAGTTGACCCGCCTCGTCGAGCGTGCGCTCGCGACCCGCAGGCCGCTCGTCGTATTTACCGCCTCCGGTGGAGCGCGCATGCAGGAAGGCACGCTCTCGCTCGTGCAGATGGCGAAGGTGGTCTCGGCACTCGTACGACTGCGCGAGGCCCGCGTTCCCTACGTCTGCGTGCTCACCGATCCGACGACCGGCGGAGTGTGCGCTTCGCTCGCGATGCGCGGCGACGTCCAGATCGCGGAGCCGGGAGCGCTGATCGGCTTCGCCGGGCCGCGGGTGATCGAGCAGACGATCCAGCAGACCCTCCCCGAGGGCTTCCAGCGCGCCGAGACGCTGCTCGGCCAGGGCATGGTGGACATGGTCGTCCACCGCGGCGACCTCCGCACGACTCTCGGTCGCGTGCTGCGCACGCTCGCGCGTCTGCCCTGCGTCGGGGCCTGACGGCGGGCCGGGGCGGCCGTGGACTACGAAGAGGCGATCGCGCACCTCTACGGGCTCGAGGCGACGCTCGGGTGGGACCTGAAGCTCGAGCGGGTTCGCGCGGTGCTCGCCCGGCTCGGTTCCCCCGAGCGCCGGCAGCCTTCGGTGCTCGTGGCCGGCACCAACGGCAAGGGTGCGTGCTGTGCGATCGTCCACTCGACGTTGAGCGCGGCGGGATTCCGTGCGGGGCTCTACACCTCGCCGCATCTCGTGAACTTCACCGAGCGGATCCGCATCGGCCGAGACGAGATCCCGCGCTCGCGCGTGGCCGAGGGCGTGACGAGGCTCGCGGCGGACACGGCCGCGGCCGGAATCCGGCTCACGTTCTTCGAGATGGCGACCGTACTCGCGTTCGACGAGTTCGCGCGCGCGGGCGTCGACGTCGCCGTGCTCGAAGTCGGCCTCGGGGGGCGTCTCGACGCGACCAACGTCGCCGATCCGGTGGCTTCCGCCGTGACGACGATCGGCTTCGATCACCAGGAGTTCCTCGGCGACACGCTCGGCGCGATCGCCCGCGAGAAGGCGGGCGTGATGCGCCCGGGGCGGCCGGTGGTGCTCGGCGCGCACCTGCCCGCGGAGGCGCGCCGTGCGCTGCTCGACGAGGCGAAGCGGATCGGGGCGCGGGTGGTCGAGTCCGCCCCCGGTCGCTTCGATCTCGGAGCCTTGCCGCTGCGCGGCGCCCACATGCGCGACAACGCGGCCGTCGCGCTCGCCCTCCTCGAGGAGACGGCGCGCGAGTGCCCGGCGCTGCGGGTCGACGAACGCGCGATCCGAACCGGACTCGCCACCGTGCGCTGGCCTGGACGCCTCGACGTCGTCCACCGCGACCCGCTCGTCCTGGTGGACGGAGCGCACAACCCGGACGGCATCGCGGCCCTCGTCGCGGCGCTGCCTGGGGTGGTCGGCGGAGCCCGTCCCCGCCTGCTGTTCGCGGCGCTCGCCGACAAGCCGTGGGGGGCCATGGCTGCCATGCTCGCCCCCCACGTCGACGAAGTCGTCGTCACCGATGCGGGCACGCCGCGCTCGGTGCCGGTCGCCGACCTCGCCGCGGCGTTTCCGGCACCGCTGCGAGTCGTGGTCGAGCCGGATCCGGAGCGAGCGCTCCGCGACCTCCTCGCCCGGCCTGGGGCGGGTCCGGTCCTCGTCGCGGGTTCGCTCTACCTGGCGGGTTCGGTGTACCGGTTTCTGCTCAGGCATCACGGCATGGACAGCGTCTTCGATCCGTTTCCGGGAATCGCCGCTTGAGCGCACGTCGCGAGAGGGGGAGCTGGCTTGCGCGCGTGCCGCTCGTCCTCCCGGTGGCGGTGGCGGTGCTCGCCGTCCTGCTCCTGCAGGCGGGACGCTCGTTCTCCCAGTCGGCCGAACTCGGTGACGCGGCGGGTCTTCTCGGCCTCGGCGACGCCCGTTCGGAGGAAGAACCGCTCTACGTCGATGCCGACGAACTCCAGGTCGATCGCGAACGCGACGCCCTGCGGGCGAAGGGCGACGTGGTGGTCAAGCGTGGCACCTCGGTGTTCGCAGCCGACCGGGTCGAGATCGACCGGCGCCACGGCGAGGCCAGCGCGAGCGGCTCGGTCGTGCTCGAGGACGAGCAGGCCCGCCTGCACGCGGACGAGGCGTGGCTCGAGATGAACGACGAGACCGGCTTCATGAACGACGCCGAGATCTACCTGGCCGACTCGCGCTTCCAACTCGGCGGGACGCGCCTGGAGAAGGGCGTCGGCCAGACCTACCACATCTGGGACGGTCACCTGACCACCTGCCAGTGCGACGGCGGAACACCCGACTGGAGCATCGCGAGCGACGAGATCGACGTCGACATGGCCGGCTGGGGCACGGTGCGTGGTGGCACCTTTCGGATCAAGGACGTGCCGGTCCTCTATCTCCCCTACGGGATCTTTCCGGTGCTGCGCGATCGCCAGTCGGGATTCCTCTTCCCGCGCTTCGGCATCTCCAACAACCGAGGCTTCCAGTGGGTGCAGCCCTTCTACTGGGCGATCAACAAGACGAGCGACGCGACGATCTCGTTCGACGTGGAGACCGCTGCGCGGATCGGCGCGATCGGCGAATACCGCTATCTTCTCGCGCCCGACGCCGGCGGGCTCCTGACGGCGAGCTACTTCAACGAGTCGATCCGCGGCCGCGCGGCCGACCAGGTCGTGAACCCCCAGCAGCTCGCCGACCCGACGGTCCCCGAGAACCGCGGCAGCTTCATCGGCTACCACCAGCAGCCGGGCCCCTGGGAGTCGAGCCGCCTCTACGTCCGCCCGTTCTGGGTGAGCGACAATCTCTTCCTGCGGGAGATGAACACGCTCAGCTACCTGCCGACGGTGGGCGCGTACTCCACGGTGCGCCGCTACACGGACTCCCAGATGGGCCTGGTGAAGGTGTGGGACTGGGGGCTCTTCCAGGCGCAGGCCGACTACTACCAGGACCTCATCCAGAAGCAGTCGCGTGTCCCGCAGCCGCTGCCCCGGCTCACCTTCCAGGCCCGCAAGTCGATCCTCGGCGGTCGTGTCCGGCTCGGTCTGAACAGCGAGGCGGTCGAATACTGGCGTGCACCGCTCGCCGCGGGACCACGCCTCGACATCGCCCCGGAGGCGCGCGTTCCCTACCGGCTCGGCAACTTCGGCTACGGGTCGGCGCGCATGATCCTGCGCGAGACGACCTACTATCTGGAATCGAACGAAGTCCCCATCGTGCCGTACCCGACGCCGTCGCCGGCGGCGCCGCTTCCGACGCGCGCGGTGTCGACGTTCCAGCATCGCGAGATCGCGCAGTTCGTGGCCGACTTCAACAGCGAGATCTCGCGCGTCTACCACGTTGGCTTCGGCGACGTGAGCAAGGTGAAGCACACGATCGAGCCCTTCCTGCAGTACAACTGGGTGCCGCTCGTGAACCAGAGCGACATCCCGATCTACGACGCGGTCGATCGCATCAACGCGCGCAACCTGGTCACCTACGGCGTCGTGAGCCGACTGCTCGGGAAGTTCGACGGCGGGATCGACCCGGTCTACGCGCCGGACGGGAGCATGCTCGAGGACTCCTACAGCCCGATCGAGCCCGCCTCGCTCGCGATGCAGTCGCAGGTCTCGGCACCCGGGGGCGTGGGGGCACCGGCGTCGCCCCTCTCGGTGGACGCCACCGGACGCATCCAGGAACTCGCACGAGCCTACGTGCAGCAGAGCTACGAGCTCTCCCACCCGTTCTATCTAGAGCCCGGCAGCACCCAGAAGGAGTATCTCTCGGCGCTCGATGCAGGGCTGCGCCTGACGCCGTTCCCGTGGCTCTCGGCCTCGGGCCGCGGCATCTGGTCCTTCGCGCAGAACAAGGTGCTCTATGCCGAAGCCGGCTTGAGCTTCTTCGACCCGCGCCCGGTGAAACTCGACGACGAGACCTCGCTGCTCGCCTTGCGGCCGGTGAACTCGGCCTCGCTCTTCTACCAGTTCAACTCGGGCGGCACGGTCGAGAACCTGAACCTGGCTACGACCTGGCGGCTGAGCGACCACTTCGCGCTCGCCTATCTCGGGCGCTTCGATGCTCTGGCGGGTCGCTTCCTCGAGAATTGGGCGGGACTCCGCGTCATCTCGGGCTGCGAGTGCTGGGTCCTCGACTTCGCCTTCATCGACCGGGTGAATCCCAACGAACAGGAATTCCGCGTCCTCTTTTCCCTCGTCGGCCTGGGCTCCTTCGGCCAGAATCCCTTCGGCCAGCAGGCGGGGAGCCTCGGCCGGGCCCAGAACTCGGGCTCGGAACTCGGGTCGGTTTACTGACCATGCGCGACGGCTCGAAGGCGTCGCCCACGATCAGCGTCGTCGTCCCGTGCTGGCGATCGGAGGCGACGATCGGACGCTGCATCGCGGCGCTGCGCGACCAGCGGTCGCCGCCGGACTTCGAGGTCATCGTCGTGGACAGTTCACCCGACGAGGCCACGGCCCTCGCCGCGCGTGCGGCGAATCCACCCGGGCCCGGCACCCTCGACCTGGCCCTCGACCGTGCCCCCGATCGTCTCTTTCCAGGCGCCGCTCGCAACCGCGGTGCGGCGCTCGCGCGCGCGCCGTGGCTCCTCTTCCTCGACTCCGATTGCGTCGCGTCGAGCGACCTGCTCGAGGTGGCGGCAGGCTTCGCGGAATCGGGTCCGGGCGTGTTCGGCGGCTCGATCGCGCTGCCCGGGGGCGCACCGGCATCGGCACGCATCCGCCACCTGCTCGAGTTCAAGGAGAGCCTGCCCGGCGTACCTGCGCGCGCCACCTGGCAGATCCCGTCGGCCTGCATGCTTGTCGATCGCGCGGTGTTCGAACTCCACGGCGGATTCCCCGGCACGCGCGCCTCGGAGGACTGGCTCTTCGACTGGGCGGTGTGGAGCGGCGGTCACCGCATGCGCTTCGAGCCGGCGCTGCGGATCGTCCACCTGACACCCTCCGGGTGGCGGGCGATGGCGAGCTACCTGCGCCTGCTCGGCCGGGCCTCGGGCGCCGCTCGGCGCAGCGGCGGGCTGCCGGGGCAGGCCCTCGTGCGACATCCGTGGCTCGCCGCCGGCCTGCCCGCGGCTCGCACGGCGCGCGCACTCGCGTGGTGCGCGCGCCACTCGCCGCGCGACTTCGCGTTTCTGCTCGTGGCGTGGCCCGCCTACCTCGTCATGTCGGGGATCTGGGCCGCTGGATTCCACCAGGGCGTGCGTGCGCTGCCGGGGGCGGCACCGCTTGCCCCCGGCCGGGGCCGCGCGTAAAGCGGCGCCGGGGGGATGCGGGAACGATGACACGACGAGTACCGAAGCCCTGGGGCTGGGAGCTGATCTGGGCAGAGACCGACCGCTACGTCGGCAAAATCCTCCACGTCGAGGCGGGCCATGCTCTCTCGCTCCAGTACCACGAGCGCAAGGACGAGACGATCCACGTCCTCTCGGGTCGGCTCGCCTTCGAGCACGGTGCGGAGGGGTGCGAGTTGCAGCGCACGGTGCTCTCCCCGGGCGAGTCGTTCCGCATCACGCCGGGACTGCGCCACCGCATGATCGCCGAGACCGATTGCGATATCCTCGAGGCCTCGACACCCGAGCTGGACGACGTGGTGCGGCTCGAAGATCGCTACGGCCGAGTGCCTTGATGCGCGAGGCGGTCCAGTCGCGGCAGCGCCCGGGTCTCGACTCGTGAAGGGCCGCACGGCGCTCATCACCGGGATCACCGGGCAGGACGGCTCATACCTGGCCGAATTCCTGCTCGAGAAGGGCTACCGTGTCGTCGGCATGGTGCGGCGGTCGAGCGCCGAGAACTTCCACCGCATCGAGCACATCCGCCACCGCATCGAACTCGAACAGGCCGACCTCCTCGACCAGTACTCGCTCATCGACCTGATGCGGCGGGCGCGCCCCGACGAGGTCTACAACCTGGCGGCCATGTCCTTCGTCCCGACCTCCTGGTCGCAGCCGGTACTCACCGCCGAGTTCGACGCGACCGGCGTCACACGCGTGCTCGAGGCGATTCGGCTCTCGAATCCCGAGGCGCGCTTCTACCAGGCGTCGTCGAGCGAGATGTTCGGCAAGGTCCGCGAGGTTCCGCAGCGCGAGGAGACGCCCTTTCACCCGCGCAGTCCCTACGGCGTCGCCAAGGTGTACGGCCACTACATCACGATGAATTATCGCGAGAGCTACGGGCTCTTCGCCTGCTCGGGCATCCTCTTCAACCACGAGTCGCCGCGGCGCGGCAAGGAATTCGTCACGCGCAAGGTGTCCGACGCGGTAGCCCGCATCAAGCTCGGACTCCAGGAGACACTCTGCCTCGGGAACCTGAACGCCCGTCGCGACTGGGGTTATGCCGGCGACTATGTGAAGGCGATGTGGCTCATGCTCCAGCAGCCCGAGCCGGCCGACTACGTCGTCGCGACCGGGCGCGGGCACAGCGTTTGCGACCTCGTCGAGGTCGCCTTTGCCCACGTCGGTCTCGACTGGCGGGATCATGTACGGGTAGACGAGTCCTTGACGCGTCTGGCCGAGGTCGACACGCTGCTCGGCGATTGGAGCCTCGCGCGCGAGCGCCTCGGCTGGCAGCCCGAGGTGGCTTTCGCCGACCTGGTTGCGATGATGGTGGACGCCGACCTCGCCACGGTCTCATACGACGCGCAGCGCCGCCCGCCGGTTGCATGAAGATCCTCGTCCTGGGCGCCTCCGGCTTTGCCGGGCGCCCACTCGTCCGGGAGTTGCTCGCTCGCGGCCACGAGGTGGTGGGCGCCGGGCGCTCGCCCGAACCGCCGCCCGCGATGGCCGCACGGGGCGCGGGACCAGCCTGGCTGCCTTGCGACGTGACCGACCCCGAGGCGGTGCGCGCGACACTCGGCGCGGCGTTGCCCGAAGCGGTGGTCGTGCTGTCGGGACTCGCCTCGCCGCCCGCGGCGAACCGCGCCGCTCCCGAGGCGTTTCGCGTGAACGCGCTTGGCGTCGTGCACCTGCTCGACGCGATCGAACGCGGCGGCGGGCGCATCCGCGCTGCGATCGTCACCTCGAGCGAGGTCTACGGTGCGGGCGGCTCCGCCGGCTCCCCGATCCACGAGTCCGAGCCACTGCGGCCGGCGACCCTCTACGGCGCCTCGAAGGCCGCGGCCGACCATGCGGCGATGGCGTTTGCCGCGCGTGGGCTCGACGTCGTCGTGCTGCGGCCCTTCAACCATGCCGGTGCCGGGCAGAAGCGGGACTTCGTCTGCGCCGACTTCGCGCACCAGTTGGTCGAGATCGCGCGGGGTCGGCGCGAGTCGGTCATGGAGGTCGGCGATCTCGACGTGCAGCGCGACTTCACCGACGTGCGCGACATCGTGCGCGGCTACGCGCTCGGCGTAGAGCGCGGTCGCGCGGGCGAGGCCTACAACCTGTGCTCCGGTCGTCCGACGTCGATCCGCGAGATCCTCTCGATGCTGTGCGATCTCGCCGGGGTCGCGCCCGAGATCCGCAGTACGGCCGTTCGACGACGCGCGGGCGAACCCGGCGTCGTGTTCGGCTCCCCGGCCAAGGCCGCCGAGCATCTCGGCTGGCAGCCCGAGATCCCGCTGCGCGAGATGCTGGCCTGGGTCCTGGACGATGCGGTGGCGCGACTCGAGGTCGCCCCTCCCGACGCTGCCGGAGGTTGAGGCAGCCTCGGCCAGCCGCGACCGCTCGGGCCACCGGCCGCCGTGCGTGGCCGAAGGCCCGTGGGTGACTTGCGGCCTCTCCGGCAAGTCCCTGGCCGGTCGGGGAAGTTTGGATCCCCCGATGAACAATCGGAACCCCGCGGGCGTCCAACCCGCCATGGCCGAGTCCGCCGTTCGATGGTCAACCCCCACCCCGCGTGGTAATCCCGCTACCGGGAAGCCTCCGGTGGAGCCGCAGACAGCGCCAGCAGCGAAGTCCCTCGAGGAGATCCTCGTCGACCGGGGCCGGGTGAGCCTGGAGGACCTGCGCAAGGTCCGCAAACTCCAAGGCGAGCGCGGCGAGCGCATCGAGCGCCTGCTCCTCGATCTGGGTTTCGTTTCCGAGGACGACCTCCTGCCTGTCTACAGCGAGGTGCTCGGCGTGCCGCTCGCCGGCCGCAAGGAACTCCCGAACGACGCGGTGCAGGTTCCCGGGTTGAACGTCAAGTTCCTGCGCCACGCCAAGATGCTGCCGGTTTCGGCCGCCGACGGCGTGATGAAGGTCGCGATGGCCGATCCGCGCGACCGCAACGCGATGCAGGGGCTCGAGGTCGCGACCGGGCTGCGCGTCGAACCGCTGCTCGCCAAGGAGAAGGATATCTCCGAGGCGCTCGACTCCTGCTACGGCGAGCGAGTCGAGGGTGGCGCGGGCGGCGGCGACGCCGAGGGGCTCGTCGAATACCTCTCCGAGGACGAGGAGGACGTTGACCACCTGCGCGACCTCGCGAGCGAGGCGCCGGTCATCCGCTTCGTCAACGTGATGATCAACCGGGCCGTCGAGGGCCGCGCCTCCGACATCCACATCGAGCCCTTCGAGAACGAACTCAAGATCCGCTACCGGATCGACGGCGTCCTCCACGACGTCGATGCGCCGCAGCGCCGGCTTCAGGCCGCGATCGTCTCGCGCATCAAGATCATGGCGAAGCTCAACATCGCCGAGCGGCGCCTACCCCAAGACGGACGCATCAAACTGCGCATGATGGGCAAGGAGATCGACCTGCGCGTCTCCACCCTGCCCACGCTCTATGGCGAGAGCGTCGTGCTCCGCATCCTCGACCGCGGCTCGATCGTCCTCGACCTGGAGTCGCTGGGATTCCCGGGCGACACGCTCACCGACTGGGACAGCCTGATCGTCAAGCCCTACGGGATGATCCTCGTCACCGGGCCGACCGGCTCCGGCAAGACGACGACGCTCTACGGCTCCCTCAACAAGGTGAACTCGCCCGACAAGAAGATCATCACGATCGAGGATCCGGTCGAGTACCAGTTGAACGGCGTGAACCAGATCCACGTGAAGCCCCAGATCGGGCTCACCTTCGCCAACGGTCTGCGCTCGATCGTCCGCCAGGACCCCGACGTCATCATGGTCGGCGAAATCCGCGACGCCGAGACGGCGGAGATCGCGATCCAGGCGGCGTTGACCGGCCACCTCGTCTTCTCGACCCTGCACACGAACGACGCGGCCGGCGCGGTCGCCCGACTGCTCGAGATGGGCGTCGAGGACTACCTGCTCGCCTCCTCGCTACTCGGCGTGCTGGCGCAGCGCCTCGTGCGCCGCAACTGCAGCAAGTGCGTGCGGCCGGTCGAGGGCATCATCGGCGAACTCCTGCCCGCGGGCGACAAGGGCACCGGCAGTGCCGGGAACCCGATCGAGCGCGGCATCGCCGATAGCTTGGCCGGCGTGCATCTGGTCGAAGGAGCCGGCTGCGAGGCCTGCGGCTTCACCGGCTACCGCGGACGCGCCGGCATCTACGAGTTGCTGCTCGTCGACGACGCGGTCCGCAACCTGATCCTCAAGCGCTCCTCCGCGGACAAGATCCGCGAGGAAGCGATCCGGCTCGGCATGCGGACGCTGCGCGAGGACGGCTGGCGCTCGGTGCGCGAGGGGATGACGACGGTAGCCGAGGTCATCCGCGTGAGCCGTGACTGAGCGCCCGGCACCGCTCTCGGTCGCCGGGGCCGCCGCGCAGGCGCTCGCGGGCACTCCGGCGGCGGCATCGGTGCAGCGCCCGCTCGCGGGACGCGCCTTGGATCTGCCGTCCGCACCGGGTGCGCCCGGTGCGGACGCTGCCCCGACCGGAGCGGATCCGGGACTCGCCGGGAGCAGCGACGCGGAGATCGAGATCACGCTCGTCGTGCCGCTTCACGACGAGCGCGAGAGCCTGCACCTCCTCCTCGGCGAGTGCGAGTCGGTACTCGACGACCCGGCCCTGGACTGGCGCTCGCTCGGCATCGCGTCGGGCCGTCGCACGCCGCGCTGGGAGATCGTCTTCGTCGACGACGGCTCGACCGACGGATCCTTCTCGCGCCTGCGCGAACTCGCGGCGAAGAACCCGCACGTCCGCGCGATCCGGCTGCGCCGCAACCTCGGCAAGGCGGCGGCGCTCGCCGAGGGTTTTGCCGCCGCCCGCGGCGACATCGTGGTCACGCTCGACGCCGACCTTCAGGACGATCCGCGCGAGATCCCGCGCATGCTGAACGTGCTCGCCCAGGGCTACGATCTGGTGAACGGCTGGAAGCGCAAGCGCCACGACTCGGCTGCGCGCGTCGTCGCTTCGCGGCTCTTCAACGCCGCGGTCCGTGCCGCGACCGGGATCGAATTGCGCGACCTCAACAGCGGCTTCAAGGCCTATCGCCGCTGGGTCGTCGAGCGCGTGCGCATCTACGGCGAGTTGCACCGCTTCATCCCGGTGATCGCTGCCTGGCAGGGTTGCGCCGTCGGCGAGATCGAGGTCGCGCATCGCCCGCGGCGCTTCGGGCGCTCGCGCTACGGCTGGGGGCGCGCCTTCCGCGGCATGATGGACCTGGTGACGGTGATGTTCCTCACGCGCTTCGACACGCGCCCGGCGCACTTCTTCGGCCTCCCGGGCGTGCTCCTCATGGCGGCGGGAAGCGCCATTCTCGCCTACATCACCTACCTGCGGCTCGCTTACGGCCAGATCCTGTCGCGTCACCCGCTGCTGATCTTCGGCGTGCTGCTCCTGCTCGCGGGCCTGCAACTCTTCACCAGCGGACTCCTCGGCGAGATGCTCGCCGCGCAGGCGCCGCGCGACGAACAATCGGTCGTCGGCGAGCGGATCGGCTAGGCGCGCACGCTCGCGTCCGCATCGAGTCTGCCCGGCCCACCGCTCGGTCCGAGCCCCGCGAGGCGGCAGAGTTCGTCGATCCGCGCGCTCCAGGTGTGGCGGGCGAGAAAGGCGTCGACCTCGGCCGTCGGAAACGGCTCGCGCACGGCGCGCGTGATCGCCGCGGCGAAGCCCTCGGCTCCATCGGCGAGGTGCACGCCCGGCACGCCCTCGAGATCCGGGAGCGGTGTCGCGACCACCGGCTTGTGCATGGCCAGGTACTCGAAGGCCTTGAGCGGACTCACCGCCGCGGTGAGTCGCCCCGGGGCGAAGGGCACGATCGCGACGTCGATCGCCCGAAGGTAGGCCGGCACCTCGAATTGCGGCTTTGGGCCGAGCGCCGCGATGTTTGCCGCGACCGGCAGTCGGCGGTCGCCGACGGGCCCGACCAGGTCGATCACCGCCTCGGGCAGGCGCGCGGCGACCGCGGCGACGAGATCCAGGTCCACCCATGTGCCCCAGAGTGCGCCGACGTAGCCGATCGTCGGGCGACCGCGGCGCAGGTCGGCCGGGATCTCCCGCGACGGCCCCGGGTCGAAGAGGCGCAGGTCCACCGCGTTGGGGAGCAGGGTGGCGGGGCGGCCCGAGCGTCGCTCGAGTTCGTCGCGCAGGAGACGAGCGCTCGCCAGCAGCAGGTCGGCGCGCGCGATCGCCTCGGCCTCTGCGTCGTCTCGCCACCAGCCGGCGCCGAGTACCCCGTCCCAGAGGTCGATCGCGTCGTAGGCGATGCGACGCGCGGCGCCGTCGGCCGTCGCGAGCGCGAGCAGGGCGGGGTGGGGAGCCTCAAGCAGGGCGAGATCGGCGGGCCGATCGGCGCGCTCGGCCTCCCCCGGGAGGGGGGACTCCGAGACGTGCCGCACATGGAGGCCGGCCACCTGCGGTCGCAGGCGTTTCGGCCAGGGGAAGATCGGCAATGCCCAGCGCCAGTCGATCGTGCAGCCGCGGCGGTGCAATTCGGCGGCGAGTTGCGCCGGGCGGCTG
Organism: Klebsiella pneumoniae; assembly: GCA_945872365.1. Taxonomy (GTDB): domain Bacteria; phylum Desulfobacterota; class Binatia; order UBA12015; family UBA12015; genus REEB422. Next base: position 117,570 of record CAMBZJ010000010.1, read on the forward strand.
CCCCCGCCGGTGTCCTCGGGCGGGACGAGCGCGAGCACCAGCACCCGCCGCCCGGCCAGCGGACCCACGTCGCGACCCGGGCGTTCGACGAACGGCGAAACGCGGATGCGACGCTCCGGGAGAAGCCTATACCAGGCGCTTTCGCGGAGAGCCGCGCCGAGGGAGCCACGGGCGCCCTCGAGCCAGGAGTCGACCCGCGCATCGAGCGTGGTCGCTCCGTAGACGGCGCGCTTGAGGAAATGAGAGAGGCGCTTGTGCGGCGCAATCGGCCCCGGCGCCCGTCCGTTCACGGTGTCGCCGCCGGCCGCGCACCGCGGCGTTCGTAGAGGAGAATTTCCTCGCCCGGGTCGCGCTGCCACTCGCGGTCGAGGAATTCGCGCAGGGAGGCGGGGGCCAGGTCGGGGAACGGCAGGAACACGTGATCGGCGGACTCAAGCGTCCGCCACAGCGCGTCGGGTGCCGCAGCGAAGCGCGTGGACGCCGCCGCCGTTCCCATGGCGGTTGCGGGCGTGAGCGTCGTGCCGCGCCGGTCGCAAGTCCAGAGCACGGTGCCGGCACGATCGGAGAGCACGAGCAGCGCATCGTCCGGGTGCGTGAGTGCGCGCACCCTTTCGCACTGCGCGGGAAGCGAGGCGTAGGCCTCGGGTGGTGTCTCGATGCGCCGGGTCTCGCGCCACGCGAGAGCGCCCGCGACGAGCAGCAGCACCGGTGCGATCGCGTCGCGTGCACCCGTGACGCCCCGCGCGGCGAACGCCGCGATCCGGTCGGCGCCGCGTGCGACGAGCAGCGCCGCGGTCGCGACCGCCGGCAACTGGTAGTACTCGGTGCCGCGCGCGGCATCGTCGAACATGCGCGTACCGAGTACGACCGATTGCAGGATCACGCCGGCTCCCCACGCCAGGAGCGCGCGTTCGGTGCGGCCGAACCCCGCGCGGCCGGGCCACACGGCGGCCAGCGCGAGAGCCCACCCCGCCGGCGTGAACACGATGTCGAGGATCTGCCGCGCGATTCGCAGGTAGAGATCGGGCGAGCGCCACAGGGCCGCGTCCACCCAGCCCGCCGTGACCATCGCCCCCGGGACGGGGTAACTGCGGTGGATCGAGGCGGCGTGCGCATACCAGAGTCCTGCGACCCCGAGCCCGCCGGCGAGACAGGCGACGAGCAGGACGTGGTCGCGCGGCGTCGGCGATACCCCCGTGTCTGGTGGGGCTTCGCCTGCCCGCAAGTCGGAGCGGCCCGCGATTGCCGTCGCGAGCGCGGGCACGAGCCAGAAGATCGCGTGCGGCTTGAGTAGCAGCGCGAGCGAAGTCGCGGCTCCGGTCGCGGCGGCGCGACCGCTCGACGGGTGGTCGCGCCAGGCCGAGGCGAGCAAAAGCGCACCGAGACAGGCCGTGACCATCGACGGATCGGTCATGAAGGAACGGGAGTAGGCGATCGCCGCGGGTGCGAGCACGAACCAGAGCGCCGCGAGGGCGGCCACCCGCGGCGACCGGTCGCGGCGGACCAGAGAGAAAAGCAGGATCGCGCCGATCAGCCAAGCGACGGCGCCGATCGAGCGGCCGACTGCGCCGAGCGGAGCGCCCGTGAAACCGTGGACCACCGCGGCGAGCCCCGCCACGAGCGGTAGCTCCTTCACGAAGTAGCCGGGGCGACCGACGTCGTCGACCATTGGCCGGAGCCACGAGGCACGGCCGCGCTGCAGGTTGCGCGCGACCATCGCGGTGTGGGTCTGCTTGCCTGCAGCCCCCTCGAAAAGCGGCTCGGCGAGTCCCGGCAGCCGAACC
>CAMBZJ010000011.1 GCA_945872365.1 Klebsiella pneumoniae
CGAGCGTGCGGCGATCGAACGCGCGGAGCGCCGCGCGAAACTCGCCGTGGCACAGGAGCAGAAGCGCCTCGCTCTGCAGGCTCGCCGGGAGGCCGAACGTGAGGCTCGCACGACCAGGCTGACGAAGGAGGCGGAGGCACGTGCGGACCGCAAGACCCGCATGAACGTCGAACGCCTCGTGCAGGCCGAGCAGGCGGAGGCGGCACGGCGTAGCCGCTCGGCGAAGTCCGCGAAGGAAGACGCGCACATGGCAGCCGCCGCACGCGAAGCCATCGCCGCACGCGAAGCCCGCGACGGGAGAAGTCGCAGCGGGCGTACGGCCACTCGCGAGACAGCGACGGTCGCGACCACGCCTCGAAATGCGGGACGCGGTGGTGCCGCCTCCACGGCAAGCGCCCGCGGCGTCGACAGCCACGCGACGGCTCGTGGACGTAAACCCGCACCGGACACCGCGCGCACCAACCCCGCGACCCTACGAGGTCGCACGGTCGGGACCGCCGAGCGCGCGCCGACGACACGCTCGGCAAAGGCCGACCCCGCGCGATCGACGGCCACGCGCGGTGCCGCCACGCGCCGACCGGTCGCCCAAGGGGACTCGGAGGAAGCCGCCGAGCCCGGCGCGCGTACGAAACGGCCGGCCGCCACTCCGGCCAAGCCCGCTCACGCCACGAAGGCTTCCGCGAAAGCCCCGGCACACGGCGCCAAGGCCGCGCGGCGCTGAACCCCGGGGCCCGGGGCGGCTTCGCCCCGGGGCATCATGCCCAGGCGGCGCAGCAGCCCTGCAGTCGGGCGAGGCCAGCCGCCGGCCCCCCCTTCGCGGCGAAAACCGAGGTGCCCGCGACCAGCGCCGTCGCCCCCGCCTCGGCGGCGAGCGGCGCGGTGCGTTCGTCGATGCCGCCGTCGACCTCCACCTCGCAGGGTGGGTTGCGCTCGTCGAGCAGCGCCCGCAGGCGGCGGATCTTGGGAAGCATCGACTCGATGAAGCTCTGGCCACCGAAGCCGGGGTTCACGGTCATCACGAGCACCGAGTCGAGTTCGTGGAGAACGTCCTCGAGCGTCGCGACCGGGGTCGCCGGATTCAATGCGACGCTCACCTTGCGGCCGAGTTCCTTCACCTGGTGGACGGCGCGGTGGAGGTGGTCGGTCGCCTCGCGATGCACGATGATCCGGTCGCAACCGGCGCGGGAGAAGTCGCCCAGATAGCGCTCCGGTCGCTCGATCATCAGGTGCACCTCGACCGGGAGCCTCGTCGCGCGACGTACCGCCTCGACGATCGGCAGGCCGAGGCTCAGGTTCGGCACGAAGAGGCCGTCCATCACGTCGACGTGGAAGCGTTCGGCACCACCGCGCTCGCACTCGGCGAGTTGCTCGCCGAGGCGCAGGAAGTCAGCGGCCAGGATCGACGGTGCGAACGCGAGTCTTCCTCCGTTGCTCATCCGAACGTCCCCTACTTGGCGGGCTTCTCGTGATGACCGCCGAACTGGAAGCGCATCGCCGAGAGCAGCTTGTTGGCGAAGTCGCCCTCGCCCCGCGACGCGAAGCGGTCGTAGAGCGCAGCCGACAGGACATGGGCGGGAACACCCTCGTCGATCGCGGCCTGGATCGTCCAGCGGCCCTCACCGGAATCCGAGACGCGCCCCCCGAAGTCGGCGAGATCGGGACTCTCGAGCAGGGAGATTGCGGTCAGGTCGAGGAGCCAAGACGCGATGACGCTGCCACGGCGCCACACCTCCGTGACGCCCGCGAGATCGATGTCGTACTGGTACTCCTCCGGGTGGCGCAGCGGCGTGGTCTCCGCGTCGACCTCGCGGGCCGCCTTCCCTACGTTGGCGTGCTTCAGGATGTTCAGGCCCTCGGCATAGGCGGCCATCAGGCCGTACTCGATGCCGTTGTGGACCATCTTGACGAAGTGGCCCGCGCCGTTCGGCCCGCAGTGCAGGTAGCCGTGCTCGGCCGTGCTCGGCTTCGCCTTGTCGCGACCCGGCGTGCGCGCGGCCGATTCCATCGGCGGCGCGAGCGTGCGGAAGATCGGGTCGAGGCGACCGACCGCCTGCGCGTCGCCGCCGATCATCATGCAGTAGCCGCGCTCGAGGCCCCACACGCCGCCGCTCGTGCCCACGTCGACGAAGTGGATGCCCTTCTCCGCGAGGCCCTTCGCATGGCGGATGTCGTCCTTGTAGTAGGAGTTGCCGCCGTCGATCAGGACGTCGTCGGGGGCGAGCAGCGGCAGGAGGTCGGCGATCGTCCGATCGACGAGGGCGGCCGGGACCATGAGCCAGATCGCCCGAGGCTTCTGCAGCTTGCCGACGAAGTCGGCGAGCGAAGAGGATCCCGTCGCGCCCTCGCCGGCCAGCCCCTCGACGGCCTTCGGAGCGACGTCGTAGGCCACGCAGGAGTGTCCCCCGCGCATCAGCCGGCGCACCATGTTGGCGCCCATCCGCCCGAGTCCGATCATTCCGAGTTGCATCGAAGTTCTCCCACCCCGCCCGGGGTCCCCGATCCCGCCTTCCCGCGCATCCGAGTCCGCTCTTCACGGGATCGGGCTCCGGATTGCAACTCCGGCCCCGGCCCGCGCATGGCGTGCGGAGCACCGGGGCCACCCCGGGCTCGCGAGCCGAGCGCGCGGGCTCGGCTCAGGCGAGAAGCGAGACGAGGTCGGCGAACGCCGCCAGATCGACGTCGCCCGGAACACGCGAGTCGACCGAGACGAAACGGACGCCCGCGGCCCGCGAGGCCGCGCGGTCGCCGCTCGAATCGCCGACGTAGATCGACTGCGCTGCCGGGGCGTCGAAGTGCGCAAGGCAGTGCAGCAGCATGTCCGGTGCGGGCTTGGGCCGCGCGACGTCGTGGATCCCGACCACGAGGTCGAAGTGGGGCAGGAGGTCAAAGTGCCCGAGCAACCGCGTGATCGAGCCGCCGCGATTCGTCGCGAGCGCGGTCCGGTGGCGCGCATGCACCCAGTCGAGCGTCTCGACGAGGCCCGGGACAGGCGTCATGAGCTCGAGGTAGGGAGCGTAGTCGGTGCGGTGTGCCATCCGCGTCGCCTGCTCTAGACCGACGGGGTCGTCGCGGAACAGGTGCGCGAAGAGCAGCGGCGTCGCCATGTGGTGGGCGAGGTCGCGGCCTTCCGCGTCGAGGGGGGACCGCCCGATGCTCCGCAGCACCTCGTCGTAGAAGCTGCGATTCGCCTCGTAGGAATCGAAGAGGGTGCCGTCGCAGTCGATCATGACCAGCGAGACGGCATCGGCCGGCTGCTTCACGACGACGCCTCGCGAGCGAGGGCCACGCGCCGGGACCACGTCTCGCGAGCACTTTCGCGCTCGTCCTCGCCGGTGCGCGGCTCGATTCTGCACGCCGGGCGCCAGCGCCCGGCAACGTCCGCGTCGCGCCACAAGCCGACGGCGCGGCCGGCGAGGAGCGCGGCACCCATGGCCGCCGAGTCGAGAACCGCGGGGGTCTCGATCGGGATCCCGAGCGCGTCGGCGAGAAGTTCGAGCAGCAGGCGGTTGCGCGCGGCAACGCCGTCGACGCGAAGCACCGACGGCCTCTCCGCGAAATCCGCGACGAGCGCATCGAAGACCTCCCGGCAGCGCCAGGCGACCCCCTCGAGCAGGGCGCGGGCGACGTGCGCCCGTCCCGAGGCGCGCGACAGTCCACCGACGAGAGCGCGCGCCGCGGGTTCCATGTACGGCGTGCCGAGACCCTGGAAGGCCGGTACGACCCAGACGCCCGCGGCGGAGTCCACCGAACGCGCGAGCGGCTCGATCTCGTCGAGCGAGCCGACGAGACCGATCCCGTCGCGCAGCCATTGCGCGGCCGCGCCCGCGGTGACGGTCGTGCCCTCGAAACAGAAGCTGCGCGCGCCGTCGATCGACCAGAGCACGAGCGGGTAGGCGCCCCGGCTCGGGGCCGCGAGAACGTCGCCCGCGTGCGCGTCCATCATGCCCGAGGTGCCGAGAGTGAGCTTGACCGAGCCCGGCGAAAGGCAGGCGAGTCCGAACATCCCCGCCTGCTGGTCGCCGGCGAGGGCCGCGATCGGGATGCGTGCTCCGATCGCCCGGACCGACGTTTCGCCGAGCACGTCGCTCGTGTCGGCGATGCTAGGCAGCCACGCCGTGTCGAGGCCGAGGGCCGCGGCCGTGCGGGAGTCCCAATCGCCGCGCTCCCAGGCGTAGAGCCCGGTGCACGAGGCATTGGAGTGATCGGTCGCGCGCACGCCGCCATCGGACAAGCGGTGCGCGAGCCAGGCATCGACGGTGCCGAGGCGGAGGGTGCCGCGCGGCAGGCCGGTCGCGCAGTTGCGGACCAGCCACTCCCATTTCGTCGAGGCGACTAGCGTCGCGGCGAAGAAGCCCTGTCGCACGAGATCGGCGCAGCGTCCGGCGGTTCGCTGGTCCTGCCAGCCGACGAGGGGGCCGAGCGCGCCTCCGGCCTCGCTCCACAAAACCGCCGAGCCACGCTGGTTGGCGACCCCGATCGCGGCGACGTCGCCGAGCGAGAGGCCGGCTGCGGCCACGGCCTGCTCGGTCACCCGACGCGTCGCGCTCCAGACCGCTTCGGCATCCTGCTCCACCCAGCCCGGATGCGGGAATCCTTGGTCGATCTCTGCATAGGCGAATCCCGCGATCTCGCCGCCCTCGCGCACCACCACGGCCCGCACGCCGGTCGTGCCCTCGTCGATGCCGATCGCGTGTTCCCGCGTGCTCCGATGCACCTGCGGACGTTGCCCCGGAAGATCGCGCCGCGCAACTGGCGAGGATCGTTTGCGAGTCGCGGTCGCCGCGGACGGTTCGACGTCAAACCGACCGGGGCGGCGCGAACAGGGTCGCCGACGACACCCGCTTACCGTCGGCATGGGCGCTCAGCTCGATCTCGAGGGGGTTGCCCTCGCGGGCCTCGGCGACGACCGAGACGCGACCCGACGGTGTCGTGAAGGATCGCACCTTCACCTGTCGCAGCCGACTGCCCGGTGGCAGATCGCCCGCGGCGGACGGCGACCATCCCGGCAGCAATTCGAAGGCGAGGCGCAACTGCGCGTCGAGCAGCAGGGTCGCCGGGTAGACCGGGCGCCGGGCGAAGTGGTCGGCATAGAGCGGACCCGGCGGGGACGCCTGCAACTCCGCCGCGATGCGGCCGGCGGTCTTCTCCCGCGACAGCACGGCGGGCGCGAAGGCCGCTCGTTCCGGGAAACGACGCGCGGCGAGCCCGGTGGTGAGAAGCGCCTCGAAACGCGCGCGCGCCGCATCCGGGGAGTCGAACTCGCTCATCGGCAGCATGGCGCCGGCCGCGCCGCGCAGTTCGACGACCGGCTTGCCGCCGATGCGCCCCTCGCCTTCGTAGGCGATCGCTACGCTCTTGCAGCTCTGCACCGAGATCTCGAGCTCCAGCCGTTCGCCCGGGGGCACGGTGCCGAACACGCGGACGTCGGCCGCGCGGGCCGCGACCGGCCGTCGCTCGAAGGACGCGCGCTGCATCGCGACCCAGGCGGCCAGCTGGCCGATCGCCTCGACGACGAGACACGCGGGGAACTCGCTCATGTCGGCCGGGATCGCGAGATGACCCCGGGCGCTGCGCTCCGGGACCAGGTCGTCGATGCGGTCGACGAGATGAAAGGAGAGGTCGGACATCCGGCGACTCTCCTACTTTGGCGAGCTACCACCCGCCACGTGCCACCCCGGGCGGAACGGGACGGGGGTTGCCCGGCGGGTCGGCTGATTCCGAAACGGCGCCGCTCGGGCCGGGCGACGACCCCCGGGCGCGTCTGGTATCATCGGCGGCACCTTGATCAAGAGCGTGCCAAGGAGCGTACTTGCCTTCGACGTCGAGTGGGTGCCCGACCCGGTTGCCGGGCGGCTGCTGCTCGATCTCCCCGACGACACGCCGCCGGAGAGCGTTCTCGAGGCGATGTGGCGCTACGGCGGCGCGACCGAGGAGAACCCGAGACCCTACCTCAAGACGGTTCTCTGCCGCGTCGTCTCGCTCGCGGCCGTCTGGCGGCGCACGAAGCCCGACGGCGAGGTGAACCTGAGCCTGCTCTCGCGCCCCCGCATGACGGCGATCGACGAGGCGGCGCCCGACGGGACGATCGAGCGCACGCGCATCGTGGTCGATCGCGGCGATGCCGCCGAGCGCAGCGTCGTCGGCCATTTCCTCGAGTGGCTCGGGAAGACCGAGCCGCAGCTCGTCGGCTTCAACTCGGTCGAGGCCGACCTGAAGATCCTCCTGCAGCGCGCCATCGTGCTCGGAATCCGGGCCGACGGCTTCGCCCGGCGCCCGAACAAGCCGTGGGAAGGGCGCGACTACTTCCACCGCGACAACGACTGGAACTGCGACTTGAAGCAGATGCTCGGCGGCTTCGGGAAAGCGACGCCGGCGCTGCACGAGATCGCCATTCAGTGCGGGATCCCCGGAAAGTTCGGCATCGACGGCAGCCAGGTGGCGGAGCTCTGGCTCGCCGGGGGGCTCGATCGCATCGTCGCCTACAACGAGTGCGACGCCCTCACGACCTACCTGCTCTGGCTCCGCGTGGCCCACTTCGCCGGCCACTTCACGACCGAGCAATATGCAGCCGAGCAGGAGCGCGTGCGCGACCTCCTGCGCAGCGAGGGCCAGGTGCCCTCGCGGGCTCACCTCGGTGCCTACCTCCGGGAGTGGGACCGCCTCTCCGAACGAATCGCGGTCTGGCGCCCGGATTGAGCCGGGGGCCGGGGGCCCTTGCGCCGTGCCCCCGCTCGCACCACAATCGCGGCTTGGATGCGCGCGGCCGGGCGGCCGGAGCGCTCGGCTTCCATAACCGGGAGGTGGGTCCGACATGGCGATCGAGGAAGGCAAGGCGGCTCCGACTTTCACGCTCAAGGACCAGGACGGCAACAAGGTCTCTCTCGCGGACTTCAAGGGGAAGCAGGCGGTGGTGATCTACTTCTACCCGAAGGACGACACCCCGGGTTGCACCAAGGAGGCTTGCGGCTTCCGCGACTTCAACAAGGAACTCGTGAAGCTCGGCGTCGCGGTCCTCGGCGTGAGCGCCGACGACGAGGCCTCGCACCAGAAGTTCATCAAGAAGTTCAAGCTGAACTTCCCGCTGCTCTGCGACACCGACCGCAAGGTGATGACCGCCTACGGGGCCTACGGCGAGAAGATGCTGTACGGAAAGAAGACCGTCGGCGTGATTCGCTCGACCGTGCTCGTGGGCAAGGACGGCAAGGTGCAGCGCCACTGGGCCCGGGTGGCCAGTGCCGAAAAGCACCCCGGGCAGGTGGTCGGCGTGATCAAGGAACTCAGCGTCGCCTGAGCGCGATCGAACCAACCGAAGCAACGGAGAAGAAGATGGCCGACCTCGAGAAGTTCCGCCGCGAAACCCGCCAGTGGCTGATCGCGAATGCACCGCCGATCGCCTCGACGCCGGTCGCGAACGCCGATGACCTCTGCTGGGGCGGCCGCAAGGCCAAACTCGACCAGGGTTCGCGCCAGTGGCTCGACGTGATGGCCGAGCGCGGCTGGACGGCGCCGACCTGGCCCCGGGAGTACAGCGGTGGCGGACTCGACAAGCCGGAGGCCCGCGTCCTCGGCCAGGAAATGGCGGCGCTGGGCCTGCGGCCGCCGCTGATCGGCTTCGGACTCAACATGATCGGCCCGCTGCTCCTCCAGGAAGGCAGCGAAGACCTGAAGAAGACCCATCTCCCGGCGATCATCCGCGGCGAAATCCGCTGGTGTCAGGGCTACTCGGAGCCGGGTTCGGGCTCCGACCTGGCGAGCCTGCAGACCCGTGCGGTCGTCGACGGCGACGACTTCGTCCTCAACGGCCAGAAGGTCTGGACCTCCTATGCCGACCAGTGCGACTGGATGTTCATCCTCGTGCGCACCGACACTCAGGCGCCCAAGCACGAAGGCATCACGTTCCTGCTCATGGACATGGAATCGCCCGGGGTGAGCGTGAAGCCGATCCGGCTGATCAGCGGGAAGTCGCCCTTCTGCGAGACCTTCCTCACCGACGTGCGGGTGCCACGGGGCAGCGTCGTCGGAAGAGTGAACGGCGGCTGGACGATGGCCAAGGCGCTGCTCGGACACGAACGCACGATGATCGCCGGCATGGGCACCGAGCGAACCCAGGGCGACTCGCTGGTCGACCTCGCGCGGCGCTACATCGAAGGTAGCGAGAAGAAGATCAGCGACGCGGTCGTCCGCGACCGGGTCTCGCAGGTCGAAATCGACCGCAAGTGCTTCGAACTCACGCTCGCACGCTCACGCGACGGGCAGAAGGCCGGCCACCAGCCCGGCCCGGAGACCTCGTTCTTCAAGCTCTACGGCACCGAGCTGAACCAGCGCAGGCGCGAACTCATGATGCAGATCGCCGGCCCGCAGGCGCTCGGCTGGGACGGCCCGGGCTTCGAGGACGACGAGATCCGGATCGCGCGCGACTGGCTGCGGTCGCGCGGCAACTCGATCGAGGGCGGTACCTCGGAGGTCCAGCTCAACATCATCGCGAAGCGCGTGCTCGGGCTGCCGGACTGAGGGGTCCGGCCGCTCGCCCCGCTTCAGTCGTCGATCAGGACGAGCGTGCCCTCGGGTGCCAGCTCGTACAGTTCATTCACGTCCTTGTTCATCAGCGATACGCAGCCCCAGGTCCAGTCGTAGCCGGTCTCGTTCAGCTTGGGCTTGTCGGTGCCGTGGATGCCGACCTCGCCTCCCGGGCCGCGGCTGACCTCGCCCTTGGCGAGTCGCTTGCGGTGGACGTCGATGTCCTTCGCGTTCGGGTAGTCGAGCAGCATGAAGCGCGACCAGCGGTCGTGATGCCGCTTGAAGGAGATGTGGTAGAGCCCGTCGGGCGTGCGCCGGTCGCCCTCCTGCTCCTTCACGCCCGGGTTCTGACCGAGCGCCACCTGGTCCCAGGTCCGGACCCACTGGCCGAAGCGGTAGAAGCTCACCGTCCGACAGGAGCGGTCGACCACGACCAAGTTCGGCTCGGTCTTCGCCCATTCGAGCGGCGCCCGGTCATCGGGTGCCGGCGTGTTCTCCAAGCCGGTCGGAGCGCGCCGCACGGCACAACCGGAAGCGAGACAAGCGGCCACGACGAACGGGAGAAACGCTCCGGAACGGACTCCCTGCCTCCACCACCTCTTCATCCACATCACGGCGTCCATTTTCTCGATCGGTAGCCCGAGTTTCAAATGGCCCGCCGAGACCGCTCAGGTCGGCCGAGCGTTGGCAACCCCGGGGCCTACAGCTAGAAGGAGGGCGGTGAACCCGCCGGGTCGTGGACGACCTGTTTCTGCGCGAAAAGGCTGCGCGCGAAAGGCTGCGATGGCTGTCGATCAATCCGAGTTCCGCCGCGTCATGGGGCATTTCGCGACCGGCGTCACCGTGGTGACCACCCTCGATGCGCAGGGGCAGCCGGCGGGACTCACCGCCAACGCCGTCTCCTCGGTCTCGCTCGACCCGCCGCTCGTCCTGGTCTGCGTCGACAAGAAGGCCGAGACGGCTTCCTGCTTCACAGCCTCGGGCGTCTTCACGATCAACGTGCTGAGCGAAGGCCAGGAAGCGATGTCGCGGCGCTTCGCGAAGTCGGGCGCCGAGAAGTTCTCGGGCATCGGCTTCCGAACCGGCTCGAACGGCGCGCCGGTGCTCGACGGCTCGATCGCGCACCTCCAGTGCCGGATCCGCGACTCCTTCGACGCGGGCGACCACACGATCCACGTCGGCCTGGCCGAGACGATCGGGGTCGACGGCGAGCTCGATCCGCTGCTGTACTTCCGCGGCGGCTACCGAAACCTCGCAAGATGACGCGCCGCGGGAAGATCGTCGGGGCGCTCCTCGCCGCGCTCGCCGTCACCACGGTGGCCTGCCAATCCGGCGACGCCGGCAAGCCGCACGGTTTCCGCGTCGCCCTGCTCACGCCCGGCCCGGTCAGCGATGGGGGCTGGAACGCGAGCGCCTACGAGGGCCTGCAGCGGATCGCCCGGGACCTCGGCGCCGAGGTGAGCAACGTGCAGACCTCGAATCCGGCCGAGTTCGAGCAGGGCTTCCGCGACTACGCGCGCCAGGGCTACGACCTCGTGATCGGCCACGGCTTCGAATACCAGGACGCGGCGATGAAGGTCGGCGCACAGTTCCCGGACACGGCCTTCCTGGTCAGCTCCGGGGGCGTCTCGGCGAAGAACGTCGCCTCGCTCACCTTCAACCTCGACGAGGCGACCTACCTCGCCGGTCTCGTCGCCGGGTCGCTTTCCAAGTCCGGCAAGGCGGGCTGCGTCGGGGGCATCCAGTTGCCGGTCATCAAGACGACGTTCGACGGCTTCGCGGCGGGTGCGAAGTCGGTGCGTCCCGACTTCAAGGTCGCGACCGTCTACACCGGCAGCTTCGAGGACGTGGCGGGTGCGAAGTCGGCGACCGACGCGCTGGTCGCGCAGGGGGCGGACTTCGTGCTGCACAACGCAGACGCGGCCGGGATCGGCGTCTTCCAGGCGGCGAAGGCGGGCGGCGCCCTCGCCTTCGGGACGAACAAGGACCAGGCGCCGGTCGCGCCCGACACCGTGCTGGCGAGCGCCGTCATCGACATGCCCAAGGCGTTCGTGCAGGTCGCCGGCGAAGTAAAGGAGAAACGCTTCACCGGGCGCGTCGTCCAGGAGGGGTTCTCGACCGGCTGCGTCGACTTCGTCTGGAACCAGCGCCTGCTCGACCGGGTCACGCCGGAACTCCGCGCTCGCGTCGACGATGCGAAGGCGAGGATCACCAGCGGGGCGCTGAAGGTTCGCCCGTGAGGGGCAGACTCGCGGTCGTCGTGCTCGCGGCCGGGCAGGGAACCCGCATGCGATCGGCCCGGGCCAAGGTCCTCCACCCGATCGCCGGCCGGCCGCTCCTCCTCCACGTCCTGCGCGCGGTGGAACCCCTCGACGCGGAACGCACGGTCGTCGTCGTCGGACACCAGGCGGAGGCGGTACGCGCGGCCTGCGCCGGGTATGACGTCCGCTTCGCGATCCAGGAGCAGCAGCGCGGCACCGGGCATGCGGTCGCGGTCGCCGGCGAGGCGGCGCTCGGGGACTTCGACGGCGACGTGCTCATCCTCTACGGCGACGTTCCGCTGCTGCGGACCGAAACCCTGCGTCGCCTGCTCGACGCGCACCACGCACGCGGGGCGACGCTCAGCATGCTGACGAACGTGGTCGACGAGCCACGCGGCTACGGTCGGATCGTGCGCGACCCGGCCGGGGCGCTGGTTCGCATCGTGGAAGAGCGCGATGCGTCCGACACCGAGAAGTCGATCCAGGAGGTGAACCCCGGCATCTACTGCGTGCGGCGCGATTTCCTCCTGCCCGCGCTCGCCGGACTGCGCCCGAACAACTCGCAGGGTGAACTCTATCTGACCGACGTGGTCGCGGAGGCCGTCGGCCGCGGACTCGCAGTCGCGACCGAAACGGTCGACTCGGACGAGGTCGCGGGGATCAATTCCCGTGCCGATCTCGCTGCGGTCGAGGCCACCCTCCGGCGCGAGATCGTCCACCGGCACATGGACGCGGGCGTCAGCTTCCTCGACCCGGACACCGCGTACGTCGAGCCCGACGTCGAGATCGGCCCGGACACCTCGATCGGTCCGGTCGTGTACCTCGCGGGACGGACCCGGATCGGCCGCGATTGCCGGATCGACGGCAACGCCTTCCTGACCGATGCCGAGATCGGGGACGGCGTACACCTGAAGCCGATGGTGGTGGTCTCCGAGTCGCGGGTCGACGAAGGTTCGATCCTCGGGCCGTTCTGCCAGATCCGCCCGGGCTCGCACCTCCATGCCGGCGTCCACGTCGGCAACTTCGTCGAGGTGAAGAAGTCAGAGCTCGGTCGCGGCACGAAGGCGAACCACCTGGCTTACCTCGGTGACGCCACGATCGGGCAGGAGACGAACATCGGAGCCGGCACGATCACCTGCAACTACGACGGCTTCGAGAAGCACCGCACGGTGATCGGCGACCGGGTCCAGATCGGCAGCGACAGCCAGTTGGTCGCCCCGATCACCATCGCCGACGACGCCTACGTCGCGACCGGTACGACCGTCCGACACGACGTGGAACCGGGCGCGCTCGCCTTCAACCCCCGGCCCGACCAGCGCCGTCCGGGCTGGGTCGAAGGCTTCCGCAAGCGCAAGTCGTCCAAGCGTCCCGCCTGAGCCTGCGTCGTTGACCGATCGCCGCCGCCTCACCTCGTGCGGCCCGGGCGGAGCCGGCCCCGCCCGGGCCGCTAAAGGCCTGCGTTGCCGTAGTCGATCCCCAGAGGGTAGTGTTCGCTCCACCGGAGGTAGGCTGACTCTATGTGCGGGATCATGGGTTACATCGGGAATCAGGAGGCCAGCCGGATCCTGGTCGACGGACTGCGCAGGCTCGAGTACCGGGGCTACGACTCCGCCGGGCTTGCCACCCTCGATGGCGGCGGAATCGACGTCCGGCGCTGCGTGGGCAAGCTCGACAACCTGGCCCGGCTCCTCGACGAGAAGCCGCTGCACGGAACGATCGGCATCGGCCACACCCGCTGGGCGACGCATGGCCGTCCCTCGGAGGAGAACGCCCACCCGCACCGGGCCGGCAAGATCGTCGTCATCCACAACGGGATCATCGAGAACTTCGTCGAACTGAAGACCGAACTCGAGTCGCGCGGGCGCCGGTTCAGCTCCGAGACCGACACCGAGGTGATCTCGCAGCTGGTCGACGAGTATGTGTCGAGCGGACTCGATCTGATGTCCGCCGCACGCGCCGCGGTGAAGCGGCTGCAGGGCTCGTTCTCGATCGTGATCCTCTCGGAGGACGACCGGACCCGTCTGCTCGCCGCGAAGACCGCGACGCCGATCGTCATCGGACTCGGCAAGGGCGAGAATTTCGTCGCCTCCGACATCCCGGCGATCCTCGACCACACCCGCGACGTCCTCTTCCTGGAAGACGGCGAGATGGCCGAGGTGACGCGCGACGGCGTGACCGTGACCTCCTTCGACGGCACCCTGATCGAACGCGCTCCACGACACATCACCTGGGACCCGATCACCGCGCAGAAGGGTGGCTTTCGCCACTTCCTGCTGAAGGAGATCCACGAGCAGCCGCAGGCCATGATCGACACGATGCTCGGGCGCATCCGCCAGGAGGAGGGCGACGTCGTCCTGCCCGAGCTCGACGCGCTGCGCGACTCCTGGCCCACCGTGAAGCGCATCTACCTGACCGCCTGCGGCACGGCGTGGCATTCCTGTCTGGTCGGCAAGTTCCTGATCGAGGAGCTGGCGCGGATCCCGGTCGAGGTCGACTACGCGAGCGAGCTTCGCTACCGCCAGCCGCTGCTCGCTCCCGACACGCTGCTCGTCGCCGTGTCGCAGTCCGGCGAAACAGCCGATACGCTCGCGGCCGTCGACGAGGCGCGCAACGCGCGCGCCAAGGTCCTGTCGATATGCAACGTCGTCGAGGCCTCGATCCCGCGCAAGGCCGACGCCGTGCTCTACACGCACGCCGGACCCGAGATCTCCGTCGCGAGCACGAAGGCCTTCACGACCCAGTTGACCGCGTTCTACCTGCTCGCCATCCACCTCGGTCGACTGCGCGGCACGCTCGACGAGCAGCGCGGCCGCGCGCTGGTGCATGAACTGGTGAACCTGCCGAGCCGGGTGCAGGAGGCGATCGCCGGGGGCGAGGAGGTCGAGCGGATTTCGCGCAAGTTCGCGAGCGCGAGCGACTTCCTCTACCTCGGCCGCGGCATCAACTACCCGATTGCCCTCGAGGGCGCCCTCAAGCTGAAGGAGATCTCGTACATCCACGCCGAGGGATACCCCGCCGGCGAGATGAAGCACGGGCCGATCGCGCTCATCGACGAGAACCTGCCGGTCGTCGTGCTCGCCCCGCGCGACCCGATGTACGCGAAGACGATCTCGAACCTGAAGGAAGTCGAGGCACGCGGCGGGCGGATCATCGCCGTCACCGACTCGCCCTCGGCCGACCTGGAGAAGGTGGCCGAGGAGATGATCGTCGTGCCGCGCGTGGCGCACGAACTCTCACCAATCCTGATGTCGATCCCTCTCCAGTTGCTCGCCTACCACGTCGCCGTCCACCGCGGCAGCGACGTCGACCAGCCGCGCAACCTCGCGAAGAGCGTGACTGTCGAGTAGACGGCACGGCCCTGCGGGCGGCCGTGTCGCTTGCAGGGCAGGACGAGCCGTCGATCAGCCACCGGCGGGTGCGAGGGTCTCCTTCCTCGTCACTACGCCGATCCGCGTGATGCCCGCGGTGCGGCAGTCGTCCATCAGGTCGACGATCCGGCCATGCAAGTGCGTTCGGTCGGCCTCGAGGAAGATGGTCTTGTCGGCGCGCCCCTCGTAAATCGCCGTGAGTCTCGGCACGACCTCACCGGCGGGAATCTCGGAGCCGTTCACGAGGAGCCGGCCGTCGGCGGCCAGCGTGAGGGTCACCTGGTCGTTTCGGTCGGCGGAGGTGCCGGTCGATGCGAGCGGCAGGTCGATCGGCACCTCCTGTCGCATGAGCGGGGTCACCACCATGAAGATGATCAGCAGCACGAGGACGACGTCCACGAGCGGCGTGACGTTGATCTCGGCCTTCAGGTCGTCGTCGCTGGTCGCGCGGACAGCCATCGCTTCCTCCTATCGCTCCGCGACGCCATGAGCGACGTCCCCGGCCGAGATCGCCTCGACCGCGAGTTCCTCGGCGACGCACTCGAGCTCGGCGACGGTCCGCTGGATCCGCTGCGTCAGGTAGTTGAACACCCACAGCGCGGGAATCGCGACCAGGATGCCGAGTGCGGTCGCGACCAGCGCCTCGGAGATCCCGGTTGCGACCGACCCGATGCCGCCCTGGCCGGTGACGCCCATCGTGTGGAAGGCGGACACGATTCCGAGCACGGTGCCGAACAACCCGACGAAGGGGGCGGTGGAGCCCACCGTCGCGAGCAGGCCCAGGCCCTTGCGCAGTTCAATGCCCGACGCGAGGATGATGCGCCGCGCGGTGCGGTCGAAGGCCTCGAGTCGTGACGCCGCGGAGCTGCCGCCGCCGCGCAGGACGGTCGTGCCCTCGCGAACCAGCCATGCCGCGTGGCTGTGGGGAAAGCGATCGGCCTCGCCCGCGGCGGCCACCGGTCCCCTTTCCGCGACCGCGGATCTCCACGACCCGAGGAAGGCAGCCGACTCGCGGGTGCTGCGGACGATCGAGGCGATGCGCTCGATCGCCACGGCGAGCGAGACCATCGACATCGCCAGCAGGAGCAGCATCACTCCCTTGGCCAGCGGCCCCATCGAGGACCAGAGATCGATCAGGTTGAAACTCATCGTCACTCCCTTGTAATCCGCGCCTCAGCGCAGGACGAAGCGGATCGGAATCTCGAGGATCACGCGCACAGGACTCCCGTCCCGGCTGCGGGCCGGCTGGAATCTCCATTGCCGGACGGCCTCGATCGCGGCGCGGTCGAGCTCCGGGATCGACTGCAGGACCTTTACGCCCGACTCGACGTTGCCCCCGACGTCGAGCACAGCCTCGAGGAGGACGAGGCCCTCGAGGCCTCGACGGCGTGCATCGGGCGGGTAGTTCGGGGGCACGCGTCGCACGAGGGTCGGCCGTTGCGCGACCGACCCGATCGACACCGGGCCGCGGCCAGTCGCGCCGACGACCCCGCCGGGCGTCCCGCCTCGCACGCCGCCGACCACGCCTCCTTCGGCGCCACCGACCGAGCCCTGGGCGACGCCGCGGGGGGCTTTCGCCGCGGCGCCACCGGCGCCACCCGCCTCCCCTCCAGACGAGGCGGCGGCCGGGGCCGGCTCGGGGGGCCGCACCTCGCGCGGCTTCTCCTCGGCCGAAGTCGAGGCTTCGCGCGCGGGCTCCTCCTCTCGGCGACGGGGCCCGGGCTTCTTGCGCGGATCGGCCTGCCGCAGCGAGTCGGACTCCGGCTCGGAGACGCGTCGCTGCGGCTCTGGTTTCTTCGGCTTCTCGACGGGTCTCGGTCTCTCCACCTTCGCCTTCTCGACCTTCGGCTTCGCAGGCTCGGTGGGCCGCGTATCGTCGGGGATCGTACTGCCGGGCCCCGGCGCGGAGCTCATCATCTCGTCGGTGGCCTCGCCCTCTCCGTCTGGCCTGCCGAGCGGGGGTGGCGGGGGCGGAGCGGGCTCGATGAAGACGAGCCGCGGGGGCTCCTCGACGGGAACCTCGACGCGCGGCCACCAGAGGATCGCCGCCGCGACCGCGAGATGGAGCATCAGCGCGAGCGCCGCCGCTCCGGCATACCGGCGACGCGCGAGCGCCTCGGGGACAAGGCCCCCGGCTTCGAGCGCGTCGGTCAAGGCTCGCTCCCCGAGTCGAGTCGCGCGCGGTCGCGCGGGAACAGACCCGGGCGTTCGGCCGGTTCGGGTCGGCCGCACGCCGGGGTGGTGTGCGTCCCGTGCAGGCGCGACGTGTTCGGTCCGGGCTCGACCATTCAGAAGACCAAGTTGATCCCGCCGGCCACGCCGAAGCCCGGCAGCGGCGCGATGTCCTTCAGCACCGAGACCGAATCGCGCGCGGTTTCGTTCAGCAGGTTCGTCGCTCGCAGGAAGAGGCTCGTGCCCTCGGGAAGCCCCAGCGACTGCGGCAAGTCGTAGGTGAAGAAAAGGTTCAGCATGGCGTAGCCAGGCGTGAACGTCTGGAAACTGGGATTCCGGGTCTGCGGTGCGACCTGCAGCCAGTCGAACCGGGAAGTGAACCCGCCGATCTCGTAGACGAGGCCGGCCCCGAAGCGGAAGGGCGGCATCCGGGGCAACGGCTGGTCGTCGTTGCGCTCCTGCGCCCAGACGTAGTCGCTCTGCAACTCGAGGTGCAGGTGGTGCGGGCCGGTCTCGAGCAGCGGAACGTCCGCCTGCATCTCCATCCCGGCGAGGGTGGCGGGCACGGCTCGGAACGCATACACCGGCAGTTCGCTCTCGGGATCGATGAGGCCGGTCGGGAAGAGGGCGATGAAGTCGTCGAAGCGGTCGTAGAAGCCCGTCACCGACCCGGTTATCCAGCCGAGCGTCCTGCGCAGCGAGAGGTCGATGCCGAGACCAGTTTCGACATCGAGGTTTCGGTTTCCGATCTCGAAGATCCCGGTCGCGAGGTGCGGGCCGTCGGCGAACAGCTCCTGGTAGGTCGGAGCGCGGTTGGTGTAGGCGACCGAGAGCGCGACGTTCCAGCCCTCGACCGGGGTGTAGACCGCCCCGATCGATCCGCTCGGGGTGAGGAAGCTCCGGTCGTCGCCGGGCCCGAACTGCTCCGAGGCGATCGCCTCGACCCTCTGGTGATCGAGGCGGACGCCGAACTGGAGCAGAACGGGGTCGAACTTCGCCTCCTCGAACAGGAAGCCCGAGTTCACCCACGTCCGGGCCGATGGGAGGAAGGCCTCTTCTCCGAGCGCCGAGAGGCGCTGCCCCTGGGTCTCGAAGCCCACCGCGCCTTCGAACGGACCGAGCGAAGAGTGCGGAGCGTCGAGGCGACCGTCGTAACCCTGGTTCTTGAAGGTGGTACCGACGTCGGTGCCCTCGTATTCGATGTGCTGGTAGTCCTGCCACGCGAACTTGCCGGTGACCTGCTCGAGTCCACGGATCGGGGACTCGAGACCGCCGGCCACGTCGAAGCGCGTCGTGCCCAGGTCGATCGTGACGTCCGGCTCGGCCACCGTGCCGTAGTCGGTCTTGTAGTAGGACGGCGCGACGCCGAAGTAGCCGGCGTCGCCGATGAACGACATTCCGCCGCCCCCGCCGTAGGTCGTGATCGCGCTGTTCGGAAGGGTGCCGTAGGGCTCCTTCTCCCCTGGCGGCAGGGGGTCGTTCTCGCGAAGTCGCTTGCTCCGGGCGTAGCCCGGGATGGACAAGTCGTCCGCCTTTCGCGCGAACCCGTTCAACTGCCAGGCGATGGGGCCGTTGCCGCCCTCGAGTCGCGCCGCGCCCGACGGCGAGGCGTCCACGGAACTGCCCTGCATCTTCAGCTGGCCGCCGATCGTCTTCTCGATGCGCTCGGTGGGGATCCTGCCGTCGAGCACGTTGACGACGCCTCCCACCGCCGAGCTGCCGTACATGAGCGTCGCGGGGCCGCGGACGATGTCGACTCTCTTCACGTTCATCGGCTCGATCGTGAGCGCGTGATCCACGCTCGTGCCCGACCCGTCGATCGTGTTCACGCCGTTCTGCAGGATGCGAACGCGGTCGCCGTCGAGGCCGCGGATCACCGGGCGACTCGCGCCGGGGCCGTAGTAGGTCGAGCTCACGCCGGGCTGGGAGGCGAGAGTGTCGCCCAGCGTCGGCTGGTTCTTCAGGAGGAGTTCCTCGCCCTTCAGGACCGTCACCGGCTGGGCCAACTCGGAGAGGGTTCGGCCGAGCGGGGTGGCGGTGACCGTCGTCTCGTCGAAGGCGTAGTGCCCGAGGCCGGCATCTTCATGGGCCTGCTTGCGGCTGGCGTCGGGCGCGTCGCCCGCACCCGTCGCGGCCTCGCTCGGCTCGAGGCGCTGCCCAGCGCTCTCCGCCCGAGGGATTGAATCGGAGGGCACGGGCGCGCGCCCGTCGACCTCGGCGCTCGGGCTCGCCTGCGCCGCTGCTCGCGGGCAGTCGACGAGGAGAGTCGCGGCGAGAGCCCACGGGACGAGATTCGTTCGGCCGGCGCGACGCGCTCGGCGCGCGCGCGAGGAGGGACACTTGGTCCCCCGAATGGGGATTGTCACGGGGAATTCCCTTCTCGATTCCTGCGCTCGACGTCGGTCGACGCGTGCGCAGGTGTTCGCTGGTGCCGGCTGTCCGGCGTCTTCCCGCCATCCCGGGTCGGAGAACCGGCCGGGCGCGGTCGCTAAGCGATCACGAGAACGAGTGAATCCCTTGGTGGAGAGCGGCCACGGGGTCGGGTGGAATGGCCGCGAAGCA
Organism: Klebsiella pneumoniae; assembly: GCA_945872365.1. GTDB lineage: Bacteria > Desulfobacterota > Binatia > UBA12015 > UBA12015 > REEB422. Next base: position 18,881 of record CAMBZJ010000011.1, read on the forward strand.
GCGAGTCCGCCACCGGAGCTGAAGGCTCCACGCCGGCGACGGACTGCGGGGCGAGGGCGGGAGGTGACGCCGGCTCGAGCGGCGTGAGGTGGGCAGCGACGCAAGTCGAGCAGGAATCGGTCGCGACCCCCTCGGAGTGCCAGTGCGCCGCGAGCGACGCCGCCACCAGCAGGAGCCCGACCAGAAACGAGGCCGCCAACGACCTGCTTGGCGACGGGCGCCTCGGCCATGCGCTCCCCCGACTCATCGACGTACGGAATAACTGGCACGCCCGAGGGCGTCAACGCGGAGTGACGTGCCTGTCTCATGTGCCATCGCCTTGCCCGCGCGGCCCCCTTGTCTTGACCAGAGTGGCCGCAACCTCTAAGGAGTCATGCGATTTTGATAATCATTTTCATTGGAGATGTCCAGCATGCCCACCCACCGACTGCCCCGACCTCCCCGACCCGGCCTCGTCCTGCGCGCGGCGGTCACGGCCGCTTGCCTCCTCGCCCTCGGCGGTGCGCGGGCGGCGCTCGCCCAGCTCGAGGCTCCGGCCACCGGGAGAATCGGTCCCGAGACCTACCGCCTCGACGAGGAGCAGGTCGTCTCCGAGCACGACCCCGCCGTGGACTTTGCGCGCTTCCTGCCCGACGTAGGCGACGTCGAGATCTACGACGGCAAAAAGACGCAGGTCATCGAACCGAAGGAGCTGCCGAAGATCGCCAACGACAACTACCGACAGGCGCTCTCGCGGACGCCCGGGCTGGTGCTGGCCGAGGAATCCACCCCGCTCGTGAGCATCGGCTACCGTGGCTTCGATCCGAATCGCACGCAGACCACCATGGTGCTGAAGGATGGCATCCCTATCTCGGCCGACATGATCGGCTATCCGGAGAATTACTACCTACCCCCGATCGACTCGGTCGACACGATCGACTTCCTGCACGGCGGCGCAGCCCTGCTCTACGGCCCGCAGCCCGGCGGCGCACTCAACTACGTCACCCGCAAGCCAAAAGCCGGGGTGGGGTTCTCCCTCCTCTCGAACCAGACGTGGGGCAGCGACAGTTTCTTCTCGAGCTACGACGAGGTTTCCGGCACGGTCGGACGAGTGGGCTACGACGTCTACTACTATCAGAAGCAGGGCCTCGGCTTTCGCGAGCGCAACAGCGACTTCGGGCTCTGGTCGGGAAGCGCCAAGACCACCTACGCGATCGATGATCGCAGCAGTTTCACCGCCGGCTTCGACGGCTACTCCGAGGAGAACGGCGAGCCCGGCGGCCTCTGCCCGATCCGGTCGAGCTCGGACCCGAAGAACTGTTCGAACAGTCCCGACGTCGTCTCGTACGCGGCAGATCGAGACGCCTACTCCCGGCTGTGGGATCGCTTCAGTCTCCAGCGCTACGTCGGCTGGGGCATCTATGAGAACACGATCGATCCGAACACGTTCCTGCGGGTCGCGATCTGGGGCGGCAGCTACGACCGCTGGAGCAGGCGCCAGCGGGGCGGCGGGTTCGGGACGCTACCGACCGGGGAGGCCGCGTCCACCACGGCCATCGAGCGGCAGAAGTTCAGAGTCGCCGGACTCGACGCCCGGGTGAAGCGCGACTGGCACGCCTGGGGCGAGACCCACACCCTGACGACGGGCGTCGAGTACTTCCACGACGACTCGCCGCGCACGGATCGGCGCGGAACCACGCCGGAGGCCGACTGGGGAGAACTCCGTGGGGAGAGCTTCCGGACGACAGACTACGGCTCCGCCTTCGCCGAGAACCGCTTCGTCTTCGGGAAGTTCTCCTTCGTCCCTTCGATCCGACTCGAGAACTACGCGCAGTCCGTCGACGAGTCGGTCAACGTCGACAAGGCTGCGGCCGAGGTGCCGCTCGCCGACGAGTCAAACTACCAGTTCGTACCGCTGGTCGGACTTGGCACCAGTTATCGCCTGCGGTCGTCGGTCGAGATCTATGCGAACGCCTCCTCGGCCTACCGACCGGAGATCTTCACCCAGGCGGTTCCCACGAGCCCGAACCTCGTCGTGCCGCGCAACCTGAAGCCGACCGGGTCCTGGCAGTACGAGATCGGCCTGCGCGGGCAGCCTTTCCCTTGGGTCTTCTGGGACACCAGCCTCTTCTGGATCGACGTCGCGGACGCGATCGGGACCGTGCAGGTCTCGCCGACGCTGAGCGAGATCCGCAACACCGGCCGGGCGCGCCGGGCCGGCTGGGAGTTTGCGGCGGAGGCCGGCGCTCTCGGCCTCGTCGACCACTTCCGCGGCTCGAAGCTCGTACCCAGATTCGGTGACCTCGCGCTGTTCGCGAACGTGATGATCCTCGACGCCAAGTTCACGGCCGGGTCCCAGAAGGGGAAGACCCCCGCATATGCTCCCGACTGGCTCGTGCGAGCCGGCCTCCAGTACACGCTGCCCGGCCGCCTCAAGGCGAGTCTCATGACGACCGCGGTCGCCAAGGAGTGGGGCAACGACAACAACACCGAGGACTTCTTCATCCCGTCGTACCAGGTCTGGGACCTGACCTTCGAGACCGACGTCTGGACCGAGCGGGTCGCCCTCTTCTTCGGCGTGAACAACCTCTTCGACGAGAACTACTGGGCGCGCGTGACCTCTACCGGCTTGGACCCGGCCTACGAGCGCAACTTCTATGGCGGGTTGAAGGTCCGCCTCTGAACCGCGGCTGCGCGCAGTCGCCGGGCCAGTTCCGCCCCCGGCTCCCGGATTCCGTTCTTCAGGGCTCCGGGGCGAGCGGAGTCAGCATCGGATCGACCTGCTGCGCGTCGGCGAACGCGGAGGCCGTCGACAGCGGCGAGGCATCGGCCGTCGGATCGATCGCGCGGAGGATCGGCTCGATGAACTTGTCGTCCTCCCAGGTCGCCGGGCCGAGCGTGCTCAGGTAGTTCGAGCCCGTGCGGATCGGTTGCCCGTTTCCGAGCCTCTGGTAGCTGCCGTTGCGTACGACAACGAGGTCGAGTTCCGGGAAGACGTAGACGTTCTGGGTGTGGAGCCCGCGGGCAGCGAACATGCGCACCGGGCGGCCGCCCACGACCGAACTCAGGTCCGTCCACCACTGCAGCGCGTAGAACGGTGAATTCGCCTGCGGCTTCGTCGCCTCCTCCACCCAGCCGCGGCTCACCACCTGCTTGCCGTTCCACTCGCCGCCGCGTGCGAAGAGCAGGCCGAAGCGTGCGAAGTCCCGCGTGGTCGTGTCCACACAGCAGTACGTTATCGTGTGCCCGGTGCCGTCGACCCACCACTCGGCCTTCATGCCGATCGGTGCGAACAGGTTTTCCTGCGCAAAGTCGCCCGCGAGGCGGCCGGTCGAACTCTGCACGACTCCCGACATCAGCATCGAGTCGGCGCTCGAGTAGTTCCAGAGGCTGCCCGGCTCGCGGGCGAGTGGCCGGCCGAGCGAATACCCCAACTGGTCCTGCTCGACCGCGTGGAAGTAGGGGTCGTCGAGCGCCTCGTTCCACTTGAGACCGGAGCGCATTTGCAGGAGCGTCCGGAGTGAGATGTCGCCGCGGGCGTCGCCTTGCCACTGCGGGTAGAAGCGCGAGAGCGGGGCGTCGAGTCCCTCGATGTAGCCTTGATCGATCGCGATGCCGACGAGCGTGCTGGCGAAGCTCTTGCCGGCGGACCAGGAAGTCGCGAGAGTCTTGGCATCGCGGCCGGGTGCATACCACTCGGCGACGATCGCGCCGTCCTTGATGACGACCACGCCCTGGGTGTTGCGCGCGGGCTCGAACGCGTAGTCGCGGGCCGCGTCGAGCTGGGAGGCGTCCATACCGACGCCTGCTGGATCGACCACCTGCCACTCGCGACCGGGCCAGCGCAGGGCGTTTGCGCCGTCGCCGCTGGAGGAATCGCCGCAGGCGGCGAGGCTCGTGAGCAGGGCGAGGAGGACGAGGCGGGGGGTGTGGAGGGTCTTCGAGGTCGGTGTCATGCGGAGATTCCTAGCCCGAGACCGGGGTGCTTGAAAAGAAGGGTTCGCGTGGGGGCGCGTTTTTTCTGTGCGGGGAGTCGCATTCGGGTGGGTAGCCCGGGGCGGCTCCGGTCAGTCGCGGGGCGAGAGTTCCCGGTCGGCGACCCAGTTGCCGTGAAAGCCGAAGGGTACCCGCCTGGGCAGCGGAACCCGTGCGACGTAGCCGCGCGCGAACTCCCGGGCGTCCCAGACGGCGAGTTCGGCCCCCCCGGTACCGAGGTCGTGCACGAAGGTCATGAGCCAGCCGTCGTCTTCATCGTGTTCATCGTGTTCATCGTGCCCGCTCAAGCGCGGAACGAAGACCGGCTCGCCGGCCATGCGGCCCGCGCCGTGGTCGAAAACCTCGCGGCGACCGCTCACCAGGTCGTGCTTGAGGGTCGGCCACCCGATCCCCATGTCGGACTGCGGACTCGCGCAATACCCGAAGCGGTGCTGCAGGCCGACCAGCGATTCGCGCACGCGCGGGAACTCGTTTGGTGCATCGTCGACGACGGTGGCCGAGAGGCGGCGGCCGGCGGGGTCGATCACCCAGCGCTCCAGGCGCGCGCTGCCGTCGCCGAGCGCACCGCGCAACTCGCCGGCGAACATGCTGCGGTAGGCGCACAGGTCGACGACGACCGTTCCGTCGGCGGCGTCGTAGGCGTTCAGTGGGTGGAACGAGTAGCCGAGCGGTGCTTCGACCCAGGCGATCTCCGACGCCGAACCCTCGCGTGGCAGCAGGCCGACACGGCTGCCGTAGTCGGGATTCCAGCGAAACGGGAAGCGTCCCGCCACGGCGAGTTCGAAGTCGACGGTGACCGGCTGGTCGTAGACCAGCGCGAAGCGCCGGGTGAGCGACATGTCGTGGAGCATCGTCATGCCCGGCAGCGGGACGTCCACGGTGCGCCGCACGCGGCCGTCGCGGCCGACGACGACGTACTGGACATGGTCGAGCCACTCCGCCCAGGCGTACACCACGGCGTGCATCTCGCCGGTGCCGGGATCGAGCTTCGGATGCGCGGTGAACCCGCCGGGGAGCGTCCCGAAGAAGTCGTTGCGGCCGACGCTGGCCAGTTCGCGATCGAGTTCCACAGGACAGCCGCCGGCCTCGACGATCGCCCAGATCCGCCCGGCGTGCGTGACGACGTTCGTGTTGGGCCCTGTGGGCGAGCCGTTCCAGTTGGGTCCGGCGACGTCCGCGGTGCCTCGCGCCTCGGCGACGCGGCGGCTCCCGATGTAGCGATTGCGGTACCACTCCGCGCGACCGCCGCGCAGGCGTACGCCGTGGACCATGCCGTCGCCGAGGAACCAGTGGTGGGTCGCCGGGTCGGGCGGCGCGATCGGGTTCGGGCCGTTGCGCAGGTAGAGTCCGTCGAGCTCGACGGGCAGTTCGCCCACGACCGGCAGGTCGGTCGCCGAGATCTCCTCGGCCACCGGGGCGAAGTTGCCCTCGAGATAGGGGTTTCCGGACATTAGCTCTCCTCAGCCCGCAAGCGGCGGGGGCCTCTCGGGTTCCACGCGCCCGGGAACCCATCCGTCGAGGCGATCGCCGCGCGTGGCGAGATCGCCGCGGATCCGCGCGAGGACCGGGCAATAGCGGAACCCGCTCGGTCGCGCTGCGCGATGCCGTGCATGCTCTCGTGGAATGCGCTCGGCCGGCTCCACGGTCGCCATTCTAGCCGCGGCCGATGGCTTATCAACGCGGCCTGACGCCATGCGCCGACAAGTGACCGTCTTGTGGGGCGAGGCCGGGTCGTCGTAGAGGAAATTCCGAGAAGAGCGAGGCCTCGCCCGGAGGCCGCTCGCGCCCTCGCCGATGTCGAACTCCACCTGTCCCTTCTGCGATCCGCCTCCGGAGCGCGTGTTCCACCGCGGAGAGCGCGTTCTCGGCCTGTGGGACGGATTCCCGGTCGCGCCGGGCCATGCGCTGCTGGTCCCGGTGCGCCATGCGCCGACCTGGTTCGACGCGACGGCAGAGGAACTCCGCGAGATCGCGGCCTCGGTCGAGATCGCGCGTGACGCGATTCTCGCGCGCATCGCGACACCGGGCGCCGATTGGGGCCCGGATCCCCCACCCCTGCGCCCGCCCGACGGATTCAACGTCGGCGCGAACGTCGGTCTGGCCGGCGGCCAGTCGGTGTTCCACCTCCACGTCCACGTGATCCCGCGCTGGGAGGGCGACGTTGCCAACCCGCGCGGGGGCGTGCGCGGCGTGATCCCGATGCGGCGCGACTATCGTGGCTGAGGGCACGGAGCCGAGCGACCTCGTCCGCTTCGCCGAGAAGCTGATCGGACTGCTCGACCAGGGAAGCTTCGTCTCCACCTACAAGTACGCGGTTTTGCTCGGGCTCATGGACCTGTGCCTTGAGCAGGGTGGACGCGACGGTGCACCGCCGGCGATGGTCACGACACGCCAGCTCGCGCGGAAGGTGATCGGTCTCTACTGGCCGCATACCCGGCCGTTCCAGGTGCCCGGACACCCGGCCCGCGTGCTCAAGCAGAACCCGGATCGGCAGGCGCGGATCGTGAGCCTCGTCGCCGAGTACCGCGCGAGCCGCGCGGCCGACCCGAGCGCTCCCCTCTACCGTGCGCGCGAGGAGGACCGGCGGGGAATGGAGGCCCTCGAGCGGGAGGTCGAGTGGAAGCTCGTCGAAATGCCCCTGCCGAAGCTGCAGCGCGTGGGCGGGCAGCTCGACGACTTCGTCTACCGGATCGGCTGGAACGACGGGATCAAGCGCAGCCGGTTCGGGAAGGACTTCGACAACCGCATCCATTTCCGGCCCGGCGCCGCCGGGCACCTGGTCGCGCTCGCCGCAGTGATCCGACCGCTGGTTCACCGCCAGTGGGTGCTCATGGTCACCCGGCTCAACGGCATTCCCGAGTCCAGGCTGGAGGACTTCCTGTTCGAGCGCGACCGCTCCGCGGTCGCCGTGCTCGCCGGGCCGCTGCAGGAATTGCAGCGCGGCCGATGCTTCTACTGCGACCTCGAGCTCGGCCGGAAGCAACGCGAGGTCGACCACTTCATACCCTGGGCGCGACATCCCGACGACGGCATCGCGAATCTCGTCCTGGCCGATGCCGGCTGCAACCGCAGCAAGCGGGACTTCCTCGCCGACCTCGGACACGTCGAGCGCTGGGGGCAGCGGCTTTCGGACCACGGTGCCGAACTCGGTCGGATCGCCACCGAACTTCGCAGGCCGCGCGACGAATCCGAGACCATCGGCGTGCTGCGTTCGATTTACGCGGCACTTCCCGCGGGCGTCATGCTCTGGCGCAGCACGGAGGCCTTCTCTCCGCTCGACCGGGCTCGCGTGGGACGGGCGCTCGAGGCCATACCGGCCTGAGCGGAGCCCCCCGCGTCGCGGGCCGAGGCTTCGCCGGCTCCGCGCGACGCGACCGCGCACTGCGAGGCCTGACCGGCGTGACCGACGTGACCGGCGTGACCGGCGTGACCGGCCTGACCGGCGTGACCGACGCCAGACCGAACGTCCTCGTTGCCAGGCGGCGGTCGCCAGCCGGATCGCGTCGGGTGGCGAGAGCGTTGACGAAGGGTGCCCGAACGGCCATGCCTGCGCGGTGTCACACGTCGGGGCACGGGGAAGGGCGGCAAGCGAGATGTCGGGACCGCTCTGCGGGATCAAGGTGGTCGAGATCGGCTTCTGGGTCGCAGGCCCGGCGGCTGATCGACGGCGCGGACGTGTTCGTCTCGAATCTCCGCCCGGGCGCCCTCGAACGCATGGGACTCGACCCCGCGACCCTGCGCGGCCGCAACCCCCGGCTCGTCTACTGCTCGGTCACCGGCTACGGCGTGGTCGGCCCGGATCGCGACCGACCGGCCTACGACATCGGCGCCTTCTGGTCGCGCGCCGGCGTCGCCGCCATGCTGACCCCGCGGCCCCCGATCACCCGCAACGTCACGCGGTGACGACGTCGATGCCGTCGAGGCGCGGCGACGCCATGGCCGTCGGCCCCGACAGATTCGGCTACGCCGCCTGGCGCGCGCCTAGGCGGCCAGAGCCTTGCCGCGTGGCTCGAGCGCGATCGCCAGCACCTGCTCGATCGCCTCGGCGAAGTGGAAGCGCATCTTCTCGCGGACTTCCGCCGGGACGTCGTCGAGATCGGCGCGATTGCGCTCGGGCAGGATCACCTCGGTGAGCCCGGCTGCGTGCGCCGCGAGCACCTTCTGCTTCACGCCGCCGATCGGCAGCACGCGTCCCTGCAGCGTCACCTCGCCGGTCATTCCGACGGTCGGCTTCACATTGCGGCCGGTCAACAGGGATACGAGCGCCGTGATCATCGTGATGCCGGCGGACGGGCCATCCTTGGGGATTGCTCCGGCGGGAACGTGAACGTGGAAGTCGCGCCGCCGGAAGGCCTGGTCGTCGATGTCGAGTTCGGACTGGTGCGCGCGCACCCAGGTGAGCGCGATCCGCGCCGACTCCTTCATCACGTCACCGAGTTGCCCGGTGAGAAGGAGCCCGCCGGTCGTGCCGGGCATGGCCGCGGCCTCGACGAAAAGCACGTCGCCGCCGGTGCCGGTGACGGCCAAGCCGGTCGCGACGCCGGACACCGCGGTCCGGGCCGCCGCCTCGTGGAACACGCGCTGCTTGCCGAGCGCCTCGCGGACGTAGGCCTCGTCGATCGTTAGCGGCGCCGCAGCCTCGCCGGTCGCGATACGGGTTGCCGCCTTGCGCAGGAGCGTGCCGAGCTCGCGCTCCAGTTGCCGGACACCGGCCTCGCGGGTGTACTCGTCGATGACCACGCGCAGGGTAGCGTCGTCGAAGACGACCTCCTCGGAGCGCAGCCCGTTGCGCTCGACCTGGCGCGGCCAGAGGTAGCCGCGCGCGATCGAGAGCTTCTCGTCGAGCGTGTAGCCGTCGAAGCGGATGACCTCCATGCGGTCGAGCAGGGGGCCCGGGATCGAGTCCGCGACGTTTGCAGTGGCGAGGAACAACACCTGCGAGAGGTCGAGTTCGACGTCGAGATAGTGGTCGCGGAAAGAGTGGTTCTGGGCCGGATCGAGCACCTCGAGGAGCGCGGCCGACGGGTCGCCGCGCCAGTCGGCGCCGACCTTGTCCACCTCGTCGAGCAGGATGACCGGGTTCATCGTCCCCGCGTCGCGCAGGGCGCGCACGAGCCGGCCCGGCAGCGCGCCGATATAGGTGCGGCGATGACCGCGGATCTCGGCCTCGTCGCGCACGCCGCCGAGCGACATGCGCACGAACTTGCGGCCGGTCGCCCGCGCGATCGACTCGCCGATCGAGGTCTTGCCGGTGCCGGGAGGACCGATGAGAGTCAGAATCGCCCCCGAGCGCTTGTCGTCGGGCACACCGCGCTCGGCGCGCAGCTTGCGGACGGCCATGTACTCGGTGATGCGCTTCTTCACATTGTCGAGGCCGGCGTGGTCGGCATCGAGCACTTCGCGGACGCGCCTGGGGTCGAGTTGCTCCTCGGAGCGCTTCGACCAGGGCACGGCCACCAGCCAGTCGAGGTAGGTGCGGATCATCGAGGACTCGACGCTCGAGTCGCCGACCCGCTCGAGCCGCGCGAGTTCGCGCTCGGCCTGTGCGCGGACGGTCTCGGGCATGCCCGCTTCTTCGATCTTCTGGCGATAGTCGCCGGCGGCCGCGGCGTCGTCCTCGCCGAGTTCCTTGCGGATCGAATCGAGCTGCTTGCGCAGCAGGTAGTCGCGCTGCTGCTTCTGGGCGCCGGACTCCGCCTCATCGCGTATCTTCTTGCGGACCTGCAGTTCGGCCAGCCGCTCGCGCTGGAGCTCGAGGGCCATTTTGAGGCGCTCGACCACGTCGATGGTCTCGAGCAGGCGCGTCTTCTGAGCGAAGTTCAGGTCCGGCGAGTACCCCGAGGCGTCGGCGAGAGCACCGGTCTCCGTGATCGAGCGAACGAAGGCGCGCGCCCGCCCGTCATCGCCGCGAAGTTCCAGGATTTCCTCGACAACGGCACGGAATTCGCGCTCGATCTCCTTCGTGCGCACTTCCGGCACCGACTCGTCGGGCCTGGGCTCGACCTCAACCCAGAGGCTTCCGTCGGGGTCGGTTGTCGCAGCCCCGGCAACGCCGCGCTCGATCCCGTTCAGCACGACCGCGCTCACGCGGCCGCGCATCCGGACCCGGTCCACGACGTCGGCGATGACGCCGACCTTGGCATAAGCCTCGTCGTGCTTGGGGACCAGCAGGACACGGCTTTCTTCACCGACGTCCACGCCAAGGGTGACGGTCATGTTGGGAAAGACGACGGTGTCGTCGAGGGGGATCAGCCGAAGTCGCTCCATGCGGCGAAACCTAAGACCGATCGAGGGTCCGTCAACCGGCGTTTGGCGAACCTCTTGCCGAGCCCGGTCGGCGCTGCGAGGCGGTTGCGAGGCGGTTGCGACCCGGGGTGCTCGCGCCTCCCGTGCGTGATCTCCTCGGACTCATGGCACGCGCCGCTTCGAGGAGGGCGGAACGACGCTCCGCAGGAAGGGTCTGCGCCCTGCAGGCGGCGGCATGGTTCTTCCTCGTCTCCGTCGGGCCGGCGTCGCCGCATCCTTCGGTCGCGGAGCGCCGCTCCGTGCTCGAGGAGGCCGAGCGCGATACGGGGAAGGCGCCGGACGCGAGGGGCTGGCTCGAGCGGGGACGGCTGCTCGCCGAGAAGGGCGACTTCGCGGCTGCACTCCGGGCCTTCGACGCAGCCTCGCTCCCCGATCCTGCGCTGGTGCCTCGGAGGGCCTCGCGAGGACGGGCAGCCGAGGCGCGCCGACACCTCGGACCCAGCCGGAGCAGGCCCCGACCGGCCCGTGATCCCCGAGGATGCCTGCCGGGGCCCGGGAATCCCGGTTCGGGAAAAGACCGCATTGTCAGAGCCCGGCTCTCCTGCGAGGGGTGTGATGCCCCGGAGGCACGGATGTCCGATCGCCCCGAACCCACTTCCGTCCGAGTCCGTCGCGTGCTGGCGGCGTTGCTTCTCCTCGCCTCGATCTCGTCGCGGCCGGCTTTGGCCGGCACCACGACCTTCGTCGCCGGCGGATCATCCTGGAAGTACTTCGACCAGGGAACCGACCAGGGCAGTGCATGGCGGGCTCCCGGCTTCGACGACTCCACTTGGTCGACCGGGGTCGCCCAGCTCGGTTACGGCGACGGCGACGAGGCGACGACGGTCGGCTTCGGTCCGAACTCGGCTTCGAAGTACGTTACGACCTGGTTCCGCAAGAGCTTCACGGCGACCGGGGTCGCGGGTCTCGTGCGCCTCGACCTGCGGCTGGTGCGGGACGACGGCGCGGTCGTCTACCTGAACGGCAACGAGATCGCGCGCAGCAACATGCCCGCGGGCGCGATCGGCTCCTCGACGCTCGCCTCGACCGCGATCTCGGGGGCCGACGAGTCGGCGTGGCAGAGCTTCTCCATCTCGCCCGCGGCCCTGCTCGAGGGCACGAACGTGCTCGCGGTGGAGATGCACCAGTCGGGAGGCTCGAGCACCGACCTGAGCTTCGACCTGAAGCTGTTCGGCTCGGACGCGAGCGTGCTGATGACCCGCGGACCCTACCTCCAGTCCGGCACGCCCGAGGCAGTGACGGTGCGCTGGCGCACGGACGCGGCGACCGACAGCCGCATCCGCTGGGGCACCGACGTCGCCCACCTCGAGCAGGTGGCCGACAACGCGACCTCGACGACCGAGCACGCGGTGCGCGTCACCGGGCTCACGCCCGGCACGACCTACTTCTACTCGGTCGGTTCGACGACGAACGTGCTCGACGGAGGCGACGCCGAAACCTGGTTCACGACCCCGCCGGCGGTCGGCACCTCGCAGGCGACGCGCGTTTGGGTGATCGGCGACTCCGGCACCGCGAACGCGTCCGCGCGGGCGGTGCGCGACGCCTACGACGCCTTCACCGGCGTGCGCGGCACGGACCTCTGGCTCATGCTCGGCGACAACGCCTACAACTCCGGCACCGACGCCGAGTACCAGGCCGCGGTCTTCGACACCTACCCGGAACACCTCCGACACGAGGTGCTCTGGCCGACGCTCGGGAACCACGACGGCGCCTCAGCCGACTCGGGGGCGCAGACCGGGCCCTACTACGAGATCTTCTCGCTGCCGACCGCCGCCGAGGCGGGCGGCGTCGCCTCGGGAACGGAGGCCTATTACTCGTTCGACTGGGCGAACGTCCACTTCGTCTGCCTCGATTCGCAGGACAGCTCCCGGCTGCCGGGCAGCCCGATGCTGACCTGGCTCGAGGACGACCTCCAGGCGACCGATCAGGAGTGGATCGTCGCCTTCTGGCACCACCCGCCCTACACGAAGGGCTCGCACGACTCGGATGCCGAGGCGCAGCTCGTCGAGATGCGGGCGAACGCGCTGCCGATCCTCGAAGCCCACGGCGTCGACCTGGTGCTGAGCGGCCACAGCCATTCCTACGAGCGAAGCGTGCTGCTCGACGGGCACTACGGGCTCTCGACCACGCTCGCCGCGGGTATGGTCGTCGACCCGGGCGACGGCGATCCCGACGGCGCCGGCGCCTACGGAAAGGACGGCCCCGCGGCGGTTCCGCACGGCGGCGCGGTGTACGCGGTCGCGGGAAGCGCCGGGCAGGTGGGTGGCGGGAGCCTGAACCATCCCGTGATGCAGGCCTCGCTGAACGCGCTCGGATCGCTCGTGCTCGACGTCGAGGGCGACGTGCTCGACGCCCGATTCGTCGACTCGACCGGCACGGTGCGCGACCGGTTCTCGATCGTGAAGACGGTCGTCACGCCAACTCCGACGCCGGTTCCGACCCTGCCCCCGCCCACCCCTTCTCCGCCGCCCTTGTCGACGCCTGCACCCTTCGACCTCATGGTCGACGTTCCCAAGTCGGTCCGGCTCTCGATCCCTTCCGGCACGGACCATGCCGACAAGACCGTCCGGCTGCGGGTTCGGGACCTCGATCCCTCGTTCTGGAACCCGAACCCGGTCGGGCTGACAGCGCAGACGAGCTGCCCCGGACTGATCGCCGAAATGCCCGACTTCAACCCGCACCTGAGCGGAGCCCAGGGCACGACCGTCCTCGTGCCGGGCCAATCCGCGTCCGCGACGCTGCGCCTGACCGCCAAGGCGGCCGACCACGTCACCGTCTTGCCGAAGGTGCCGACTCGTTGCACGGTGACGGTCGCCGCGAACACGACCATCGTCAACGCGGGAGATCCCAGTTACGACAACGCGACGGCGACGTTCGACGTCGACATCTTCGATGGCAACGACGCGCCGAGCGCGTCGCCTCACGAGTCCTGGGCCGCGGTCCAGAAGCCGATGCGCGTGACCCTGCAACCCGGGGTCGCCTCGCTCACGAAGACGCTGCGGCTTCGGATCGGCAACGGCGATCCCGCTTCGTCGTCGGAGAACGCCGGACACGGGATCGTGCCGGGTTTCGACGTCGGCAATTGTCCGGCGGGAATCATCTCGCTCGACCCGACCCCGGTGCTCGTACCGGCCGGGCGCCAGGCGGTCGTCCCCGTGACCGTGACCGTGAAATCGAGCGAGTTCGGGCAGTGGTACGGTCCCGGTCCCGACCGCTGCACGTTCACGCTCCGCGCGACGACCCTATCGCCGGGGAACGTCGAGCCCGACGCCTCCAACGACGCGACGCACGTCGTCCTCGACGTCTACGACCCGTGACCCGGCTCACCGTCGAGAGCCTGCTCGAGGCGACGGCTCGGGTTCTCATGGCTCGCGGCTGGTCGGGAACGACGACGAATCACGTCGCACGCCGCGCCGGAGTCTCGGTGGGGAGCCTCTACGAGTATTTTCCCGGAAAGGAGGCGCTGGTGGCAGCACTCGTCGAGCGACATCTCGAGGACGCGGAGGCGAGACTCGACCGGCGCTCTCTCATCGATGGATCGTCGGCGCCGACGCGAGTCCCTTGCCCCGAGCGAGGATGCAGGCGGAACTCGAGCGCCTCGTCTTGGGATACCTGCGGAGTCCTTCCTGAAAAGGCTGCGCCCTTGGACTGACCCGCGCGGCGACGCCGCTGCTCAGTGCAGCGTGGAGCCCTTCTCGCCGTGTTCGAGGATCGCGTCCATGCGGCTGCGGATCATCGGCAGGAAGTCGGGGTGGGTCAGGATGTAGAGGTGCTCCTCGCGGATCGCCTCGACGACGCGCTCGGCGACAGTTGCAGGGGCGAGTCCCTTCGAGAGCAGGCCGCGCACCACGTCGCGCATGGCCTCGAATTGCGGGTTCGCGGTGCGCCGCTCCGGGCCGGCCGGATGATTGCGGTCGGCGTCGGCGATGCGGGTGTTCACCCAGCCCGGGCAGAGCACCGAGACTCTGATCTCGGATCCCTCCATCGCGAGCTCGTGGTGCAGCGTCTCCGAGAGCGCGACGACGCCGAACTTGCTCACGTTGTAAGGGCCCATGCCGGGGCTCGCGAGCAGGCCTGCCACCGAGGCGGTGTTGACGATGTGCCCCGGGCCGCCCTGCTTCAGCATGCGCGGCACGAAGGTACGGATGCCGTTGAGGACCCCCCAGAGGTTCACGCCCAACACCCACTCCCAGTCCGCGTGCGGGATCTCCCAGGAGCGACCGCCCGCGCTCACGCCGGCATTGTTGCAGACGACGTGCACCTGACCGAAGGCCGACCAGGCCTTGTCGGCGAGCGCCTCGACCTCGCCGGCGCGCGAGACGTCGGTGATCGACGACACGACCGGGACCCCCCGCTTCTCGAACGAGGCCGCGGCCTCGGCGAGCGCCGGGGCCTCGACGTCGGCGAGCACGAGTTTCATGCCCTCGTTCGCGAATTTCTCCGCGAGCGCGAGCCCAATGCCGCTCGCGGCCCCGGTGACCACCGCCACGCGATTGCGCAGATCCTTCATCGTGTCCCGGGGAATCACGAATCCGCGTGCCGGTGCAAGCGGATCGAGGTAGGCATGGCCCATGACGCGCGCGGCCGCGATTCCCGTGCACCTGGTGGATGGCACCTACGAGTTGTTCCGTCACTACTACGCGGGCCTGCCGCCGCACGCCGACACCCGCGGGCGCGAGGTGGGCGCCGTCCGCGGCGTGCTCGCCTCGATCCTCGGCATGCTGCGGGAGGGAGCGAGGCACGTCGGCGTCGCGACCGACCGGGTGATCGAGTCCTTCCGCAACGAACTCTGGGATGGCTACAAGACCGGCGAGGGCATGGACCCGATTCTCGGGGAACAGTTCCGACCACTCGAAGACGCTCTCGAAGCGCTAGGCGTCGCAGTATGGCCGATGGTCGAGTTCGAGGCCGACGACGCGCTCGCCTCCGCCGCGGCGATCGCCGCGGGCGATCGCTCGGTGGGTCGGGTCTTCGTCTGCACTCCGGACAAGGATCTCGCGCAGAGCGTATCGGGCGATCGCATCGTCCAACTCGACCGCCGCCGGGGCGTGGTCGTCAACGAGGCCGCGGTGCGGACGCGCTGGGGTGTCGGACCGACATCGATTCCCGACTGGCTCGCGCTGGTCGGCGACAACGCCGACGGCTTTCCCGGGCTGCGCGGCTGGGGCGGCAAGTCGGCGTCGGCGGTGCTGGGGCGTTTCGCACACATCGAGCGGATACCCGTCGATCCCGCCGACTGGGGCCTGTCGCTGCGCGGCACGGATCGGCTCGCCGCGACCCTCGAGCGCGACCGCGAACTCGCGGTCCTGTTCCGGCGGCTCGCGACGCTGCGGACCGATGCGCCGGTCGGCGATTCGGTCGCCGACTGGCGGTGGCGCGGCCCCACGCCCGACTTCGCACGGGTGGCGGCGGCACTGCGGGCGCCCGACCTGGCGCGCCGGGCGGACGAGATCGCTTCGGCCACGGGGTGACGCCGCCACGTCACCCGCCGCGGTCGGGTGTCGCGGTCGGGTTGATCCGCGACCGTCGCGTCGCCTAGTCTCGGCGGATGAAGCGTTTCGCGAATCGTTCCGTCCTCGTCACCGGTGCAGCCTCCGGGATCGGTCGAGCGGTCGCCGAGCGAATCGCCGCCGAGGGGGGTCGGGTTTTCGGCCTGGACGTGCAGGAGGGGCCGCTCGCAGAACTCGCTGACGCCTTGCGATCCGCCGGTGGCGAGATTGCGACCGCGTGCTGCGACGTCAGCGACGAGGCGCAGGTCGCGGCCGCGGTCGACGCCTGCGTCGCGCGCTTCGGCAGGCTCGACGCGCTGGTGAACGTGGCGGCGATCCTGCGCGCCGACCTGTTGCACGAGCTGCGCACGGCGGACTGGAACCGCGTCCTCTCGGTCAACCTGACCGGAACCTTCTTCACCTGCAGGGCGGCTCTACCCCACCTCGTCGAGAGTCGCGGCAACATCGTGAACGTCGCCTCGACCGCGGCGGTCCACGGACAGCCCTATGCCGGCGCCTATGCGGCTTCGAAGGGCGGGGTTGTCGCGCTCACGAAGTCGATCGCGATCGACTACGGCAAGCAGGGCGTGCGGGCGAACGCGGTGCTGCCCTGCGACATCGCGACGCCGATCTTCTCGCAGTTCCAGATGCCCGAGGGCGGCGACTGGAAGCTCGTGAAGCGGGTCATGGCGCCCAAGGGTTCGGGTGATCCGGCCGACGTGGCAGGCGTGGTCGCCATGCTCGCGAGCGACGACGGCGCGCACGTGACCGGGGCCGATATCCGTGTCGACGGCGGCTGCTTCGCCTGAGCAGCCGCCTCGAACAGAAGCTCAGGGATTCGCGGCGAGGAAGTCGATGACCACCCGGGCGAGTTCGGGCCCGCAGTCCTCCTGCAGGAAGTGCCCGCCGCCAGCGAGGGTCGTGTGCGGCTGGCCCTGGGCGCCCGGAATGCGCTTCTCGAGTGCCTTGTTACCGCCGCGGTTGAACGGGTCCTTGTCGCTGAAGGCGCAGAGCAGCGGACGGTCGAAACGATCGAGGGAGGTCCAGGCGCGCAGCTGGTCAGGCACCGCCGGGTTGTCGGGCGTGATCGGGATCAACCCCGGAAAGCTCTTCACGGCCGACTTGAAGCTCTCGTCGGGGAACGGCGCGTCATAGGCGGCGAGCTCGGCCTCGGAAAGTCCGCCCGTGCAACCCATGCTCACCATCTGGCCGACCGGGAAGACCTTCATCTGGCGGGCCATCTCCGGCCACTTGCGGAGGTCCTCGCTCACCGGCGTCTGCCCGGTCGGCATCCCGGTATTTGCCGCGACCACCGAGCGGAATCGCGCGGGATGTTCCGCGACCAGTCGAAGCCCGATGATGCCGCCCCAGTCCTGGCAGACGAGGTTCACCTCGCGCAGGTCGAGGGCGTCGAAGAGAGCCGCGCGCATCCACTCGACGTGGCGCGCGACCGAGTAGTCTTCCTGTAGCGCGGGCTTGTCCGACCGCCCGAGCCCGACCAGGTCGGGCGCGATGCAGCGGTGGCCTGCCTCGACCAGCAGAGGGATCATCTTCCGGTAGAGGTAGGACCAGGAGGGATTGCCGTGCATCAGCAGGACAATCCGGCCGTCGCGGGGCCCCTCGTCGAGGTGGTGCACGCGGAGCCTGCCGCCCTCGCCATCGGGCACCTCCACATAGTGCGGGGCGAACGGGAACCCCGGCAGGTCGGTGAATCGTTGGTCGGGGGTACGCAGGATCTCCATGGGGACTCCCTTTTCCCGTATCTTTTCCGTTATCTGCTCGCCGGCTCTCTTCCGAACCGGCAGCACTCAGGCTGGTGGCACCACTTTCGTGCTTGCCACCGCCACCGTCATGAGCATAGGGTCTGCCAATTCTCGGAACAAGGGGGCGGAAGGCATGGAGATCGGTGGAAGGGTGGCCGTGGTCACCGGCGCCGCATCGGGGATCGGACTCGCGCTCGCCGAGCGGTTTCTCGCCGAGGGGATGTCGGTCGTCATGGCCGACGTCGAGCGCGCGGCGCTCGAGCGCGAAGCCGGGCGCCTCGGTGCGGGCGGAGCACCGGTACGCGCGGTGGTCTGCGACGTCGCCGAGCCGGCGCAGGTCGCGCACCTGCGCGACGAGACCATCGCCGCCTTCGGAGCAGTACACGTCCTCTGCAACAACGCGGGTGTCGCCGGCGGGAGGCCGTCGCTCAAGACCAAGCCGGAACTCTGGCGCTGGATCGTCGACGTGAACCTGCTCGGGGTCGCCTACGGCCTGCACGCCTTCGGACCACTCATGGTCGCCCAAGGCGTGGGACACATCGTGAACACCGCCTCCGAGGCCGGCCTCGCTCCGGGCGCTCTGGTCGGACCCTACCATGCGACCAAGTACGCGGTCGTCGGCCTCTCCGAGTCGCTCGCACTCGAGCTCGACGGCACCGGGGTCGGTGTGTCCTGCCTGTGTCCGGAACTCGTCGCCACCCGCATCTTCGAATCCACGCGCAACGCGCCGGCCGCGCTCGGTCTCAAGCCCCCGAGCGCCATCCCGATGGACCAGATCGAGCAAATGATGAACACAACCGCCCTGCAGCCCGCCGACGTGGCGGGCCTCGTCGTCGAGGCGATCCGCGAGGGCCGCTTCTGGATCATCACCCACGAGATCACCCAACGCCGCCTCCGGCAGCGCAACGCCGATCTCGAGAACGGCCGCGCGCCGTCGCACCCGGTGATGCCGTGACGCCGTTGCTCATCTGGGGTGGCGCCGCGCTCGCCTACGCCGGCTTCCGCCTCTGGTACGACGGCATCCCCCGGCCGCTCGCGGCGGTGGAGATCGACGAGTTGATGACCCGGCTGCCCGCCACGACTCTGGCCGACGCGCGAGAGTTGGCGAACCTGCGCACCTTTCTTGCCGCCGACGACGGGCGCGAGTTCGTCATGGCGAACCTGGTGCGTCTTGCCCCGGAGCCGGTTCCCGACCCCGATACCGGCAAGCTCACGCGGTCGCGGGATCTCCTCGAGCGCTACACGGCCGACTTCTTCCCGGCCCTCCTGCGTCGCGGCGGCCACCCGGTGGTGGTGGGGCGTGCCATCGGATCCTACATCGACAGCTGGAACGTCCCCGACGATCCGGGATGGAGCCTCCTCGGCACCATGCGGTACCGCAGTCGCCGCGACATGATGCAGCTGGTGGTCGATCCGCGCTTCGCCAGGGCCCACCAGTTCAAGATCGCGGCAACCCCTGTCACGTTCTCCTTTCCGACCAAGCCGCTAATCGGGCTTCACCTCGGGCCGCGCGCCTGGGTCGGTCTGGCCCTCGCACTCGCCGCCGCGCTGCTCCACATCGCACTCGTCTGAGGAGGCTTCCGATGAAGACGCGAATCCAATCCTCGATCCGCCGGCTGACGCGGCGGTTTGCGCGACCGGCGACCGCTGTTGCGACGGTGGCCTTCGCCGCCACGCTCTGCGGGCTCTTGGGCTGCAGCGACTCGGGCGGCGACGCCGTGCCGCCGGCTCCCACCGCGACGCCGGCTCCACCCGAAGCCCTCGTGGTGCCCGGCGCATGGTCTCGCACCGAGCAGCGCGAGGCCTGTGCGAGCTTCGACATTTACCGGCAACCCTGGTTCGGCGAGACCCACGTCCACACCGCGTATTCCTCGGATGCCGTCTTCGCCGGGACCCGGGAAAATCCGCGCGGCGCCTACGTCTTCGCCAAGGGCGGCGACCTTCCGCTTCCGCCCTTCGATGCCGAGGGCAACCCGACCCGCAAGGCGCGCCTGCGCCGACCACTCGATTTCGCGGCCGTGACCGACCACGCCGAGCAATTCGGCGAGATCCAGATCTGTCTCACGCCGGGACTCTCGGGCTACGACTCGCCCGAGTGCGTTTCGGCGCGCAACCAGCTGGCCGCGCCGCTTCCGGATGTGCCGACACAGCTCCCCCCGCCCGCGGTCATCCAGTTCCTGCTCACCTACGGCCTGCCGAATGCCAAGCGCTATTCCTGGTGCGGCCCCGACGGGGAACTCTGCCTCGCCCAGGCCTCGCTCGTCTGGCAGGACGTCCAGGCCGCGGCGGAGGAGCACTACGACCGGACCGACGCGTGCGACTTCACGACCTTCGTCGCCTACGAGTGGTCGGCGCAGCCGAGCGGCAATAATCTGCATCGCAACGTGATCTTCCGCAACACGCAGGTTCCCGAACGGCCCACGACCGCGATGGAGGCCATCCGTCCGGACCAGCTCTGGAGTGCCCTGCGCGAGCAGTGCCTCGACGGCAAGCCCGGCTGCGACGTCCTCGCGATCCCGCACAACCCCAACGTGAGCGGTGGTCTCATGTTCGAGCCGGTGAACCCCGACGGCCGTGCGCTGACCGCAGCCGACGCGGCCTTCCGCTCCGCGATGGAGCCGCTCGTGGAGATGAACCAGCACAAGGGCGACTCCGAGTGCCGCACCGGCTTCGGTACGAGCGACGAAGCGTGCGGCTTCGAGAAGTTGAACCGCCTCCAGCTCTTCAATCCGCTCTCGGACCCCAACCAGGCGTTTCCCCCGCTGAACTACGTGCGCAACGCGCTGAAGGAGGGACTCGTCCAAGAGGAGAAACTCGGCGAGAATCCCTTCCGGTTCGGCTTCGTGGGTGCCACCGACGGTCACAATTCCGACCCGGGCAACGTCGTGGAGCGCGACTACGGCGCGGTGGGTCACGTCGGCAACCGTGAGCGCAATCCGCGTACCATTCTCGCCCGCATCTCCCCGGCCGGGGTCGAGGGAAATCCGGGCGGGCTCGCCGTGGTCTGGGCGGAGGAGAATTCGCGCGACGCGATCTTCGCCGGCATGCGGCGCCGCGAGGTCTACGCCACGAGCGGCACGCGGCCCATCCTGCGCTTCTTCGCCGGCGCCGAGCCGGACCTGCGCTGTGGCGACCCGCGCTTCGTCGAAAACGCCTATCGCGGCGGCCTGCCGATGGGCGCGGAGATCGGACCGGTCGCCGGCGCCGCGAGCCCGCGCTTCGGCGTGCTCGCCTTCCGCGATCCGGGCAGCGAAGGCGACCCCGGTGCACCGCTTCAGCGTCTCCAGATCGTCAAGGGCTGGGTCGACCGCGACGGCAAGGCGCAGGAAAAGGTCGTCGAAGTGGCGGGGAATCCCGCCAACGGCGCGGACGTGGACACGAGAACCTGCACCCCGACCGGGGCTGGCGAGGACTCGCTGTGCGCGGTGTGGAGCGATCCGGACTTCGATCCGGCGCAGCGCGCGTTCTATTACGCCCGCCTGCTCGAAAACCCGACCTGTCGCTGGCACACCTACGTCTGCAACCGACTCGGCATCGACTGCACGGCTCCCGATACCGTCCCCGAGGAGTACGCGGAGTGCTGCAACGCAGCCCTGCCGCGCAAGATCCAGGAGCGCGCCTGGTCTTCGCCCATCTGGTACCAGCCGGACGGGGTTGCGACGCTCAAGGGAGAGATCGCCCTCGACGGTGCGGGAAGCAACGTTCTGCGCCTCGCGATGACGCTCGGTGCCCTGCCCGCGGGCTTCGATCCGGCGACGCAGGAAGTGGTCGTCGTGCTGCGCGACGACGACGAGATCTTCCGCACGACGCTTCCCGCGGGCGCACTCGAGGGCACGGCCGGCCTACCCGAAGGCCTCGAAGAGGCCTCCCTGCAGCGCGCCGGCGACGGCTCGGTGGTCTTCGCGTTGACGACCTCGCCGCGCGACCTCTCCGCGGCGGCGGCCGCCGATCACTTCGTCGAGGTCCAGGTGCGCTTCGGCGAGCATCAGGTTTCGACCGTCCCGCTCTGGCGGTTCGCCGACGGGCGACTGGCGACCGGGGACTGATGCGAGGCGCTCTCGCAGCGCATTGGTTGCGGTCACCCCTGCTGCAATTTCTCGTCGGCGGCGCGTTGCTGTTCCGTGCCGTCCACGGGCCGCACCCGTTCGCTGCGGCGGCCCGGGGCGACGGCGCGCGTCCGATCGTCGTCTCCGCCGCGGAGGTCGCGCGGATGCGCGAGGACTACACCAAGCAGACCGGACTCGATCCCGGAGAAGCCGGTGAGGCGGCGCTGGTCGACCAGGCGATCGACGAGGAGGTCCTGTACCGCGAGGCGCGCGCGCGCGGCCTCGACCGCAACGACCGCAGCGTGCGCAGCTGGCTCGTCGAGCAGGCGCGCGTGCTGGCCGACGATGCCCTCGGGCCGAGCGTCGCGACGGCATCGGAGGGCGGATCCACCGCGGCCGAGGAGGAGCTCTACCAACGCGCTCTCGAACTGGGCCTCGACCGCAAGGATCTCGTCGTGCGTCGCATCCTCGTCCAGAAGATGCGCCTGCTCGCCTCGCGTGTCGGTGAAACCGAGGCGACTGACGCCGAGCTGCGGGCCTTCTACGAGCGGGAGGCCGAAACCTATCGCGTTCCCGCGCGGGTCACGCTCAGCCACGTCTTCTTCTCCGATGCGCGTCCGGCGGCGGGCGAGCCGGACGGGCCATCCGCCGGTGAGCGCGCGCGGCGCACCCTGCTCGACGTGCGCACGGGTCGCATCGACGTTTCCGCCGCGATCGGCCGAGGCGACTCCTTCGCGCTGCCGGCGCGCCTGGTCGCCTGGTCGCCCGCGCACATGGAGAAGCTGTTCGGCGGCGACGTGACCGCCACGGTGATGGAAGCGGCAGCCGGCGTCTGGACGGAACCGATCCCCGGGATTGGCGGCGTACACCTGTTCCTCATCGAGGAGCGCCACGCGGGCGGGCCCCCCGCCTTCGGCGCGGTGCGCGGCCGATTGCGGGAGGCCTGGCTCGAGCGGCAGAGAAAGGAGCGCGTGACAGCCCTGCGGCGCGAGTTGCGTGCGCGCCAATCGATCATCGTGGAGTCCGCGGCCTGGAACGCGAGGCCGCACTCGTGAGGGTCTTGCGGGATACGGCGGGGGGTGAGGCACGGACGCGACGTTCACGCATCCTCCCGGGCGCTCTCGCGGTCGGACTCGCGGTCGGACTAGCCGCCGTCGCCTGCGCGCGCCCGGCCCGGGCACACGGCCTAGAACCCGCCCTGCTCGTCCTCCGCGAGATCGGCCCCGGTGCATTCCAGGTCACGTGGAAGTCGGCGGCACAGCGTCTTCCGGGGGCTGAGGTCCGACCGGACCTGCCCGCGGAGTGCCGCTCGACGTCGCCAATCGAGGCCGAGGACGGCGGTGAGCGCGTCCGGCTTCGCTGGACGGTCGACTGCGGTCCCGAGGGACTCGCCGGGCGCGACGTCGGGGTACGCGACCTCGACGTCGCAAAGATCACGGCACTGCTCCGCATCGAGCTGCGCGACGGCACGAGCCGGCAGACCGTCCTGAACGAGGCCACCCCGGTCTACCGCGTGCCGGTGCGGCCGCAGCCGCTCGACGCCTTTCGCGACTACCTGCGACTCGGGGTGGAACACATCCTCTCCGGGCCGGACCACCTGCTCTTCGTGGCCGGCCTCCTCCTGCTCTCCACCGGCGCCGGCCCGTTGCTGCGCACCGTGACCGGATTCACGGTCGGCCACAGCGTCACGCTCTCGGCCGCCGTTCTCGGCCTCGTGCGCGTGCCTTCGCGTGCGATCGAGGTGCTGATCGCCGCGAGCATCCTCGCCCTCGCCGTCGAACTCGCGCGTCGCCCGGTGCGTGGCGCCTCCGGAGCGTGGATCCGGGTTCCGTGGCTGGTCGCCGCCGGCTTCGGACTCTTGCACGGCTTCGGCTTCGCGGGTGCGCTCACCGAGGCCGGGCTTCCGGCCGACGGCATCCCCGCTGCCCTGCTCGCCTTCAACGTCGGGATCGAGATCGGCCAGGTTGCCTTCGTCACGGCCCTGCTCGCCCTCGGCGGCTTGCTCGCCCGGGCGGGTCTGGCTTCGGGCGGCGCCCGCCGGGCGGTCGTCTGGTCGATGGGCGTCCTCGCCGCCTTCTGGTGTTTCGAGCGAATCGCGCTCTTGCTGGGTTGAGCCATCGGGCGCGGCCGGGTAAGGAGGCAATCGGCACGAGCACTGCCGCTTGTCCCGAGCCATCCGAGGAGTCCGCATGCCTGGCCAAGATGACGGAACCGCCATCGACTTCGAGATCGACCGACGCGACTGGCACAAGGTGCGCTTCCGCGACTCGGCGAGCCCGGTGGCGACGTCCCCCGGACAGGTCCTGCTGCGCGTGGATCGTTTCGCCCTCACGTCGAACAACGTGTCTTATGCGCTCACCGGCGACATGCTCGGCTACTGGAACTTCTTCCTCGCGGAGGCGGGTTTCGGGCGCGTGCCGGTGATGGGCTTCGCGGACGTCGTCGAGTCGCGCCACCCCGACGTGAAACCCGGCGAGCGCTTCTTCGGCTTCTATCCGATGTCCACCCACCTGCTCGTCGAGGCGGCCGACGCGACCCGGTCGCAGTTCGTCGACGTGGCTGCGCACCGGCGCGACACCGCGCTCGCCTACCGGCAGTACCTGCGCTCGTCGGCCGATCCGCAGTACGAAGAGCAACGCGAGGACGCGATCCTGCTGCTGCGCGGGCTCTTCCTCACGTCGTTTCTGGTCGACGACTTTCTCGCCGAAAACCGAGAGTTCGGAGCTACGCGGTTCTTCGTGTCGAGTGCGTCGAGCAAGACGGCGATCGCGCTCGCCGCCTGCCTGTCGCGCCGCAAGGCCGGCCGCGTGGTCGGTCTCACCTCCGAGCGCAACCGCGCCTTCGTGTCCGGCCTCGGCTGCTACGACGAGGTGCTTCCCTACGCGGCGATCGAGGCCGTCGATCCCACGACGCCGAGCGTCTTCGTCGACCACTCCGGAGACGGTCGCGTGGTGAACGGGCTTCACCGCCGGCTCGGCGAGAACCTGCGCCACAGTGCGGCCGTCGGCGCCACCCACTGGAACGGCGAGCGTCCCGCCCGCAACCTCCCGGGTCCGTCGCCCACCTTCTTCTTCGCGCCCAGCCAGCTCGAGAAGCGACGCGCCGAGTGGGGGCCGGAGGGGTTCGAGGCCCGGCTCGGCGAGAGTTGGCGCTCCTTCCTCGGTTTCAGCGATGGTTGGCTGCGGATCGTGCGCGGCCGGGGCCGCGCGGATCTCGAGCGGGTGTGGGGAGACCTGGTCGACGGGCGGGTTCGCCCGGAGGAAGGCCACATTCTTTCGCTTCAGGACCGCAACGGCTGATCCGAGCCGCCCAAGGAGGAATCGTCGATGAACGTCGAAAATCGCGTCTACCCCGACAAGGGCCAGATCGAGGAGTGGATGCGGCCCGGTCCGCCGGGCCCGGTCGTCATGGTGAATCTGCTCAAGTTTCGCGAGCGCGCGGCCTATCCCGACGGCCGCGACCCCGGGATCTCCGGTCGCGAGGCTTATGGTCGTTACGGCGAAGCCTTCACCCGTGGACTGCTCGAAATCGGTGGCAGGGTCCTCTTCGTCGGGGACGCGACGTACCTCCAAGTGGGACAAGCCGAGCAGCTCTGGGACGAGGTGGCGATCGTCGAGTACCCGAGCCGCGAAGTCTTCTTCGCCATGGCGACGAGCGACCGCTGGCGCGAGATCTCGGTGCATCGCGAAGCCGGGCTCGAAGGCCAGCTCAACATCGAGACCGTTCCGACCGAGGCGTTCAAGGCGCTCGCAGCGCGCACCCGCGGCTGAGCCGGACCGGGCCGCCGCGAAGAATCGCGAGGTCCCCGGCTTCCTCTTTCCCGGGGACCTGAATCGGCACGCAGCCATGGCGGGGCGCAACCACCCGCCGCAGGCCCGCTTTCATGGCGCCCCTCGCCGCCGCCCCGGCGACCTTCGTCGAAGGCATGTCCCGGCGACGCCGGAGGGGGACGTCCGCGCGAAGGGCCTGCTCGACCTGGCGGACTCGCCCGGGCGTGCGACCGTCCTGCAATCGGTCGGCCGACGGCATACCTTCACCGAGGGGCGACCTTGGGGCGCGGAGCCGGCGGGCTCGCGCCTCGTCGTGATCGGCGTCGCGGGCAGCCTCGACCGCGACGCGCTCGACGCGGCGATCGCCCTCGCCCGCGAGGCGTGAGGGGTGCCGTGGACCTGTAGCCGGCATGGCTGCGGCGAACGGAGCCGGAACGACGCCTCCTTGCGCCGCGGGCGCACCGGGTTCTAAGGCATCGGTAATGCCGCCGATGACGCCTACCGACGAGGACGACGCCGCCCGGTCCCCGCTGGGCACGATCGAGGAGGCGATCGCCGAGTACCGGGCGGGCCGCATGGTCATCGTCATGGACGACGAGGACCGCGAGAACGAGGGCGATCTCTGCATGGCCGCCGAGAAGGTGACGCCCAAGGCGATCAACTTCATGGCGACCGAGGGCCGGGGGCTGATCTGCCTGCCGCTCACGGCGCGCAAGCTCGCCGAACTCGGCTTGCCGATGATGGTCGCCGAGAACACCGCGCCCCTGGGCACCGCGTTCACGGTCTCGATCGATGCGCGCCACGGCATCGGCTCCGGCGTGTCCGCTGCCGACCGTTCGCGCACGATCCAGGCCGCCGTCGCCGCCGGCGCGGGCCCGCACGACATCAGCACACCCGGCCACGTGTTCCCGTTGCGGGCGCGCGACGGCGGGGTCCTCGTCCGCACCGGGCAGACAGAGGCCGCCGTCGACCTCGCACGCCTTGCCGGACTCAAGCCGGCCGGCGTGATCTGCGAGATCATGAAGCCCGACGGCACGATGGCGAGACGCGACGACCTCGAGGTCTTCGCGCGGCGCTGGAACATGAAGCTCGTCACGATCGCCGACCTGATCCAGTACCGCCTGAACCACGACTCGCTGGTGCACCGGGTCGCGGAGGCGAGGCTCGACACCCGCTATGGCGGCGAGTTCCGGGCCGTGGTGTTCCGCAGCGACGTCGACGAGGGCGAACATCTCGCTCTGGTGAAGGGCGACATCCGCGGCGACGAGGCGACGCTGGTCCGCGCCCATGCGGAGTACCTTCCGGGCGACGTCTTCGGCGCGACGGACCGCAACACCGGAGCGCTCCTTCACCGGGCGATGGAGATCATCTCGACCGAGGGGCGAGGCGTCGTCCTCTACCTGAAGCGCGAGCAGGGGTCCGAGATGTTCGCGCCGCGCGGCGAAAGCACTCGGCCTGGCGAAGACGTCGATCCCACGCGGCCCAGCACGCGTTCGGAGGGTGGGCTCAAGAAATTCCGGGAATACGGCATCGGGGCCCAGATCCTGCGCGATCTCGGGGTGCGAAAGATCCGACTGATCAGCAACTTCAACCGCCGACTGATCAGTCTCCCGGGATACGGGCTCGAGATCGTTGAGACCGTCCCGCTCGACCTCCCCGTGAACCCGCCCCCGGGTGCTGCGACTGAGTCGTAGGCCCGCACCGCGGACGTGCTAGCATCGGGGGGCGTCAGCATGGGACGTCTCTCACGATGGGCGAGTGCGGCCCCGGCCGCCGTCGCGGCGATCGCGGCCACGCTCCTTTCGGCCTGGGCCACACCTCCGCCCGCGAACGTGGTGAAGCTCGGTGGCGCGATCGAGACGCTCGAAGGCGGACGCACCCGTGCACGCGCGATCCTCGAGGTGGCACCCGGCTTTCACATCAACGCCCACCGACCCAGGCAGACCTTCCTGATCCCGACCGAACTCACTCTGGTCGGGGGCTCGTTCGGAGCACCGAGCTACCCGGAACCGGTCGACAAGCGCCTCGCCTTCGCGGGCGAGGAGTCGCTCCTGGTCTACGACGGGACGGTGCGGATCTCCGCGGAGAGCGATCGCCCTCCCGATGGGCCGGTGTTCGCGAAGCTGCGCTACCAGGCCTGCGACGAAGAGCGCTGCCTCCCCCCCCGGACGATCGAAGCCCTGCTCGCCCCGGCGAAGGGCGGACCCGGGGCGGGCACGACGGCCGCGGCGGAGGGGAGCGTCGGCGAACAGGCCAAGGCCCCTGCTCCGACCGGAACTCCGGGGGGGATAGAAGGGGACGCAGGCTCCCGGGCCACCGATCGCCAGCCCTGGCTCGCGCGCTGGCTTGCGCGGGCAAGCCTGCCGGCGGCCGTGGCGATGACCTTCGTGCTGGGCCTCGGCCTGAACCTGACCCCCTGCGTCTATCCGTTGGTCTCGGTGACCGTCGCTTTCTTCGGCCATCAGGCAAGGCCGGGGCTTCGATCGCTCCCCTTGTCGATCGCCTATGTCGCGGGGATCACCCTCACGTTCGCCCTGCTAGGCACCAGCGCCGCCCTCTTCGGGGGACTCGTCGGGGCACCATTGCAGCATCCCGTGGTGCCGATCTCCCTCGCCGCCCTGCTGGTGGCGCTCGCCGCGTCGAGTTTCGGGCTCTTCGAGATCCGGGCTCCTTCCGCCCTCATGGAGCGCTTCGGACGAGCCTCCGGTGGCGTGGCGGGCGCTCTCCTCATGGGGCTCACGATGGGCATCGTCGCCGCGCCCTGCATCGGGCCGGTGGTTCTCGGGCTGCTGCTCTACGTCGGCGCGAAGCGCGACGCCGTGCTCGGATTCCTGCTCTTCCTCTCGATGGGTCTCGGGATGGGCCTGCCCTACGTCTTGCTCGCGGCCGCCGCCGGGTCGATCGGTTCGTTGCCCCGGTCCGGCGAATGGCTGCGCTGGATGAACCGACTCTTCGGCGTGATCCTGCTCGGGATGGCGCTGTACTTCGTCGCTCCCCTGTTGCCGCCCGGGGTGGCGCGCTTCGCGCTCCCGACCCTGCTCGCGGTAGCCGGACTCTACCTCGGCTTCCTCGAGCCTTCGGGCCGCAACCTGCGCGGCTTCACCCGGTTGCGGCGCGGCCTCGGCACGGCGGCAATCGCCACCGCCGCCTGGCTCGGGTTGGCGAGCGGTCTGCGGGCCACGCCCGCAGGTTCCGGTATCCGCTGGGAACCGCTCGCCGTCGACTCGATCGACCGCGCGATCGCGAGCCGGCGACCGACGATCCTCGAGTTCGGTGCCGAATGGTGCATGCCCTGCGGCTTGATGGAGCGCACGACGTTCGCCGATGCCGAGGTCACACGGGAGGCCGGGCGCTTCAGCATGCTGCAGGCCGACGTGACGGAGAACTCGCCCGAGAATGAGGCTCTGCTCGGGCGATTCGGCGTGCTCGGCGTGCCGACGGTCATCTTCTTCAACGCGCACGGCGTCGAGGTCGACCGCGTCGTCGGCTATGTCGATTCGGTCCGCTTCACGGACCTGATGCGCAAGGTGGCCGCTGCACCGGGGGCGCCCGGGGCCAACGAGCGCACCGAGGCCGCGCCGTCGGACGTAGCGCGGGACCGCAACTGACGTCGCGCGAGCAACTCGCCTGTGCGGACCCGCGGGTCGTGGTGGTGTTGGCAGAGCACCTCGGTCCGCACGGCCTTGCGGCGGATGCGCGGGACCTGCTCACGGAGCGAGAGGGTTGGCCGGAGCCCGACGTCGATCTGCTCGCATCCGGCTTGCGCCTATACTTCCGACGCACGCACGACCTCGCGCGACGTACCGTCGAGTTCTCGGTGCCGTTGGTCCGCAACCTCGCGGTCGTGCTCGCCGCAGGCAACGTGCGACCCTTCGCTTCGTTGCTGAACGTCGGCGCATGGACGCTCGATCGCTCCGACCTCGACGCCCTCACCTCGCACCCCGAGTTCATCGCCTGGTTGCTCGCGCTCGGCGACCGCCTGCGCACCACGCCCGACGCGACTTTGGCGCCGATCCAGATCGCCGCCTGGTGGTTCGAGCGAAGCGAAGCGGAGCGCGCGGCTTTCACGCGAGCCGTGCAGCAGTCGACCCGCCCCGATGCGGACTGCCTGCGGACGTTCGCTGCGTCGATCCCTCACCTGCGCGACCTTCGCCACGATCGGCTGCGCCCGGTGCGCCGGGCCGGATCCGATCGTCGGATTCACGGTACCGGGCTCCTCGTGCCGCCCGCGCTCGAAGCCTTCCCACCGCGACTTGCGGAGGACTTGCGCCTCGATTCGCTCGCCGCGCTGGAGGCCTTCCATCGCCGCCAGGGCGGCTCATCCGAACCCGCGGTGCGCGAACTTTGCGAATGGCTGCGCGACACCGCACCGCCGCTCGTCGTCGCTGGCCGTGGCGGAAGGATCCACTGGTCGCGGGAGCGGGCCGACCGATGCGACCTGCTCGCGGATCTGCTGCGGGAAGCCCCGGAAACGGCCGTGCGCAGCATGTATCGCGAGCTCGCGATCACCGCCGAGCGCACCACGAGTTTTCTCTCGGCGCTGGTCGCACCGGAGGAACTCGCGCTTACGGATCTCGATGCGGCACAGGAAGGCTACGTCTTCATGCACCCTGCGAGCGGACTCCTCGCCTACGACCCCGAGGAACCGGGCATCGAGCGGCTTCGCGGACCGGGGATTCCCTGGGCCGCCGAGATGCTCGGGGCGCGCTGCCTGCACGAGTGGGCGCATCGCGCGGTGGACTCCGGGTGGGTGCCACGGGTGGTCGGGGACGAGCAATGGCGCGAACGCCTCGCGGGGCTCGCCGGCCTGCTCGAAGAGGCGGTCGCGAAGGCGCCGCGCGAGTTGCGCGCGTATGCGCTCGAAGACGGCTCGCCCGGCTCCACCGGCGCCGGACTCGCCGCGCGCTTCGCGCAGCGGCTGCCCGACCATGCCTCGAACTTACTCGCGGCAGAGTTCTGGAGCCCGGTCGAGCGCGAAGTCTACGTCGCCCATAACGTGCGGCCGCTCGGGGTGTTCTACCCGCCGCAGGGGGTGTGGAACAAGCTCGTCCGGCACCTCTACGAGATGCAGTACCTGGCGTTCTCGTCGGTTCCCGATCCGCTGCGTGCCTACGCTTCGATGACCGACCTCGGCGAGGACCTCGACCGGCTCCGCATCGGTCCCGGCGAGTTCGCCGGACTCGCACGGGCGGCCGCCGAGGTCTGCGAGGTCCACCGGATCGACGATTCCCGGATACGGCGGCGTGGGGGTCGGGAGGCCGGGCCGGGGTGGTAGCCCGCTTGGTCGCCTTGCCGGTCCGGGGGCGGCGTGCGAACGCTTCGCCATGGGAATGGCGGTCATCGGCACGGTAAGGTGGGGCACGGCCCTCGCGATCACCGGGGAGATGTGCCGTCTGCTATCCGAAGGGAAGTCGCCTCGCGAGGCGATGATCGATCTCATGACGCGATCGTTGAAGGCGGGGTTCTGAGCCGCCAACGCGTCCCGGCAAGTCTCGAAGGAGCGAAATCGAAGATGGCAAGCAAGGGAAACTGCAAGGCCGAGGGTTGCGAGAAGGACACCGTGGGCAAGGGCTATTGCTCGCGCCACTACAAGGAGTGGCGCCAGGGCACGTTGCCCAAGGCCCGCTACGCGACGTGCAAGACGGCGGGTTGTCGCAAGAAGCAGACGGCATTCGCGCACTGCGAGGAGCACCAGAAGAAGAAGGCGGCGCCTCCGGTCGAGGCTGCCGCAGCGGCAACGCCGACGCCTGCGGCTGAGGCCCCTGCGGCTGAGGCGCCTGCGGCTGAGGCCCCCGCGGCCGAGGCCCCGGCCGCCGAGGGCTGAACTCTCGAGCACGCGACGTCGAGGGTTCCTGATCGCGGTCGACCGCCCGGCCGGCTCCCCCGACCCCGAGCAGTCGCACCCCCGGTTGACAGCCCGGGGGTCGGCATGGTTGCAACCGGATTGGCCTTCAAGACGGCTTTCGCGGTCGGGGCTCCATCGAACAACGGGCGGTTTAGATGAAACGGACCTACCAGCCGAGCAATCGGCGTCGGAAGCGCGTTCACGGCTTCCTCGCGAGGATGGCGAGCCCGACGGGACGCCAAGTGATCAAGCGTCGGCGGCGCAAGGGCCGCAAGCGTTTGACCGTCTCGATTCCGGGCAAGCAGCCCGGCTGAGCCTTACGGGGAAATCCGCTCGTCCTGGTGCCGCGGGCCCCGGGGCGTGGACCCCATGTGCTCCGGTGGCGTGCTTGCAGAACCTTCCAAAGCTCGCTCGCGTCCGACGCCGGAAGGATTTTCTCGCGATTCAGTCCAGGGCTCGGCGCCACCCGACGCGCCACTTTCTGGTTCTGGTCGCCCGGGACGGCTCCCCGGCCGCGCGCTTGGGGATCACCGTGACCCGCAAGGTCGGGAACTCGGTCGCCCGAAACCACATCAAGCGACGCGTCCGTGAAGCCTTTCGTCGCCGGCGCGACCAGCTACCCGGGGGATATTCTCTCGTCGTGATCGCACGCGACGGCTCGCCCGGCCTCGATGCCCTCGCGACCGCACTGGAACTGGGCCCGGTCTTCGATCGGTTGAACCCCTCGGTCAGCGGCCCGGCACCGGAACCGACCTCCGGCTTGCCCGCGCGCCCGGAATCGGCTCTGGATCGGTGATCGCCTCCTTGCACCGAATCGCCCAAGGGCTCGACCAGGCGACTGGCGTCCTGCTGCGAGCACTCGTGCGCCTCTACCAGCTGACGCTGTCACCGGTCCTCGGGCCTCATTGCCGCTTCCAGCCGACGTGCTCGTCCTTTGCTCGCGAGGCCATCGGGCGCCACGGTGCAGTCATCGGCACGGCCCTCGGGTTGCGCCGTCTCGCCCGCTGCCATCCCTTTCACCCGGGGGGTTTCGACCCGGTCCCCGGAGCGACGCACGCCCGAGCGCGGAGAACCAACTGACATGGACCGCCGAACCCTTCTCTTCATCACGATCTCGGTCGGCATCATTCTCGCCTATCAGGAACTGGTTCTGAAGCGCCTGATGCCGCCTGAGCCGGGGGCGGGGCAGACCCAGTCAGCCCCCGCCACGACCGGTGAACGCAGTGGCGAGCCGACTCTCCCCGCGGAGCGCGAGAACGTGGCACCGAACACGAATCCAGGCGCGGCCGGGTCATCGGCCAGCGGCGAGCGGCCCGGCGAGCGGCCGCAGGGCAGCACTGTGACGATCGAGACCGACCTCTACACGGCGGTTCTCGAAACGGCGGGTGGCCGCATCCGCAGCTACACCCTCAAGCAGTTCCGCGCGACGAACGCGCCCGACAGTCCGGCGCTCGAGTTGGTCGTCCCGGGAAGCGAGTCGGAACTCCCGATGGGCCTCGAGATCCGCGGCGCGAGCAAGTGGTCCGACGTGCAGGCGGTCTATGCCTCGGATGCGGGCGATCGGAAGATTTCCGGCACCGAGGAAACGCTCGTCGAATTGAAGGCGGATCTCGGCGGTCAGCCGATCCTCAAGCGGCTCCGGTTCCGCGCCAACGCCTACCCGATCGAGCTGCACGTCGAGACTCCGCCGGCGTCGGCACTGGCTCCCGAACTCACCGCAGCCGGCCCCGACGGGCAGCCGCCCGGGATCGGTCTCGTCTGGAGCAAATCGATCAACAAGACGAAGGACGCCGGTGGGGTGTTCGAGGGCGCCGCCTCCCTGGTGGACGGCAAGCTGGTCCAGACGGCTCCGACCGCGCTCTCCACACCGCAGAACCTGAGCGGCACGATCGGCTGGTCGGGCTTCGAGGACCACTACTTCCTGTCCGCCGCGGCCCCCGCACACGCGACTCAGGTCGCCTTGCGCAGCCGTGGCGATGCGATTGAAGCGCGCATCATCACGCCGCGCGCCGGTTCGGGTGTGGTGTCTTCCGACTACACGCTGTTCATGGGCCCCAAGGAGAGCGCGGTTCTGGAAGCGGCCGGCCACGACTTCGTGCGCGGCCTCAATCTGGGCTGGTTCGGGCCGATCTCGCTGTTCCTTCTGAAGATCATGAACCTGTCGCACCGCATCACCCGGAACTACGGGATCGACATCATCCTGCTCACGATCCTCGTGAAGATCGCCTTCTGGCCTCTCACGAAGAAGAGCTTCCAGTCGATGCGCGAGATGCAGCGCCTCCAGCCGGAGATGCAGCGGCTGCGCGAGAAGTACAAGGACGACCCGAAGCAGCTCAACAACGAGGTCATGGAACTCTACAAACGGCACAAGGTGAACCCGGTCGGGGGTTGCCTGCCGATGGTGCTCCAGATCCCCGTGTTTTTTGGCCTCTACCAGGCGCTCTCGAGCACCATCCAGCTGCGACATGCTCCCTTCATGCTTTGGGTTCACGATCTTTCGGCCCCGGAGCGGCTTCCGATTCTCGGCTGGGGAATTCCGGTATTGACGATCCTCCTCGGGATCACGATGTTCCTGCAGCAACGCATGGCCCCACCGGCAGGCGATCCCGCGCAGCAGCGGGTGATGATGTTCATGCCGCTCGTCTTCACCTACATGTTCATCGGCTTTCCCGCGGGGCTGACCCTCTACTGGATCACGAACAACCTCCTCACGATCGCCCAGCAATACTTCGTCATGCGATCGAATCCGCCAGTCGCGACGGCCTGAGCCCGCCGAAGGGGCTGGTCCGCAGCGCGCCGGCGGCTTTGATCGGAAACTTCCGTGGCCTACGTCGAGGACACGATCGCAGCCGTCGCCACCGCACCGGGCCCCGGGGCGATCGCGATCGTTCGGCTGAGCGGCCCGCAAGCCTTCGCCCTTAGTCGGAAGGTCTGCATCAAACCGGACGGCTCCCCGGTCGACTTCGCGGGATCGCACCGCGCCCGGCTCGCCCATGTCGTCGATCCGTCGAGCCGGCGCGTGATCGACCAGGTGCTCCTCCTGCCGATGCGCGGGCCTCGTTCCTACACCGGTGAGGACTCCGTCGAACTCCACTGTCACGGCGGCGATCTGGTACCCAGACTCGTTCTGGGAAGCCTGTTGCGAGCCGGGGCGCGGCCAGCCCGCCCAGGCGAATTCACGGAGCGCGCCTTCCTCAACGGCAAGATCGACCTCTGCCAGGCCGAAGCCGTCGCCGAACTTGTCCGGGCCTCGAGCGAGGCCGCCGCGGAACTTGCCCAAAGCCACCTAGAGGGCCGGTTGTCGGACTCGATCCAAAAGGTCCGGGACCGTCTCCTCGATGCGCGCTGTCTCGTCGAGGCGCACCTGGATTTTCCTGAGGACGACATCCCGGTTGACGTGATCGCGAGCATGGATGGCAGTCTGGAGGACGCCAGGTCCGCAGTGAAGGAACTGCTCTCGACCTATGACCGAGGTCGACTGGTCCGCGACGGTGCGCGGGTGGTTCTGCTCGGAAGGCCCAACGTCGGGAAGTCGTCGTTGCTGAACTCGCTGCTCGGTCGGAACCGGGCTCTGGTGAGCCGCGAGCCGGGGACGACCCGCGACTTCCTGGAGGAGTCGCTGACGCTTGGCGACGGACTGCGGATTATTCTGGTCGACACAGCGGGACTGCGCGAGTCCGAGAGCGAAGTCGAGAGGGCCGGGATCGAGCAGACCCGTCAACTCGCTCTCTCGTCCGACGCCGCGATCGCCCTATTCGATGGATCCACGCGGCTGTCACCCGAGGATCGGGAGGTTTCGGCGATCGCCCGCAGCCTCGCCGCCCGAGGGGTGCCGATCCTGGCGGTCCGAAACAAGGCGGATCTCCCTCCGTCGCCCTGGCTCTTTGCCGATCTGGAAGCGGACGAAGGGGCGACGGTCGAGGTCTCCGCAATGACCGGGCAGGGTCTCCCAGAGCTTTGCTGCTCCCTCGAGCATGCGCTAGCGGCGCATGACGGCGACAGTTCGCGGGAGCGGCCGGTCATCTGCTTGGAAAGACACAGGAGCGCGCTCGAGCGAGCTGCCGAGGCCCTGCGGGAGATTTCCTCGGACCAGGAGTTGGAAGTCGTCGCGCAGGGCCTTCAACGGGCGGCTTTCGAGTTGGAGTCGATCCTCGGTCATGCAACCACCGAAGAGGTGCTCGACCGGATCTTCGAGCGGTTCTGCATCGGGAAGTGATCCAGGACGAGATGTTCCACGTGAAACAACCGCAGGTCATCGTCGTCGGTGGTGGCCATGCCGGCATCGAGGCCGCTCTCGCCGCGGCGCGGATGGGGGCTGAGACACTCCTGCTCACCCAGAACCTCGACCAGATCGGCCAGATGTCCTGCAACCCCGCGATAGGAGGCGTCGGCAAGGGTCACCTGGTAAAGGAGATCGACGCGCTGGGTGGCGAAATGGCCCGTGCCATCGATGCGACCGGGATCCAGTTCCGGACCCTGAACACGCGCAAGGGGCCCGCCGTTCGCGCTTCGCGCGCCCAGGCCGACAAGCTCGCCTACCGCCGGCACATGAAGCGGGTCGTCGAGAATCATGCTGGTCTCGAGATACGGCAGGCTTCCATCGAGCGGCTGCTGGTCGAGAACGGGCGGGTGATCGGCGTCGAGTCGTCTCTCGGCGAAGTCTTCGAGGCGGCTGCCGTGATCCTGACCACGGGGACTTTTTTGCGTGGCTTGATTCATGTCGGGGACCGTCAATTCCCAGGCGGACGCGCTGGCGATGCTGCATCCGAGGGACTCTCCCCGCACCTGGAGTCTCTGGGCTTTCGTGTCGGTCGTCTCAAGACCGGAACTTGCCCCCGGCTGGATGCGCGAACGATCCGGTTCGAGTCTCTGGAAGAGCAGGCCGGCGACGAGGCGCCCACCCCTTTCTCCTTTCGAAACAGCCGGATCGAGCAGACCCAGATCCCCTGCCACATCACCTATACGACCCCCGAAACGCATGCGCTGATCTCCGCCAACCTCGACCGCTCGGCCATGTTCGGTGGCCGAATCCAGAGCCGTGGCCCACGCTACTGCCCGTCCATCGAGGACAAGGTGGTTCGCTTCGCCGACAAGCCTCGGCATCAGGTGTTTCTGGAGCCCGAGGGTCGCGACACGGTCGAGATCTACCCCAACGGCCTCTCGACCTCCCTGCCGCTCGACGTCCAGGTGGCCATGATTCGCTCGATCCCGGGCCTGGAAGAGGCCGTGATCATGCGGCCGGGCTACGCCATCGAATATGATTTCGTCGACCCGTTGGAGCTGAAGCCGAGCCTGGAGACCAAGCGCCTTGCAGGCCTGTTCCTCGCCGGCCAGATCAACGGCACGACGGGCTACGAAGAGGCCGCAGCGCAGGGTCTGATGGCGGGCATCAACGCCGTTCGCAGGCTGCGCGAGGAAGACGCCATCGTCCTCGCGAGGGACACGGCCTACATCGGCGTACTGGTCGACGACCTGGTGACCCAAGGGGTCGGGGGCGAGCCCTACAGGATGTTCACGTCACGCGCTGAACATCGATTGCTGCTGCGCGAGGACAATGCCGACCGCCGGCTGCGGGCGATCGCGTGCGAGGCGGGTCTGCTTTCCGCAGCCGAGGGCGAGGCCGCGGCTGTCAAGGACGCGGAGGCTTCGCGCCTGGCCCGCACCCTCGAAGGACACCGCTTTCTCCCCGACAGCGAGACGAACCGGAGGCTCGAGACGCTCGGAATTGCGGCGATCCGCCGGCCGACATCCGCCGCGGATCTAGCCCGCCGGCCCGAGATCGGCTGGCCTGAGTTGGTCGCCCTGGGCTTCGAGAGGCCGCGGGACGAGCGGATGGGCGCCTCGATCCTCCTCGATCTGAAGTACGAAGGCTACGTTGTCCGACAAGAGGAATTGGTGGCACGAACTCGACGGCTGGAGGAAACCCGACTGCCCGAGGACACCGATTTCGCCTCGATCTCGGGGCTCTCGGCCGAGGCGCGCGAGAAGTTGGCCGCCATCCGACCAAGAACCCTCGGCCAGGCGTCCCGCATTCCGGGCATGACACCTGCCGCGATTTCACTGCTCGGCATCCACCTGCGTCGGAATCGCGCTTCGCGTTGAGGTTCGGCGGGATGGGAAGCTCAAGTTCCCCGCCGGGCCATACCAGGGCGCGGCTTCTAGCGGGGGCCGCCCGACTGGCGGTGCCGCTCGCGAGCGATCAAGTCGATGCGCTGGAAGCCTATGCGGAAGAACTCATGCTCTGGGCACCCCGCTTCAACCTGATCTCGATCCGCGACCTGGACTCTTTCGTCGATCGGCATCTCCTGGACTCCCTTGCCGCCGCTCCACTGATCGCGCCACTTGCAAGGCACCCGAGGATTCTCGACATCGGCAGTGGCGCAGGCCTGCCGGGGGTCCCGGTTGCGATCGCCACGCGGGCGGCAAGCGCGTACCTGGTCGAGCCTCGTCAGCACCGGGCGAGCTTCCTCCGATCAGTCGCTCGCCGGCTCCCTGGCTTCGGCCTCGAGATCGTCCCGAGGCGGATCGAGGATGTGGATCCCGCCAGCAACGGAAATCTCGATGCGGTGCTCAGTCGCGCCACCCTGCCGCTCGACCAACTACTCGCCTGCTCGTCCACCTGCCTCAGAATTGGCGGTCTCTTGGTGTCCTTCAGGGCCATCGGACAACATGAGCACCCGGCCGCAGCGGCGAGCAGCTTCCGCAAACTTCAGGATCGGCTCTACTCCGTCGCGCCGGGCGCCCCGCAGATGAAGCTCTCCGTGTGGGAGCGGGAAGGCTGAGAAACCTGTCAGACCAAGCTTGTTTCACGTGAAACATTGCTTTCGGTTTCTTTTTCGCAAGGCGATCTGGTACCTTGAGGTCAACCCGATGAGTCGCGTGTTCTCGATCGTCAATCAGAAGGGTGGCGTGGGCAAGACGACCACCGCCGTCAACCTGTCCGCCGCCCTGGCAATCGGTGGTAACACTGTTTTGCTAATTGATGTTGACCCGCAGTGTAGCGCGACCAGCGGCGTCGGGATTCGACAGGAGCGCGGTGAGGCCTCGTCCTACGAGGTCCTGCTCGGCCACATCGGGGCCGACGAAGCGTTGCGCAAGACCATGTTGCCGGGACTGCAGTTGATTCCCGCCAGCCGGGACCTCGTCGGGGCCGAGATTGAACTCGTGCCGCTCGATCGCCGGGATCTCCGTCTGAAGGAGGCGATCGCCGAAATCCGCCACCGTTACGACTACGTCGTGATCGATTGCCCACCCTCGCTGGGACTCGTGACGCTCAACGCGCTCATCGCGAGCGATTCCATCCTGATTCCCCTACAGTGCGAGTACTACGCCCTCGAGGGTCTCTCGGCCTTGCTCGAAACCGTGTCCCTGGTGCGCGACCGACTCAACCCCGATCTCGAAATCGAGGGGTTGCTGCTCACGATGTTCGACGGCCGCAACACCCTGAGTCGGCAGGTCGCCGAAGACGTGCGCGCGCACTTCCCCGACAAGGTGTTCGCGACGGTCGTGCCGAGAAACGTCCGACTGAGCGAAAGCCCGAGCCACGGCCTTCCGGCGGTGCTCTATGACCCGACCTCGCGCGGCGCAGTCGCCTACGGCGAACTAGCCCGAGAGCTTGCGTCGCAACTCGCCGCACACGATCGCTGAATCACGGACAAGCCACCAGGAGGAGGTCAGGATGCGGCAGGCGCTCGGCAAGGGAATCGGGGCCCTCATTCCTTCGGCACCACCACGGCCGCAGGCGGAGTCGGCCGAGGGTGGCCCGGGATCCGGCGCTCAGCCGGGGACACGCGGCTTCGGCCGGGAGATCCCGGTCGATTCGATCGTCGCGAATCCGCGTCAGCCGCGCTCGCACTTCGATCCCGAAGCGATCGCGGAACTCGCCGAATCCATCCGTACCCACGGCGTCCTCCAGCCGATACTCGTCCGCTCGCTCGAAGATGGACGCTACGAGCTGATCGCGGGGGAGCGGCGCCTGCGCGCATCGCGCGCCGTGGGAATCGCGACGATCCCGGCCCTCGTCAAGCAGACGGCGGAGGACGACAGCCTCGTTCTCGCCATCGTCGAAAACGTCCAGCGCGCCCAACTCTCTGCCCTCGAAGAGGCTCGCGCCTACCGGGCCCTCCTCGATGAATTTGGCTTGACACAGGATGCTGTGGCAACCCGGGTCGGCAAGAGCCGGCCCGCGGTCGCGAACTCCATGCGCCTCCTGCTGTTGCCCGACGAGATCCAGATGGAACTCGAGAAGGGAAACTTGACACCCGGCCATGCACGCGCGCTCCTCGCACTCGATGGAGATACGGCTCGAACGACGCTCGGCCGCGAAGTCGTCCAGCGTCGTCTTTCCGTGCGCCAGACCGAGGCCGCCGTGAAAGACTCGGCCGCGGCCGGCAAGTCCCCACGCCGTGGCGATCCGGACATCGCGAGGATGGAGTCCGATCTCAGGCGACTTCTCGGGAGCAAGGTCGGGATTCACTCTGGAAAGGACGGCGCGGGCAAGATCGAGATAGCGTTCTACTCCGACGACGACCTCGCCCGACTCATCGATCTTCTCGGAACCGTCCGCCCACAGATGGCGAGAAGCGCGCGGGCCTAGTTCCAACTCCCTGACGCACAGAATGCGGCGCCCTAATACCTGTTGCGCAGTTTTTGACATCTTCCCTGCTAGGTGGTAGGCCCCGGAGATTGGCTTTCCGATGGGTCGAAAGCCGCCGTCGGGATCTGCAATCTGCACTTCACTTCTCCCGGGAAACGGAGGCCGAATGGCTCTCTTTCGCAAGGACCGCGACCGGAGCGACCAGCTGACTTCGGGTGAGCGAGAAGACGGACTCGCAGACTCGGATCGAAACGTCGCGGCCCGCAACTTCAACGTCCATGGCTCGGGGCAGGGGGTGAACGTGTCGGCCGACAAGTCCTTCGACGCAGCCACGGTCACCGCTTTTCTGGGGCAGGGTACCCGCCTCACCGGGAAGGTCGCCTTCGAAGGACCCGCACGCATCGAGGGCCAGGTCGAAGGAGAGATCGTCGCGAGCGAAACCTTGTGGATCGGCGAGTCCGCGGTGCTCAATGCGCAGATCGCGGGAGCGACCGTGATCATCCACGGCAAGGTCACCGGCGACATCACGGCATCGCGCCGACTCGAGATCCGGGCGCCGGGCCGGCTCTACGGGAACGTCACCACTCCGAGCCTCGTCATCGAGGAGGGCGTCATCTTCGAGGGTCACTGCTCGATGGGTGCGGCGGAAAACAAGGGGGCCAAGGTCACCGTCCTCGCCAAGGAGGACAAGCCGCAAGTGGGCGCCGGCTCGACGCCGCCCCTGAAGGCCCAGGGCGGCGAGGCGAAGTAGCCGCGGCCGCGGACGAACCCGCGAGACCCAGCTGCGTTCCTCAGGTCGAACGCGGCCGCCTCGCTCCGCGAGAGAACCCGACGATGCTCCAACTGCCGCCAGACGAAACCTTCTACGTCGAGGTCCTGCTTTTCCTCGGCTTCGCCTTCCTCATGCGCAGGCTCATCTGGGAGCCCCTGCTGCACGCCCTTCACGAGCGCTCCAAGAGCACCATCGGTGCGCAGAAGGAGGCCGCCGCCATGAAGGAAGAGGCCGCCGCCCTCCGTAAGCGCATGGAGTCGACGATCGAGCAGGCACGGATTGCGGGCAACGATGCAGGCGAGGCCGTGCGTCGCGAGGCCGAGGCCGAGGAGCGACGCCTCCTCGACGCGGCCCACGTCGAAGCGGCAAGCGTTCTCGACGAGGTGCGGAGTCGCGTGGCGCGCGAGACCGAGGCGGCGCGCAGCGAATTGCGGTCACACGCGGAAACTCTCGCGGCCAGCGCCGCCGAGCGCATCCTCGAGCGGCCCCTGGTGCAGTCGTGAAGTACCCGCTCTTCGGGTCCATGCGCCGACTGAGGGATCGACTCAGCGCCGTCGCCGCAGTCGGCTTGATCCTGCTGCCCGTCATCGCGCTCGCCGCCGAAGGGGAGGCCGGGCACGCGGCCGAACATCACGCTCCCTCGCCTTGGGGGCTCATCTATCCCTTCATCAACTTCGCTATCTACTCGTTCGTCCTCTGGCGCTACGCCTGGCCCGCCGTGCGCGACTATCTCTCCGACCGCCGTGCCAACACGCTCTCGGCGCTCGAAGC
Source organism: Klebsiella pneumoniae (assembly GCA_945872365.1). Taxonomy (GTDB): domain Bacteria; phylum Desulfobacterota; class Binatia; order UBA12015; family UBA12015; genus REEB422. The sequence goes on from CAMBZJ010000011.1 coordinate 60,214, forward strand.
GGCGAAGAGCGTTCGCGCCGAGGCGGAGGCGCTCAAGGCGGAGTACGACGCGAAACTTCGCAACCTCGAGGCAGAAGCGGCCCGAGCGCGCGAGGAGGTGCTCGCGACGGCTCAGGTCGAAGCTCGCAACATCTTGGAGCAGGCACAGAAGTCCGCCGATCGGATTCGCAAGGATTCCCGCCTCGTCGCCGACGAGGAGGTCGCGCGCGCGCGTCGCACCCTTCAGGAAGAGAGTGCCGCGCTTGTCGCACGCCTCGCCGGGGAACTCGTCACCAAGCAGATCGGCCCGAACGACCAGGCGCGCTTCGTGAAGGACTTCGTCACCCAGACGCGCTCCGCCGCCATCGCGCCTGAAGGTTCCCGATGACCGGCGCCCTCGCGAAGCGCTACGCACGCGCGCTCCTGGCCGTTGCTAGCGGCCAGGGTCGCGTCGAGGAGACCGCCGCCGAACTCGGTCGGACGGCGGTCTGGCTCGCCGACCCGGAGCTCGGGGGAGTCCTCGCATCGCCGATGCTCGGCGCCAAGGCACGGGCGGAATTGCTCGCGAGTATCGCCACCTCTCTCGACCTCTCGGCTCTGATGCGCGACTTTCTCGCCGTACTCGCCGAAAAGGGCCGCATCGCCGAGTTCGGCGCGATCGACAAGGCCTTCGAGGCGATGGCCGATGAGTCCGCCGGGCGGGTTCGTGCGACGATTCGGTCGCCCCGCGCGATCGACGAGGCCGAACTCTCCGACTTGACGGGTGTTCTGGAGAAGATCGCTGGGCGCAAGGTCGTGCCCACCGTGGAGATCGAGCCCGCGCTCATCGGCGGTCTCACCGTCGAGATGCAGGGCACCGTGTACGACGGAAGCGTGCGTACGCAGCTCGAACGCCTGGCGCAGGCCATGGCAAAGGACGCGGTCGCCGGCTGACCAGAAGCGCCCTCCCGCTGGAGGGCTCGTTTCAAGACGCCGACGCCCAAGGACAGCAGGACTCTAGAGGAGACCCAACCGATGGCGATTCGCGCCGCAGAGATCAGCGACATCATCCGCCAGCAGCTCAAGGACTACGGCAAATCGCTGGAGGTCCGCGAGACGGGCACGGTGTTGTCGACGGGTGACGGCATCGCCCGCATCTACGGCCTCGAGCGCGCGGCGGTCGGAGAACTCCTCGAGTTCCCCCACGGCGTCTTCGGCATGGTCCTGAACCTCGAAGAGGACAACGTCGGCGCCGCCCTGTTCGGCGAAGCGCAGGCGATCGGCGAGGGCGACGAGGTCCGGCGCACCGGCCGCATCGCCGAGGTGCCTGTCGGGCCGGAACTCCGCGGACGTGTCGTGAACGCGCTCGGCCAGGCGATCGACGGCAAGGGCGAGATCAAGAGCACGGAGACGCGGCGGATCGAGGTCAAGGCGCCCGGCATCGTCGACCGCCAGCCCGTCCGAGAGCCCCTCCAGACCGGCATCAAGGCCATCGACGCCCTGATCCCGATCGGCCGAGGTCAACGCGAGCTCATCATCGGCGACCGCCAGATCGGCAAGACCGCGCTCGCGATCGACACGATCATCAACCAGAAGGGCGGCGACGTGACGTGCATCTACGTCGCGATCGGCCAGAAGCGATCGACCGTCGCCCAGGTCGTGGAGCGCCTCACGCGATATGGCGCGATGGAGTACACCACCGTCGTCGCCGCGACGGCTTCGGAGTCAGCACCCCTCCAGTTCATCGCTCCCTACTCCGGCTGCGCGATGGGCGAGTACTTCCGCGACAACGGCCAGCATGCGCTGGTGATCTACGACGATCTCTCGAAGCAGGCCGTCGCCTATCGCCAGCTATCGCTGCTCCTGCGCCGCCCACCGGGCCGCGAGGCGTTCCCCGGCGACGTGTTCTACCTCCACTCGCGGCTCCTCGAGCGTGCCGCCAAGATGTCGTCCGAGCGCGGCGGCGGCTCGCTCACCGCACTCCCGATCATCGAGACCCTCGCCGGCGACGTCTCCGCCTACATCCCGACCAACGTCATCTCGATCACCGACGGACAGATCTTCCTGGAGTCCGACCTGTTCTACTCGGGTGTCCGACCCGCGGTGAACCCGGGCATCTCCGTCAGCCGCGTGGGCGGCTCCGCCCAGGTGAAGGCGATGCGCCAAGTGGCCGGAACGCTGCGCCTCGATCTCGCCCAGTACCGCGAGCTCGCGGCCTTCGCCCAGTTCGGATCCGACCTCGACGTCGCCACGCAGAAGCAGCTCTCCCGCGGCGCGCGCCTCATGGAGGTCCTGAAGCAGAAGCAGTACGAACCGCTTCCCGTCGAGAAGCAGGTCCTCATCGTCTTCGCGGCGACCAACGGCTTCGTCGACGACCTGCCGGTCGAGGACGTCGGACGCTTCGAGCGCGACCTGTATGCGTTCGTGGAGAGCCGCCACCCGCAGCTTCTCTCCGACATCAAGTCGAAGCGAGAGCTCGGCGACGAACTGAAGAAGCAGGTGGCTGCAGCCATCGACGACTTCAAGAAGACCTTCGTGAAGTAATGCCGAGTCTCAAGGCCATCCGAAGGCGCATCGGGTCGGTGCGCAGCACGCAGCAGATCACCAGGGCGATGAAGATGGTCGCTGCGGCAAAGCTGCGCCGAGCCCAGGAAGCCGCGATCGCGTCGCGCCCCTACTCGAAGAAGCTCGAGGCGATGGTCTCGAGTCTGGCGAGCCGGGTCGACGAAAAGGCTCACCCCCTGCTGCGCGTCCCCGAAATCGAGGGCCGCATTCTCTTCTTCGTGATCACCAGCGATCGAGGATTGTGCGGCGGCTACAACGCCAACATAGGGCGACTCGCCGAGAACTTCCTCCGCGAGCGCTCCGGCACCGCCGAGATCCGTATCGTCGGGGTTGGTCGCAAGGGAGCGGACGCGCTGCGGCGGCGGGGCTTCGACGCGGCCGACCGCCACGCCATGCCGGCGGCAAGTGCCGCGGGCGAACTCGCCCGCGAACTCGCGCGCATCGCGACCCAGGCCTTCGTTGCCGGCGAGGCCGACGCGGTCTACCTGGCCTATGCGGGCTTCCGCTCGGCCATGTCGCAGACCCCGACGATGGAGCGGCTGCTGCCTTTCGAGCGACTCGCTCCCGAAGCCGACGACACCTCGGCCAGCGATTACGTGTTCGAACCCGATCCCAACCGGATCATCGGATTCCTGCTGCCCCGATTGGTAGAGGTCCGCGTCCTGCACGGACTTCTCGAAGCCGCGGCGAGCGAGCAGGGGGCGCGGATGACCGCGATGGATTCGGCCACACGCAACGCATCGGACATGATCGAACGGCTGACGCTGGAATTGAACAGGGCCCGCCAGGCGGCCATCACGAAGGAACTCATGGAGATCATCGGCGGCGCCGAGGCGCTGAACGGCTGACCCAGCCGACCGACGGAGACCGAGAACATGGCAACGGAGAACATCGGCCGCATCACCCAGGTCATCGGACCCGTCGTGGACGTCGAGTTCGCGGGCGGCAAGCTGCCCCCGATCTTCAACGCATTGAAGATCACGAACCCGGCGATCAGCGACCAGAAGGACAACCTGATCGTCGAAGTCGCACAACATCTGGGCGAGCGCACCGTCCGCTGCATCGCGATGGACGCGACCGAGGGCCTGGTGCGCGGCATGGAGGTGGCGGACACCGGCGACGGCATCACCGTGCCCGTAGGCGAAGCCACGCTCAGCCGCATCATGAATGTCATCGGCGACCCGGTCGACGAGGCCGGTCCGATCTCGTCGGCCAAGCGCTGGGCGATCCACCGGCCGACGCCCGAGTTCGTCGACCAGGCCGTCGAAGTGCAGATGTTCGAGACCGGAATCAAGGTCATCGACCTGCTCGCCCCCTACTCCCGGGGCGGAAAAATCGGTCTCTTCGGCGGTGCAGGCGTCGGCAAGACCGTCGTCATCATGGAGCTCATCAACAATGTCGCGAAGCAGCACGGCGGATACTCCGTGTTCGCCGGCGTGGGTGAGCGTACACGCGAGGGCAACGACCTCTGGCTCGAGATGAAAGAGTCGGGTGTCCTCGCGAAGGCCGCTCTGGTCTACGGGCAGATGAACGAGCCGCCGGGCGCGCGTGCTCGCGTCGCCCTCTCCGGCCTCACGGTCGCCGAGTACTTCCGGGACGAGGAGGGCAAGGACGTCCTCCTGTTCATCGACAACATCTTCCGCTTCACGCAGGCCAACTCGGAGGTGTCCGCACTTCTCGGCCGCATGCCGAGCGCCGTCGGCTATCAGCCGACGCTATCGACCGACCTCGGCGAACTGCAGGAGCGCATCACCACGACCCGCAAGGGTTCGATCACTTCGGTGCAGGCGATCTACGTCCCCGCCGACGACCTCACCGACCCGGCGCCGGCGACGACCTTCGCCCACCTCGACGCGACGACCGTTCTCGACCGCAAGATCTCCGAGAAGGGCATCTACCCCGCCGTGCACCCGCTCGAGTCCACCTCCCGAATCCTCGACCCGAACATTCTCGGCCAGGACCACTACGGCGTGGCCCGAGAAGTCCAGCAGATCCTGCAGAAGTACAACGACCTGCAGGACATCATCGCGATCCTGGGCATGGACGAACTCTCGGAAGAGGACAAGCAGGTCGTCTCCCGGGCGCGCAAGATCGAACGCTTCCTGTCGCAGCCGTTCTCGGTCGCCGAGCAGTTCACCGGACTCGCCGGCGTCTACGTGAAGCTGGCCGATACCATCCAGGGCTTCAAGGAAATCGTTGCGGGAAAGCACGATGGGATCCCCGAACAGGCCTTTCACATGGTCGGTACGATCGACGACGTGCTGGCCAAGGCGAAGAAGCTCGCCGCGAGCTGATCGGCCATGCATCTCCTCGTCGTCACCCCCGATCGCCAGGTCCTCGACTCCGAGGTCGAGGAGATCTACGCGCCCGGCTTATCCGGCCAGTTCGGCGTGTTGCCCAAGCACGTGAGTTTCGTCACGGCGCTCGTACCCGGGGAAATCCGCTACAAGGAGCGGGGTTCCGACCGGTTCATGGCGGTGAGCGGCGGCGTCTGTGAGGTGTCGGGCGATACGGTCACGATCCTCGCCGACACGGCCGAGCCGGCCGCCGAGATTGATCTCGACCGTGCCATCGCGGCCGAAAAACGGGCTGCCGAGCGGCTGCCGCGCGAAGCCTGGGGCAGCGCCGAACACGACGAGACCCTCGCCGCGGCGGCGCGGGCCGGCGCGCGGCGCCAAGTCGTTGCGCGGGCGAAGTAGCGACACGCGCGCGGGCCGCCGAGTCGCGCGACCGCCTTCTGCGACTACCTGACCGCCGGGAAACGAGGCCGGCTGGCCGTCGTCAAGAGGAGGTTGGCCCGGATCAGTTCGCCGTGGCGGCGAGAGCCCGGGTTGGCGCGAGACGGAACTCGACCTCCGCCTCGCCGTCGGACCAATCCACTGCGATCGCTTCTCCGCCGATCAGCTGGCCCGAGGAAATGAGCCGCGCGAACGGCGTCACGAGTCGCTTCTCGAGGACGCGCCGCAGGGGTCGAGCCCCATTTTCCGGATCGGTGCCCTCCTCAAGCAATCGCCGCCGGAGCCTCTCCGAGTAGTCGACGTGCAACTGCACGCCGCGGGTCGCGAGCCGTCCCGCGATGCCTTCAAGCTCGATCGCCAGGATGCGCTCCAGCTGGCCGGCGTCGAGACGCTGGAACACGATCCGATGATCGATCCGGTTCAGGAATTCAGGTGGAAACGTCGTCCTCGCCTTCCACAGCACCGCTCTCTCGATTCGGCGTTGCAGGTTCGCCTCGGGCTCGTCGGGCGCCCCCGCAAATCCGAGCCCCGGCGAAAGGATGTCGCACACCGAACGGCTGCCCACGTTGCTCGTCATGAACACGAAGCACGACGAAAGATCGACTTCCTTGTTGTTGCCGAGAGTGAGGCAGGCCTTGTCGAGTACGCCGAGGAGGAGCTGCCACAGGCTGTCGTTCGCCTTTTCGATCTCGTCGAAGAGCAGCACCGTGAAGGGCGCGCTGCTGGTCCGGTAGCGATCGATGTTCGCCTGCGAGAGAAACGGCTGCGTTTCCTGATGGCCGAGGTAGCCCGGCGGCGATCCGATGAGCCGCGCGATCTCGTGGCTGTGGCTGAACTCCGCGCAGTCGATCTTCAGGATCGCCTTGCGATCCCCGAAGCAGACATCGGCGAGCGCCTCGACGAGGTTCGTCTTTCCCGTTCCCGTCGGACCGAGGAAGAGAAAGGACCCGAGCGGGCGATCCGGACTCGAAAGGCCGCTGCGATAGACCTGCCAGGCCTCGGTCACCGCCTCGACGGCCGGCGATTGTCCCACCACCCTGGCCTCGAGCTCGGCCCGAAACCGGGCTGCTCGTTCACCGACCCGGTCCGGGAAGAGCCGGTCCGCGCTCCGTCCAACCATCGACCTGCCGCTCCGGGAACCCATCCGGGCCCGGTTCGGCCGCTCTCGCCTGCTGGTCATCGCTTCCACCGAATGATCCATCGACCGAAAGCGCCCGGGCCTTGAGCCGACGTCGGCACGCCTTCTCCCCCGCCCGGAGACATGGCATGGAGGGGACCATGAAACTCCAGGGAAAGACCGCCCTCGTGACCGGCGCCTCGCGGGGCATCGGCCGCGGAATCGCCCTCGCCTTCGCCCGTGAGGGCGCCGACGTCGCCATCAACTTCAGGCGCGACGCCGACGCCGCCCGCAAAACCGCCGAGGAGATCCGCGCTCTCGGCCGGCGAGCGGAGACCTACCAAGCCGACGTCGCCGATCCGGTCGCGATGCAACGGATGTTCGCAGCGGCGAACGAGACTCTCGGCGGCTTCGACGTGGTCGTCGCGAACTCGGGGGTCGCCTCCCGGAACGCCGCCGTCGTCGACACCGAGGTCGACTACTGGAAGCGCGTGGTCGACGTGGACCTCAACGGCGTCTTCCTCACGTGCAAATTCGGCGTGCCGCACCTGCGCGAACGCGGGAACGTGATCGTCGTTTCCTCGATCGGGGCCGACCTCTGTGCCCCGTTCGGCGCGCCCTACTACGTTGCGAAGGCCGGGGCGAACGCACTCGTGAAGGTGCTGGCAAAGGAACTCGCGCCCGAGAAGAAGCGCGTCAACTGCATCGCGCCCGGGATGATCGCGACCGACATGGGCAACCGGCTGGTTTCCGCCCTCGGCGAAGGGATCGTCTCGACGATCCCCCTCGGACGCATCGGACAACCCGAGGACGTGGCGGCCGCGGCGCTCTTCCTCGCCTCCGACGATGCCTCCTGGATCACCGGCAAGATCCTGCGCGTCGACGGCGGCGTTTTCATGTGAATCCGCCGCCGCCCGGAACCCTTGACGACTTGGCCGTCCAGCGATACTGAACGTTCAGTATGCCCGCCCTCGCCACAGGTCGGGCCCGTCGCGCCGAGCCGGGCCGCGAGGGCCTCATAGCGACCGCGATCGACTGCTTCGCCCAGTACGGCTACGCGGGAACGTCGATCGACCGCATCGCCCGGACCGCCGGCGTGACCAAGGGGGCGCTCTACTACCACTTCCGCGACAAGGAACAGCTTCTCTTCGAGGCCGTGAAGGAGCGGATCGGGGCCTGGGAGCGGTTCGTCGTCGAACGCGTCGGGACCCAGAAGGATCCCGCTCGGGCGCTGCGCGAGATCGCCGCCATCTGCGCCCAGAACGCGCTCCGCGACAACCACCGCCGCTTCGTTCTCACGCTCATGGTCGAGGCGCTCGACGTGAACGCCGACCTATCGGCCGAGTTCCGCGAGATGCTGCGCCGCTTCCGCAGCTTCCATCGTCATCTCATCCGGACCGGCCAGGAGCGCGGGCTCTTCCGGCCGGACGTCGATCCAGCCGTGGCCGCCGAGACCTTCGTGAGCGGGATCCTCGGCGCCGAAATCCAGCACTACCAGGAGCCGGACGCGATCGACATCGCGCGGTCCCTGGAGACACACGTCGACCAATTCCTCGCCTGGTTGGCACAGCCGCGAACGCGGCGACGGGCGAGCGGAGGAGCCAGGCATGTTTGATCTCGAAATGACCGAGGACCAACGTCTCGTGCGGGAGACCGTCGCGAGTTTCGCCCGCGACGAGATCCGACCGATCTCGCGCGACTGCGACGAGAGCGGGCACATTCCGCCTGCACTCGCGGACAAGGGCTTCGACCTCGGCCTCATCCACTCCGCGATTCCCGAGGACGTCGGCGGTTACGGCGAGATGCGCTCGGCTGTGACCGGGGCCATCGTGACCGAGGAGCTCGGCTGGGGCGATCTCTCGATCGCGCTCCACCTGCTCGCACCTCGCCTGCTGGCCTATCCGGTGGTCGACGCCGGGACGCCGGAGCAGAAGGCACGTCTGCTCCCCGCCTTCACCAAGCGGTTCCACGCGAGCGCTGCCGCGGTGGTCGAACCCCGGTTCGACTTCGATACCCTGTCGTTCGCCACGACCGCTAAGAAGTCCGGTGCCTCTTGGGTCATCGACGGCGCCAAGTGCTTCGTGCCACTTGCCGCCGACGCCGAAACGCTGCTCGTCTTCGCGCAGACCGAGGCCGGACCGGACGCGTTCCTCGTGGATCGCGGCACCCCGGGCCTCACCATCGGTGAGCGCGAGAAGAACATGGGGCTCAAGGGGCTTGCGACCTACGAGGTCGAGTTGAAGAACGTCGCCGTGCCTGCGGCGGCGCGCCTCGGAGGCGAGGCAGGTTCGGACGTCGGCAAGATCTTCGACCGCTCGCGCATCGCCGTCGCCGGCCTCGCGGTCGGTCTCGCACGGGGCGCCTACGAATACGCCCGCGAATACGCGAAGGACCGGACTGCCTTCGGAGTGGCCATCGCCCAGAAGCAGGCGATCGCCTTCATTCTGGCCGAGATGGCGATCGAGATCGACGCGACCCGGCTGCTCCTCTGGGAGGCCGCCTGGGCCCTCGACCGCGGCGAGGACGCAACCCGCCAGACGGTACTCGCCAAGCGCTACGCAGCCACCATGGCTCTCAAGGTCACCGACAACGCCGTGCAGGTCCTCGGTGGTCACGGCTACATCCGCGATCATCCCGTCGAGCTCTGGCTGCGCAACGCGCGCGGCTTCACCGCCATCGACGGACTGGCCATCGTCTGACCTGGACCGAGCAAGAACGAGGAGATTTGCGATGATCGAATTCGAGCTTTCCAACAAGATCAAGGGCGCTCGCGACATGGTGCACATGGTCGCCGAGCAGATGATGCGACCCATCTCTCGCGAGTACGACGAGCGCGAACACGAGAAGCCCTGGGAGTTCATGAAGTCGCTCTGGAGCGTCTCGGGGTCTTCGAACTTCGGCGACGACAAGGCGACCGAGTCGACCGGCCCGCGCGAGTCGAACCTTTCGTCCTGCGTCACCATCGAAGAGCTTTCCTGGGGCGACGCGGGCCTCTACCTGTCGATCCCCAACGCGGGTCTCGGCGGTGCCGCGGTCCTTGCGGCGGGCACGCCGGAACAGAAGAAGCGCTTCCTCGGCCGATTCAAGGAAGGCGAGCCCAAGTGGGGCGCCATGGCGATCACCGAGCCTCATTGCGGCTCGGACTCGGCGGCGCTGCAAACCACCGCGGTCCGCGAAGGCGACCAGTGGGTGCTCAACGGCACCAAGATTTATTGCACCTCGGGCCTCATGGCGGCCGAAAAGTCCGACGGCTTCGTCGTCGTCTGGGCGACGGTGGACAAGGCGGCCGGACGCAGCGGGATCAAGTCGTTCGTGGTCGAGGCGCACACGCCCGGCATGACCGTGGTGAAGTGCGAAAACAAGATGGGCATCCGGGCCTCGGACACCGCCGTGATCGTGTTCGAGAACTGCCGCATCCCGCTCGACAACATCCTGGGCACGGCCGACGTCCAGAAGTCCACCGAGGGCTTCAAGGGCGCGATGGCGACCTTCGACGCGACCCGCCCCCTGGTCGCCGCGAGTGCCCTCGGCATCGGCCGCGCCGCGATCGAGTTCACCCAGAGCGCGATCGAGGAATCGGGCATGAAGATCCGCTATGGCATCAACGCGGCGAAGCAGACCGTCATCGAGCGCGACTTCATGGACATGGAGTCCGATCTGCATGCCGCGCGCCTGCTCACCTGGCGCGCCGCGTGGATGATGGACCGTGGCCAGCGCAACAGCCTCGAAGCCTCGATGGCCAAGGCGAAGGCCGGGCTGGCCGTGACCCGCGTCACCCAGAAGGCGGTCGAAATCCTCGGCCCGCTCGGCTACTCGCGCAAGTTGCTTCTGGAAAAGTGGATGCGCGACGCAAAGATCAACGACATCTTCGAAGGCACCCAGCAGATCAACATGCTGATCGTGGCACGCCGCATCCTCGGCTACTCGAGCAAGCAACTGAGCTGATCCAGGGCGGGCGGCGACGGCCACGGCCGCGCCGCCCGCTTCCCCCCCGTGAGGGTCGGCCGCCGGGACTCGGAGTGTCACGTTTCCGACCGCCCTGTCCGATCCGCTGTCGCCCCCGGCGGGCCAGCGCACATCTCCCGGGAGCGAGTCCGCTCCGGAAAGAGCCCCGAAACCGGCGATTTTTCCAAAGCGCACCCGGATTCGTCGCGGGCGGCGGGTCTGGCACTCCACTTGCGTCCAAGCAGCGCGAGGGGGATGCCATGGAACGATCCAACTTGACGCTTCGCGACCTGGTGATGACCGTCAGCGAGTTTGCTCGCAACGACGACGAAGTCATCGCTACCGTCGCCCACCTGGTGAACTCGGGCCGCGCGCACCTGCTCGGCGACCTCGCCGGGGCCCGCATCGGACTGACCGGGCCGCGCGGTTTGAAGCGACCTGCACAGCGCTCGGCCCACGCATGAGGCCGATCCCGCCGGCCGATATCGAAATGCCGCGCTGCTATCTCGCCGGACAGGCCCTCGAGTTGTGGGAGGACCGGCGGCGGCCCTTTTCCTGGCGGCGCTGCGAGATGGATGCCTACGCGGCACGCGGGCGCTGGGACCTGCTCTTCAACGCGCTCGCCCTGAACGCCATCGACGAGGACATGCTGCCGCTCTCCTGACGGCGCCGTATCGCCGGCGGTTTGGACGACGCTCGACGTCCTCTAACCTGAGGCCATGAGCGCCCGCGTTAACCGGCTGATCTACGAACAGAGTCCCTACCTCCGACAGCATGCCGACAACCCGGTGGACTGGTTTCCCTGGGGTCGGGAGGCCCTCGACCTCGCGGGGAAGATGGACAAGCCGATCCTCCTGTCGATCGGCTACTCCGCTTGTCACTGGTGCCACGTCATGGAGCGAGAGTCGTTCGAGGACGCCGCCATCGCCGCACGGATGAACCGAGACTTCGTCTGCATCAAGGTCGACCGCGAGGAGCGACCCGACCTCGACACGATCTACATGAACGCGGTCCAGATGCTCACCGGGAGCGGCGGGTGGCCGCTCACGGTGTTCCTCTTCCCCGACGGCCGCCCCTTCTTCGGCGGGACCTACTACCCACCCGTCGATCGCTACGGGCGCCCGGGCTTTCCCCGGGTCCTCGACGCGATGGCCGCCGCCTGGCGCGACCAGCGCGACGAGGTCGAAACCGCCTCCGGCCGCCTCATGGATGGTCTGCGGCAACTCTCCTCGTTCGAGGCCGACGAGTCCGCCCTGCGGCTGGACACCGTCGCGCGGGCTGCCGAAGCACTCCTCGGACACGTCGACCGCGTCCATGGCGGACTCGGTCGAGCGCCCAAGTTTCCCAACGCGGGCGTGCTGCAACTCCTCCTGCGCCGCCATCGCGCGACCGGACGTCCCGAGTTCCTCGACGCCGTCCAGCTGTCCCTCACCCGCATGGCCGAGGGAGGCGTCTACGACCAATTGGGCGGTGGGTTCCACCGCTACTCGGTCGACGCCGAGTGGCTCGTGCCGCACTTCGAGAAGATGCTCTACGACAACGCTCTCTTGGTGCCGCTCTACCTCGATGCACATCTGGTCACCGGCGATCCCCTCTACCGCGTCGTCGCGCGCGAATCGCTCGACTGGATGCTGCGCGAGATGGCGTGCCCCGAGGGGGGCTTCGCCTCCGCCCAGGACGCCGACAGCGAAGGCGAAGAGGGCCGCTTCTACGTCTGGCGCCTGGAGGAAATCGAGCGGCTTCTCGACCCCGAACGGGCCGCGATCCTCATCCGCCACTATCGCGTGGACGCCGAAGGGAATTTCGCCGAACCGGGCCACCCGGTGCGCAAGAGCATCCTCCATGTCGGGACGACGCTCGCGGCCATCGCCGCCGAACTCGGGCTCGGCGAGGCTGACGTCGCGCGAAAGCTCGCCGAAGCCCGCGCGACCCTGCTCGCCGCGCGCTCTTCGCGCGTCTGGCCGGCACGCGACGACAAGGTTCTGACCGCGTGGAACGCCCTCGCGATCCGCGCGCTGGTTCGCGGGGCGGCTGTCCTCGATCAGCCGGCCTATCTCGCCGCCGCGCTGCGCACCGCTGCCTTCATCGAAAGCTCGGTGATCTCGGCCGACGGGCGGCTCCTGCGCACCTGGAACGACGCCGTCGCCAAGTACGACGGGACGCTCGAGGACCACGCCTTCCTCGCGATCGCTCGGCTCGACCTGTTCGGGGCGACCGGGGATCCCGCCCATCTCGCCGTCGCCCAAAGGCTCTGCGACGCCCTGCTCGAACGTTTTCACGACGAGCGCGAAGGCGCATTCTTCCTGACGGCAATCGACCAGGAAAAGCTCGTCGATCGACCCAAGCCCGCCTACGACGGCTCGATCCCGTCGGGGAACGCCGCCGCGGCCGAGGCGCTCCTGCGCCTCTTCCGGATCACCGGCGAGCCCCGGCTTGCAGCGGCGGCCCGCGAGGTTTTCCGACTCTTCGGCTCGCTCCTCGGGCGCCAACCGTTCGGCATGGCGCACCTCCTGTGCGTTCTCGAAGACGACCTGCGCGGTCCGGTCGACGTCGTCGTCGTCGGCCCGCCGCTGGACATTGCGACGCGCGCGCTCGTCGCTTCCGCACTCGCCGCCTGGGATCCAGCGGTCCAGGTGGTCGTCTCGGACCCCGAGCGCCCGCCACCAGCATACTCCGGGCTCCTGGCGGGCAAGGGCACGGTGGCCGGGCGACCGGCAGCCCATGTCTGCCGCAACTCCTCCTGCCTGGCGCCGGTCACCGATGCAGGGGAATTGCGGGCCCTGCTGAGCGCGTGACCGATGCGAGGCCAGCGCGGAGCGGGCACCGGCACTCCATCCTCACCGCCCGCGGAAGTCCGGGCGACGTTTCTCGAGGATTGCGCGAATGCCCTCGCGCGCGTCCTCGCTCGAGCGGGCGACCTCGAAGGCGCGCAATACGTCCTCGGGCGGTTCCCACCGGCGTTGCGCCCGGCCCGCCAGGATGGCGCGTTTCATCGCTCGCACCGCCAGTGGCGCGTTGCTGGCGATTGTTTCAGCCATCCGCGTCGCTTCCGCGAGCAGGTTCTCCGGGGCCACCAACCGATTCACCATCGCGAGGGCATGGGCGCGGTCCGCCGTCATGGGTTCGCCGGTGAAGACGAGTTCGCTGGTCGTCGCCGGGCCGACCAGGTCGACGAGCTTGAGCAGCAGCGGATACGGGACGACGATGCCGATCTTCGCGACCGGCATCCCGAATCGTGCAGCCGGGACCGCCAGTCGCACGTCGCAGTGCAAACCGAGTTCGAGACCTCCCGCCAGAGCGTCGCCGTTCATCGCCGCGATCGTCGGCTTCGACAGCCGCTCGAGCGGCAGGAGCACCTGGTCGACGAGCTCGCGCTCGAGCGTCGGTTCACCCGGCGTCTCGCCCATCGCGCCGAGGTCGAGACCCGAACAGAAGACGCGGCCGGCTCCCGTCAGGACGAGGACCCGCGTGTCCGCGTCCCGATCGATCTCCGTGATCAGCCGGGCGATCTCGCCCATCATCGCCGATGACAGCGCGTTGCGTCGCTCGGCCCGGTTCAGAAGCAGTGTCGCCACGCCGCCGTTTCTCGTCAGCTCGATCTCAGGCATGTCTTCTCTCCTTCGGACTTCCCACGTCGACGAGCGCCTCGAACGCGCGGCCTAGCTCCTGTCGTGCCTCGGGTGCAGCCACGTCGACAAGCGCCCGGGCCCGAGCTTCGAGGTCGAGTCCGTACAGGCGGGCGACCCCGTGCTCCGTCACCACGACGTCCACGGCGAATCGCGGCACCGAAACCGGCGTGCCGAGCCCCAGGCGTGGCACGATGCGTGACCGACCACGCGCGGTCGAACGCAGGGCCACGATCGACATCCCTCCGGGCGAGTAGCGGGCCGCCTCGACGAAATCCAGACTGCCACCCACGCCGCTGACCTGTGCACCGTCGATCGCCTCGCCATTCACCTGTCCCCAGAGATCGACCTCGATCGCGGAATTGATCGACACGAAACGCTCGAGCTGGGCGATTCGCGGCAAGTCGTGGATGAGGGTAGTCGGCTGAAGTTCCACCCTCGGGTCTCCCGCCGCGCGCCGGTACATCTCGAGCGAACCCTCGAGTTCACCGGTCACGACCCGCGCTTCCGGGCCCGCCGCGTCGAGAAAGTCGACCAGCGCGTCGGTGAGCATCCCCGAGTGGAGGCGAACACCCGGGATCTCGCCCAGTCTCGCGAGGATGCAATCGGGGACCGCCCCGACGCCGAGTTGGACCCAGGGCCGAGGCGGGAGAATACCGAGGACACGGTCGACGATTGCCCGATCGACCTCGTCGGCCTCCGCTCGGGCGAGCGTGCCAAGAGGGCCTATCGCGTCGACGGCGACGTCGATCCGCGAGAGGGGAAACTCGGTCGAACCGGCCGTCCACGGCATCTCCGGATGGAACTCCGCAATTACCAGCCGGGCACACTCGATCGCCGCGGGGAAGATCGAACAGGAGATGCCGAGGTTCACCCGATCACCCCGCGGCGGCGCGCACTGCAGCACCACCACCTCCGCCTCGAGCGGACCACCCCGCCCAAACAGGCGAGGAATGTCTCGAAACCGCGCCGGGAGGAAGGCGATCCGCCCCTTTCCCATCGCTCGACGGATGGCGGGGCCGACCTGCCAGGTGACGAAGCGCCATCCCGGTGCGAGTGCTCCGGTCGATGGAGCCGGGTCGTCGCGCTGCGATCCGAGGAAGCCGTACTCGCCGAAGTGGAGCCCGGCGTAAAGAACCGGGGGCCGGCCTGCGTGACCGGGAGATGCACCGATCGCGTCGAACAGCGAGATCGGTTCGATGCAGCCGTGCGGCAACAGCACCCTGGCGCCTGGTGGGATGCGGGCAACCGCTCCCGCGCCATCCATGCGATCGGGGCCCGAAGTCAAAACGCGTCCTTCAACCGCCGGGTGCAGGCGAAGACGCTGAGGTCATCCTCGGCGGCCTCCGGACACCGATTGCGGATCGATGCGCGCAATTCCGCACTCGCGGTCCGCAGGAACGGGTTCGTCGCCCGCTCCGAGGCGAGCGTGGTCGGCACGGTGGCCCGCCCCTCGGACCGAAAGGCACGAGCCCAGGCCAACTTGTCCGCGATCGCGCGATTCGCCGGCTCCAGCGTTGCCGCAAATTCCAGGTTCCGGACCGTGTACTCGTGTCCGCAATAGACGCGGGTATCGTCCGGCAGGGCCGCGAGGCGACCGAGCGACTGCATCATCTGGGCCGGATCGCCCTCGAAGAGGCGACCGCAACCGGCTGCAAATAGTGTGTCGCCGGTGAACACGACCCCCTCGCGTGGGAAGTGGAAGGCGACGTGGCCGCTCGTGTGGGCCGGGATGAAGATCACCTGCGCCACCGAGTGCCCCAGGTGAACGCTGTCGCCTGCACGGACCCCGTCGGTCAGGGCGGGGATGCGGTCCGCGTCGTCGGCGTTTCCATACACCCTCACCGGCGTCGAGCGGGCCAGTTGCTCGTTTCCACCGACGTGGTCGTAGTGGTGGTGCGTCGACAGAACCGCGACGATCTTCACGCCCTCGATGCGCGCAGCGTCGAGTACGGGAGCGACTTCCGCGCAGTCCACGACGGTCGCCGTCCGATCGGCTTCGTCGATGACCAGGTAGCTGTAATTGTCCTGCAGGACTGGAACCGGAAGGATCCTCATCTTGGCCTCCGGGTGCCCCCTCAGCCTTCCGCGAGGCCGACCAGGACACCTGCATGTTGGTGAAACCGATTGCGACCACCGAGCGGGGCGAACTCCGCGCCGCAGGTGAGACCTGCAAGCGGCAGGTCACCGAGTCGACGACGCAGGTAGGCCGCCTCGAGATCCGGGATACCGAACAGCCCCTCGCCCCGCTCCGCCCCAGCGAAGTAGAGGGCGCCGGCGACATCGCCGCTCTCGATCCGAAACCGCTCCAGGGTCGCGTCGAGGGTCTCCCGAGCGACCGCCGGGTCGCGCACCGCGATGGCGAAGCGCGTGCCCGGAAGGACCTCGTCGCCCACGAGGAGCGCACCGTCGCGCGGATCGACGCCGAGGATCGAACGCACGACCGTCTCTTCGGCGACCGGTTCGCCGTCACCGGCGGGTGCGAGCGCCGCGAGGGTCGCGCGCAGACCTTCGCGGAGGTCCGCACGTAAACTCCGCGGGAGGCATTCGAGATAGGCATCGATGGCCGGTTCTCCGTCGAGACCCGTGATCCGGTTTCCCTCGGCCGCGGTGACTCTTCGCCAGCGGCCGAAGATGGAGCACGATCGACTGACACTGGTATGCACCCGAAGCCCACCGATCGCGAGACCGGCGACCGCGTTGCTCGCGCAATGACCTCCTGCGACGACCGTGGTCTCGCCCGTCGCACCCTCCTCGGTCGCTCCGCCACCCACGATCGTCACATCGGGCGCGACACGCTCGATCCCCGCGATGAGTTCGTCGGGCGCGAGGTTGTAGCTGTCGGCGAGCAACAGGACCGTGTGCGGTTCGCGATCGAGGAGGTTCGCCTCGCGCCCGATCTCGCGCCCGACCTCCTCGGCCCGACCGCGCAGGGCCGGCAGGAAGAACGGGCGTACCTCCAGATCGCCGGCGATCGCGATCGCGGCAACCGCCGGCCCTCGCTCCGTCTCGCCCCCGGGCCACATCACCGAGGACGCGCTGCAGCCCACAACGAAGGAAGCCCCCGTCGCCGCCCGCAGGGCCCTCTCGAAGCGGCCGAACCCCGGGCCATGGGCCGAGGTCGCGAAGAACACCGCCGCTCGAGCCCGAGTTCCGCCAAGCCCCCGCCCGGCCTGCATCGCGATCTCGCGGGCCGCATCGGCGGCGTCGGAGAGCCGTGAGCCACCGCTGGAGATCCGGAGCATGCCGGGGGATGCCATTCCCTCGCCCCACCGGCAACGCACCCCTCGTCGCACGGCCGGGGGCCTCGAGCGAAGACCCGACCCCCGACCTGGCCGGCCAAATCACGGTCGCGCTCGGCCGGGCACAGGTGCTAGGCTAAGCAGGTGCTCCGACCCCATTGCCACGCGGGCCGCTCGACGTGCAGGCGCTTGGCGCTGCTTGCATGCCTTGCCGCGTCGACGCTTGCCGCCGGTCCGGCGCAGGCGCGTTCGCGCCGCCAATTGCCGCCGGACGTGATCCTGCACCCGGATCGCGGGATCGGCATCTCCCGCTTCTCCAAGGCCTCGCACGACCAGAGGCTCTTCAAATCGATCAACAACGGCACGCGCTTGCCGGGTTACGATCCCGCGATCGACCCCTACAACAACGTCCTCAGCCAGGGCAGCACCTACGACATCCAGACCGGGCAGGTGCGCGGCTCGCTCAGCGATCACTACGCCGAGATTCGGCGCGAAGAGGAGAATGCACGGCGGCAGCGCCAGGAGCGCGCCAGGCAACTCAAGGCCGCCGACGCGTCCAACTCTCTCGCCACGACGAAGTCGCTCTCCGCTGCCAGCCACGAGGCCCGGTCGTCGACGTTGCCACCGTCGGCAAGCCCACCCTGAAGACTCGCGTGGAACGATCGGACCCGACCCGGGTCGGACCATGCCTGTAGACCTGTCCCTGCCGCGCGACCGCTGGCAGCAACTCGCCCGACGCGGCCTCGAGATCGACTTCCCGGTGTTCCTCGCGCCGATGGTCGGCCTGTCCCACACGGCCCTCAGGCAGACGGTCGCCTCGTACCTCCCATCGGGTGCCTCGACGGTTCTCTTTACCGAGATGCTGTCCTCGCGCCGCCTGCCGACCGAACGGGTCGGCGAGCGACCCGAAACGGCTTTCGACGCCAGTGAGCCACCGCTCGTCCCGCAACTCCTGGCGAACGAGGAGCGTTTCATCGTCGCCTCGCTCGCCAAACTCGCCGCCCTGCGACCCGCCGCCATCGACATCAACATGGGCTGCCCGGTCGCGAAGGCGCTCAAGCACAACTGGGGAGTCGCCCTGATGGGCGATCCACGCTACGCCGAGGAGGTCGTCCGCCTGACCGTGCGCCACTCGGCTTACCCGGTTTCGGTCAAACTGCGCACCGGGATCGCCGACGATCCCGCCTACCTGGTCGAGTTCGCTCGCATGCTCGAGGAGGCCGGGGTGGCGTGGATCACCCTCCATCCACGGATCGCCGCCCAGGGCCGACGCGGACGCCCACGCTGGGATTACATCGCGAGGGTCCGCGATGCGGTGTCGATCCCGGTCGTCGGCAACGGCGACGTCCAGACCGCCGCCGACGCGATCGACCTGCTGCGGGAAACCGGGTGCGACGGGGTCATGATCGGCCGCGCGGCCGTGGCCAGGCCGTGGATCTTCTGGCAGATCGGCGAGGCCCTCGGTCGGCCCGCACCACCCGGCCGCTTCGCTCCCTTCGCCCCGTCGGACCCTTGGGCCGAGGGTGCCGAGTTCTCCGTCGCACTCGGGACCTTCATCGACGCTGCGGAGCGGGCCTTTTCTCCCACCGATGCCGCCAAGCGATTGCGCTTTTTCGCACACTGGGGCGCACGCTGGCTGGACTTCGGCCATGAACTCTGGCGGCGCCTCGCCTCGGCCGCGGATCTCGACGAAGCGCGTCGAATCGGGACCGACTTCTTCGCGGTTCCCCAACGCATGGCCGCTCGCACCACGCTCGTGAATTGAGGGGCGCGCACACGGCCTGCGCGCAGGCCGTCGTGGATTCTACGCGTCCTCGTCCGGCTCGGGCGCGCCCTCGGCATCGCCGACGTCGACGTCGCCTTCCTCCGCCACGGGATCGACCCCGTTGCCCGGCGTGACCTTCTCGACGACACGCGCAATGCTCACCACCCGCTCGCCCTCGTCGACGTCGAGGAGTTTCACGCCCTGGGTATTCCGGCCGATGACGCGCATGTCGCTCACGCGCAAGCGGATCAGGCGGCCGCGGTCCGTCACCAGCATGACCTCGTCGTCAGACGCCACCTGCACGGTGCCGACCACGTGACCGCTCTTGTCCGCGAGCTTCATCGTGATGATGCCCTTGCCACCACGGGTCTGGAGCCGGTACTCGTCGAGGTCGCTGCGCTTACCCTGGCCCTTCTCCGAAACCGAGAGGATCGAGAGTCCCGGCGAGAGCACGTCCACGCTGACGACCTCGTCGTCACCCTCGAGCGAGATTCCCTTCACCCCGCCCGCGCTGCGCCCCATCGAGCGAACGTCGCTCTCCCGAAAGCGGATAGCCTGCCCGGATCGCGTCGAAAGTAGCGCCTCCTGCTCCGGGTCCACCAGGCGCACGCCGATCAGGCTGTCACCTTCGTCGAGACCGATCGCGATGATGCCCGCGGCTCGGCGATTCGCGTACGCCATGAGATCGGTCTTCTTCACGATTCCCTTGCGGGTCGCGAAGAGAACCGAGCGTCCCGGCTCGAAGGAGGAGATGGGTAGAAACGCGCTGATCTTCTCGTCGGGAGCGAGTTGGAGCAGGTTCACGATCGCCTTGCCCTTGGCGACGCGGCTGCCCGAGGGAATCTCGTACACCTTCCGCCAGTGCAGCCGGCCCTTCGACGTGAAGAACAGGATGCTGTCGAGCGTGCTCGCCACGAAAAGATGCTCGATGAAGTCCTCTTCCCGCGCCGTCGCACCGAGCTTGCCGCGGCCACCACGTCTCTGCGGACGGTAGGCCGACGCGGCGATCCTCTTGATGTAGCCGGCGTGGGACACGGTGACGGCCATCTCTTCGCGCACGATCAGGTCTTCGAGGGAGATGTCGTCCTCCATCTCCATGATCTGCGTGCGCCGGGCGTCCCCGTACTTCTCCTTCATCTCGAGGAGCTCGGTCCGGATGATTGCGTCCACCTCGGCGGCGTCGGAGAGGATGAACTTCAGCCGCGCGATGAGCTCGCTGACCTCCTTGTGTTCACCGAGGATCTTGTCGCGTTCTAGGTTCGTCAGCCGCTGCAGGCGCATGTCGAGGATCGCCTGGGCCTGCACCTCGGAAAGCGAGAAGTTCGACATGAGCCGATCGCGGGCCTCCGCGGGTGTCGAGGAGGCCCGGATCAGAGCGATCACCGCGTCGAGGTTGTCGAGCGCGATGCGCAGGCCCTCGAGGATGTGGAGTCGCTCCTCGGCCTTGCGCAGGTCGAAGATCGTCCGCCGCGTCACCACCTCGCGTCGATGGTCGAGGAACACGGCCAGCGCGTCGCGCAGGTTCAGAAGCCTCGGCCGGCCCTCGACGATCGCGAGCAGGTTCACACCGAAGGACTCCTGCATCGGCGTGAGCTTGAATAGCTGGTTCAGGATCACCTGGGCCGAGGCGTCCTTCTTCAGCTCGACCACGATCCGCATGCCCGACCGGTCCGACTCGTCGCGCAAGTCGGAGATGCCCTCGATCTTCTTCTCGTTGACCAGTTCGGCGATCCGCTCGATGAGCCGTGCCTTGTTCACCTGGTACGGGATCGCGTCGACGATGATCTTCGATCGCCCGGTGCGTTCATCCTCCTCGATCTCGGCGCTGGCCTTCATCTGGATGATGCCGCGCCCGGTCGTATACGCCTCGCGGATCGGCCCCGTACCGCAGATGAACGCTCCCGTCGGAAAGTCCGGGCCGGGGATGTGGCGCATCAGGTCGAGCGGTCCCAACGTCGGGTCGTCGATGAGCGCGACGCACCCGTCCACCAGCTCGCCGAGGTTGTGCGGGGGAACGTTCGTCGCCATGCCGACGGCAATGCCGGCCGCCCCGTTCAGCAGTAGGTTCGGAATCTTCGCGGGCAGAACCGTCGGTTCGCGCTCGCTGTCGTCGTAGTTCGGCGCGAAGGATACCGTCTCGCGGTCGATCTCCCCGAGGAGTTCGCTCGCGATGCGCGAGAGGCGGATCTCCGTATAGCGCATCGCTGCGGCGGAGTCGCCGTCGATCGAACCGAAGTTGCCCTGCCCGTCGACGAGCGGGTAGCGCATCGAGAAATCCTGGGCGAGCCGCACGATCGTGTCGTAGACGGCGGAGTCGCCGTGTGGATGGTACTTGCCGATCACGTCACCGACGATGCGGGCCGACTTCTTGTAAGCCTTGTTCCAGTCGACGCCGAGCTCGTTCATCGCGAACAAGACTCGACGGTGGACGGGCTTCAGCCCGTCACGCGCATCGGGAAGAGCGCGCCCGATGATGACGCTCATGGCGTAGTCCATGTAGGACTGGCGCATCTCGTCTTCGATGCTCACCGGGACGCGTGCGTTCGACTCGGCCATGGCTCTTCCGTTGGCGTCGGGTCAGACGTCGAGGTTGCGGACGTTCAGCGCGTGCGCCTCGATGAAACGGCGTCGGGGTTCGACCTCGTCGCCCATGAGCATCGAGAACATGTGATCGGCCTCGGGCATGTCGTCGACTCGCACCTGCAGGAGCGTGCGCTTCTCCGGATCCATCGTGGTCGCCCAGAGTTGCTCCGGGTTCATCTCGCCGAGACCCTTGTAGCGCTGGATCTCGAGGCCCTTGCGTGCGCCCGCCATGATGTGGCGAACGGCAGCTCCGAGGGTGGGTATCACGATCTTCTCGGCGCCGGAAACCACGGTGAAGGGTGCGCGACCGGCGTCGACGAGGTCGCGGCTCAGGCGACGCACTTCCTCGAACTCGGGCGAGGTGCAGAAGTCGAAACCGAGCGTGGTGCGCTCGGCGGCCGCCGACGTGTTGCGCCGCGTATGGACGATGAGCGTAGGGAGTTCACCGGACTGCTCGATCGACACCATCGCGTCGCCGATCTCCTCCTTGCGCGGAGCGAGGGCCGCCCGGAGGGTGTCGGCGACTTCCTCGAGGACGGCGCGGTCGCGGAAGGCCTCGGCCCCGAGTTTCGGGACCAGCGCTGCAGCTTGAACCACCTCGCGATTGCGGCGAGCCCGCTCGGTAATCGCGAGCACCCGGTCGAGCGCCGAGGAGCGTCGCAGAACGTTCGCCAACGCATCGCCGGCGAGTCCGACGGTGCTTCCGGTGCCGACAACCGAGGTCTGTTCGCTCCCCGCCTGGATCAGGTAACCCTCGAGAGCCGCCTCGTCGCGCAGGTACTGCTCGTTCTTCCCCTTCTTCACCTTGTAGAGAGGCGGCTGCGCGATCAGCACGTGGCCGTTCTCGATCAACTCCGGGAACTGCCGATAAAAGAAGGTCAGCAGGAGCGTGCGGATGTGGCTCCCGTCCACGTCCGCGTCGGTCATGATGATCAGCGTGTGATATCGCAGCTTGGCAATATCCTTGTCCTCCTTGCCGATGCCCATCCCGAGCGCGGTGATGAGGAGTCGGATTTCCTGCGAGGACAGCATCTTGTCGAAACGCGCCTTCTCGACGTTCAGGATCTTGCCGCGCAGCGGAAGGATCGCCTGGTTGCGACGGTCGCGCCCCTGTTTCGCCGAGCCGCCGGCGGAGTCGCCCTCGACGATGAAGAGTTCGGAGAGCTTCGGGTCGCGCTCCTGGCAGTCGGCGAGCTTTCCGGGCAGGGACCCGGAGTCGAGGGCGCCCTTGCGCCGGGCGAGTTCTTTCGCCTTGCGCGTTGCCTCGCGGACGCGAGCCGCCTCGATTCCCTTGCCGACGATCTTGCGGGCCTCGCTCGGATGCTCCTCGAAATAGCTCGCGAAACGCTCGTTCACGAGCGCTTCGACGAGTCCCTTCACTTCGCTGTTGCCGAGCTTGGTCTTGGTCTGCCCCTCGAATTGTGGCTCCGGCACCTTCACGGCGATGACCGCGGTGAGACCTTCGCGGATGTCGTCGCCCTCGAGCGCTTCGCCGTCCTTCTTGAGGAGCCCGGAGGAGGTCGCGTAGGTGTTCACCGTTCGCGTCAGCGCCGCCTTGAAGCCCGAAAGGTGGGTTCCACCCTCGTGCGTATTGATATTATTCGCGAAGCTGTAGACGGTCTCCGAATAGCCCTCGTTCCACTGCAGGGCGACCTCGATGGAGACGTTCTCGCGCTCACCCTCGATGAAGATCGCCTCGGGATGGATCGGCGTCTTCGTCGTGCCGAGGTACTCGACGAACGAAAGGATGCCACCCGGGTAGTGGAAGTCGTGTTCCCGACCATTTCGCTTGTCCTCGATGGTGATTCGGAGTCCGCGGTTCAGGAAGGCCAGTTCCCGAAGGCGTTGCGAGAGGATCTCGAAGCTGAATTCCGTCGAGGGGAAGATCAACGGATCGGGCCTGAAGGTGATCTGGGTGCCGCGGCTCTGCGTCGGGCCGAGGCGCTCCAGGGGCTTCTCTGGTGCTCCTCGACGGTACCTCTGGAAGTGGACGTATCCCTCGCGCCAGATCTCCATCTCCAGCTGTTCGGAAAGGGCATTCACGACCGAGATGCCCACCCCGTGAAGCCCACCGGAGACCTTGTACGATTGCTTGTCGAACTTGCCCCCGGCGTGCAGCTTGGTCAGCACCACCTCGGCCGCCGAAATGCCCTCGGTCGGGTGGATGTCCACCGGGATTCCCCGACCGTCGTCGATCACGGTGACGGTGCCGTCGATGTGGATCGTCACCCCGACGTTCGTGCAGTAGCCGGCCAGGGCCTCGTCGACGGAGTTGTCGACCACCTCGTAGACCAGATGGTGAAGTCCGCGTTCGGCCGTGTCGCCGATGTACATCCCGGGCCGTTTACGAACTGCCTCGAGGCCTTCGAGGACCTTGATCTGGTCGGCCCCGTATTGGGCGCTCTGGGAGTCGGTAGGCGAGGTGGATTCCATCGGTAAATCAATTGCTTAAGGAACGTAGTCTCTTAGCAGAAGAGAGTCCGGAAAAGAAGCCTTGGGCTGCGGTTCAGCGAGCAAAAAAGCCCACTGGAAGGCCGGTCGGGAACGCTGCAAGACCGGGGAAGGTAACCCCCTCGTAATTCGCCCTCCGAGGTTCGCCTCGGAGCCTCCGAGGACTTCCGAGGGGCGGCCTCCGCCGAAGGGGTTGATCGGCCTGATTTCAGGCTTGCGCGGTTAGCCTGGCGGCGCGCGGGTGGGGACCCCCGATGAACGAGCTTTCCCCGGCTCAGAGCCGCATCGGCATGACGACGTAGCGATAACTGTCGTCGTCGCGGCTGCGGACGACTCCCGGACTTGCGTCGTCGCTCAGGGAAATATCGACCAGTTGATCGTCCTCGAGCACGCCGAGAACCTCGAGCAGGTACCGCGAGTTGAAGCCCACGGTAATCTCCTCCCCCGCGTACTCGATCTCGATCTCTTCGCTGGCCTCCCCGAAATCCGGGCTATTTGCCGCGACCTGCAGTTGCCCGGGGCTCACGTGGAGTTTCACCCCGCGGGCGCGATCGCTCGCGACCACCGACACGCGGCGGAGCGCCGAAAGGATCTCCGCCTTGGGCACTGAGATCGTATGCTTCGAGGACTTCGGAATCACCTGGTCGTAATTCGGGAACTCTCCGTCGATCAGCCTCATGACCAGCTCGACCTGCCCATGGTCGACCCGCACGACGTTGGGGCCGATGGTGAGACGCGCGTTGCCCTCGGCCCCGTCGAGGAGCTTGCGCATCTCGATCAAGCCCTTGCGCGGCAGGATGACCGATCGAGTGGAGGAAGGCCCACCGGAGAGCGGCTTCTCGACCAGGGCGAGGCGGTGGCCGTCGGTGCCGACGAAACGCAGCCCCGCTTCCTCCGCCGTCATCAGGACGCCACCGAGTGGGGGCCGCGTGTCGTCGGATGCCACCGCGAAGATCGTGCAGTCGATCATGCGAACGAGCGCGTCGCAGGAGATCTCGAATCGCGGCGCCCCATTCGCCTCGGCGTCGGGAAAAGCCGGGAAGTCGCTCGCGGGCAAACCCACGAGTTTCACCCGCGAACGGCCCGAGACGACCTCGACGAACTGGTTTTCGAGCAGTCGGACCGTCACCTCGCCCGGCTTCAGTTCGCGGACGAATTCGTAGAATTTCCGGGCGCCGACCGTCGCTGCTCCAGCCTTCTTGATCTTCGCGGGGAGCCGACGCTTCACGTGCACTTCGAGATCCGTCGCCGCGATCGCCAGGTCCCCGCCGGAAACGTCAAGAAGAGCATTGGCGAGGATCGGGAGCGTGTTTCGTCTCTCGACCACGCCCTGCGTCAGGCCGAGGCCTTCGAGGAACTCACCACGATCGACTGAGAACTCCATCGGACCTCCTTTCGGATTGTATCCGCATCGCTCTTCTTTTCTCTTGTATTTTAATGAAAAGATAGTGGTAGTAGGTCCTGTGGAAGACTGGAACAACTACCCTAAATATTTGATTTAGCTCGAGAATCGCCTGTGAAGGGAAAGTGGACGAAAATGACCCGGAGGTCCGTCCCCCTGTGTATAACCGACTCTTCCACGGCCATGCACAGGTCGTGAACAGCCTTTCCACAGGGCAACTCAGGGGCGGCGCGGCGGCGTCGGACACTCTCCCGACGGATCAGAAGAGGGGTTGTCACGCCGTCCGCTGCACGGTGAGAGCCCGCTCTAGAGCCTCGATCGCCGAGCGGAAGGCCGGGTCCTCGGCGAGGCGTCGCTCGACCACCGACTGCGCGTGCATGACCGTGGAATGGTCGCGACCACCGAACTTCTGACCGATCTGCGGAAAGGACGCCCTGACCAGCTTGCGGGCGATGTACATGGCGACCTGTCGGGCCGACGCAACCGATTGGGTGCGCCGTTTCGATTTGAGCTCGTTCAGGCTCAGCCCGAAGTGCTCGCAGACGGCGCGCTGAACGTCTTCGATGGTCAAGGTGCGCCCGCGGTTGAGGAGGTGGGGTGCAAGCACGCTGCGCGCAAACGGCACGGTGATCTCCGCGCCGTTCAAGGATCCCATCGCCGCCAGTCGAGTCATGACGCCCTCGAGCTCGCGCACGTTCGCGGTGACCTCCGAGGCGATGAACTCCGCGACCTCCGGGGAGATCGGCCAGCCCTCGGACTCGGCACGCTTCTGGACGATCGCGACTCTAGTCTCCATCTCCGGCGCCTGAATGTCGGCGATCAGACCCCACTCGAAGCGGTTGCGCAGCCGTTCCTCGAGGTCGGGAATATCCTTGGGAAACTTGTCCGACGTGAGGACGATCTGCCGGTGACCCTCGTGCAGCGAGTTGAAGGTGTGGAAAAACTCCTCTTGCGTGCGCTCCCGGCCCGCCAGGAACTGGACGTCGTCGATGATGAGCAGGTCGACCTTTCGAAACCGGGTTTTGAATTCATCCATGCGATCCCGGCGCAGCGCCGCGATCATGTCGTTCACGAACGACTCGCTCGGAACGTAAACGATCCGGGCGGCCGGGTTCTTGGCGAGGAGGGCGTGGCCGATCGCGTTGACGAGATGGGTCTTGCCGACCCCGACCCCGCCGTAGATGAAGAGCGGGTTGTACTTATCGCCGGGTCGGTGGGCGACTGCTCGGGCGGCGGCATGGGCGAACTCGTTGCTCGTCCCGACCACGAAGTTCTCGAACGTGTAGCGCGGAACCAGGTTGCCGACGCGCGCCGCAGCCCGGCGGGGTGGGCGGGCAGCGCGATCCGCATCACCGGCCCCTTCGGGTCCGGGCGCCGCGTCCTTGCGTCCCTTTTCCGCCGGTGCACAGGCATCGTCGGGGGTCGTGAAGAGCTCGCCCTGCCGCGAGTCCTCGAGGCTGAACTGCACCTCGGGAAGAACGCCTCCGGCCTCCGCGAGCGACTCGCGGATAGCCTGGAGGTAGTTGCGGGTCACCCAATCGCGGTAGAAACGGCTTGGTGCACGGAGAAGGAGTCGGGCTTCGCCGACCTCCGCGACCCGCAGGGGGCGGATCCATGTCTCGAAGTTCGCTGGACCGACCTTGTCCCGCAAAACGTCGCATGCCCGCTCCCAGGTCTGCATCCGGCTTGGCCCCCCCGCCAAGAAAACGTTATGCACAGCGTTGTCCACAGGTGTGGACAAGCGCGAAATCACCAATCTTTTTGTGTCTTTTCGGAAGGCGATGGCGGGCGATCTGATATCCGGACGGCTGGTAACCGGCGGCCTCGGCGAGGCGACCATCGTCACTGTGCCTCGATGAAAAAAAATGACGCCCGAGCAGTTGCGAGGGGCTGTCCTACGATCAACGATCGGGCGTTGCAAGGACAAAACGCGGCGCACGACGGAACGTGCGAATTCGACTCGGAAAAAAATCCAGCGAGGATCGACGGAGACTGAGAGCGAATCGGCGCGATGAGCGATCGAGACGCTTTTCCCATTGAGGCATCGGAACTTGCGAGACGCTTCTCGAAAACTGTTGGCACGCGCATCGCGCATCGCTCCGGCTGGCGTGAACAGCCCGGTTCGCGCTTGGCGCGCTGTCGGAGGCGATCCAGTCTTCGTCGTTCGCGGTCGCGGCGCGCGGATCTGGGATGTCGATGGCGCCGAATACGTCGACTACGTCTGCGCCTGGGGCCCGCTCATCGCCGGACACGCCGAACCATCGGTCATCGAGGGATTGATCGAGACCGCGCGCCTGGGAACCGGCTTCGGAGCGCCGCACCCCGCAGAGGTCGAACTGGCCGAGCGGATCCGCGAATCGATTCCGACCGTCGAGAAACTGCGGCTGGTCACCTCGGGCACCGAGGCGACGATGACCGCCATCCGCATTGCCCGCGCCGCGACCCGCCGCGACCGGATCATCAAGTTCGAGGGTTGCTACCACGGGCACAGCGACGGCCTGCTGGTTCGCGCCGGCTCCGGGGTCGCCACCTTCGGCGTCCCCGACAGCGCGGGAGTTCCCGAGGCCATCTCGGGGCTTACGAGCAGCATCCCGTTCAACGACATGTCCGCACTCCAGGCGACTTTGGCAGCGGAGCCGCCGCCCGCCGCGATCATCCTGGAGCCGCTCCCGGCCAATATGGGAGTCGTTCCGCCGGACCCCGGCTTTCTCGTCGCGGCGGTCGAGGCAGCCCGGGCCCGGGGCGCCCTGGTGATCTTCGACGAGGTGATCTCGGGCTTCCGGGTGGCACGTGGTGGTGCCCAGGAGCTGTTCGGCGTCGGCAGCGACCTCACCTGTCTCGGCAAGATCATCGGCGGCGGCCTTCCGGTCGGCGCGGTGGGGGGCCGGGCCGACCTCCTCGACCTTCTGGCACCGTTGGGTCCCGTGTACCAGGCCGGCACACTCTCGGGGAACCCGGTCGCTTGCGCAGCCGGCGCCCGCATGATCGACCTCCTCACTCCGGACGCCTACCGGCAACTGGAGATAACGGGGGCCCACCTCGAGGATGGACTCCGCCGGGTTCTGCGCGACACCGGGACGAAGGCGACTGTCCAGCGGGTCGGGTCGCTGCTCACCGTTTTCTTCGGTGTGGACCGGGTGCGGGACTTCGCGGAGGCGAAGGCCGCCGATACCGCCGCCTTCGGCCGGTTTTTCCGCGGAATGCACGAACGGGGAATCAATCTCCCCCCTTCGCAATACGAGGCCTGGTTCGTCTCCCTGGCGCATGGCGACGAGGAGATCGAGAAGACCTTGGGCGCGGCGGCCGAGGTGCTCGCGGCGGGGATCGCGTCTTGAAGGCCGGCGCGACCGACCCCGAATCGCCCCTGGAGAAGGTGGAGCGGCAGCGACAGAGACGCGACATGCTGGTGCAGATGACCGCGCTCGGACTCGAGTTTTCCGGGTCGGTCCTCGGTGGGCTCGCCCTAGGCTACTACCTCGACCAGTGGCTCGGGACCTCTCCCTGGATGGTCCTCCTGATGACCTTGGGCGGAATGGCGATGGCCTTCGCCCGCCTGGTCACGCTGACCCGCCGCTTCGACGCCTTGCGCCGCCCGAGCGATGACCGAACCTGAAGCGGCACCGCCGGGTGCGCCGGACGAGGAGCCGCCGAGGCCCGCGCGCCGCCTTCGCCTGGACCGGATTTTCGCCTGGCAATCCGGACTTGTGCTGTTTCTGATGGCGATCTCGTCCGCGGTCCGGTGGGGTTCGCCGGCGGGCATCGCGTCCGGAGCCGGCGTAATGGGCTTGAGCATCCTCCTCCAGGCGTGGGCGACCCGGGCAGCGCTGGGCCGCCATCGCCGCCCGGCCATCGCCATGGGCCTCCTCACCCTGAAGCTCGGGCTCCTGATCGCAGTCGCGGCGCTCGGGCTTGGCCGGGTCGGTCTGCCGCCGATGTCGTTCGCGGCCGGGGCCACCACCCTGCTGGTCGCGATCGTGATCGACACGTGTTACGAGGACGCGATGTCCCGCCGCGCCCGCGGCTGAACCCGGTCGGAAAAAGGAACGCCCCGCGATGGAGCACCCGTTCACCTGGAACTACGCCCTCGGGATACCCGAGAAGTGGCAACATGTTGCGACCAGTGCCTTCGTCATGGTCGTGCTGCTGCTGCTGGCCTGGCTGGCGCGCAGCGCCCTTCTTTCCTCGAACGACCACGGCCTCGCTCCCGACGGGACTCTGACCCCACGCAATCTCCTCGAGGTCATCACCGACTTCATCAGCGGCCTCGCGGAGAGCGTGATCGGACATCACAGCGCGCAGTACGTTCCCCTCATGTGCTCCTTTTTCCTGTTCATCCTGTTGTGCAACTTCATCGGGATGATCCCCGGGTTCGCGCCGCCGACGAGCAATTTCAACATCACGCTCGCGCTCGGAGCGGTCTCATTCCTGGCCTTCAACTACTACGGTTTCAAGGCGCAGGGCGTGGGCTACCTCAAGCACTTCGCCGGGCCGATCTGGTGGCTCGCCGTCCTGATGATCCCGCTCGAGATCATCGGGGCGCTGGTGCGGCCCTTCTCGCTGGGTCTACGCCTGTTCGGCAACCTGTTCGGCGACCACCTTGTCCTGGAGATCTTCACCGACCTGACCCGCGTCGCGGTTCCGGTCGTGTTCTACCTGCTCGGAACGCTGGTCACCGTGATCCAGGCGTTCGTCTTTACGCTCCTCAGCATGATCTACATCGCACTGGCCGTGCATCACGAGGCCGAGGCCGACCTGCTGTAGGGAGCCGATCGAAATCGACGCAGTCCGGGTTCCGGGGCGAGGCGGGGAGGATGAGGCAGAGGAAGAGGTTTGCTCCAGGGGAAACGGACGGGCGGGAAAGGAGGAAGAAACCATGAAGAACTCAAAGGCAGTTTTCACCGCGATTCTCGCGGCGGTGCTGGTCGTGCTCGGGCACGGCACGGCGTTCGCCGAGGGAGCAGCCGGTGGCTACGGCGACCGTGGCTGGATCGCCATGGCGGCGGCACTCGCCATCGCCGGTGCGGCAATCGGTGCTGCGCTCGGCCAGGGCCGCGCCGTCGCGACGGCCATGGAGTCGATCGGTCGCAATCCGAACGCGGCCGACCGCATCCAGACGCCGATGATCCTGGGTCTAGCGTTCATCGAGGCGCTCGCCATCTACGCGCTCGTGATCGCGTTCCTTCTCCAGGGCAAGATCTGATCCTGCAGTCGCTGCCGCGAGGCACTGACCGCGACGATGGCCCGCTCGGGGACCCCCGGGCGGGCCGTCGCGCGTTTTGTGTTCGCGGCCCGACGCATTGACACGCCTCGCTCGTTCCCTCTAATGGCGCAGAGGGATCGGCCGCATCGGACCGATCGAGGAGGTGCGGTGGAAAATGTGATCCACTCGCGTGCCGCGGAACGGGGCGCTTCGCAGAACGAAGTGCCGCCGCCTCGCGTGGCGGTGGCGGGTCATCTGTTCGGACGACGTCGAACCGTCTTTGCGG
Source organism: Klebsiella pneumoniae (assembly GCA_945872365.1). Lineage (GTDB taxonomy): Bacteria > Desulfobacterota > Binatia > UBA12015 > UBA12015 > REEB422. Next base: position 91,092 of record CAMBZJ010000011.1, read on the forward strand.
CGGTTCCCGTCAAGTCCGTCCGTCCGAATCCACTGCAACCGCGGCAATTCTTCGACGAGGAAAGCCTTGCGGATTTGGCGCGCTCGATCCATTCGCGCGGCGTCCTGCAGCCGATCATCGTGCGGCGAGGGCCAGGAGACGAGTTCACGCTCATCGCCGGTGAGCGGCGCCTGCGCGCCTCCGAGATGGCCGGCATGGCCCTCGTTCCAGCGATCCTGCGCGACGACGACCTGCTCGAGGTGGCCCTCGAGGAGAACGTGCAGCGCGAGGACCTGACGCCGCTCGAGGAAGCGGAGGCGCTGGCGATCCTCGCCCAGGACCGGGGTCTCTCGCACGCCGAACTCGCACAGGTGATCCACAAGAGCCGACCCTACGTCTCCAATACGCTCGCCCTTACGCGGCTGCCGGAGGACGTGAAACGCGAGTACTTCCGGGACAGCCGCGGGGTGTCGCGCGAGATCCTGATCAACATCGCCCGCCAGGGGTCGGCGGACGAGATGCGGGCGACCTGGCGCAAAGTCCGCCTGCAATCGATGTCGGTACGTTCGTTCCGCGAGTCCGCGGCGGGAGGATCGACCCGCGCGCCGAGCCCGGTGGCTGATGCTGCGATCCGGGCCGCGCGGCGCCTGGGCCGAGAGCTTCGTGCCCTTCCTGGCCCCGGTCGATTGCCGCCGGACGAGATCGCCGCACTGCGTCGGACTCTGACGCGGGCCCAGCGTCGGATCACCACCACCCTCGGGGCCCTTGAATCCGGGTGGGGGGTCGATGCTCTGCCTCCCACGAATTCGCCACCACGCCGCTCGCGAGCTGCCGGGGCCGGCGCGCGCGGCTGACGCCGATGGCGGGAGCCGCATTGAAGTTTCCCCGCCGATGCGTCGATATGACCGGTGTGACGTATCGTCCGGAGGGAACACCGTGAGCAACAGGGCCCATCGCTGCCTCGTCCTGCTCCTGCTGACCGGGATGGCGTTCGCGTCGTCGCCGGCTCGGGCGTGGGAAGACATGGGTTACACGAGCCGCCCGGATTGCGAACCGCAGTCGGGAGAACGGCCCTATGTATGCGACGTCGGCCCGCCGATTCCGCTCACGCCGATCCAGCTCCGGCGAATGGTCGCGCACAACGGCGCGATCCGGCGACAGGTCGGAAGGGTCGGGCTGCCCGACTACGCGGAAATCCAGAAGGTCGCCGTGGACTCGCCTTGGCGGCCCGAGGAGATCCGTCTCTACTACCTCGCCCTCGATCGCGTCTTCGCCTTCGGTCGGGCGATGATCCTCGAAGTGCCCGAGATCTCGCTGCTGCGTTACCAGGGGCCGATCCCGCCCGGCCGCGGTCCGATGCGCTGAGCGGCACGATGCAGCAGCACGGGTGTGCCTGATGCGCGCACTCGTCTGGGACGGTGCGAGGGCGCGCGTCGTCGAGGATGCGCCCGATCCCTACCCCGGTGAGGGACAGGCGATCGTCAGGGTCCTTCGCGCGGGCGTCTGCTCGACGGATCTGGAAATCGTCTCTGGCTACCTCGGCTTTCAGGGCATCCCGGGCCACGAGTTCGTGGGCCGCGTCGAATCCGGACCACCGGACCTGGTGGGAGCGCGAGTGGTAGGCGAGATCAACCTCGCTTGCGGACGGTGCGCAGTCTGCGACGCTGGTCGAAGCCGGCATTGTGCATCACGGACGGTGCTCGGGATCCTCGGTGCAGACGGTGCCTTTGCCGAGCGGCTGCGCCTGCCGGTCGGCAACCTGCACCGGGTGCCCGACGCGATCGACGACGATACGGCGATTTTCGTGGAACCGCTGGCTGCGGCGCACCGCGCCGCGGAGCAGACGGCCCACCTGGTGGGCTCGAACTCGCTCGTGATCGGCGCGGGCAAGCTCGGCCTTCTCGTGGCCCAGGTGCTGCGCCATCGCGGAGACCAGGTCGAGGTGATCGCGCGGCGCCCGCAAGCCGCGCAAATCGCCTCCGAGATCGGGGTCGCGTCGTCCGCGTCCCTCGAAAAAGCCGGGTCCTGGGATCTCGTCGTGGAGGCCACCGGCAGCAGCGCGGGGCTAGCGATCGCGCTGCGCGCCGTCCGGCCCGAGGGAACCATCGTCTTGAAGTCCACCGTGGCCGGACACCACGACCTGGACCTGGCACCGCTCGTGATCGACGAGGTCACGGTGATCGGTTCGCGCTGCGGCGCCTTTCCACCCGCGCTGCGCAGCCTAGCCTCGGGCGAGATCGCGGTTCGCCCGCTCATCGAGGCGACCCTTCCGCTGTCCGAGGCCGTCGATGCGCTGCGCCACGCGGCCCTTCCGGGCGCGCGAAAGATCCTGATCGACCCCGGCTGCTGATCCGTCCGAGCGGCGAATTCAGGCGCGCTTGCGAGCCTTGGAGCGGTCGCGGATCGTGATCGCGTGTCGCTTGCCGTTCACCCGACGGAACGGGAAACGGTAGCTGTCGACCTTGCCGTTCGACACCCGTCGCTCGCGCCATTCGGAGAGGCGGCGTCGTACCGACTCCGGCTCGAAGGACAGCGCGCTGCAGACGTTTTCGAAGGAGTACGGCCAGACCGTGTCCTTCGAGTCGACCCAGTCGATGGTCTCCTCGAAGTCCCGCTGGTGGCGTGCCGAAGGCCCATGGGCGTACCGCTGGAGCGTCGCCACGGCGTCCTCCATGACAGCCACCATGAGTCGGATCTCCGGCCGGTCACTCGGTTCACTGCGAACCCGGTCCTGATGCTGAGTCGGCGTAATCAAATCAGGCCCGAATATTCGAACGACGTTCTCTTCGGAGACGACACTATTGTCCATGGCTCCCCCTGGATTCCTCGCGCGGGAAAGTGAGGACGCACTCATCGTGCCAACAAGCGGACGCGATTCGGAGGTCGTCGGCCTTGTCAATCCCCTGCCGTTGTGGTGCTTTGTCACAGTGAGGCCCGAGGCAGGGGGAGCGCCATGACGACGGATGGGAACATAATCGCCCCCGCTGACCCTAAATTGGGAAAACCCAAGGCTCCCCCGCCCCCCACGCTGACCAGGCTCGCGGGGGACGCGCAGGTCGAATCGATCGACGGGCCGCTCGAGATCGGTGGCATGGTCGGCAAGTTCCTGCCGGTCCTGACCCGGGTCGGCGACGGAAGCCTCGGGTTCCGAATGATGCGCGAGGTCCGCCAGGTCGAGCCCGCAGGCCGTATCCTCCGGATCGTCAACGCCGAAGGCCAGTCGGTCCGAGTCGGCGTGGGCCACGTCTTCGTCCGTGCCGACGGCAAGGATGTCCGCGCCGGGGACCTGGTGGCCGGTGATCGGCTGGAGGCAGGCTGGACCTATCCTCCGGGATACGTGCTCCCGGAAGCCGACGAATATGCGGCCCCTGCGCGAGGTCGGTCCTGGGAGCCGGTGATCGTCGTCGCGGCGATCGAGTCCTCGGGAGAGGAGCCGCTCTTCGGATTCACGGTCAACGAGACCCGTAACTACTTCCTGACTTTCGGCGCGCGCAGTCGCGCGCAGCGCTGAAGGTCACACCGCCGATTTCGCTCGGCGCCGCGAGCCGGTACCCGCCGGTTAGCCGGAAGAGTCGCTCAGGAGTCCGACGTCCCGACGGCGAGAGCGCGCCGCACGTAGCGCGCCAGCATGTCCGCTTCGAGGTTGACGCGATCCCCTGCCCTTCGGCGGCGGAGGTTGGTCGCCTCGAACGTATGCGGGATCACGGCGATGTCGAAGCTGCGCTCCGTGCAGTCGCAGAGAGTGAGGCTGATCCCGTCGACGGCGACCGATCCCTTGTCGGTGACGAAGGGCGCGAATCCGGAGGCGAAGGAGAAGGTGAAGCGCCAGCCTTCCCCATCGGCGCGGATTCCCTCGACCACACCTACGCCGTCGACGTGTCCGAAGACGAAGTGACCGCTGATCCGGTCGCCCACCCGCAACGAGCGCTCCAGGTTCAACAAGTCGCCGGATTCGAGGCGACCCAGGGTGGTGCGGTCCAGAGTTTCGCCGCTCAAGTCGGCGAGGAAGCCGTCGGGCTCGATCGATCGGACGGTGAGACAGACGCCGTTGGTCGCGATGCTCTCGCCGATGACCAGCGAGGCCGGATCGAAGCCGACCGCGACCGCCAGAACGGCGTCGGCTCCCCGACGCTCGAGGGAATGGACGCGCCCGGTGGCCTCGACGATGCCCGAGAACACGGCTTCCGTCAGGTGCGGGGCGCGACGGGCGCGCAGGCGCGCTCCAGGGTCGCGGCCGCCGCTGGTTCGCGCAGCCGGGCTGCATCTTCCGCCGCGATCCAGGCGCCATGTCCCCCTGGACAAACCCGGAGACGCAGCGCGGATTCCTCGCGCGGCTCGAGGGCTTGGCCGCAGTTCGGGCAGGCACCGGCGGGCGCGGCGCCCTGGCGAAGCTTCTCCAGCAATTCGCGGTCGCGTTGCGCGAAGAACTGGTCCTCCCGCGCCTTCTCGACGTCTTGGAGTTTGCTGCCGAAGCGATCCTTCTCCGAGTCCATCGCCTGCTCTCCGCCGAACTGCGCCCGCGCCGATCAGCGCGTCTCGGGCGGATTGCGGCTGGGGTAGAGGGCCGCGCTCGCGCGCTGGTTCGAGGCGAGCAAGGGCAGGCCGACGGCCAGCACCACGAGGCCGATCGGGATCCACAGCCAGACGCCGTTGAGGATTCCCAGCAACACCATCAAGGCGCCCCAAATCGAGATCGCCACGGAGCCGACGAAGCGGAGCACGTCCATCGAGGGCCGGGCTACCACGGCCGCAAACCGCGATCCAGTCGCCTCGGCCCGGCGGAATGCGACGAGAGCGGCCTTGCTCGCGCGATCACCGTGTCCGTCGGGGGCCGGCCCGAGACTTGTCCAGGCACTGATCGTGCTTAATCTTCGGCCGGTCCGCAGCCTACAGCAACGGGCCGGATCAAAGCTGCAACGGGCCCGATCAAAAAGGAGGCGATCCAGATGGATCTCCAGAAACTCACCGAAAAATCACTCGAGGGCCTGCGCGGCGCCCAGGGGCTCGCCGTGCGTCGCAGCCATCAGGGGGTCGACGTCGAGCACCTTCTCGCGGCGCTCCTCGACGACGAGAACGGACTCGCCCGCAGCCTGGTCGAGCGTGCCGGCGGCAACCCCAAGGCAGCCCGGGAGGCGGCCGAGCGGGTCCTCGCGCGGCTCCCCCAGGTCACGGGCCAAGCGGCTTCCGCCGACCAGGTTCACCTGACGCAGCGTCTCGCCCGCGCCCTCACCCGGGCCGAGGACGAGGCCAAGGGCCTCAAGGACGATTACGTCAGCATCGAACACCTGCTCCTCGCGATGCTCGAGGAAGAGGGCGCCGCCGGCGCCGCTTTGAAAGCCGCGGGCCTCGGCCGCGCCGAGCTGCTCAAGGCGCTGCAGGCTGTCCGCGGCCACCAGCGGGTCACCAACCAGAACCCGGAGGCGACCTACGAGTCTCTCGAGAAGTTCGGCCGCGACCTGACCAAGCTCGCCGAGAGCGGCAAGCTCGACCCGGTCATCGGCCGCGACGACGAGATCCGCCGCGTGATTCAGGTGCTTTCGCGTCGCACCAAGAACAACCCGGTCCTGATCGGCGAACCCGGCGTCGGCAAGACGGCGATCGTCGAGGGGCTCGCCCAGCGCATCGCCCGCGGCGACGTGCCCGAGGGCCTCAAGGGGCGTCGGGTGATCACGCTCGACATGGGCGCGCTGGTCGCCGGCGCGAAGTTCAGGGGCGAATTCGAGGAGCGCTTGAAGGCGGTTCTGAAGGAGGTGCAGGCGTCGGAAGGAGAGATCATCCTCTTCATCGACGAATTGCACACCGTCGTCGGGGCCGGCGCGGCCGAGGGGGCGATGGACGCCTCCAACCTCCTCAAGCCGGCACTCGCCCGCGGCGAGCTGCACTGCGTCGGAGCGACCACGCTCGACGAGTACCGCAAGCACATCGAGAAGGACGCGGCGCTCGAACGCCGCTTCCAGCCCGTGCAGGTCGACCAGCCGAGCGTCGAGGACACGATCTCGATTCTGCGCGGACTCCGCGAGCGCTACGAGGTGCACCACAAGGTCCGGATCAAGGACGCGGCTCTGGTCGGCGCGGCCGTGCTCTCGAACCGCTACATCACCGATCGATTCCTGCCCGACAAGGCCATCGACCTGGTCGACGAGGCCGCTGCCAAGCTGCGCACCGAGATCGACTCGATGCCGGCCGAACTCGACGAGGTCGCGCGCCGCTCGCTGCAACTCGAGATCGAACGCGAAGCCCTGCGCAAGGAGACCGACCGGGCCTCGCGCGAGCGCCTCGAACGACTGGAGAAGGAGCTCGTCGAGCTCAAGGCGGAGGAGTCCCGACTGCGCGCCCAGTGGGAGCGAGAAAAGAGCGCTCTCGGCGGTGTCGCCGAATTGCAGAAGCAACTCGAATTGGCCCGCATGGAGTCCGACCGGGTGCGACGGCCGGGGGCCGACTACGATCCCGCCCGTGCGAGCGAGTTGCAGTACAGCGTCCTCCCCGACCTAGAAAAGCGCATCGGCGCGGTTGCGGGCGGTGAAGGCAGCGGGGTCGGCTTGTTGATCAAGGACCACGTCGACGAGGACGACATCGCCGCGGTGGTCGCGCGCTGGACCGGCATCCCGGTCGCGAAGCTCATGGAGGGCGAAGCCCAGAAGCTGCTCCGTCTCGAGGAGCACCTCCACAAGCGCGTGATTGGACAGGACGAGGCGGTATGCGCCGTCTCCGACGCGGTGCTGCGGGCGCGGTCAGGCCTCAAGGACCCGCAGCGCCCGGTCGGATCCTTCATCTTCCTCGGCCCTACCGGCGTCGGAAAGACCGAGCTCGCCCGGGCGCTCGCGGAATTCCTGTTCGACGACGAACAGTCGATGGTCCGGATCGACATGTCCGAATACATGGAGAAGCACTCCGTCGCACGCCTGATCGGCGCGCCTCCGGGCTACGTCGGATTCGAGGAGGGTGGCCAGCTCACCGAGGCTGTGCGCCGCCGCCCCTATTCGGTGGTGCTTTTCGACGAGATCGAGAAGGCCCACCCCGACGTCTTCAACGCTCTCCTGCAGATCCTCGACGACGGCCGTCTCACCGACGGACAGGGCCGCACGGTCGATTTCAAGAACGTGGTCATCATCATGACCTCGAACGTGGGCAGCCAGCTGATCCTCTCCTACGGCGATGCGGTCGCCGACAGCAGCTCGCCGGCCTACGGCCAGATGAAGGAGGAGGTTCTCGACGCGCTCCGACAGCAGTTCAGGCCGGAGTTCCTCAACCGCATCGACGACATCGTGGTCTTCCACGGGCTCACGCGGGAGAACCTGTCGCAGATCGTCGAGATCCAGCTCGGGCGACTGCGCAAGCGGCTCGTCGAGCGCAACATCGAACTCGAGCTGACGCCGGCGGCGCTCGAGCACTTCTCCTCGACCGGCTACGACCCGGTGTATGGCGCGCGTCCACTCAAGCGCCTCCTGCAACGCGAAATCGAGACCCAGCTCGGCCGCCGCATCCTGTCGGGCGAGGTTCCGGACCGGTCCCGGGTGCGCATCGACTGGGACGGATCGGGACTCACCTTCGCGACGACACCAGTGACCTAAGCGGGACCTCCCTGTCCCACGTGGCCCGAGAGGCCAAGGTGAGCAAGGCGCTCATCTTCTGGCACTTCGAGTCCAAGGACCACCTTTTCCGCGAGGTCGTCTCGCACACCATCGAGCCGTACGCGATCAACCTCGACCTCGACGGCCTGAGCGAGCCGGACCAACTCGCCCAGATCATCGAGCGCGTCCAGCAGCGCGGGACGCTCTCCGGCCGGGTTCGGGCGGCGGCCCACGCGAGCCTTTTGCTCGCCGCGCTGAACGGGACGCTCGTCGAGGGCTTCGTGTCCGACCGAAAGGTGCCGGCGGCCGAGACGGCCATCGCCGAACTCAAGGAAGCGCTGATCGATCCGATTCGCGTCGGATGACGTCAGCCTCTGCCAGGGGCCCGGGTCCGTACCTCAGGTCTTGCCGCTGCTCTTGCGGGTTCGCCAGTCGAGCATGAACGACGCGACCGTGTAGTAGAGCGGGTAGATCAACGAAATCGTCGCGATCCCCGTCGCGCGCTCGGGCAGGCGCAGCAGAATCATCCCGACGAGCAGCGACCAGACGACCCCGAGCCCGATCGTCCAGCCCTGCAGCGTCGGCATCCGCGTCGGGTAGATGAAACGCAGCGGCACGAGCACGAGGAACACGAGCAACCCCGTCACCGCGGCGCAGGCGGCGGGAGGCAGTTCGAAGACGTAGAAGTACAACCCGACGATGTTCCAATACGAAGGAAAGCCCGTGAAGAACGCGTCGGGTGTCTTCGCGTCGGCGGAGCAAAAGCGATAGGCGGAAGCGAGAACGGCCGCGCCGGCCGCGAGCACGCCGGGAGTTCCCGCCAAGAGGCCGGTCTGCAGCAGGAAGAAGATCGGCACCAGGACGAAGGTCAGGTAGTCGACGATGTCGTCCAGCTTGGCACCGTCGAACTGCGGCAGGACTTGCTTGACCTTCACGGCCCGCGCCGCCGTACCATCGGTCGCATCGATGAAGACGGCCACGTACAGCCACCACATTGCCTCGGGGATGCGACCCGCCGCGATCGCACACAACGAGACGAGAGCGGTCACGGCTCCGCAGGCCGTGTAGAAGTGCACGGCCCAGGCGAGCGCGACCCGACCCGCGCCCCAAGGGCCTGCTCCCGGATTCACCGCTGCGCTCCCGGCTCTTGGCGCGCTCACGCGAGCGATTCCGCCGACGTCAGCTCGTCGCGCAACGTGCGCGCAATCCGCGATCCCACGACGCCGTCGATGAAACGGTGGTCGAACGTGCAGCCGAGAGTGAGCATGGGCCTGATCTCGACCCGATCCTCGACGGCGACGGGTCGCCTCTGCAGGTTGTTCACCAGCACGATGATCGGCACGTGGCTGAAGGGCACGATCGGCGCGAGCGCCATCCCGAGCCCGGCGTCGATCGAACCGATGCTCGTGACCATGGCGCTGCCGAACTGGTCGTAGGCGATTCCGAATCGGCTCAGGTCGAGTCCGCGATCGTAGGTCAACCAGGTGACAAGTTTCATCGCCGGCCCGAGCAGCCGCTCGGGGATGCGGGCGAGCGAGGCCTTGCTGCGCTCGACCTCCTCGTCGGTCCGCCGTCGGACCCGGTCGGCACGCTCCTGCACCAGCCGCGCGATCTCGCCCACCCCGACCCGGTCGGCGTCGCGGATCTTGAATCCGGAAAGGTCCTGTCCGTCCTCGCTGGCGACCTGCAGGAAGATGTCGACCGACTCCCGGGCGTAGACCTGCCGGCCGATGATGAGGCCGTTGCCCGACGGCTGCGCTGCGATCCCGAGAGCCAGGGCCTTGGCGACGAGATGGGTCAACGTGACGTGTGCGCCCTGTTCGCTGCGCAGCCGTTCGATCAGGGCGAGACCGGCGGTCATGTCGACGTCGATCGTGCCGTAGACGGTGGGGTCGTCGGGTGCGCGCCAGGTGGCGAGTGCGAGCTTTCGCCAGCTCGATTTCTCGCGGACCGGGCGCCACGGGGTGCGTGCCATCAGGAGGGGTCCTTCTGCTCGATCGCCTGGCCGGCGACGATCGTCTCGCCGCGCTGGTTGACGCAGGTGGTACGGCAGCGCAGGCGTCGCCGCCCGGGAAGGATCTCCACGACCTCGCTGGTCGCGGTGATCGTGTCGCCGACGAACACCGGGCGCAGGAAGCGCACCGTCTGCTCGACCGAGATCGCGCCGGGCAAGCCCAGCAGCAGAGCGTTGGCCGTCGAAAGCAGGCTCGCCGTGAGCATCCCGTGCGCGACCGGTGCGCCGAAACGAGTCGTCCGGGCGTAGTCCGGATCGAGGTGGGCGGGATGGCGATCGCCGGTGACCTCGGCGAAGCCCAGGATGTCGTCGGCCGTGATCGTCTTGCTGAACTCCGCCCGGTCGCCCACCTGGAAATCCTCGAAACGCTTGTTCGCGTAGTTCATCGCCGTGGCACTCGGGCGCGTCTCACGCCAAGGAGGTGGCCGGTGCTCCCGGCGCACCGGTCCCGGTATCGAGATAGGGCCACATCCACCACTCGCCGGGTCGGTCGCGGATCGCCCGTTCGAGTTCCACGAACGCGGCTCCGAGCGGCGCCTCGACCGCCCGCGTCTCGATGCTCCGACCGAACCAGAAAGCGAAACCTTCGCCTTTCGCGAACGTGACGATGGGTTGGATCACGGCGCCGGTCAAGCGCGCCAAGACCTCGATACCGCCCGAGACGGTCGCATGCCCGCCGAGCAGACCGACGCGCGATCGTCGCCCGCTCACGTCCCCAGGTACGTCCACCGGCGTGTAGATCCGGCCGCCCGCGAGGAGGTGCGCGCGCGCCCGGGCGACCGCCTCGGGATCGGTCGACAGGAAGGGCCGGCCGGTGACTCGCTCGGTCCAGGCGACTTTCCGGCGTGCCCACTCGCTCTTCGGCCTCGGCATCGGATTCGATGCGTCGAGAGGCCTGGCGAGGATCGCAAGGTCGAGTCCGAGCGCGCGACGGAGGTGGACGAAGCCGAGCACGGGGCTGCCGTAGTGGAGCGTCGCGAGGATTGCGGGACCACCCCCCACGAGATCATCGGGAACGCGGCTGCCGGCGAAAGCCGCCGGAAGCCGGTCTTCGTGCGCCATGAACCAGGCGCTGTCGAATTCCTCCCGGACCTCGGACTTCAGGGCCGCGAGGAAGACGCCCGCAGCCCGATCGGCCGGGACGCCGAGGGCCCTCGCGATGCGATCGCAGGCGGTCACCCGCCGACCGGGATCGCGCCGGAACTCGATCCGCCCGACGAGGGGGACCAGCAGGCGACCGGACGCCCGGCTGCGGGAGGCGATCGGCAGCAGCCGACCGTAGCGCAGCCCCGCCCAGCGGTCGGGCTGTTCCGTCACCCTCAGCGCCGCGGGGCCCGCCCGACCAGCTCGGCGAGGTCGCGCAGGGACATCGTCGCCGTCAGGTCCTCGCTCGGCAGACGCACTCCGAACTCGTCGTCGAGCGCCGAGGCGATCTCCGCCAGGGAGAGCGAGTCCAGAGTGACCGACTCGCCGAGGGGGCCGTCGAGGCTAAGGCCATCCGCTGGAATCCGCAGGATCGAGGCCACGACCGCCTTCGTTTTTTCCAGATTTTCCAAGATGATCCCCCGTTGGCCAGAAGTTCCCACGCCTGATAGACGATGTATCCGACAAAGGGGAAGCCATGAAACCAAGCCGCCTCGTTGCCATCACCGCCGCCACCGGCCTGGCCGCCCTCTCGGGCTGCGCGCCGACGTACACGCAACAGACGGCTGCGGCCAACGCGGCCTACGCCCAGGCCGCCGCGCAGCCCGGCGCCTATGCCGTCGCGCCGGCACAAGGCTACGGCGCCGCGCCCGCGTCTCCGCAGGCGACCTACGGCGCGCCCGCGACCTACCCGCAGGGCACCTATGGCAACCCGGCGGCCCCGCAGGCTGCCTACGCCAGGGGCTATCCCGCGACCGGCAACCCGGCCGGCTACGCCAACCCGCAGACCGCCTACGGCCCGCCCAACGCCAACGGCTACTACCCGCGTGGTGCAGGCCAGTATCCGGCCGAGCGTACCTTCGACGTGCGCCAGCCCTACTACGGCGATGCCGGCTATCACACGATGGGAACCTACAACGACGGCGAAGCTCATCCGTTGCGTCTAGTATCGTTCGCGGTGGCTCCGGTGGGCTACCTCGCCGAGTGGTTGGTGACGCGTCCGATCTTCCGAGTGGTCTCGCAGCAGGACATGGCACCCATCTTCAGCTACACGCCGCAGGCCGGATTCGACTACGAAACCTACGCGGAAGGGTTGAGCACCGGGGTCACTTTCGAGGAACCCCAGACGATGGACTGAAGCTCAGCGTCCGAGGATTTCGAGCGGGGCGAAGCGAGCGATGAGCTTGCGCGTCCCGGCGCGTTCGAACTGGACGGTGAGTTTGAGGGAATCCCCGGATCCCTCGGTCCATCGCACGACGCCTGCTCCGAACTGGGCATGGCGCACGCGGCTGCCGACCCGCGGGGTCGATCCCTCTCCGCCCGAGTCGCTCTGGCCGTAGGAGTAGTCGATCGTCCGGCCGGCGTCGGCCGTCGGCAGCGATTGCTCGACACCCGCGGCAGGGGCGCGTTCCGCCGTCCAGGAGTGGCCGCCGAGCCCGGCCCGGGCGGCGAAGGACCGCGGCTCGCCCGCGAGTCGCCCGCCCAGCATCTCGACGAACTCCCCGTCGATCTCGCGCAGGAAGCGCGACGGCGGGTTCTGCTGCGAGACGCCGAAGAGCACCCGGTGGCGGGCCCTCGTCAGAACGAGTCGTTCCCGCGCACGCGTCATGCCGACGTAGCAGAGCCGGCGCTCCTCCTCGACGTCGCCCTCGTCGATCGCGCGTTTGTGGGGAAAGAGCCCCTCCTCCATCCCGGTCAGGATCACCAGCGGGAACTCGAGGCCCTTCGAGTTGTGCAGTGTCATGAGGGTCACGGCGGAGCGGCGACCGTCGGATGTGTCGAGTTCCGAGACGAGTGCAGCGCGCTCGAGGAATGCCTCGACGGCGAGGCCGCCGGTCGTTGCGCCGTCGACCGCGTCGAGTTCGCGCGCGGCGGATAGCAACTCGTCGAGGTTGTCGGCGCGCGCCTCCGCTTCGTGGGTTCCCTCGGCGCGCAGTCGGGTGGCGAGGCCGCTCTCCTGGAGCACGCGGTCCACCGTCTCGGCGAGGGTCTCCTGGCCCAGTCCGGCGCGTAGTCGGCGCATCATGCCCCAGAAGTCGCGAACGCGTCCGCGGCTCGCGGTCGCAACGCCCACGAGCGCCTCGCCGTCGGCGATCGCATCGAGAATCGAGGAAAGCGTCCCCCCGCGCGCGCGCGCCGTCGCGGTCAGCGCGGCGATCGTGGTCGCACCGATTCCACGCGCGGGCACATTGACGATCCGGGCGAGGCTCACGTCGTCGGCCGGGTTCACCAGCACGCGCAGGTAGGCGAGCGCGTCCTTCACCTCCTTGCGGTCGTAGAAGCGCGTTCCGCCGACCAGCGCGTACGGATAGCCGCGTCGGACGAGCTCCTCTTCGAGCGAGCGCGACTGGGCGTTCGTGCGGTAGCAGACAGCGACCTCCGCGAGGTCGCGGCCGCGCGCGAGGGCGGCATTGATCTCGCCGACCACGTAGTGCGCCTCGGCTCGGTCGTCGTCGAGGGTCGCGACGACCACCTTGTCGCCCTCGTCGCGGTCGGTCCAGAGCTTCTTGCCGTGCCGACCAGCGTTGCGGCGGATCACCGCGCCCGCCGCGCCTAGGATGTTGCCCGTCGACCGGTAGTTCTGTTCGAGCCGCACGACACGCGCGTCGGGATGGTCGCGCTCGAAGTCGAGGATCGCGCGGACCGTGGCCCCGCGGAAGCCGTAGATCGACTGGTCGTCGTCCCCGACGACCGCCAGATTCGGCGAGCGGGCGGCGAGCCGCTGCAGCAGCACGTACTGCGCACGATTGATGTCCTGGTACTCGTCGACGAGCACGTGGACGTAGCGCTCGCGATAGCGGTCCCGCGTCTCCTCGTCAGCCGAGAGCACGCGGACCATGCCGAGAATCAGTCCGCCGAAGTCGAGGGCGCCGGCCCGCAGGAGGAGTTCCTCGTAGCGGATCGCCGCGCGCACCATCGGGTCGCTGCGCGGGTCGGACCCGACGTCGAGCGCCTCGGCCGCGTTCTTGCGGCGGTCGAGGAAGGAGCGCAGCGCCTGCGGCGCCACCTGCTCCTCGCTCACGTCGGCGTCGGCGAGAGCCCGGCGGCACAGGGCGAGGCTGTCGGCATCGTCGTAGATCGCGAAGGAGGAGGGCAAGCCGATACGCGGCGCCTCGCGGCGTAACCAGCGAGCGCAGACCGCGTGGAAGGTTCCCACGGTGAGTCCACGCGCCCGCTCGCCGAGCAGCCTCTCGAGTCGCTCGCGCATTTCCCGCGCGGCCTTGTTGGTGAAGGTGACCGCGAGGATCTCCTCCGGGCGGACACCCCGCTGCTCGACGAGGCAGGCGATGCGGTGGGTGAGGACGCGGGTCTTGCCGCTCCCGGCCCCCGCGAGCACGAGCAGCGGGGATCCACCGTGGGTGACCGCATCGCGCTGCGGCGGGTTCAGGTCGTCGAGGTCGATCACCTGCGCGCCGAACTTAGCTGGTGGCCGCCGAAATGGAAGGCACGGGGATGGCCGGCGTGCTAACCGGCGGGCGTGGCGGTGTACGAGCGCAAGGACGCCGCCTACCGGCGAGCGAAGGAAGAAGGCTACCGGTCGCGTGCGGCCTACAAGCTCGTCGAACTCGACCAGCACTTCGGGCTCTTGCGGCCGGGACTCCGCGTCGTCGACCTCGGCTGCTGGCCCGGTGCCTGGACCCAGGTCGCGGCCGGGAAAGTCGGCGCGTCGGGCCGGGTCGTCGGCGTGGATCTGGTCGCGACCGAGGACCTGGGAGTTCCACAGGCGACGACGATTGCTGGCGACGTCTACGATCCCGACGTCCGCGACCGGGTGAGCCAGGCGCTCGGCGGCCCCGCGGACGTGGTGCTCGCCGACCTGTCTCCCAAACTCTCCGGGGTTGTGGCAGCGGACGCCGCGCGCCACGCGGCACTCGTCGAGGCGGCGATCGCCGCGTCGCGCCGTTGGCTCGCACCCGACGGGACCCTGCTCGTGAAACTCTTCATGGACGCCGAGTACGAGGCCCTCGTGAAGCGCCTGCGCGCCGGGTTTGCCGCCGTGAAGACCCGGCGCCCACCCTCGACTCGCAAGGGCTCGGCCGAAATCTATGCCCTTGCCCGCGGCCCACGGCCCCAACCCGCAGACGACGGCGCCACCTCGGGCGGCGCGCCGGGTTGAAGGTATCGTCGTCTTCGGACGTCGGTTTCCACGGGCGGCAAGCCGGGCAACCGCAACGCATCGCGTCACGGCGCGGTCCTTCGCGGATTTTCCCGGTCGCGGAGAGGCGGCGGTTCAGCAAGGATGAGCAGCGTGACTTGGCGGGACGTATCGCTTCTCGGGCCGGGGTGCGGCGGGCTTCTGCGCGCGCTCTCTCCGGCTCGGTTCCCGCGCCTCCGCCTGCCATGGCTGCTCGCGACGGTTGTCCTTTTCTGCGCGGCATCCTCGCCGGACGTCGCCGGGGCGGCCGCGGTCGAAACCGCGGGCGAGGTGCTCGTCGTCCGTGACGACGGTTCCGTCCTGACTCCCCCCGATCCGCTCCCGCTCGCTGGCCGTCGCCTGCGTTTCGTTCCTCTCGAAGAAGGCGGGTTCGCGACCCAGGTCGGCACACTGACCGTTCCGCCGACCCGTGCCGCCGCGGCCTGGCGCAGCGGCCGACGTCTCGACTTCTCCGGCGGCGAGCCGGTCGCGATCGACCTCGACGTCCCGTTCCCGTTTTTCGGGCAACTCCAACGGCAAGTCTTCGTCCACCCGCACGGCGCGATCTCGTTCGGAAGTCCGCTGCCCGAGAGCAGTCGCGCACGAGCGGCCGCCTCGGGCGAACTCCTGCGTTCGCTAGCGGCAGGTCCGCCGGTCATCGCGGGTCTCTGGAACGAACTGCTCTCCGATCACCCGGCCGACGGCACCGGTGTCTGGTTCGAGCAGACCGAGGACGCGGCCTCGGTGGCGTGGGTTGGCGTGCCGTCCGCGCGTCCCGCGAACGAGCCGAACACGTTTCGGATCACGCTGCGTCGCGACGGACGGATCGACCTCGAGTATGCCGAGATGGCCTCGACCTGGGGCATCGTTGGCGTCTCGCCGGGCCGCGGCGCTACCGCCACCAAGATGGTCGACCTGGAGCGCCCGATACGCGGGGCACCGGGCGCGGCATTGCTCGACTGGTACCGCGATCTGCCCGGTCTCGACGAGGTGGCCCTTTCCCGCGCGGTGTTCCGCCAGTTGCCCGATCGCGTTCAGTTTCTCACTGTCTTCACGACCCGCCCGGTCGACGGCCCGGCGCCGGTCCACGGTGTGGCCGTGAAGAACGGCGACCGGGGAATCGGACTCCCGGTTCTCGATCACGGCGCGGTGTTCGGCGCGCACGATCTGGAACACGTCGTCGTGATGAACGACCTTTCCTTCTGGGACGACGACCCTGCCCGGCCGCCACGGCTTCCCGCCTATGCCTATGCTCCGTCCACGCTCGGCGTGCTCGCGCACGAGACCGGCCACCGCTGGCTCGCCGAAGCGACGACACCCGCGGGACCGCTCGGCGGCGACGGGCACTGGAGTTTCTTCCTCGACAGCGGTGGCTCCCTGCTCGGTGGCAACCGCTTCCGCGACAATGCCGACGGCAGCTTCACCACCCGACGTGGCCTCGACGGTTTCGGCCCGCTCGACCTCTACCTGATGGGACTTCGGCCGGCTGAGGAGGTTCCCTCCCTCGTGCTCGTCGAGGGCGCGACCGGCTTCGAGCCGCCGATCTCGGTTTCCGGAAGACCCTTCGACGCGCAGAGCCGTCCCGAGGAGGGTGTCACCTTCCGCGGCCGCCCACGCAACGTCACGATCGATGAAGTCGTGGAAGCCACGGGCGAGCGTCAGCCGGCCTTCGGCGAGGCACCGCGCAGCTTCCGCATGGCCTTCGTGCTTGTCGTGCCGTCGGGAGGCACCGCGACTGACGAGGATCTGGCGAAGGTCGAGCGGATCCGCCACGCCTTCGGGCCGTTCTTCCAGTCTGCAACCGGCGGCCTCGGGCGCATGGGGACGGCCTTGCCTCGGGGAGTCGACGCGACCCCGCCACCCGACGATCTCTCCTTGCGTTCGGGCGAGCCGCAGTTGCTCGCGGCCGAGATCCGACCGCGCGGCCCCTCGCGCTGGGCTCTCAAGATCGAGTTCGCGGACCTCGGCGAGGACCTGACGTCGGTCGAACTGCTGCCCGATACGCCCGGTGCCACACCGACGGTAGTGGAAGTGACCACGGCTGCCTATGGTGTGCGTCTCGGTGCGATGACGATCGCCGTGAGGGACCTCCCGGCGGATGTCCGGTCGCTGCGGGTGAGTCTTCTCGACCGCCGTGGCCAGCGCAGCCACGTCGCGACCCGCTGGCTGCCGGGTCGCGGCTGAGCCCCGCGCCTTCGCCGGCGCTGACGGCCGCTGCGCGGCGATCCGCCTTTACCGGTTTCGCCGGGCGGCCGGCGAACGACCGCGGAGGCGCGGCCGCGCCGGCGAGGAAGACCCGGCGGGTCGGGCGCCCGCGAGCCACCTCGGCCGGGATACGCGCAGGCCCGGACCGGCGCGCTCGGCGACGATGGCCCGGATCTCGTCGAGACGCGGCTCCTCCGGCTTCGCCTCGGCGCCCGCCCGACCCTCGCGCAACATCGCGACGAACCGGCGGTAAGACTCCTCCGGCGTGGGCGGTCGATCGAGCCGTCGCACGCCGCGAGCGTAGACGAAGACGCTCCACGAAACCAAGGCGGGGCCCTTCCGAGTGCGGCTCGACCGGCAGGCGCACCTCACCCCGCGCGCATGCGCTCGTCATGGCCCCCAGCGAGGCCGCCGGGCGCTCGCGGCCGGGGATGGACGCCGGACCGTTGCATCGGAGCCCGCGGTCGTCCTTGATTCGGCGCGGGATCCGGGGATAGCAGTCCCATGGACCCCACCTCCCGCTACGAGTGGATCGCGCCCGGCGACGTCACGGCGTTTCTCGGACTCGCCTTCGACAACATCGCGCAGCTGATCGTCTTCGGTTCGATCCTGGTGGGGGTCTTCGGCTACCCGTCCGATCTCGTGCTGGGCAAGATGCTGCCGGGCACGGCGCTTGGAGTGCTTATCGGCGACCTGGTCTACACGGCCCTCGCCTTCCGCCTGGCGCGTCGTACCGGGCGCCAAGACGTCACCGCGATGCCCCTCGGCATCGATACGGTCTCGCTGTTTGGCCTCACCTTCGGCGCGCTCGGGCCGGTCTTCAAGCAGACCGGCGACGCGGTCCTGTCGTGGCACGTCGGCATGGCGCTCATGGTCGCGATGGGCGTCTTCAAGATCGCGGTGACCCCGCTCGCGGCGCGCCTCCGCCACCTGGTTCCGGCGGCCGCGATGCTCGGCACGCTCGGCGGCATCGGTCTCGCTCTGATCGCGTTCATGCCCATGCTCAAGCTGTTCGCAGCACCGCTCGTCGGCATCCCGGCGTTGCTGCTGGTCCTGCTCGCCCTGCTGCGCGTACCGCGCCTGCCCGGCGGTGTGCCGACGGTACTCGCCGTGGTCGCCACCGCGACCGCCGCATATTACGCGGCGGCCGCGGCCGGTTGGGTGCCGCCGCTCGAGCCGATCGGCGCGGGTGTGCCCGGCCTCGGCTTCGCGCCGCCGCAACCTTCGCTCGGCTTCCTCGACGGGATGCGGCTCGCCGTCCCCTACCTGCCGCTCGCGCTGCCTCTCGCCTTCGCGACGATCGTCGGCGGCATCGACAACACCGAGTCCGCGGCCGCGGCGGGCGACGCCTACGACACCACCGAGATCCTGCTCACCGAGGGCGTCAGCACGCTTGTCGCCGGCCTCTTTGGCGGGGTCATCCAGACGACGCCCTACATCGGTCACCCAGCCTACAAGCGCATGGGCGGTCGCGCTGCCTACACCCTCGCCACCGGTCTCTTCGTCGGACTCGGCGGCGTGTTCGGCTACCTCTCGTGGCTCGTGCACGCGCTGCCCGAGGTCGTGGTCGTGCCGATCCTCGTCTACGTGGGCCTGGAGATCGCAGCGCAGTGCTTCCATGCCGCCCCGCAACGCCATGCGCCGGCGGTAGCGGCGAGTTTCCTCCCCTCGCTCGCGAATCTCGCCGTGATCCTGGTCGTCCAGATGCTGGCCGGTGCCGGCGTCGCAGCGACCGCACTGAAGGGGGACGCCGCGTCGGCCTTCGGCGCGCTGTCGCTGCTTTCGGCCGGCTTCGTCTTCTCGTCGATGCTGCTCGGTTCGGCGATCGCATTCCTGATCGACGGCGACTGGCGCGGCATGGCGGTGACGCTCGGGATCGCCGCTCTCGCGTCGTGGTTCGGTGTCATCCACTCGCCGTTGCCGGGCGGCGCGACGTTTCTGCCGTGGAACGTCGGCGATGCACGACCGATCGCGATCGGCGCCGGGTATGCGATCGTGGCAGCGGTCGCAGCCGTGGCGGCGGCGCGGGAGGGTGCTCGGGAAAGGCGACCCTAGTCGCGCGAGGCGAACCCGGTCGCGAAGACCGTGGCCGTCGCGGCGGGCGGTTTCAGCACTTCGCCAGGAGCCACAGCAGGAGGAAGACGAGAAAGAGGGTCGCGCAGCCGCCGCCTTCCTCGTCCGGCCGCTCGGGGCCGAGCATCAGGAAGTCGTCGAGTTCGGACACGTGGACAGGATGTCACGCGGGTCCGACAACGGTTGGCGGCGCCACCGCTGCCCGCGTTCAGCCCAGCGCCCGCAGCCCCTGTGCGTACTTGTCGAGCATCGGCAGGACGACCTCGCGTCCGGCCGGCGGAAGCCAGAAGCAGACCCGACTCACGCCTGCCGCCCGGTACTTCTCGATCACCTCCGGCTTCGCCGGTGCGCCGAAGACGGTGATCGAGAGCGATTTCCGATCGCGCCCCGCGGCGTCCGCCTTGGCCCAGAAGTCGCGGATGCCCTCCTCGAGGTTGTCGCGCCCGGCGATCGGCATCCAGCCGTCGCAGTACTCGATCGCGCGCTCGCGCCCGCGCGCGCTGCCCGTGCCGAGCAGGATGGGAGGGTGCGGCTTCTGCAGCGGCTTGGGCCAGCTCCAGATCGGATCGAAGTTGACGTGCTCGCCGTGGTAGGAGGCCTCGTCCTGCGTCCAGATCGCCTTCATCGCCTCGATGCGCTCGCGCAGGATCGACCAGCGGCGCTTGAAGTTGGTGCCGTGGTTCTCCATCTCCTCGGCGTTCCAGCCACCGCCGATGCCAAAGATCAGCCGGCCATCGCAGAGCGAATCGAGTGTCGCGACCTGCTTGGCGAGGACGATCGGGTCGTGCTCGATGACCAGGCAGATACCGCTGCCGATCCTGAGCTTCGTCGTTGCGGCGGCGGCCATCGCCAGGGCGCCGAAGAGATCGTTCGTGCGCAGGTACTCGCGGGGAAGCTCGGCGCCACCCGGCCACGGGCTGCGGCGGCTCACCGGGACGTGGGTGTGCTCTGGAAAGAGCAGCGACTCGAAGCCGCGCTCCTCGGCGGCGCGGGCGAGTTCGCCTGGATGCATCGCCTCGTCGGTCGAGAACTGGACCAATCCGAAATTCATGGGGCTCTCCTCGTGCCATAGGGTCGCATCGGCGCCCGGGCGGCGCCAGAGGGCAAGGCCACGCGGACGGCTTGGCCGGGGGCCCCGGGTGTTGATAGGGATCCCGTCATGGACACCACGATCATGAAACGCGGTCTTGTGGTCGCGACTCTGTGGGCGACCGCGGCCTGCACCGACCCGCAGGGCGTCCCGGCACCCGGTGCGGCCCCGGCGGCGAAAACGGAGTCGGCCGCGCAGCCGGCCAACCCCGCTCCCCAGCCGGCCGCCATCACAAGCGCCCGGGCTCCCGACGAAGCCGAGCGCAAGGCGATGCTCGAGGTCCTGCAGGCGCAGAACAGCCCCGATCGCCGGGTCTGGTTCGTGCTCTCGCCCGGACAGGACGAAACCGCGGCTCTCGCCAAGGCCCTCGCTTCCGTTTTCGAGTCCGCCGGCTGGAAGACTTCCACGCGCGAACTGCGCGGCATGAGCCTCAAACCCGGCCTCTCCGTACTCGCCGCCGACGAGGAACCGCCGGTCTGGGTCGAGAGCGCACAGGAAGCGCTCAAGTCCGCCGGCCTCGACCCCAAGTTCGGCACCGGTTACCGCGCGTTCTTCGAGGAGAAGAAGAAGGAGAATCCGGCCTGGCCGGGCATCCCGATGGGCCAGGACGAAGTCTTCCTCGTCGTGTTGGGCCCGGCGGCCTGATCGACGGCGCGGGTCCGCCGCGTCACGCCAGTCTATACCTTCGCGCGCGTCGTCGATCGCGAGGCCCCTGCGCGCTCACCCGCCCCGTCCAAGGAGGCCGCATGTACATCGGAACCAGTGCAGAGAACCATCCCGACAAGTCCGCCCTGATCTTTGGCGATACCGGTGCCCGGCTCACCTACCGCGAACTCGACGAGCGCTCGAACCGCGTTGCGCAGGCGCTGTGGGCCTGGGGCCTGCGGCCCGGCGATGCGGTCGCTGCGATCATGACGAACGAGGAGCGCTTCTTCGAGCTCTTCTGGGGCGCGATCCGCTCGGGTCTCTACTTCACGCCGGTAAACTGGCACCTCTCCGCCGAGGAGATGCAATACGTCGTGGACGATTGCGACGCGAAGGTGCTCTTCGCGAGCGCTCGCGTCCGCGACGTCGTCGAGGGCTTCACCGAGAAGCTTCCGAAGGTCGAACGCCGCCTCGCCGTGGGCGGTGAAATCCAGGGCTTCGAGTCCTACGAGAAGGTTGTCGGCGCGTTTCCGCCGACCCGGATCGCCGACGAGCGCGAAGGCGGCACGATGATCTATTCGTCGGGTACCACCGGGCGCCCCAAGGGCGTGCGGCCGCAGATCCTGTTCCAACCCGCCGGAACCGGCTCGGTCATCCCGGGCACCCTCGGCTTCGCGATGATCTTCGGCCTCGACGAGAAGGACACCTACCTCTGTCCGGGCCCGCTCTACCACGCGGCCCCGCTGCAGTTCTCGCAGATCCAGATGCGGCTCGGCGCGACCGTCTGCCTGATGGAGAAGTTCGACGCGGAGAAGGCCCTGGCCTTCATCGACCGCTACCAGGTCACCTCGAGCCAGTGGGTTCCGACCCACTTCGGCCGACTCATGCGCCTGCCCGAGGAGGTCCGCCGGAAGTACGACCTGTCGAGCCTGCGCATCGCCATCCACGCAGCCGCCCCCTGCCCGATCCCGGTCAAGCAGGCGATGATCGAGTGGTGGGGCCCGAAGATCGTCGAGTACTACGCCGGCACCGAGGGCGGCGGCACGCTCATCCGGTCCGACGAGTGGATGGCGCACAAGGGCTCGGTCGGACGCCACTGGGCGGGCGGTACCGTGCACATCCTCGACGAGAACGGCGCCGAGGTGACTCAGCCGATGGTCGACGGGGGCGTGTACTTCGAGGCTCCCGAGGATCCGAACGCGCGCTTCAAGTACCACAAGGACGAGGCCAAGACCGCGACGACCTACCGCGGCAACCTCTTCACGCTGGGCGACATCGGGCATCTCGACGCGGAGGGCTATCTCTACCTCACCGACCGAAAGTCCCACATGATCATCTCCGGCGGCGTGAACGTCTACCCGCAGGAGGTCGAGAACTGCCTCGCCATGCACCCGAAGATCGAGGACGTAGCGGTGATCGGCGTACCGCACGAGGACATGGGCGAGGAGGTAAAGGCGGTCGTCCAGCTGCGTTCGGGCGTGCAGGCGAGCCCCGAAGTCGAGCGCGAAATCATCGCCTACACGCGCGAGCACATCGCCCACTACAAGGCGCCGCGCTCGGTGGACTTCGTCGAGACCCTGCCCCGCATGGAGAACGGCAAGATCTACAAGCGCCTGCTGCGCGACCGCTACTGGGCGGGGCACGCGGCGCGGATCTGAGCCGGGGCACCGCCCGGGATTACGACCGTGGAGTATGCGATTACCCGTGCGGACCGTGCGCCGCTTCCCGCAAGCTGGTCGAGCGAGCCGCGCTACCTCGGCTACCGCGAGGTCGATCGGGCGAAGCCTTACGCGAGGTTCTTCCGACCGGACACTCTCGCGGTACAGCCGCGGGTCGTCGAAGCGCTGGTCGAGGGGATGTCGCCGGCGGAACTCGGCTACGGTCTGGCGGCGGTTGCCGACCGGCTGCCGCGCCCGGGCTACGAGCCGATCGAGACCGGTTGGACACGACTCGACGACGGTGTCCTGGCGGTGAGTGTCCTGACCCGCATGCCGCGCGTGACCGCTGCGATGTGGGACTGGTGGTTCGGATGGCACAGCCGCGAGTCGGCGCGCTACAAGCTCTGGCATCCCTGTGCCCACCAGTTCGCGGCGCTCGGCGAGGACCGCGGCGCGGACCGCTCGCTCACCGATCGACAGCGATACGTCGAGAACGTGAGCTACGTCGACGAGTACATCGGCGGCCGCATGGAGCACCTCGCGATCCGTTTCATCGATCCCGACCGGATGGGATTCGCGGATCGGCCGGGTCACACTTTCGTCTGCGCGCGCGTCTCGCTCGCGGAGCGACCGATCGCGATCGGTTGGCTGGTCCACCAGGTGCGGCCGACCGAGGATGGCTGCGAGATGCGAAGTCGCTTCTTCCTGAATGACGCCGCGGTCCTGCCGCTGCCGACACGCTCCCTGCCGGCTGGCCTGCCGTCCCGGGTGCTGACCACCGACTTCGGTCGCGGGCTCGCACGGGGTGTCGTGCCGAGATTGGTTGCGCGGATGGTCTCGCCGACGCTCGGCACCGACATGATCCACCACTGCGCCGCCGAGATGAACCACCTCGCAAGCTTCCTGCCGGAGCTGTTCGAGGAGTTCCGCGACCTGCCGTAGAACGTTGCAGCCGGGCCCCCGTCCTCTCCGCTGCCGCGCGATCACGACCAGCACCCACGCGATGGGGAACGAGGCACGGGAGTTACGACGGCGGGTCATGGGTGCGGAAATATTCAATGTCATCTGTATCTGCAGAGCAGCACATCTTAGGGGCGTCGACGCCAGAACGGTAGAGAGGAACACTTGGTCAGGGTCCAGTACCTAGAATCCTTCAGAGCCATCGCAATTCTCGTCATCGTGGCGGGTCACTGTCTGGGCAACTGGAAACTCGGCAGTTTGCCGGAACAACTCTTGGCCAATGGCATCATTGGAGGTACCCACCTCTTCGTCTTTCTCTCTGGCTTCTTTCTCCACCATGTGTTCGCTTCACGCTTCAAGTTTGGTCCGTTTCTGAAGAAGAAGGCCTTGGGGGTGTTCGTACCTTACCTCTTGCTGGCTTCTTTGGCATTCTTCATTATCGTCGTAGGGCTGGATCGCCCCCATCCTGCGCTGCAGTTGAGTTCCAGAGACTTCCTCGACTACACCGTTCTGTACTTTCGCTATCTCGTGACGGGTCGAGTCTTTACAGCCTATTGGTATATCCCTTTCATTGCTCTCATGTTTCTCCTGACGCCCGTGTTCATGACCTATATGCGACTAACTCGCCACCACCAGATTGTGGCAATCGTCGCGCTCTCTTTGGTCGCCATGGTCGTACAGCGGCCAGCTGCGGATCTTGATCCACTACATTCCGTGGTTTACTTCACTCCTGTCTATCTCATCGGGATCACGACCTCGATGAACTTCGATTCCGTCATGGCGTTTGTCCGGCGGCACACGATTCCCATCGCTTCGGTGTACTTTCTGACACTCGGTCTGGCGACGATGGTCCATGGCGTTGGAAACTACTCCAAACCGTCGATGTGGTCGTGGCAGGGAATTGACTTGATGTTCATCAACAAGTTTTTCCTCGTCTTCCTTCTTCTGGCGTTGCTGTCCAGGCTCCATGACAAATGGGAACTCCGGCAGCTCCGATTTGTGGCAGACCTCAGTCTCCCGTTGTACTTCCTCCACCCATGGTTTCTGTACTTTGCTGGGCCCAAGCTCCGCGGCCATCTTTCGGGTCTTTCTGGTGGACCGAAAGCGCTTGTGGTATTTGTCGTTACGGTACTCTGCTGCCTTGCTATCGCTTACTTCGGGCGCCGATCTCTCGGCAAGAAGAGTCAGTACCTCATAGGCTAGAAGGCGCGCTTCCGTACCACGGTCGGGTGCTCGAGCGTGGCGACGCGGCGGAGCCCGGTTGCGCGTCTTCGCCATTCGGAGTGACGAGCATGGTCGAGTGGGACGGCAAGATGGTCGAGATGTACCACTACGTGATCAACAATGAATATCCGTACTCCGTAGGATGCCTCCGTGGAGCCCCCGGCATGATGTCCCACGACATGGTGCACTAGCGACTTCCGCGAAGTGAGCGAAGGCGTCGGGAATTTGAAGGGACTGCCCGAACGAGCAGTTGCATCATTTCGCCGAGTGTCGTCTGTCCGGCTTGTCGAAGCGAGAGATGCACCTCCACGATGCAGCCGAGGGCGCGGCGCAGGGTCTCCATGGCGCCTTGGATGATCTGTTTGTCGTATCCCTCCGCATCGGTCTTGACGAGCATCTCCTCGACGAGGGGCGGCTATGTGGACACCACGTCGTCGAGCCGTGCAACACAGTGGACGGTCGCGAGCGGGAATCGCTGGGGAAAATACTTCGCCGTGTCGCCGTCGTAGGCACCGACGTCGATCACCTTGCGAATGGGGCGGCGTTCCAATCCCAGAAGGCTTCGCCGGTGAGGGAGGTGTTGGCCCGTGCCGCTTTGACAGGCCGAGCATGTCGCCCGGCTCCAAACGGGTGATAGCCGCCATAAAGGCCCGATTGCGAGATCTGCGCCACGATAGCGGACCTGCTGAGGAGCCTTCGGAGACCTTGTAGGGCAAGCACGAAGCCCGGTGCAAGGGGGGTTTTCGGGACG
Organism: Klebsiella pneumoniae; assembly: GCA_945872365.1. GTDB lineage: Bacteria > Desulfobacterota > Binatia > UBA12015 > UBA12015 > REEB422. Next base: position 116,540 of record CAMBZJ010000011.1, read on the forward strand.
CGACGCGCTCTGGGGCGAGTTC
>CAMBZJ010000012.1:0-102500 GCA_945872365.1 Klebsiella pneumoniae
GGGGGGGGGGGGGGCGTTTCCGCTCCGCTTGGTCACAGCTGCGGCGAATTGAACGTGTCGCAGGACGAGAAGCGCCCGGTCTCGAGTCCGCGCTTGAACCACCGCACCCGCTGCTCCGAAGAGCCGTGCGTGAAGGCGTCGGGCACGACGTAGCCGGCCGAGCGGTGCATCATCTTGTCGTCGCCGATGGCGCTTGCGGCGCGCAGCCCGTCCTCGAGGTCGCCCGACTCGAGGATGCCGCGCGCGCGATCCGCATTCGCCGCCCAGACGCCGGCCAGGCAGTCGGCCTGGAGTTCGGTGCGGACCGAGAGCTGGTTCGCCTCGCCCTTGGGCATGCGCGCCATCGCGGACTGGACCTGGCGCGAGATCCCTAGCTGGTTCTGGACGTGGTGCCCGATCTCGTGGGCGATCACGTAGGCCTGCGCGAAGTCCCCCGGAGCCCGGAAGCGATTGCGCATCTCCTCGTAGAAGTCGAGATCGATGTACACCTTCTCGTCGGCCGGACAGTAGAACGGCCCGACCGCAGCCTGCGTCATCCCGCATGCCGACTGCACGGACCCCTTGAAGAGCACGAGCTTGGGTTCGCGGTATTCGCGGCCACTCTGGCGGAAGATCGAGTGCCAGGTCTGCTCGGTGTCGGCGAGGACCAGCGATACGAACTTGGCGAGTTCGTTCTCGCGCGGGTCGGTCGGACGGTCCTGTTCCACGTAACGTGGTCGTGGCGGCCCGGCGACCTGCAGCACAAAGCGCGGGTCGATGCCGAAGTACATCGCCACCAGGGCGAGCAACAGCAGGCCCAGCCCACCGCCCCCCACGGCGACCATGCCGCGGCCACGGTGATCCTCGACGTTCGAACTGGTCCGATCCTCTTCGAAGCGCATTGCCGGTCTCCTCGCCGGGTTCGCCGGTCGCGGACGCTTCGAGCGCCCGCGGAGCCGGGCCGGCGGTGATCCTGCCCGTTTCCGGTGTTACAGGGAATCATGATCGCGGTCCACGGGCTTTCGCCCGCTGCGCTCGGCCCCGTCCTCGAGCGCCTCGGGGCCCCGGCCTGGCGCGCCGGGCAGATCCTCGACTGGGTCTACCGCCGGGCGACCCCCGACCCGGCCGGGATGAACAACCTGCCGGCCGCGCTGCGCTCGGCGCTGGCCGCGGAGATCTCCGGGCCGGCGGTCGAGGTCGCGGTGCTCTCGCGGTCGACCGACGGAACCCGGAAGTTCGCGCTGCGCCTCGGCGACGGCGAACTGGTCGAGAGCGTCCTCATCCCCGACCGCCATCGACTCACGCTGTGCGTCTCCTCCCAGGTCGGGTGCGCCATGGCGTGTCGGTTCTGCTCGACCGCCCGGCTGGGCCTGCGCCGCCAGCTGCGGGTCGAGGAGATCATTGGCCAGGTCCTCCTCGCGCGCGTTGAGGTCGCCCGCGAGCCGTTCGGCGGGAACGGGCTCACCAACCTCGTGTTCATGGGCATGGGCGAGCCGCTGCACAACCTCTCGAACCTATTGCCGGCAATCGAGATCCTGACGTCGCCCTGGGGGCTTGGCATCTCGCCGCGCCGGATCACCGTATCGACGGTCGGGCTGGTGCCCCAGATGCAGGAGCTCCTCGAGCGAACGCAGGTGAACCTTGCCGTCTCGCTCACCGCGACGACCGAGGAGGTGCGTCTCGACCTGATGCCGGTGAATCGGCGCTGGGGGCTCCGCGAATTGCTCGACGCCTGCCGCGCGCTGCCTCTGCCGCGTCGTCGGCGCATCACGTTCGAGTACGTCCTGCTCGAGGGGGTGAACGATACCGACGAAGATGCGCGACGCCTCGTCGCACTGCTGCACGGCATCCCCTCGAAGGTGAACCTGATCCACTTCAACCCCTTCCCCGACGCTCCTTTCCGGCCGACCGTCCGGGGGCGCGCCGAGAACTTCCAGCGCCTGCTTCTCGACCGCCACCTGAACGCGACGCTGCGCGAGAGCCGGGGTTCGGACATCGCGGCCGCCTGCGGGCAACTCGCGGCGACGAGCCGGACCGGTCCGCTGGTGGCTCGGCCCGGCGGAGATGCGCCCCTGATGCCGGCCTGAGATGGCCGGCATCGCGGTCATCCTGAACCCGCACGCCGGCGGGAACCTGGAGGAGGTGGCGCGGGGCGAGCGCCTGCGCCGCATCATCGGGGGGCAAGGCGCGGTCTTCGAGACGGAGGATCTCGACCGGCTGCGCGAGGCCATTGCGCGCGCCCTCGAGGGCCGTCCCGAGATCCTCGCCATCTGTGGCGGCGACGGGAGTTACTTCCGCGCCTTTAGCGCGATCGAGTCGCTGCTCGGCGATCGGCCCTGGCCGGAGATCCTGCCGCTGCCGGCCGGAACGATCAACAACCTCACCCATGCCGTGCAGTCGATGGCCGGGTCGCCCGAGAAGCTGCTCGCCCGGGTCGTGTTCGACCACGCTCGCGGCATCGCGCACGCCAAGGCCGAGTGCGACCTGTTTCGGATCGGCGAGAGCGACGTCGGCTACATCTTCGGCGCCGGCATGATCGTGAACTTCCTGCGCGCCTATTACGCGACCGAGCATCCCTCGCCGGTCTCGGCGGCTCGGCTCATCGCCCGGCTGATCGGTTCGGCGGCGGTGCGCGGCCCCCTCCAGGCGAAGATCTTCCAGCCCTTCGAGGCGGACATCGTCTGCGACGGCGAGCGAGTCCCGCATCGCCACTACCGCATGCTGATCGCGAGCAGCGTCCGCGCGATCGGGCTCGGGTTCGAGCCGTTCTACCTCGCGGGTCGCCACCCGGGGCAGTTCCACGTGCTCGGCGGCCCGGCCCGGGCGTCTCGTCTCATCCGGCGGCTGCCGCGCTTCCGCAAGGGCTTTCCGGCGGGTGATCCGCAGCTCTACGACAATCTCGTCGCCGAGATGCGGGTCGAGTTCGCGCGCCCGGCCTACTACACGGTGAACGGCGACCTCCTCGGCCCGGTCACGCGCATCGATCTGCGGCGCCTGCGGCGGATCACGGTCATCCGGGGCTAGGCGTCGCCCGGTCGGGCAGCCCGGTCGGGTAGCATTGCCGCGGCCGGGCCCGGTGTGCGAAGGAAGCGCCCGTGGACACACGAACCCCTTCCCTCGGCATCATCGGCGGCAGCGGCCTCTACGAGTTCGCCGAACTCCGCGAGGTCGAGCGGGTCCGGCTGACGACGCCCTTCGGAGACCCTTCCGACGAGATCGTCATCGGGAGCCTCGGCGAGCGCCGCGTCGCCTTCCTGCCTCGCCACGGCCGCGGTCACCGGATCCAGCCGAGCGAGCTGAACTTCCGCGCCAACATCCACGCGATGAAGCAACTCGGCGTCGTGCGGCTGGTGTCGACCGGTGCGGTCGGCAGCCTCCGCGAGGAGATCGTTCCCGGGCACTTGGTGGTGCCCGATCAGTTCTTCGACCGCACCTTCGGCCGCCAGGCCACCTTCTTCGGGGACGGTATCGTGGCGCACGTCCAGTTCGGCGACCCGGTCTGCGCGCGGCTGGCCGGTGCGGTCGCGGACGCCGCGGCCACGACGGGGGCGACCGTCCATCGCGGCGGCACCTACGTCTGCATGGAGGGGCCGCAGTTCTCGACCCGCGCCGAATCGATTTTCTATCGCTCGATCGGTGGATCGATCATCGGGATGACCAACCTGCAGGAGGCGAAGCTCGCCCGCGAGGCCGAGTTGTGCTTTGCGTCGCTGGCGCTGTCGACCGACTACGACTGTTGGCACGAGAGCGCGGCCGAGGTCGACCTGGCCGCGATCCTGAAGGTGATGCACGAGAACGCGGACCACGCGCGCGCCACGGTGTCGGCCCTCGCGCGGACGCTGCCCGAGGGGGATTGCGCCTGCCAGCACGCCCTCGACGGTGCAATCGTGACCGACCGCGCGGTGATCCCCGAGGCGACGCGCAGCCGCCTCTCGCTCGTGGCCGGCAAGTACCTATGACCGCGGGCGAAGTCGCGCCCGCAATCTCGGTCGTGGTGCCCTTCTTCGAGGAGGAGGAGTCGGTGCCGCGCTTCTTCGAGGAGTTGCTCGGCGTGCTCGATCGCAGCGGACTCGACGCCGAGGTGGTGGCCGTGGACGACGGCTCCGGCGATGCAACCTGGGACCGGCTCGCGGCGGTTCGCGACCGCGACCCGCGCGTGCGGGCGATCCGTTTCCGGCGCAACTTCGGGCAGACGGCCGCTCTCGCCGCGGGCTTCGAGGCGGCCCGTGGCGGCGTGATCGTGACGATGGACGGCGACCTGCAGAACGACCCGGCCGACATCCCGGCCCTGCTCGCGACGCTCGACGAGGGATGGGACGTCGTCTCCGGGTGGCGTCACCAGCGCAAGGACGACGCGCTCACCCGGATCCTGCCGTCGCGGATGGCCAACGGGATGATCTCCTGGGCCACCCAGGTTCAGCTCCACGACTATGGATGCGGCATCAAGGCCTACCGCGCCGAGATCGCGAAGTCGTTGAACCTGTATGGCGAGATGCACCGCTTCTTGCCCGCCATCGCCGGCGACCTGGGCGCGCGGGTGACCGAGATGCCGGTAAACCACCGCCCACGCACGCTCGGGCGTTCGAAGTACGGGCTCTCGCGGACGGTGCGGGTGGTCCTCGACCTGCTGACGGTGAAGTTCTTGTCGGACTATTCGACCAGGCCGATCCAGGTCTTCGGCCTGCTCGGGCTCGCCGGGGCGAGCATCGGAATACTGCTACTCCTGCTGCTCGGAGTGGAGCGGCTGCTCCTCGGCATGGACATCGGCAACCGACCGATCGTCCTGCTCGCGATCCTGCTCGTGGTGACAGGCCTCCAGTTCATCACCTTCGGCCTGCTGGGCGAGATGCTGGCCCGGACCTATCACGAGTCGCAGGGCAAACCGGTCTACGTCGTGCGCGAGCGCCTCGGGTAGCGGTGGCGACGATCCGGATCGCGATCGACGCACGCAAACTCGAGGACGGCGGCATCGGACGCTACGTCCGGGAGATTCTCGCCCGCGCGCCCGGCGAGATGCCGGAGGCTTCGTTCTCGGCGATCGTGCCGGAAGGGAAGGTCGATCGTCTGCGCTCGCTCGCCCCGGCGGTGGCACCGATCGCCTCGCGAGCGCAGGGCTACTCGCTGGCGGAGCAGCGCGAACTCCCCCGCTTGCTCGCGCCCGGGGCTTTCGATCTGGTCCACTTTCCGCATTACGTCGTGCCGGCGGCCCTGCCGGGGCCGGTCCTGGTCGCGACGGTCCACGACCTGATCCACGTTCGACTGCCGCGCAGCATCCTCCACGAGGGCTACGCGCGTCTGATGCTGCGGTTGGTGCGCCGGCGCGCCCGCCTCGTCCTGGTGCCCGGGGCGGCGGTCGCGCAGGACCTGACTTCGATCGCGGGGTTTCCCCCGCACATGCTGCGGGTGGTGCCCAACGGCGTTGCCGAGACGTTTCTCGTCGGCGGGGCGCCGTCGCCCGACGCGACCACGGCGTTCGAGGGGCGCCACGGGCTGCACTCACCCTGGTTCCTCCACGTGACCAACGGCCTGCCGCACAAGGGCCTCGATGTGCTCGTCGCGGCGCTGCGGGAACTCCCGCCGCTCGGTCTGGTCCTGGCCGGCGAGGGCTCCGACGGCCCTCGCGTGCGCTCGGAGGTCGCACGCGCCGGGCTGGTCGGCCCGGTCGTGTTCCTCGGGAGGATCCCCGACGCCGAACTGCGGCTCGCCTATGCTTGCGCGTCGGCGGTGGTCGTCGCGTCGCGCCAGGAAGGGTTCGGCTTGCCGGCTCTCGAGGCCATGGCCGCCGGTGGCGTGGTGGTGGCGACGCAGGCCGGTGGCCTCGCCGAGGTCTGTGGCGATGCCGCGATCCCGGTCGAGGCGGGCTCGGTTGCCAGCCTCCGGTCGGCGCTCTATAGCGTTGCGTTCGACCTGAAGCAGACGGAGCGGGAGGGGTTGATGCGACGTGGTCTGGTTCGGGCAGCGCGGTTCCCCTGGGGCCGCTCGGTCCGCGCGACCTGCGCCGTCTATCGTGAGGCGCTCTCGGGATCCAAGTGAAGATCGCTCTGGTCCACGATTGGCTGGTCGGGATGCGGGGCGGGGAGAAGTGCCTCGACCTGATGTGCGAGCTGCTTCCGGACGCCGAGATCTTCACCCTGGTCCATGCGCCGGGATCGGTCGGCGCTCGTATCGAGTCGCGGCGGATCCACACCTCTTTCCTGCAACGGGTGCCTTTCGCGACGCGCGCCTATCCGTATTTCCTGCCGATCTTTCCCTGGGCGATCGAGCAATTCGACCTGCGCGGCTATGACGCGGTGGTGAGCGTCAGCCATTGCGTAGCCAAGGGCATCGTCCCGGCGCCTAGTTCCTGGCACGGCTGCTACTGCCTCACTCCGATGCGCTACATCTGGGACGCCTACGGCGCCTACTTCGACCGGGGCTCCCGTGCGCTACGCGTCGCCGGCCGGGTGGCGGCACCTTGGTTGCGGATGTGGGACGTGGCGTCCGCGGCGCGCGTCGACTCGTTCGTCGCGATTTCCGAGCATGTTCGCCAGCGTATCGCCCGCTACTACCACCGGGAGTCGAGTGTCATCTATCCCCCGGTCGACGACTTCTTCTTCGCGGATCCCCCCTCGGACGAGCCCGGCGACTACTTCCTCTCGGTCGGCGCAGCCGCCCCGAACAAGCGACTCGACCTGACCATCGAGGCGTTCCGGCGTCTGAAACTTCCGCTGGTCGTGGTCGGCGCCGGGCCGGGCACGGATCGCCTCCGCCGCGAGGCGCCGCCGAACGTGTCGTTCTTCGGCTGGAGCACCGAGGCGGAGCTGGTCGCGCTCTACCAGCAAGCGCGGGCTCTGGTCTTTCCGGGCTACGACGACTTCGGACTCACCCCGCTCGAGGCGGCGGCGGTCGGCCGCCCGACGATCGCCTTCGCCGGTGGCGGTGCGCTCGAGACGGTCCTGGGCAACGGGCCCGCGCCGACCGGGGTGCTCTTCGAGGAGCAGACCGCCGACGGTCTGGTCGAGGGCGTCGAGCGTTTTCTGGCGGTGGAGGCCTCCTTCGATCCCGCCAGGCTTCGCGCGCATGCGGCGCCCTTCGCGCGGAGCGAGACGCGACAGGCGCTCGCGCAGTTCCTGCGGTCGGGCATCGGATCCCGGGGGGTGGTGTCGTGCTGAAGGAGCGCCACCAGATGTTCATCGGGCTGTTCGCGGCGGCCGATCTGCTGGTGCTCGGACTCGCGTGGATCGGAGCGTATGCTCTTCGTTTTGTCTTCCCACTGGTGCCGGTGACCAAGGGCACGCCGCCCGCGGCGAACTACCTGGGGCTGCTGCCGGTCATCTGGGCGATCTGGGGTCTGACCCTCCGCGCCGCCGGCCTCTACGACCCGATGCGCGGGCGAGCGGACGCCTCTGAGCGGCAGCGACTGCTCCGGGCCTCGTCGCTCGCGATGCTCGTGTTCACCGCGGTGAGTTTCCTGCTCTTCGAGAAAGCCTACCCGCTCTCCCGGCTGTTGCTGCTCACGTTCTACGTGCTGGGCACGACGGCGCTGGTGGTCGAGCGCTCGCTCGTCCGCGAGGTCCTCCGGGCGGGGCGCCGCCGCGGCTACAACCAGCGCCACGTTTTGATCGTCGGCGACGGCGACCTGGCCCGCGGGGTGGCCGAACGGATGGCGCGGCATCCCGAACTCGGGCTGCGCGTCTCTGGCTTTCTCAGCGACGAACCATCGCGGGTCGGTGCGCAGATCGAGGGCCGTCCGGTGCTCGGCACCTGGGAGGAGGTTTCGGAAGTCTCCGAAAGCCGGGGGATCGACCAGGTGGTCCTCGCCCTTCCGTTCGAGAGCCTGCCCCGGCTCGGCGGGCTCGTCGCGCGGCTCGACGGTGCCGTCGTCGACGTGAAGGTCGTGCCCGACATCGAGCGCTTCGTCAGCCTGAAGAGCGGCATCGAGGACTTCGAGGGCCTGCCGGTGATCGGGCTGCGGTCCACACCGCTCGCAGGGTGGGGGCGGGTTGCCAAGCGGGCGATGGACGTGGCCGGCGCCGCGGCCGCACTGGTCCTCTTCGCGCCCCTGTTCGCGCTCCTCGCCCTGCTGGTCAAGGCCTCCTCGGCCGGAACGGTCTTCTTCTCCCAGGAGCGGATGGGACTCGACGGGCGGGTCTTCCGGGTCTGGAAGTTCCGCACCATGCGGCAGGACGCCGAGGCTGAGACCGGGCCGGTCTGGGCGGTCGAGGACGATCCCCGCCGGACCCGGATAGGCACCTTTCTGCGCCGGTTTTCGCTCGATGAGCTGCCGCAGCTCGTGAACGTCCTGCGGGGCGAGATGAGCCTCGTCGGCCCTCGGCCGGAGCGCCCGGTCTTCATCGAGGAGTTTCGCCGCCGCATTCCCCGGTACATGATGCGCCACATGGTCCAGGCCGGTATGACGGGCTGGGCGCAGGTACATGGCTGGAGGGGCAACACCCAGATCGAGAAGCGCATCCAGTACGACCTGTATTACATCGAGAACTGGTCCCTTTGGCTGGACCTGAAGATCCTCCTGCTGACCTTCGTCAGGGGGTTCACAGATCGCAACGCCTACTGAGAAAATGGAGAACCGGAAATGAAGATCTGTGTCGTGGGCACCGGCTACGTGGGACTCGTCGCCGGGACGTGCTTCGCGGAGAGCGGCAACGACGTCACTTGCGTCGACGTTGTGCCCGAGAAGGTCGCTTCGCTCCAGCGCTGCGAGATTCCGATCTATGAGCCCGGCCTCGAGGAACTCGTCCGCCGCAACACGGCCGAGAAGCGGTTGCTCTTCACGACCGACCTGGCGTCGGCAGTACGGGCATCGGACATCTGCTTCGTCGCGGTCGGGACGCCGATGGATCACTCCGGCGCGGCGGACCTGACCGCCGTCATGGCGGTAGCCGAGGCGATCGCGAAGTCGGCCGACCGCGACAAGGTCGTCGTCATCAAGAGCACGGTGCCGATCGGTACGGCCGACCGCGTGCGCCGCGTGCTGGCCACGCACGGCAAGCACCGGATCGAGGTCATCTCGAATCCGGAATTCATGAAGGAAGGCGCGGCAATCGAGGACTTCATGAAGCCCGACCGGGTGGTCATCGGCGGCAACGACGAGGCCGCGATCGAGAAGGTGAAGGAACTCTACGCTCCGTTCATGCGGACCGAGAACCCGATCCTCACGATGGACAACCGCTCGGCGGAGATGACCAAGTACGCGGCGAACTCGCTGCTCGCCACGAAGATCTCGTTCATCAACGAGGTCGCGAACCTCTGCGAGAAGGTCGGGGCGGACATCAACGCGGTACGCCGCGGCATCTGCACCGACCGCCGGATCGGCCCCCACTTCCTGTTTCCCGGAGTCGGCTACGGCGGCAGCTGCTTTCCCAAGGACGTCCGTGCCATCATCTCCACGGCCCAGGACCACCAACTCGATTTCACACTGCTGCGCGCCGTCGACGAGGTGAACGACCGCCAGAAGCGGGTGCTCGTCGGGCGCATCCTCGACTATTTCGGCGGCGACGTCCACGGGCGGCGCTTCGCGGTCTGGGGGCTTGCGTTCAAGCCCAAGACCGACGACATGCGCGAGGCGCCGTCGGTCGTCATCTGCGACCGGCTGCTCGCGGAGGGTGCGCAGATCGCGGTGCACGACCCCGAGGCGATGAGCGAAGCGCGCCGTCATCTCGGCGAACGCGTCACCTACCAGAAAGTGAACTACGACGCGCTCGACGGCGCGGACGCGCTCATCATCGTGACCGAGTGGAACGAGTTCCGCCGCCCCGACTTCGCTCGGATGAAGAAGCTCATGAAGAGTCCGGTCATCTTCGACGGCCGCAACCTCTACGAGCCCCAGCAGATGGTCGAGGAGGGCTTCTCGTACTTCTCGATGGGCCGTCCTGCCGTGCGTAGCGAGGGGGCGAAATGAGAATCCTCATCACCGGCGGTGCCGGCTTCATCGGCTCGCATCTCGCCGACCGCCTGATCGGCGAGGGCCATTCGGTCATCGCGATCGACAATCTGGCGACCGGACACACCCGCAACATCGAGCACCTCGCCGGGCACGAGCGCTTCAAGTTCATCCGGCATGACGTGACCGAGTACATGTACATCGAGGGGCCGGTGGACGTGATTCTCCACCTCGCCTCGCTGCCGAGCCCGGTCGACTACCTGCGCAAGCCGATCCCGACGCTCAAGGTCGGCGCGCTCGGCACCCACAAGGCCCTGGGGCTCGCCCGGGGGAAGGGCGCGCGCTTCCTGCTCGCCTCGACGTCGGAGGTCTACGGTGACCCCCTGGTCCACCCGCAGCCGGAGTCCTACTGGGGCAACGTGAACCCGGTCGGGCCGCGCGGGGTGTACGACGAGTCGAAGCGCTTCGCCGAGGCCATCACGATGGCCTACCACCGCTACCACGGTCTCGACACCCGGATCTTCCGCATCTTCAATACTTACGGCCCGCGGATGCGGCCGGACGACGGCCGCGTCGTGACGAACTTCATCTCCCAGGCGTTGCGCGGCGAACCGCTCACGGTCTACGACGACGGCTCGCGCACCCGGAGCTTCTGCTTCGTGAGCGACCTGGTCGACGGGATCGTCGCGCTCATGCACTCGAAGTACAGCGATCCGGTGAACCTCGGGAACGCCAAGGAGATGAAGATCATCGAGTTCGCGGAGGCCGTCATGCGGCTCACTGGCGGCACGAGCAAGATCCAGTTCGTCGCTCCGACCGACGAGCGCACCAAGGACGATCCGCAGGTTCGGCGTCCCGACATCACGGTGGCGCGGCGCGAACTCGGCTGGGAGGCCCGTGTCACGCTCGACGAGGGGCTCTCGCGCACGATCGACTACTTCCGCGGCCGCTTGGCCGCCGGGGACTGAAGGGGGCGGGCGATGAAGATCGCGGTGACCGGGGGGGCGGGCTTCATCGGCTCGCACGTCGCGGAGGCCTGCCTGGGCGCGGGCCACGAGGTTCTCGTGCTCGACGACCTCTCGAGTGGCAAGCGCCATCAGGTGCCGGCGGCGGCGACCTTCCATCAGGTCGACATCCAGGATCCGGCCGTGAAGGAGATTTTTGCGCGCGAACGGCCGGAGATCCTGATCCACCACGCGGCGCAGATGGACGTGCGACGGTCGGTCGCCGATCCGGCGTTCGATGCGCGGGTGAACATCCTGGGTCTCATCAACCTGCTCGAGGCCGGACGCGTCGCCGGATTGCGACGCGTTCTCTTTGCGTCCTCGGGGGGTGCTGCTTACGGCGAGCAGGACGAGTTTCCGGCCCCGGAGACGCACCGGCTCGAACCGGTCAGTCCCTACGGTGTGAGCAAGCGGGCCGGGGAACTCTACCTGTCGTGCTTCGGGGCGATGTACGGACTCGAGTGGGTCGCGATGCGCTATGCGAACGTCTACGGCCCGCGCCAGGACCCGCACGGCGAGGCCGGGGTGGTCGCGATCTTCAGCGAGAAGCTGCTCGCCGGCGAGGAACCCACGATCAACGGTGACGGCAAGCAGACGCGGGACTACGTCTACGTCGGCGACCTCGTGCGGGCGAATCTGGCGCTCGTCGGCAGCGCCTACTGCGGTCCGTTGAACTTCGGAACCGGAGTCGAGACCGACGTGAACCGGCTCTTCGGGCTTCTTTGCAAGGCGTGCGGGGTGTCGGTGCCGGAGCGCCACGGACCAGCGAAGCCCGGAGAGCAGCGGCGGAGTTCGATCTCGCCGCGCCTTGCGGCCGAGTTGATCGGCTGGCGACCGGAGGTCGACCTGCCCACCGGGCTCGCCCGGACGGTCGAGTTCTTTCGGGCTCGTCGCGGCTGAGCGAGCCCGGGCGCCTAGGTCGGGGGGCGGGCCGTGAACCCCTCTGGTAAGACTTCCGCTCCCCGATGGACACCAGCCGGATCCGCAACTTCTCGATCATCGCGCACATCGACCACGGCAAGTCGACGCTCGCGGACCGCCTGCTCGAGCGGACCGGCGCGGTCGAGGCCCGGCAGATGCAGGCGCAGGTGCTCGACGACATGGATCTCGAGCGCGAACGGGGCATCACGATCAAGGCTCGATCGGTCCGGCTCGCGTACCGCGCGAAGGATGGCCTCGACTACGTCCTGAACCTGATCGACACGCCGGGACACGTCGATTTCTCCTACGAGGTCTCCCGCAGCCTGTCGGCTTGCGAGGGCGCGATCCTGGTCGTCGATGCGGCGCAAGGCGTGGAGGCGCAGACGCTCGCCAACGTCTACCTGGCACTCGACGCGAACCTGGAGATCGTGCCGGTGCTGAACAAGATCGACCTGCCGTCGGCCGATCCGGATCGTGTGCGGCGTCAGATCGAGGAGATCATCGGACTCGACGCCTCGGACGCGGTGCTCGCGAGCGCGAAGCAGGGTACGGGCACCGAGGAGATCCTCGAGCGGATCGTCAGCCAGATCCCACCGCCGCGCGGCGAGGCGAAGGAACCCCTGCAGGCGCTGATCTTCGACTCCTGGTTCGATCCCTACCACGGGGCGGTCGTGCTTGTGCGTGTGATGAACGGGGTGGTTCGCAAGGGCGAGCGCATCCGCCTCATGGCGGTCGGTCGCGACTACGAGATCACCCGGGTCGCGGTGCTCTCGCCCGGCATTCGCGAGGTCGCGGAACTCGGACCCGGCGAGGTCGGCGTGCTTTCGGCCTCGATCAAGGAGATCGCCCACGCGAAGATCGGCGACACCGTGACGCATGCGCACCGGCCCGCGGCGTCGCCGCTGCCCGGGTTCAAGGCGGTGAAGCCGATGGTCTTCGCCGGGCTCTACCCGGCGGATACCGGACAGTACGAGGCGCTGCGCACGGCGGTGGAGAAGCTCAAGCTGAACGACTCGTCGTTCAGCTACGAGCCGGAAAGTTCGATCGCGCTGGGGTTCGGCTTCCGCTGCGGCTTCCTCGGACTCCTGCACATGGAGATCGTGCAGGAGCGACTGGAGCGGGAGTTCGCCCTGTCCCTGATCACGACGGCTCCGACGGTGGCCTACCGGGTGACGACGACGACCGGTGACGTGCTCATGATCGAGAGTCCGACGAAGCTCCCTCCGGTGCAGAACGTGACCCTCATCGAGGAGCCGATGATCCGGGCGACGGTCCACCTGCCGTCGGAGTACCTCGGCGGGATCCTGAAGCTCTGCGAGGACAAGCGCGGTCGTCAGCGCGAGATCCGCTATCTCGGCGAGAACCGCGTCATGCTGGTCTACCAACTGCCTCTGAACGAGGTCGTCGTCGATTTCTACGACCGCCTCAAGTCGATCTCGAAGGGCTACGCCTCCCTGGACTACGAGTTCGAGGACTTCGCGGCGAGCGATCTCGTGAAGCTCGACATCCGCATCAACGGCGACGCGGTGGACGCACTTTCCCTGATCGTGCACCGGGAGCGGTCCTACATCCGCGGTCGCGACCTGGCGTCCAAGATGCGGGAGCTCATCCCGCGGCAGATGTTCGAGGTCGTGATCCAGGCCTCGATCGGCTCGAAGGTGATCGCGCGCGAGACGGTGAAGGCGATCCGCAAGAACGTGACCGCCAAGTGCTACGGCGGCGACATCTCGCGCAAGCGCAAGCTTCTCGAAGCCCAGAAGGAGGGCAAGAAGCGAATGAAGCAGGTGGGGCGCGTCGAGATTCCGCAGGAGGCCTTCCTGGCGGTTCTGAAGGTGGACTAGTGAAGAGCGCCGTCGCATCGACCGCCTCTTCCGGCGCGGCCCGCAGGTCGCCCGCGGAGGCCCCGGGCGGGCCGCCGCAGAAGTCGATCCTGCGCGAATATGCGGAAGCGTTGGCGGTCGCCCTCGCGCTCGCCATGTTCATCCGTACCTTCTTCGTCCAGGCCTTCAAGATTCCCTCCGGGTCCATGCTGCCGACCCTCCAGATCGGCGACCATCTTCTGGTCAACAAGCTCCTCTACGGCCTCCGGGTCCCGGTCCGCGGGACCCGTTACCTGAGCTTCTTCAAGCCCGAGCGGGGTGACATCGTGGTCTTTGTCTACCCCGAGGACCGGGACAAGGACTTCATCAAGCGGGTGGTCGGAATTCCGGGTGACCGGATCGAGATCCGGCACAAGATCCTGTATCGGAACGGGGAAGCGGTCGACGAGCCGTTTGCTTACCGAAGCGAGCCCGAAGGGCCTGCGCCTCGGGACAATTTTGGCCCGGTGACGGTGCCGGAGGGCAAGGTCTTCGTCATGGGTGACAATCGGGACCACAGCTTCGATTCGCGATTCTGGGGCTTCGTCCCCTTCGAGGACATCAAGGGCAAGGCTTTCGTGATCTACTGGTCCTGGGATGGCGAGGACTCTTGGGTGCGCTGGTCGCGCATCGGCCACCCGGTGCGCTGAACGTCGAGGCGGGGGCGACGGCCCCCGACGGCGGAAATTCAACCGAGGAGAAGGCAATGCAACTCAGTGAAAAGCTGGCGTCGCGCAAGGCGAAGCTGGGCGTGATCGGACTCGGCTACGTCGGCCTGCCGCTTTCGATGGAGATGGCGGAGGCCGGGTTTCACGTGGTCGGCATCGATTCGGACGAGCGCAAGATCGTCGAGATCGCGGCGAAGCGGTCGTATATTGCCGACGTGCCCACCGAGGTCCTCGCAAAGATGGTCTCGGCCGGACGCTTCGAGGCGACGACCGATCCGTCGGTCCTCGCCACCTGCGACGCAATCAGTATCTGCGTTCCGACGCCCCTGTCCAAGACGAAGGACCCCGACGTCAGCTACATCCTCGACGCGGTCGAAAAGATCGAGAGGTGCCTGCACGACGGCCAGCTCATCGTGCTCGAGAGCACGACCTACCCGGGTACGACCGACGAACTCATCCGCGAGAAGCTCGAGGCCAAGGGCATGCGGGTCGGCCGCGACTTCTTCCTCGCCTTCTCGCCGGAGCGCATCGATCCGGGCAACAAGACGCACGGCACCCGCAACACGCCCAAGGTCGTGGGCGGCATCACGCCGAAGTGCACGGAACTCGCGGTCCAGCTCTACTCGCAGTTCATCGACAAGGTGGTGCCTGTGTCCTCGGCGCGCACCGCAGAGATGGTGAAGCTGCTCGAAAACACCTTTCGGAGCGTGAATATCGGTCTCGTGAATGAACTCGCCCAGATGTGCGACGTTCTCGGCGTGGACGCCTACGAGGTGATCGAGGCCGCTGCGACCAAACCGTTCGGGTTCCTGCCGTTCTTCCCGGGCCCGGGGCTCGGCGGGCACTGCATTCCGATCGACCCGCACTACCTCGCCTGGAAGATGAAGGCGCACGACTTCACCGCGCGCTTCATCGGTCTCGCCGCCGAGGTGAACCAGGAGATGCCGCACCTCGTCGTCGAAAAGGTGTCCGCCGGCCTGAACCACCATGGTAAGCCGATCAAGGGCTCGCGCATTCTGGCGCTGGGCGTGGCCTACAAGAAGGACGTCAGCGACATGCGCGAGTCGCCGGCGATCGAGGTCATCGACGAGCTGCGCAAGCGGGGCGGCGAGGTCCGCTACCACGATCCCTACGTGCCGGAACTCGTCCTGAATACCGGCACGCTGCACAGTGTTGCCTTCACCGACGAGGAATTGAAGAGCGCCGACTGTCTGGTGGTGCTGACCGACCATTCGAGCTTCGACGTGCCGCGCATCGTCCGTAACGCGAAGCTCGTCGTCGATACCCGCAACGTGACGCGGGGACTCGACCCGCAGTACCGGGACCGGGTGCTGAAGCTCGGCGCGCCGGCGCCGTTCGGGGGCGAGTCGCAGGGCCGGGCCGCCTGACCGGGCCGGCCGGGAGCGAGGTCAAGATGGCGGAAGGCGACGAGGGCGCGGGCGCGCAGGGCTCGCCGGAGGCGAGTTTCGCCGAGATGCTCGGGGCGAGTGCGCCGGGCAAACGACCGCGTCCCGGCGAGCGGATCACGGGTCGGGTTCTGCAGGTCGGCTCCGAGGAGGTCTTCGTCGATCTCGGTGGTCGCGGCGAGGGCATGATCTCTCGCGCCGAACTGTTGGCCGACCCCGGCAGCTCGCTGCCACTCCCGGGAGACGAGATCGAAGCGATCGTCGTCGCGGTCGAACCCGACATACGGCTGTCGCGCCGGCTCGTCGCCGGAGTCCACGCCGCGGAAGTCCTTCACGCAGCGGCCGAGAGCGGCCTCCCGGTGCAGGGGCGGGTTGCCGGGCTCCTGAAGGGCGGCTTCGAGGTCATGGTGGCCGGGATGCGTGCGTTTTGTCCACTCTCGCAGATGGACCTGCATCGCGTCGAGGATCCCTCCGCCTTCCTCGGCCAGACCCTCGACTTTGTGGTCACGGAGCTGGGGGAGGATGCCCGCCGGCTCGTCGTGTCGCGGCGACGCCTGCTCGCGTCCGAGGCGAAGCGCCTCGAAGCGGAGACCCGTGTGCGGATTGTCCCCGGTGCCGTGCTCGAGGGCAGCGTCGCCTCGCTCGCGGCCTACGGTGCCTTCGTCGACCTGGGGGGAGTGCAGGGGCTCCTCCACGTTTCCGAGATCTCGCACGCCAGGCTCGAAAAACCGTCCGACGCGCTCGCGGTCGGGCAGCGGATCACCGTGCAGGTGCTGAAGACCGATCCGGCGACGGGCCGCGTGAGCCTGAGCTGCAGGACGCTCGAACAGGACCCGTGGTCGACCGCGGCGGTCCGGTTGCAGCCACGGCAGGTGGTTGAGGGCAGGGTGGTCCGGGTGGCCGACTTCGGTGCATTCATCGAGGTTCTGCCTGGCATCGACGGGTTGTTGCACGAGAGCGAGTTGCCGCACGGGGCACTGGGGAAGTTGCGCGAGGCGGCGCGGGTGAGGGCACTCGTCGAGGTCCTCGTCTTGGAGGTCGATGCGGCCCGCAAGCGGGTCTCGCTGGCGCTCGCTCCGCAGGGCACGGAAGTCGGGTCCCGGGTCGAGGCAACCGCGGCACGGGTGGGCGACTCGGTCACCGGGATCGTCGAGAAGATCGAGCCCTTCGGGATCGTGGTGCGCTTCGGGCCGGGACAGACCGGCGTCGTGCCGAAACCGGAGAGCGGCGTTCCGCGTGGCGATGACCTCGCGCGCGTTTTTCCCGCCGGTTCCGAGGTCGTCGCCGAGGTCACCGCAATCGAAATGGGTGGACGCCGGCTGCGTCTCTCGGTCGCGCGCGCCCGGCAGCGGGAAGAACGCGCGGCGCTCGAAGAACATGCCCAGGGTATGCCTTCGGCGAGCCTGTCGAGCTTCGGTGACCTCTTGCGCAAGGCGCAGCAGAAGGGCCGCTGAGCTCGTCGGCGCGCAAAGCTATCCCGGCGATCGCGGCGGCATCCTTCGCCGAGACGGGTGCGCGCGCCCGGAGGCGCCCGCGAGGGAAGCGGAGTCGCGTCGTCCACGCGCCCGGCGTTGACTTCCCGCCCGCGTCGGGCTATGCCACCGCCGAACCCTTTTAATCGGATCCAGCGAGGTCCGGAAAGGTGTGCGATGAATCCCCCGTCCCGCGACGACGCACCGCGCGTCGTGCTCGATGCATCCCAAGTCCACCGCGCGCTGGCGCGGATCGCGCACGAAATCGTCGAGCGCAACAAGGGTGTCGAGGGACTCGGCCTCGTCGGGATTCGGTCGCGTGGCGACCTGCTCGCGCGCCGTCTCCAGGACGAGATCGCGAAGCTGGAGGGGGAGCGCATCCCGATCGGAGCGATCGACGTCACGCTCTATCGCGACGACATCACCCGGGGGGCGGACCACCACCTGGTCCAGATCACCGAGATTCCCTGGGAGGTCGACGGTCGCACGGTGCTCGTCGTCGACGACGTCCTGTTCACCGGCCGCACCGTGCGGGCGGCGCTCGACGCGCTCATGGACTTCGGGCGCCCCCGGGCGATCCAGCTCGCGGTGCTCGTCGATCGCGGACACCGCGAACTCCCGATCCGGGCCGACTACGTCGGGAAGAACCTGCCCACGCAGCGTTCCGAGGAGGTGCGGGTGCGGCTCGCAGAGTCGGGCGGTTCCGACGAGGTCGCGATCCTGCCAGCGGCGAGAATCGTCGCCGTGCGGTCCGGCGAGGCGAAACATAACCAGACCGCGCGCGTCGGGCGCGTACGGAGGGCCTGAACCATGTTGTTTGCGCGTCCGCACCTGCTGGGCCTCGAGGGCCTGACGGCCGAGGAGATCAGTTTCCTGCTGGACTCCGCGGAGTCCTTCAAGGAAGTCTCCGAGCGCGAGATCAAGAAGGTGCCCGCCCTGCGGGGCCGTACGGTGGTGAACCTCTTCTACGAGGCGAGCACGCGCACCCGGACCTCCTTCGAGATTGCCGCGAAGCGCCTTTCGGCCGACACGATCAACCTCTCGGAGTCCGCTTCGTCGGCTGCCAAGGGCGAGACGCTCACCGACACCGCGCGCAACCTGGCGGCGATGCGTCCCGATGCGATCGTCGTCCGGCATCCGTCCTCCGGTGCACCCGACCTCCTCGCACGTCACGTCGACTGCCCGATCATCAACGCCGGCGACGGTGCGCACGAACATCCCACGCAGGCGCTTCTCGACCTGCTGACGATCCGCGAGCGCAAGGGGCGTCTCGACGGTCTCACCGTGGCCATCGTCGGCGACGTGCTGCACAGCCGGGTCGCCCGTTCGAACCTCTTCGGGCTCCTGACGATGGGTGCGAAGGTCCGCTTCGTCGGCCCGCCCACGCTGGTGCCGGCGGGCTTCGCGGAACTGGGAGCGGAGATCGTCTGGGATCTGCACGAGGGACTCAAGGACGTCGACGTCGTCATGATGCTGCGCATCCAGCGCGAGCGAATGAACGGGCGCTATTTTTCCTCCCTCGACGAGTACTCGCGCCTCTACTGCCTTTCGGCCGATGCGCTGGCGCGGGCCCGCAAGGACGTGATCATCCTGCACCCGGGGCCGATGAACCGCGGCGTCGAGATCTCGAGCACCGTCGCCGACGGTCCGTATTCGGTCATCATGGATCAGGTCACCAATGGTGTCGCGGTCCGCATGGCCGTGCTCTACGTGCTCGTCGGTCGCCGCCGGTCCGACGCGGAGGAGTCCGAGGAGACCCAGGCACGCCCGCTCGCGCTGGCCGAGGCCGCACCGAGGAGGGTCGCCACCGGTGACTGAACGCTCCGCCCCCTCCGCCGGGCGCTCCGAGCCGCCGCTCCTCATCGCGGGCGGGACGCTCGTCGACCCGGTCGCCCGTCGCACGCGTCGCGCTGACGTGCTCGTGCGCGATGGCGTCATCGCCGCGATCGAGGCAGGAATCTCGGAACAGCTGCCGCGCCGGGGCGCGGCGACGATCCAGCGCGTCGATGCCACCGGGCTGCTGGTCGTGCCGGGTTTCGTCGACATGCACGTCCACCTTCGCGAGCCAGGCTTCGAGTACAAGGAGACGATCGCGACCGGGACCCGGGCGGCGGTCGCCGGCGGGGTGACCAGCGTCGCCTGCATGGCGAACACGCGCCCGGTGAACGACTCGCCGGCGGTGACACGCTTCATCCTCGAACGCGCGCACGCGGCTCAACTCGCCAAGGTGTTCCCGGTGGGAGCCGTGTCGATCGGGCTCGCGGGGGAACAGCTGGCCCCCTTTGCCGGCATGTACGAGGCCGGGATCGTCGCAGTCTCCGACGACGGCCACCCGGTGATGGACGCGGAACTCATGCGGCGGGCGCTCGAGTGCGCGAAGATGTTCGGCATGCCGGTCATCGACCACGCCGAAGACCGGGCACTGGTCGGGGGTGGCGTCATGCATGAGGGTGCGGTCTCGCTACGCCTCGGCCTGCGCGGAATTCCCGCAGCGGCGGAGGACGTCATGGTCGCGCGCGACATCTCGCTCGCCGGGTTGACCGGGGCGCACCTGCACGTCGCCCACATCTCGAGCGGCGGGGCCGTCCGCATGGTCCGGATGGCCCGGGCCTCGGGAATTCGGATCACCGCGGAGGTTTCACCGCATCACCTGTGGCTCACCGACGAGGCCGTCTGCTCCTACCGCACCAACGCGAAGATGGCGCCGCCGCTCCGCACCGAGGCGGACCGCCTCGCTCTGCTCGAGGGACTGTCGGACGGAACGATCGACTGCATCGCGACGGACCACGCGCCGCACCATCGCGACGAGAAGGACGTGGAGTTCGACTGTGCCGCGAATGGCGTCATCGGCCTCGAGACGATGCTTCCGCTGGTCCTCCGACTCGTCGAGAAGGGGGTGATCGACTTGCCGACCGCGATTGCCAAGATTAGCAGCGAACCGGCGTCGATCCTGGGTCTGCCGGTCGGTACGCTCGAAGTGGGTCGGGCGGCGGACCTCGCCCTGGTGGATGCGGAGCGGGAGTGGACCGTGGACCCCTCGGAGATGTCGAGCAAGAGCAAAAACACGCCCTTCGAGGGCTGGACGATGCGCGGTCGCGCCGTGTTCACGATGGTGGACGGCCGCACGGTGCACGACCTCCGCGGCGGAACGTCGAATTCGCGCGATGCGCGGGGGGAGGCGAGGCCGTGACCGGCGAAGCGATGCGCGCCGGGGGCAGCGAGGCGGTGCTCGCGCTTGCCGACGGTACGGTCTTCCGAGGCCGGGGTTTCGGGGCTTCGGGCACCACGACTGGCGAGGTCGTCTTCAATACCTCCATGACGGGCTACCAAGAGATCCTGACCGACCCTTCCTACGAGGGGCAGATGGTCGCGATGACCTACCCGGAGATCGGCAACGTTGGAGTGAACGAAGCCGACGTGGAGTCGAGACGCCCCTGGGTGAGCGGCTTCATCCTTCGCGAGTACTGGTGGGAGCCTTCGAGTTGGCGCTCCGAGGGGAGCCTCGCCGACTACATGGCCCGCCACGGCATCGTCGGGATCGACGGCATCGACACGCGTGCACTGGTGCGCCATCTCCGTACCGCCGGGGCTCAGCAGGCGGTGCTCTCCAGCGAATCGACCGACGCGCAGGCTCTGGTCTCGCGCGCGCGAGCCTTGCCGAGCCTCGAAGGCCAGGACCTGGCAAGCCGCGTGACGACCCGGGAACCCTATGACTGGACGGAGGGCTGCTGGCGACTCGGGCGCGGCTACACGACCCCCGCCGTGGCGCCCTCGAGATTCGTCGTCGCTTACGATTTCGGTCTCAAGCGCAACATCCTGCGCAACCTCGTCGACGCCGGTTGCCGGGTCCGCGTGGTCCCGGCGCAGACGCCGGCCTCCGAGGTGCTCGCGATGAAGCCCGACGGTGTTTTCCTGTCGAATGGCCCGGGCGATCCCGACGCCGTTCCCTATGCGAAACGCGAGGTCGCGAACCTCGTCGGTGCGGTGCCGATCTTCGGCATCTGCCTCGGCCACCAGATTCTGGGACTCGCGCTGGGCGGAAAGACCTACAAGCTCAAGTTCGGCCACCATGGCGCGAACCAGCCTGTGAAGGACCTGCGCACCGGCAAGGTCGAGATCACCTCCCAGAACCACGGCTTCGCGGTCGACACCGACTCACTGCGCGGTACGGCCGTGCTGACCCACGTCAACCTGAACGACGGCACGGTGGAGGGCCTCGCCCACGAGAAGTTGCCGCTTTTCTCCGTCCAGTACCACCCCGAGGCCTCGCCCGGGCCCCGCGAGTCGGATTACCTCTTCCGGCGTTTCGTCGACATGATCGACGCGCACCGACGCTGATCACCATGCCCAAGCGCGAAGACCTGAAGTCCATCCTCCTCATCGGTTCCGGCCCGATCGTCATCGGCCAGGCCTGCGAGTTCGACTATTCCGGTGCCCAGGCCTGCAAGGCGTTGCGGGAGGAGGGCTATCGGGTCGTCCTGGTGAACTCGAACCCGGCGACCATCATGACGGACCCGGAGTTCGCCGACGCGACCTACGTCGAGCCGATGACGCTGGAGATCCTCGAGAAGATCATCGCGCGCGAGCGCCCCGACGCGCTGCTGCCGACGATCGGCGGCCAGACCGGGCTGAACCTGTCGCTCGAACTTGCGGAAGCCGGCATTCTCGACCGCTACGGCGTCGAGATGATCGGCGCGAACGTCGCAGCAATCAAGAAGGCGGAAGACCGCGATCTCTTCAAGGCGGCGATGGAGAAGATCGGCCTCGAAGTCCCGCTCTCGGGTTACGCGCGGAGCATCGAGGAGGCACGACGGGTGCGCGACGAGGTCGGCTACCCGCTCATCCTGCGCCCGTCGCGAACGCTCGGCGGGATGGGTGGCGGGTTCGCCCACGACGACGAGGAATTCGAGCGGATGGTCGCGTGGGCGCTCGACCTCTCGCCGCTTGGCGAGGTGCTGCTTGAGGAGTCGATCGCGGGCTGGAAGGAGTTCGAACTCGAGGTCATGCGCGATCGCGCCGACAACTGCGTGATCGTGTGCTCGATCGAGAATCTCGACCCGATGGGCGTCCACACCGGCGATTCGATCACGGTCGCCCCGGTGCAGACGCTCACCGACAAGGAATACCAGATCATGCGCGACGCCGCGTTCGCGATCATGCGCGAGATCGGTGTCGAGACCGGGGGGTCGAACGTCCAGTTCGCGGTGGACCCGTCCAATGGGCGCCTGGTGGTCATCGAGATGAACCCCCGCGTCTCGCGGAGCTCGGCTCTCGCGTCGAAGGCGACCGGTTTTCCCATCGCGAAGATCGCGGCCAAGCTCGCGATCGGCTTCACGCTCGACGAGATCCGCAACGACATCACCCGCGAGACGCCGGCCTGTTTCGAGCCAACGATCGACTACGTCGTGACGAAGATCCCGCGCTTCACCTTCGAGAAGTTCCCGCAGGCCGAGGACCGCCTCTCGTCCCAGATGAAGTCGGTCGGGGAGGCGATGGCCATCGGGAGGACCTTCAAGGAGAGCCTGCAGAAGGCGCTGCGTTCGATGGAGATCGGGATCGCGGGTTTCGACCCCACGGCGGGAACGATGGACGACGAGCGGCTGCGCGAGCGGCTGCGCGTGCCCAACGCCCAGCGCCTGCTGCTGGTGGGCGACGCCTTCCGGCGCGGACTGGGACTCGACGAGATCCAGCGCCTCACCCGGATCGATCGCTGGTTCCTGCGTCACATCGAGGAGATCATCCTCGAGGAGGGCAGGATCGGGGCGTCGCGCGGCCTTGCCCCGGGTGCGGAGGAGATGCGCACCTGGAAGCGGATGGGCTTCTCGGACAGCCGGCTCGCGCAATTGCTCGGAAGTTCGGAGGGCGAGGTCCGAGCGGCCCGTGTCGGCGCGGGCGTGGTGCCGGTCTTCAAGACGGTCGACACCTGCGCCGCCGAGTTCGCAGCGTTCACGCCCTACCTCTACTCGACCTACGAGCCGGGCGACTGCGAAGCGGCTCCGACCGGGCGGCGCAAGGTCATGATTCTCGGGGGCGGTCCGAACCGGATCGGGCAGGGTATCGAGTTCGACTATTGCTGCGTGCACGCGGCCTATGCGCTCGCCGCGGACGGATTCGAGACCATCATGGTCAACTGCAACCCGGAGACGGTCTCGACCGACTACGACACCTCGGACAAGCTGTTCTTCGAGCCGCTCACGCTCGAGGACGTGCTGTCGATCGTCGAGAGGGAGAAGCCCTTCGGAGTGATCGTCCAGTTCGGCGGGCAGACCCCGTTGCGCCTGTCCGTCGCTCTAGAAGCCGCGGGGGTGCCGATCATCGGAACGAGCCCTGACGCGATCGACCGAGCCGAGGACCGCGAGCGGTTCAAGAACCTGCTCGACGAACTCGGGCTCGAGCAGCCGGCGAACGGCACGGCGCGCTCCGTCGAGGAGGCCGCCTTGATCGCCGCGCGCATCGGGTATCCGGTCCTGTTGCGTCCGAGCTACGTGCTCGGTGGGCGCGCCATGGAGATCGTCCCGAACGAGGAGGGCCTGCGCGACTACATGCAGCGTGCGGTCAAGGCTTCCCCCGATCACCCCGTCCTGGTCGACAAGTTCCTCGACTCGGCGATCGAGATCGACGTCGACTGCATCGCGGACGGAGAGACCGTCGTCATCGGTGGTGTCATGGAGCACATCGAGCCGGCCGGCGTGCACTCGGGCGATTCGGCCTGCTCCCTGCCGCCGCGCCTGCTCGCCCCTGCGATCCAGGACGAGATCCGGCGGCAGACCATCGCGCTTGCGAGCCGTCTCGGCGTCATCGGCCTCATGAACGTCCAGTTCGCCGTGCGGGAGGACCGAGTCTATGTTCTCGAGGTGAATCCGCGCGCTTCGCGCACGGTGCCCTTCGTTTCGAAGGCGATCGGGCGCCCCCTCGCGAAGCTCGCGGCCCGCGTGATGGCAGGCCGCAAGCTCGCGGAGCTCGGCGTCGTTTCCGAGATCGTTCCGACGTACGTCAGCGTAAAGGAGTCGGTCTTCCCGTTCCTCAAGTTCCCGGGCGTCGACACCCTGCTCGGACCCGAGATGAAGTCGACCGGGGAGGTCATGGGCATCGACGTCGATTTCGCCGCAGCTTTCCTGAAGGCCGAGGACGGTGCCGGTTCCGTGCTGCCATCCGTCGGGACGGTCTTCCTCTCGGTACGCGCCAAGGACAAGCCCGGGATCGTCGAGGTCGCAAGGACGCTCGTGGCCAGTGGATTCCGCTTGGTCGCGACAGCCGGTACCCGCAAGGTGATCGCAGCTGCCGGCGTCGACTGCGGGGGTATCAACAAGGTGCGCGAAGGCTCGCCGCACGTGGTGGACGCGCTCCGCGCGGGAGAACTCGCTTTCGTGGTGAACACGACGTCTAGCCCGGAGTCGGTCGTGGACTCCTTCTCGATCCGGCGCACGGCGCTCGAGACGCGTACTCCGTACGTGACGACGCTCGCGGGTGCGGTGGCGGCGGCCCTCGGGATGGCCGCGCGGGCGCGCGGTCCGCTCGGGGTGCGCACCCTGCAGGAGTATCACCGCGCACTGCGGGCGGAGTCGGGTGCCTGAGAAGCGGCTTCACGACCCGTTCGCGGAGCTGGTCGCGAGCCTCGAACCGCCGCTTCGCTTCCTGCGCGATGCCGATGCGGACCGCGGTGGACGGGTTCGCCTGCCGCTGCGCGCCTGGACCGATCGGACGGCGGAGCTTCTCGGCGGCGAGCGCACTTCGGCCGAACGGGCCGCCTTGGGAAGGCTAGGGCAGATCCTCGGTACCCTCGAGCAGGCGGACCCCGGCTCGACGGCCGCGATCGCGACGGAGTGCCTGGAGATTCTCGAGGCGCTGCGGGGAGACACCAGACGTTCGGCAGGGCTCGAGGCGGTGGCGGACGGCCCGCCGGGCACGCGCCGGTCACCACCCCGCAAGCCATCGAAGGGCGTTCCTGACGGTCCTACCCCGGAGCGACCGGTCGCGCCGCGGGAGGGAGCGGTCGCGCCGCGGGAGGGACCGGGCCGGATGATGGAACCGGCTGGCCACGCAGACGGTCACGCCGGGGGAACTGCCGCGAGGGGCGTCGTCTCGGGGCGCGCCGCGGGCGGCTCGGGCGATGCGACGCCGGGCGCGGTCGAGTCGCGGCTGCGAGCAGTGGCACAGCCGACCTCGGTCGTACCCGGAATCGGTCCGACGCGCGCGACCGAACTCGAGCGGTTCGAGATCGCCTCGGTCGACGACCTGCTCTACCACCTGCCGTTTCGCTACGAGGACCGTCGTGCGCTCGCCCAGGTACGCGACTTTTCTCCCGGCGAGAACGCGACCTCGCTCCTCGAGATTCGACGCGTCGAGGAGCGACGAGTGGGACGCGGCGGTCGGCGCGCGGTCCTCTCGGCGGTCGCCGGGGATGACACGGGCACCGTCGAACTTTCGTGGTTCAACCAGATCCGGTGGTTCCGCTCCCGGCTGAAGCCGGGTGGAAGGTGGATCGTGCACGGGCGGGTCGAGCGCGGCTGGGACGTCGGCCTGCGGATCACGCACCCGGAGATGGAAAGTGCCGACGAGCGCGAGGACTCGGCGCCGTCGAACCGGGTCATCCCGGTCTATGCGAAGCCCACGACGATGCCCGCTGCCGCGATGCGCCGGATGGTTCATGCCGCGGTGGACGCATGGGCGTCCAACGCCGTGGACGCGGTGCCGGACGAGATACGCACCCGTCTCGGGCTCCTGCCGCTCGGCGAGGCCCTGCGCCGAGTCCACCGACCCGAGGGGGACGCCGACGTCGAGGCTCTCGGTGCGTTCCGCTCGCCGTCGCACCGCAGCATCGTGTTCGACGAATTCTTCTTCCTGCAACTCGGACTTCTCCTGCGCAAGGCGCAGGTCGCGCGCGAGACCGGGATCGCCGTCGATCCGCCGGGGGTGCTCGCCGGGCGGATGATCGAGGCGTTGCCGTTCCCGCTGACGCGGGCCCAGCAGCGCGTGATCGCGGAGATCGCGGCCGACCAGGCGAAGCCCCACCCGATGCACCGGCTCCTTCAGGGCGACGTCGGCAGCGGAAAGACGGTTGTCGCCGTGGCCGCGGCGTTGCGCGCCATCGAGTCGGGCTGGCAGGCCGTGCTCATGGCACCGACCGAGTTGCTCGCCGAGCAGCACTGGGAGACCGTGGGCCGTGTGGCCGGCGGTCTCGGAGTGCCGCTTTGGTACCTGAGCGGCGTCGTCGGTGTGGGCGAGCGCCGTGAGGTATTGCCGCGGCTCTTGGCGGGCGAGCCGGGACTTGTCGTCGGCACCCATGCCCTCATCCAGGACGACGTGCGCTTCGCCCGCCTCGGGCTCGCCGTGATCGACGAGCAGCACCGCTTCGGCGTCATGCAGCGAGCGACCCTGTCCCGGGCGGCCGCAACCGGCGCGGCACCCGACGTGCTGCTCATGAGCGCGACCCCGATCCCGCGCACGCTCGCGCTCAGCTCCTACGGCGATCTCGACCTCTCCTACCTCGACGAGATGCCACCCGGTCGGAAGCCGGTGGCGACCACCGTCCACGGGATGAACCAGCGGCGCCGTGCCTACGAGATCGTGCGTCGCGAGATTACCAAGGGGCGCCAAGCCTTCATCGTCTATCCGCTCATCGAGGAATCGGAAGCGTCGGACCTGCGCGATGCGACGAGTGCGCTCGATGAGCTCCGTACCGGGATCTTTCCGGAGTTCCGCATCGCGATCGTCCACGGTCGCATGCCGGCTGCCGAGCGGGACGCCGTCATGCGTTCGTTCAAGGCGCGCGAGTTCGACGTGCTCGTCGCGACCACCGTGATCGAGGTCGGCATCGACGTCCCCAACGCGAGCGTGATCGTGATCGAGCATGCCGAGCGCTTCGGACTCGCCCAACTCCACCAGTTGCGCGGACGGGTGGGGCGGGGCAGCGACGAGTCGTTCTGCCTGCTCGTCGCGGATTGGGCGCAGTCCCGCGAGGCGCGCGAGCGGCTCGCCGTCATGACGGAGACGCGCGACGGGCTCAGGATCGCGGAGGCCGACCTGGCGATCCGGGGACCCGGGGCGCTCCTCGGGACGCGGCAGGCCGGGATGCCGGACTTCCGGGTGGCGAATCTCCTGCGCGACGGCGCAATCCTGCGGGAGGCGCGCGCGGCGGCGGAGTCCGTGCTCGCGATCGATCCGGGACTCGAGTCGCCGGAGCACCGTGCCCTCCGGCAGGTCCTGGAGGCGCGCTGGGCCGGTCGACTTTCGCTCTCCCGCGTCGGGTGAGGCGAGGCCGTGAGCCGCACGACGGCCCGAGTTGGGTGGTGCCAGGCCGGGAAGAACCCATGATGTCGACGCAAGAGCATGCCGGGGCCGCTTCGACGACCCGCCGACTCGTGATGCTGGTTGCGCTCGGCCACTTCGGCTGGGCGCTCCGCATCGCCGCAACCCATCCCGGACTCGCTTGGGAACCCGACCGGGTGGCGAATCGCCTCTACCTCAGCGGGTTGCTTACGGGGACGCCTCGCCTGGCCGAGTTCTGGTACTTCCCGGCACCGAAGATCCTCGGCGTCCTGCTCTCGGCTCCGCTCGTCGGCGAAACCGGGGAGGCCCTCCTCGCGGCGCTTGCAGCCGCCATTCTTGCGGGCAGCGCAAGCTGGATCCTGGCGCGATCCTTCGGCCCGCTCGCGGGGCTCGGTCTCGGGGCGGTGCTCGCGCTCGATCCCTGGTGGACGAGCCTCGTCGCGACCGCGAGCGGCGACCTCCACCTCGCGGCGGGCGTCACCGCCGCGATTGCTGCATGGGAGGCGGATCGGCCGCGACTGGCTACCGCGTTCGTATTGCTTTCGACCCTCGCCAAGACTCCGGGTGCGGTCGTGATTCTGCCGATGCTGGTCGATGGTCGTCGCTCGTTCACGGCGCGCGCCTGGCCGCTCGCCGCAGCTTTCGCGGGTTTACTCGCGACGCTGGTCGGCTACGCGGCACTCCTCGGTGATTCGGCCGTCCCGTTCCGTTTCCTGCGGGCCTACACGGAGATGTCCGGCGCCCCGGCTCCAACGGTGGTTCCCTGGATCGCGCACTGGCTCGGGTACGAGGTCTTCGGCGGCGTGCTCGGGTGGTGCTGGCCGCTCGGGGTCGTCGGTCTCGCGGCTACGTTCCGCGAGGCGCAAGCCGGGCCGATGCGGCGTTGGCTCGCGGCTTCGGTCGGTGTCGCGGCCGGGTTCGCCGTACTCGCAGCGCTCACCGCGACACTTCTCTTCCCGCGCTTCCTCTGGTCCCTCGAACTGGTGTCGGTCGCGCTTTGCGTCGCCGGCGCGGTCGTCGCCGGACGATTTCTTGGTCGGCGGGTCGCCGACAGTCGGTCTGCGGGATGGCTCGCTGCGGGCTTCGGCGTCGCGGGTTGCGTGCTTGTCGGCGCCAGTCTCGCCCGGCTCGAGGGCCAGGCGAAGCACTACGAGGTTCTCTTCGAGTACGGCGCGCGCACCGCCGTGCCGTGGCTCGAGCAACTGCGCGATCGCGTCGCACCCGGTGAACGCATTCTGGTGCCGGTCTGGTTCCAGCCCGCGGCCATGTCGATTCTTCCCGGAAGCCGAGTCGAGGCGGGCGAGGTCCTGATTGCGAATCCCCCGTCCGACCACCTGCCGCCGCCTGAATGGATCCTCTTGGCTCCGGCCTATGTCGACCCGCGCACCGCCCGCTGGCTGGTGGAGCAGGCGAGGACGGGGGAGGTGGTGGCCTCGAGCGACCTCCCGCGGATGTCCCTGCTGCGCCTGGCGCGTCCCCCGACTTCGGTCGATTGATCCGCACCGGTCGGCCCGGTTGCTGCTCCGCCCTGGCCCCCATGCGCAAGAGGCCGACCGGGACTTCCGGTCGGCCTCTTCGATCCAGCGGCGACGCCGAGGAGGTTTCTGCTCAGTCCTTCTCCTCGATCCGCATGCCGTAGAACGAGCGGCGCGCGAAGTAGGCCGAGGTTAGGAAGAAGAGCAGCGACAGGGCTCGGGTGAGACCCGGGTTCTCCGGACGCATCGACTCGGCGAGTTCCACCGCAAGCAGCCCGAACAGTGTCGTGAACTTGATGACCGGGTTCATCGCGACCGAGGAAGTGTCTTTGAACGGATCGCCGACGGTATCGCCGACGACGGTCGCCTCGTGGAGCTTGGTACCCTTCTCCTTCAGTTCGACCTCGACGAGCTTCTTCGCGTTGTCCCACGCACCACCGGCATTTGCCATGAAGAGCGCCTGGTAGAGCCCGAAGATCGCGATCGAGATCAGGTAGCCGACGAAGAAGTACGGATCGAGGAACGCGAAGGCGAGCGTCGAGAAGAACACCGTGAGGAAGATGTTGAACATGCCCTTCTGCGCGTACTGCGTGCAGATCTCGACGACCTTCTTCGAGTCGGCGATCGAGGCCCTCTCGACCCCGTCGAGCTTGATGTTCTTCTTGATGAACTCGACTGCACGATAGGCGCCGGTGACGACGGCCTGGATGGTCGCGCCGGTGAACCAGTAGATGACCGCGCCGCCGGTGATCATGCCAAGCAGGAAGGGCGCGTTCAGAATGGAAAGCTTGGCCACGCCGGCCTTGTCGGTGAGGCCGCTCGTCAGCACCATGATGATCGAGAAGATCATGGTGGTCGCGCCGACCACCGCCGTGCCGATGAGCACGGGCTTGGCGGTCGCCTTGAACGTGTTGCCGGCTCCGTCGTTCTCCTCGAGGAAGTGCTTCGCCTTGTCGAAGTTCAGGTCGAAGCCGAAGTCGCGCTTCACCTCCTGCTTGATGTTGGGGATCGTCTCGATGACCGAGAGCTCGTAGACGGATTGGGCGTTGTCGGTGACCGGTCCATAGGAATCGACGGCGATCGTGACAGGGCCCATGCCGAGAAAGCCGAACGCGATCAGGCCGAAGGCGAAGACCGGGCCTGCGATCTCGGCGATCTGCGGGATGAAGAGCCCGAGCCCGCTGCCGGTCGTGGCGAGCCAGTACCCGATCCCCATCAGGCCGGCGATGATGAGGCCGAGCCAGTAGGCGCTCATGTTGCCGGCGACGAGCCCGGAGAGCACGTTGAGCGATGCTCCTCCCTCGCGCGAGGATATGACGACCTCGCGCACGTGGGCCGACTCGGTCGAGGTGAAGATCTTGACCGCCTCGGGGATGATCGCGCCGGCAAGGGTTCCGCAGCTGATGATCGCGGAGAGCTTCCACCATAGGTCGGTGTTGCCGGCGACATCGGGGATGAGGAGCTTCGAGACGATGAAGGTCATCACCACGCTGATGATCGAGGTCAGCCACACAAGGTTCGTGAGCGGGGCCTCGAAGTTCATCTTGTCGGCGTTGCCGTAGCGACCCTTCTGGAAGCTCTCGTTGATCAGGTACGAGGCGCCGCTGACCAGCACCATGACGATGCGCATCACGAAGATCCAGACGAGGAGCTGGACCTGGACCGTCGGGTTCCCGGCGATCGCGAGCACGATGAAGGTGATGAGAGCGACGCCGGTCACACCGTAGGTCTCGAAGCCATCGGCGCTGGGGCCGACCGAATCTCCGGCGTTGTCGCCGGTGCAGTCGGCGATGACGCCCGGATTTCGCGCGTCGTCCTCCTTAATGTTGAAGACGATCTTCATCAGGTCCGAGCCGATGTCGGCGATCTTCGTGAAGATACCGCCGGCGATGCGCAGGGCGGAGGCGCCGAGCGACTCGCCGATCGCGAAGCCGATGAAGCACGGTCCCGCGCTGGTGGCGGGCACGAACAGCAGGATCATCAGCATGATGAAGAGTTCGGTCGAGATGAGCACCATGCCGATCGACATGCCCGCCCGAAGCGGGATCTCGTAGGTCGGGAAGGGCTTGCCCTTCAGGCTCGCGAAGGCGGTCCGCGAGTTGGCGAAGGTGTTGATCCGGATGCCGAACCACGCGACCCCGCAGCTCCCGGCGATGCCGACCAGACTGAACAGGAGAATCGCGAGGACCTTCGAGAACTCCAGGTGCCGAAGCCAGCCGAAGTAGGCGATGATGATCGCACCGATGAAGAGCTCGAGCAGCAGGATGAACTTGATCTGGGTGAGCAGGTAGGTCTTGCAGGTCTCGTAGATCAGTTCCGAGATCTCGCTCATGGACTTGTGCACCGGCAGATCGCGGATCTGCGAGTACATGGTCACGCCGAAGACGAATCCGAGCAGGCTCACCAGCATCCCGATGAGCAGGATGTTGTGGCCGTTGATGCCGCCGAGGAACGACGCGCTCCGGAAATCCGGCAGGATGATGTCCGTCTCGCTCGCCCGTGCGACGAGCGGCAGCAGGCCGACGAGAACGGCTCCGAGCAGAGCCTTGACGAAGGGGCGTACACGCCCCGATACCTTCCCCGCGAGGGGACCTGATTGTGCCAACACGAATGCCTCCTTCAGACTGCGCGCCGCCCTCGCTCGCGCGAGGGAATCGGCACGAACCGCAACCATTTCGAGGGGTTGGCCGCCCGGGAGGAGATGCGCGCGACCCGGGTCGGACCCCCGACGCCGGTCTCCACGGACGCTTCAGCGCAGCCTCGCCCTCGAGGCCGAAGGCACCCGAGGCGCCTTGTGCCTAACACAGCCGGGTGGTGCCGTCGAGGGTCTGGCAGCCGAAGTCCCGGGGTGGGGCTCTCCGTGTCGGGGGGTGAGAGTGGGCGGCACCGGGCAGGCGGAGCCCGGGCTGGAGCGCCGATGCTTGTCGCCGGCGGCCGGGGCGGCTAGGACCGGCGGGACCCAACGGCGGGTCGGCCCGGCACCCGGAGGTGCCATGAAGCCTCGCAGAGGACCCGAATGGAAACGCTCCGCCACCTTCTCGATGTCTTCCTGCACCTCGACCAGCACCTGAACGCGCTCGCCGGAAGCCTTGGGCCCTGGTTGTACGTGGTCCTGTTCCTGATCGTGTTCTGCGAGACCGGACTCGTCGTGACGCCGTTTCTGCCGGGCGATTCCCTGCTGTTCGCGGTCGGTGCACTGGCGGCCGCGCCGGGGTCCCCGATCCACGTCGGCTGGACGGCGCTGCTCCTGATCATAGCGGCGGTCCTCGGAGATGCTGCGAACTACGCGATCGGGCGCAGGCTCGGTCCACGGGTCTTCCAGACGAATTCGAAGCTGCTCAACCACGAGCATCTCGCGCACACGCAGCGCTTCTATGAGCGGCACGGCGGCAAGACGATCATCCTCGCCCGTTTCATGCCGATCGTCCGGACCTTCGCACCCTTCGTCGCCGGGATCGGGAAGATGCGCTACCCGCGGTTCGCTGCGTTCAACGTGGCAGGCGCCCTGGCCTGGGTGAGCCTCTTCGTTTTCGGCGGGTATCTCTTCGGCAACCTACCCGCGGTGAAGCAGAACTTCCACTACGTCATCCTCGCGATCGTCATCCTGTCGATCGTACCGGCGGTCCTCGAATTCCTGCGCGCCCGCGCGGCCTCCGGTCCAGCTCCGCAGGTCTGAGGCTCGCCGTGAGGGCGGGTTGCCCGGGCGGTGGGCCGCGCTCGGCGATCGTCGAACCGGTCGAAGCGGGGGCCGTTCCGACCGCTCTCGGGCTGTGCTACGGACGCGAGCCAGGAGGATTCATGGTGTTCCCTCGCATCAAGCGCCTGGAAGTTCGGCCGTTCGACCTCATCGGCGATCCCGAGTCGCGGCCCGGGCGCGCAGCGAGGACATCGTCCGACTCCGCGCCGCAGCTTGCGGCGAGTGGACACCGTGAAAGCTGAGCGACGCGGCCGCTCCGAACGAGGAGCGGACGGTGTCGCACCGGTCCGGGTGGGACTCATCG
Organism: Klebsiella pneumoniae; assembly: GCA_945872365.1. Classification (GTDB taxonomy): domain Bacteria; phylum Desulfobacterota; class Binatia; order UBA12015; family UBA12015; genus REEB422. Next base: position 32,935 of record CAMBZJ010000012.1, read on the forward strand.
GCTGGGGCACGATCGGCTCCGGTGTGATCCGGATCCTGCGCGAGCGTGGGGCGGAACTCGACGCGCGTCTCGGGGCCCCGCTGCGTCTCGTGCGGGTCTGCGACCTCGACCTCGATCGCAAGCGCGAGGTGTCGGTTCCGCGGCGGCTTCTGACCAGGCGCGCGGAGGAGATTCTCGGCGACCCGGACATCGACGTCGTGGTCGAACTGATGGGCGGTACCGGCGCAGCACGGACGCTCGTTCTCGCGGCCCTCGCGGCGGGCAAGGCGGTCGTCACGGCCAACAAGGCACTGCTGGCCCGCCACGGCGGAGAGATCTTCGCCGCGGCGGAGAAGGCCGGCGTGGGCCTGCAATTCGAGGCGAGCGTCGGTGGCGGGATCCCGATCATCCGGACGCTTCGCGAAGCCCTCGGCGCCGATCGGAAGACGGCCGTCTTCGGCATCGTGAACGGAACCTCGAACTACATCCTCAGTACGATGGCTGCGGAGGGACGGAGCTTCGCCGACGTTCTCGCCGCAGCGCAGAAGGCCGGGCTGGCCGAAGCCGATCCGGCCTACGACGTCGACGGCGTGGACGCCGCCCACAAGCTCGCGCTGCTCGTGCAACTCGCCTTCGGCGTGCGCCTGCCGCTCGAATCGGTCCACACCGAGGGGATCCGGGACGTGGATGCGACCGACATGACCTATGCGCGCGAGTTGGGCTACGCGATCAAACTCCTTGCGATCGCGAAGCATCACGGGGACGCCATCGAGGCGCGCGTCCACCCGACGATGATCCCGCTCGACGACCCCCTCGCCGGGGTTGGCGGGGCGTTCAACGCCGTCTGCGTGCACGGCGACTTCCTCGGACGCACGATGTACTACGGGCAGGGGGCCGGCATGCTGCCGACCGCGACCGCCGTCGTTGCCGATCTTCTCGACGTCGCCCGCGATCGGCGTCGCGGTGGGCCGCGTCTGCCCCCCCTGGGGTACCCGGTCGCCGCCCAGCAGGAGGCCCGGGTGCGCCCTATCGGCGACGTGCAGAGCGAGTTCTACCTGCGGGTCGCGGCCCGCGACGAACCCGGTGTTCTCGGCCGCATCGCCTCCTTGCTCGGCAAGGGGGGCATCTCGATCGCGTCGGTCGTGCAGCGGGAGCGCCGCAGCGACGGACCGGTGCCGATCGTCATCCGCACGCACGAGGTGCGGGAGAAGGCGCTGCGGCGCGCGCTCGCGACGGTCGCCGCGCTACCGACGGTCGCGAGCAAGCCGGTCGCCATCCGCATCGAGGAGAACCCCGGCTGAACAGGCCGTTTGCCGGGGGTGAGGGCAGAACGATGGATCGCAACTTGGCACTCGAGGTGGTCCGCGTGACCGAGGCCGCGGCACTTGCCTCGGCCCGACTCATGGGGCGTGGCGACGCGGTGGCCTGCGACCGCGCCGCGGCCGAGGCGATGCACCGCGCCTTCGAGGGCATCGCCGCGGACGGCAGCATCGTGATCGGCGAAGGGCGTGCAGGCGAGACGGAGAGGCTGTGGGTGGGCGAGCGGATCGGCGCCGGCGACGGATCCCCTGCGATCGACGTCGGACTCGATGCGCTCGAGGGCGCGACGGTGTGCGCTACCGGAGGCGCCAACGCCCTCTCGATCATCATGATCTCCGAGCGCGGGCGCGTCCTGCCGTGTCCCGAAACCTACATGGAGAAGATCGCGACCGGCCCGGAGGGCCGCGGCGTCGTGAGCCTCGACAAGTCGCCGACCGAGAACCTCCAGGCACTCGCCGACGCGAAGGATGTCTACGTCGAGGACCTGACCGCGGTGATCCTCGACCGGCCCCGTCACGACCGGCTCGTGGACGAGGTGCGCCGTGCCGGCGCGCGCGTGCAGATGCTCGCCGACGGCGATCTCGCCGCCGCGATCGCGACCGCGCGTCCCGGCAGCGAGGTCGACATCCTGCTCGGAATCGGCGGGGCACAGCAGGGGGTCCTGGCCGCGGGCGCGATCGAAGCCCTTGGAGGGCATCTCGAGGTGCGCTTCCGACCGCGTACGTCGGACGAGACCGCGCGCCTGCGCGACGCGGGTATCGCTGATCTCGATCGGATCTACCGTGCGCGCGACCTCGTCGGCGACAACGTCATGTTCGCCGCCACCGGCGTGACCGGCGGGCATCTGCTCTCGGGCGTGCGGTTCTTTCGCGGCGGAGCGCGCACGAATTCGGTGGTGATGCGCTCGCGCACGCGAACGGCGCGCTGGATCGACGCCTACCACCACTTCGACTTCAAGCCCGAATACTGACCGCCGCACGACGCCGGCCGGAGGGAACCAGATGGCGAGCAGCGCGCTGAGCCGCGAGGGTGCGATCGCGACACTGAAGATCGATCGCGCCGAGAAGATGAACGCCCTCGACCGCGCGACGCTGCTCGAGCTCCGCGAGCATGTGGCCGACCTCGCGCGCCAACCGGCCGCGGTCGTCGTGGTGGAGAGCGCGGGCGACAAGGTGTTCGTCGCCGGGGCCGACATCGAGGCGATGTCCGTGATGGGGGTCGAGGAGGCGCGCCGGTTCTCGGAACTCGGCCACGCGGTCTTCGATGCGATCGAGGCCTTGCCCTCGATCGTCCTGGCGGTGGTCCAGGGCGCGGCGCTCGGCGGTGGCTGCGAACTCGTGCTCGCCTGTGATCTCGTACTCGCCGGGGAGAAGGCCCGCTTCGGGCAGCCGGAGACCAACCTCGGCCTGATCCCGGGCTTCGGTGGCTGCGCCCGCCTGCTGCGCCGCGTCGGGCCGATGCTCGCCCGCGACCTCGTCTACACCGGTCGACTGCTGTCGGCGGCGCAAGCGCATGGCGCGGGCCTGGTCAGCCGGGTGGTCGCGCAGGAGGAACTCGCCGGCGAGGCGAAAGCGCTGGCGGAACAGCTCGCAAAGCGTCCACCGCTCGCGCTGGCACGCGCCAAGGCGGTGCTCGCAGCCGCGGAGTCGGCGGACGCCCGCACCGCGGCACGTGTCGAGATCGAGGCCTTCGCCGGGCTGTTCGCCCTCGAAGACACGCGCGAGGGACTCGGGGCTTTCCTCGCCAAGCGCCCCGCCGTGTTCCGGGGATGCTGACCGCGGGCGAGTAGGCTTGCCCCGGCCCCGTCCGCGTCGTTATACATTCCCTCCGAGATGGATCGCCGGGTACGAATTCTCGTCGCCAAGCCGGGCCTCGACGGGCACGACCGCGGGGCCAAGATCATCGCGCGCGCGCTCCGGGATGCCGGTTTCGAGGTCATCTACACGGGGCTGCACCAGACTCCCGAGATGATCGTCGAGGCGGCGCTCCAAGAGGACGTCGACGCGATCGGTCTCTCCATCCTCTCGGGTGCCCACCTCGTGCAGTTTTCCGCGGTGATCGACCTCCTGAAGCAGCGCAGCGCGGGCGACGTCGCGGTTTTCGGCGGCGGCATCATCCCGGAGGAGGACATCGAGAGGCTCGCGCAGATGGGGGTGGCGAAGGTCTTCACGCCGGGCGCGACCACGCAGGATATCATCCGCTGGGTGCAGGAGAACATCCACCCCCGCGAAGTCGGCTGACCGCGGAAGACGGGGCGGTTCCGTGGAGCACCGCGACATCGTCATCGTCGGTGGTGGACCGGCCGGTGCAGCCACCGCCCTGTGGCTCGAACGAACGAACCCGCAGCTGGCGGAGCGCTGTCTCGTGCTCGACCGAGCCGACTTCCCGCGGGACAAGACCTGTGCGGGCGGGCTGATTCCGCACACCCTCGCGCTCCTCGCCGAGCTCGACCTCGGACTCGACGTGCCGCACGTCCGGGTCGATCGCGCGCGCGTCGAAACCGGCGGGTCGCCGGTGGGGGTGGCGCAGCGGGGTTGCTGCTGGGTGATCCGGCGTCGCGAGTTCGACGCCATGCTGCTCGATGCGGCAAGGAGCCGCGGCATCGAGGTGCGCTGCGGCGTGAAGGTTTCGGGCCTCCGGCGGCTCGATGGTGAGATCGTCCTCGAAACCTCCAGCGGACCCATCGCGGCCCGCGCGGTCGTCGGTGCTGACGGCTCAGGAAGCCTCGTGCGGCGGCGCATGGTCGACCCGGGGGAGGGTTGGGTGGCTCGCGCCACGATGGCCGACGTGCCGACCGGGCGCGACCGACCGGACGACATCTTCGAGTTCGACTTCAGGGCGATCCGCGGCGGCCTAGCCGGCTATGAGTGGTCCTTTCCGTGCCTGGTCGACGGCCGTCCGCACAGGAACGTCGGCGTGTATTCCGTGATCCGCTCCGGACAGGGTGAGCGCATCTCGGCCCTGCTCGAACATCGCGCCGGCGGGCCAGGTCCGCGCCACCAGGCCGCCCCGATCCGGTTGTACGACGGCCGTGGCCCGCTTGCCGCACCGGGTGTCTTGCTGGTGGGTGACGCAGCCGGTGCCGAAGCGCTTCTCGGCGAGGGGATCTCCTTCGCACTCGAGTACGGGAAACTCGCCGCGGGGGCGCTCTCGGCCGGATTCGCGGCCGATGACCTCTCGTTCGCGGGATGGGCGGAGACGATACGGCGCTCTCCGATGGGCCGAAAACTGCGGTGGCTGGCCTTCTTCGCCCGACTCTTCTACGGTCCCAAGAGTTGGTTGTGGTTCTCCCTGATGCGTCTCTCCGGGCGCGTCCAAGCGATCGGCTTGAATTGGTACAACGGTGTCGGGGCGTCCGGCGACGCGCCGGAGCGCTTCGGTTCCGGGGCCGTCGAAGGCCCCTCTTCACGGAGGTAGTCATGGCAGACGCAGTCATCGTATCGGCGACCCGTACCGCGATCGGCTCGATGGGCGGATCCCTCTCCGGCATGCCGGCGACGCAGCTCGGGGCCATCGCGATCCGCAGCGCGCTCGCGAAGGCGGGTGTCGATGGCAAGGACGTGGGCGAGGTCATCCTCGGCAATGTCCTTGCCGCCGGACTCGGCCTGAACGCCGCCCGCGTCGCCTACCTCGAAGCGGGAATCCCCAAGGAAGTTCCCGGCTACGGCCTGAACAAGGCCTGCGGCTCTGGTCTGAAGGCGGTCGCGCTCGCGGCCGCGGGCATCATGCTCGGTGAGTACGACGTCGCGGTGGGTGGCGGCATGGAGAGCATGTCGAACGCGCCCTACCTTCTTTCCAAGGCGCGGTACGGCTATCGCCTCGGTCACGCCGAACTCCTCGACTCGATGATCAACGACGGACTCACGTGTCCGATCACGCACGTCCACATGGGTGTGACGGCCGAGAACGTCGCCAAGAAGTACTCGCTGACCCGCCAGGAGCAGGACGAATTTTCCGCCGCGAGCCAGATCAAGGCCGTCGCCGCGATCGAGGCGGGGCGGTTCAAGGCGGAGATCACGCCGGTGCAGGTGCCGGGCAAGAAGAAGGGCGAGACGGTCGAGTTCGCGACCGACGAATTTCCCCGGGCCGGGACGACGGCCGAGAAACTCTCGTCACTCAAGGCGGCCTTCCAGAAGGACGGGACGGTGACCGCCGGCAACGCCTCCGGCATCAACGATGGCGCCGCGGCGCTCGTGGTCATGAGCGAGGCGGAGGCCAAGCGGCGCGGTCTCGCGCCGATCGCGAAGATCCGTGGTTGGGCAGCGGCCGGTGTCGACCCGTCGATCATGGGCATGGGCCCCTGGCCAGCTTGCGAGAAGGCGCTTGCCCGGACCGGGCTCAAGCAGGACGACATCGGGCTCTGGGAACTGAACGAGGCCTTCGCCGCGCAGTCGCTAGGCGTCCTGCGCGAACTGAAGATCGACCCGGCCCGGGTGAACGTGAACGGCGGGGCGATTGCTCTCGGCCACCCGATCGGTGCGAGCGGGGCCCGGGTGCTGGTGACTCTGCTCCACGCCATGCAGGACCGCGACGTGAAACGGGGTATCGCCTCCCTCTGCATCGGCGGCGGGCAGGGCATCGCCATGGTCGTGGAGCGCTGATCGGAGTAGCAGCGCGGGAAAGCAAGTGATGACCAGCCTCCCGCGCCGCTCGAACCGCCCCCAGCCATCGGACCAGGCAGGGCGAGGGCAGGCTCGATGAAGGTGGCCGCCTTCTTCGACATCGACGGCACGCTGCTCTCGGTCAACACGGCTCCGCTTTATGCTCGCTACATGCGACGGCACGGGCGGGCACGTCGACGGGATATCCTGCGCACCGCCTACTATCTCGTGCGCTACAAGTTGAACCTGCTCGATCTGGAGTCCGCGATGGAACAGGCGAGTGGGATGATCGCGGGGAAGTCGGAAGCCGAAGTCGCCGAGTTCTGCGAGCGCTGGTACCGCGAAGTCGTGCGCGACTACCTGGTTCCGGGCATGGTCGAGATCCTCGAGGAGCACCGTGCCGAGGGCCATGAGATCGCCTTTCTCTCGAGCAGCACGCAATACCTCGCCGGGCCGCTCGCCCGGGATCTCCGGGTCGAGCACCTGCTCGTCACGCGGCTCGAAGTCGTTGACGGCCGCTTTACCGGTCGCCCGGTTCGTCCGGTCTGTTACGGGCAGGGCAAGGTCCATTGGGCACGCTCGTTCGCCGAGGAGCGTGGCGTGGATCTCGCCGAGAGTTGGTTCTACACGGATTCCGTGACCGACCTCCCGGTCCTGGAACTCGTGGGGAACCCGCGCGTGGTCAATCCCGACCGCCTGCTCCGGCGCGAGGCGAGGCGGCGCGGCTGGCCGATCCTTTCGCCGACCATGGACCTGCATGCCGCGTCGTGAGCGTCCGACCCCGCCGCCCACAAGCCGCTGGCCATGGGTCGCACTCGGGCTTGCGTTGCTGGCCCTCTGGGGCGGCTTCCGCTGGACGTCCCAACTCCTCTATCCGGGGCCGGGTCGCCCGCCCGGGGAGACGATCCGGTTCGCGGAACCGCGCGAAGGCGCGAGTGGCGGAGAACCTGAAGCGGCGCCTGCGCGTCCGGGCACCGAGAAGCCCAAGCCACCGGTCCAGGTGATCGTCCCCGAGACGGCCCCTGCGGCCGTCGGAGCTAAGCCCGTCACGGGTTCGCCCGGCGGGCTGGGCCAGGTGGTCGCGGACCTACCTTCCACGCAGGCCACAGCGGTTCCGGCGGCGGCGTCCTCGCCCCGTCCTGTCCCTTCGCCATCGCCCTTCGCCCGGACCGCCATCCGGAAGAGCAGGCCCCGCGAGAGCTTCGACGACCTCGACCGTCGCACACTCGAGGCGATCCTCGAACGACGGTCGCACCCGGCGCGCAAGCCCGCTCCCTGACCGGACCGCTTGCGGGTCGGGCAGGCTGGGTCTAGTGCCGTTGGCCCGGGCGCGCGTGCTCCCGGAACGAGGTGCGAACGTGAGCGAGAACGTTGTCGGAGGTCTCCGGGTCCCTCCGCAGAGCATCGAGGCCGAGGAGGCCGTGCTCGGCGGGATCCTGCTCGACAACCAGGCCCTCGAGCGCGCCGGCGACATCCTGGCCGAGGAGGACTTCTACCGGGAGTCGCACCGTCGCGTCTGGAGGTCTCTCGTCGAACTCGACCAGCGGCGCGAGCCGGCCGACGTCATCACGGTGACGGAGTGCCTGAAGCGCCGCGGAGACCTCGACGCAGTCGGCGGCGCGGCGGCGATCGCCGAACTGGTCGAGCGCACGGCGACCGCGGCGAACGTCATGCTCTACGCACGCATCGTCAAGGAGAAGGCTATCCTGCGCGGGCTCGTCGACGTGGCGAGCGACGTCGTGGGCCGCGCGATGAGCGGCAATACCGGCGACGTCGAGCAGTTCCTCGACGAAGCGGAGAACGCCGTCTACCGCATTTCCGAGCGGCGGGTCCGGGCCGGGTTCTCGAAGGTCGAAGAGATCATCGTCGGCTCGATCGAGCGCATCCAGCAACTCTACGAGCGGCGCGAACTCGTGACCGGCGTGCCCACCGGTTTCTACGAGCTGAACAAGCTGACAGCGGGTCTCCAGGGCGGCGACCTCATCATCATCGCCGGGCGACCCTCGATGGGAAAGAGCGCGCTCGCGACGAATATCGGTCAGAAGGCTGCGGAAGCCGGCTATCCGGTCGCGCTCTTTTCGCTCGAAATGTCCAAGGAATCTCTGGTGCTGCGCATGCTCTGCGGCGAGGCGCGCGTCGACGGGCAGAAGGTGCGCACCGGCCACCTCGGTGACCGCGAGATGCCCCGACTCGCGATGGCGGCAGCGAGGCTTGCCGAGCTTCCCTTCTACATCGACGACACGCCTGCACTCTCCGTCATGGAGGTGCGATCCCGTTCGCGGCGCCTCATGCGCGACGTCGGCCAGCGCGGCCTGATCATCGTCGACTACCTCCAGCTCATGCGCGCGAACCGGGACGTCGACAGTCGAGAGCAGGAGATCTCGATGATTTCGCGGTCGCTGAAAGGGCTCGCCAAGGAACTCGACGTCCCGGTCGTCGCGCTCTCGCAGCTCAATCGCCAGGTCGAGAGCCGGGCCGACAAGCGACCGATGCTCTCCGACCTGCGCGAGTCGGGTGCCATCGAGCAGGACGCCGACCTGATCGCCTTCGTCTACCGCGACGAGTTCTACAACAAGGCCTCCACCGAGGAGGGCGTGGCCGAGATCATCATCGCCAAGCAGCGCAATGGGCCGCTCGGCACGGCGAGGCTGCTTTTTCGCAAGGAATACACCCTCTTCGAGAACCTGAGCGAGCGCGAGGAGGAGCCGGTGGGCGAGGAGCGCAACGCTTTCGAAATGTGACTCAGGGAATGCGCCAGCGCCGGACCAGGCTCGCGGGATCGGGCGCGGTTTCGAGCGCACCGATCATCGCAACGGCATCCGCACCGGCTGCGAGGACCGCATCGGCACGCGGCACGTCGATCCCGCCGATCGCGACGATCGGGAGTCGCACCGCGGCGCGCAGCGTGGCGAGGGCTTCCGGGCCGCGGGGCGATCGGGCGTCGCTCTTGCTCGACGTCGCGTAGATCGCTCCGAAGCCGATGTAGTCGGCGCCGTCGGCCTCGGCCGCGCGAGCCTCGTCCGCGTCGTGGGTAGAGACCCCGATGACGGCCCGGGGCCCGAGGATCCGGCGGGCGTCGGCGATGGCGAGGTCCTCCTGTCCCAGGTGGACGCCGGCGGCGCCGGCGATGGCCGCGATGTCGCAGCGGTCGTTGACGATGATCCCGGCGCCGGTGTGCGCGGCGACTTCGACCAGCTCGCGCGCGAGGGCGAGATGCGCGCCATCCCCGAGAGTCTTCGCGCGGAGTTGCAGCCAGGGCGCCCCCGCCTCGAGCAGGACGCGGGCGAGATCCCGCGCCCGGTCGATGCGATGGTCGCGCACGTCCACGATCGGGTAGAGCCGGGCAAAACGAGGAGGAGTGCGGCGCTTCATCGGCAGGTTGGGCAGTTCGATAACGAAAAAGGGGCGGCGGGTTCACCCGCCGCCCCTTCGGGGTCGGTCACAGCCTCCGGCGGCGCCAAGCCGGCCATCCTCGACTCGTTCTCAGTTTGCGCGAAGTCGCGCCGGAAGGAAGTAGCGCAACTCATAGAGAATCGTCTTGGCCGCCTCGACGAAGACCGCGATCAGCGAGTGTTCGTCCCACCACCAGGCGGGCCCGCTTGTCCGGGGGCCGCATGCGAGCAGCGCGACCCGCGCGCCGGCGGCACCCAGCGCGATCCGCAGGGACCGGCGCGCCCGGCGCGAGTGCAGGGGCGAGGTGACGGCGACAATCTCGCGCGCCTCGTGCGCCTCGGCCCAGTCGGCCAGTGCGCGAGCGTCCTCCCAGGTCGAGGTGCCTTCCGGGACGATGAACTCCACGGCCTCGGGGACCCCGGCCGCCCGTGCGATCCGCGCACCCACCTCCGCGTCGGTCATCGGCTGGCCGACGGCCGCGAGCGAGCGGTCGAGAGAGCCGCCTGTGAACACGATGCGCGGGGCGACGCCGCGACGCCAGAGTTCGGCTGCGCAAAGCGGCCGGGAGGGAATCTCGCCGGGAAACACGTAGATCGCATCGGCACGTGCGGGCAGGGGATCGGAGACGGTCATGAGGGTCGGCAGAGAGAGAAAAGCGCCACCGGCAGCGAGCAGGACGATCAAGGCATGTGGCCATCGCGGACGTCCGCTCGCGGTCGGGTGTTCGGGAGTCACGTTTCCCGGCGGCTCCCGTCGTCCGCCTTGGCGCGCTGGCCGATCACGCGATCGTGGTGCGCGACGAGCGTCTCCAGCTGGCGCAGCCTCGTCAGGGTAGGCTCGTCGCCGGCCAGCGCCCGGCGACCACCTTCGATGAAGGCGTTGCGCACGGTGTACGCGGTGGTGTGGCTCACTTGGTAGAATTCGCAGATCTGCTGAAAACTTCGTGTTTCCTTCAGGACGTCGAGGGCGAGAGCCACCTTTTCTTCGGGTGTGAGTTTCTTTCTTGCTCGCATGACGGGTTCCTCGTTTGGTTCTGGTCAGACTGGTGGGCGGGCGTCGGGGCGTTCGACCGTGGCGGGTGCCAGCCGGACCAGTGGTTCGAGGAGGCGGACGGCACCCGCGGAGGCGGGCAGGCGGCCGCGGATCCAGTCGAGGCCGCGCATGAGGTCCTCGCGCTGGAAGAAGCCGAGCGCGAGCAGCGTGAGCGGATAGATGCCGAGAAGCAGAGTCTTGACCACGATCGAGAGGATGACGTTGCTCATCGTGAGCTCGATCGAGGCCAAGTAGATGCCGATCGCGAGCCCGATCGCCGAGAGCAGCCGCGTCCAGTGATAGGGAACGTAGTACTCGCGGAGCGAAAGGGTCAGCGCGACGCAGACCTGGACGAGGAAGCCGAAGAGTGTCGCCCAGGCCGCGCCCATCATTCCCCAGCGTGGGATCAGCAGGAAGTTCAAGGCGATGTTGACGATGGCGGCGGCCACGACCGCCGCCATGCGGAGATAGGACTTCTTGGAAAGCAGGATCCCGATGTTGAACGTGAAGGTGAGTCCGTCGAGGGCAAGCGCGAAGCCGACGACCGGCACCACGGAGGCGGCGGCGAAGTAGGCCGGGGTGGCCATGACCCGGAGAAGCTCAGGGGCTGCGACCGAGAGCCCGAGCCACATGAAGAAGAGAAGCGCCGTGTAGTAGGTCGTCATCTGGGCGAACAACTCGGGCGCGTCGTCCTGCTTGCGGTGTGCGAAGACGAACTGCGGCCAGGAAAGCTGGAACGCGGTGACGACGAAGGAGAGAATCTCCCCGAAGCGGTAGCCCAGGGAATAGATGCCGACCTCCCCGACGGATGCGTAGTGCTTGAGGAACCAGCGATCGAGGAGGTCGAGCGCGAAGGCCGCGGCGCCGGCCGGGATGAGCGGGAGTCCGAAGATCAACTGCTTCTTGATGTCGTCCCAGTGGAAGCCGGCTCGCAACATGCGAAAGGTGACCCCGGTGAGGAGTACGCACATGGTGAAGTCGGCCAGGAACTGACTCAGGACGACGCCCGTCGCCCCCATGTGGATGCCAGCGACGAGAGCGAGTGCGAGGAAGGTCGTGAGCCCGTTGCGCAGCACCGACCAGGACGCGTAACGATGAGCCTGGTCGCCGGCGCGCATCAGCGAGAAGGGCATGCGCAGCAGCACCTTGCAGAGCACGGTCGCCGTGCCGATGAGCATCAGGTACCAGAGCTTCGAGTCTCCGAGAATGGTTGCAGCGAGGGGGCCGGAGAAGAGCAGCGGGATCGAGGCGAGAGGGAGTGCAAAGAGGAGCACGATCCACATGGCGGCCGCCACGACCCGTTCCCGGGCCTCGTCCGAGTCCTTGTCGTAGTAGAAGCGGAACAGCGAGAAGCCTTGGCCGAGGTTCATCAGGACGAACATCACCTGGCTGTACATGGCGACCAGCGCGATCACGCCGTAGTCCGAGGGACTCAGGTAGCGGGTGTAGAGGGGAATGAGCAGGAAACCTATGAGCTTCACCCCGTAGTTGCCGAGGCCGTAGATCAGCGTGTTTCCGAGCAGAGTGCGAAATTTGTCGATCATCGGGGGGGCCGGGTCTTCATGAGATCAGTTCTCGGGTTTTCGATCGGGTTACGGGGCTGGAGCATCGTCTTCGGAGCGGTCGTGTCGCTGGCGCTCCGGGGCGGCGGGGCGAGTGCGAAGGAGTGCGGCGGTGCTCGACCGTGCGAGTGCGGGGACCGGGTCGTCGAGGGAACACGCCTCGAAACCGATCTCGGACCCTGTCCCGGAGAGGGGTTACGCCTCGTCGCACCGGTCTCCCTCGACGGCGGCGGTCATGTGATCCGCGGGAGCCGCAGACCCGACACGGGTGGCATCGTGGTCACCGAGAAGGCCTCGGGGGGCTTCCTGCAGAACGTGGAGGTGACGGGCTTCGAGCGCGGAATCCGCCTGGTCGGCGCGAAGGGCGTGCAGTTGACCAACATCCAATCGCACCACAACGGGGACGTGGTCGCTCACGTCGGCTACGGCATCGACGTCGCCGGCGGTTCGTCCAGCAATCGCATCGAGCGTTCCCGCATCCACGACAACGCCGATGAGGGCATTCACTTCGGCAGCCAGTCGAGGGGAAACCGCCTCGCGCACTCGGAGGTCCGCGACAACTTTCGAGAGAACGTCTACTTCCTGGAATCGGCCGAGAACGTCGTCGAGGATTGCGAGGTTCGAGGCGGCGGCAACGACTCGTTTTACGTGAAAAACAGTCGGGGAACGATCCTGGCTCGAAACCGGATTGCGGACCGTCCCCTCACGGTACGAGGGTCTTCGACCGGAACCCAATTGATCGACAACCAGCTGAGCGGGGCCGCCCTCGTCCTGCGGGACTACCGCGACCGCGGTGGAAACCCGCTCGTGCCGGCCCGGACCGTCCTGCGGGGCGGTCGGATCGAGGGTGCGAAGGTGTGCATCCGCAGCGATGCGGGAACCGACACGACGGTCGAGGGGGTGCAACTTGACTGTCCCGACCAGCTCGTCCTCTCCGGCGAAAGCAGCGTCGCGGCGGTGGGGCAGCGGATCAAGGTCCGCTGCAACGGAGGCGGGGAGTTGCGCGAAGCCGAGATCGCGGACGCTCCCGGTGCCTTGGCGGTAACCGGACGGGCGGACGGGCCGGGCGTTCCCCGGGTGACCTCGATTCGGCGATGCCCAGACCTGGTGCGCGAGACGGTCGTACCGACGGGGGAGACGGAGTCGGTCGCCGCACCCGCCACACCGGAGGCAAAGGCCGCTGCGAGCGGTCTCCGGCGACGGGTGCGCGGTGGTCGCTGAGGAGTGGCGGGGTGCGCGCTCAGTGTCCGAGTTTGACCGCGATCCGATAGTCAGCGGGTCGTTCGCCCAGGCGCACGACGATGCCGATGCCGATGCCGAGAAGGCCCCAGAACAGGAGCTGGATCGCGATGTTGTTGAAGGGGTCGAAGCTCTGCATGGCGACGCAGAAACCGATGAGTCCGGCCATGACGGCCCAGAGAATCTCCCGCAGGCCGGGATCCTCGGTGGAGCGCTGGGCGCGGTAGAGTGCGAACAGGGACTGACCGAGGATCCAGAGCATGGCGAGCCAGCCGAGGAGCCCATTTTCGAGGAGGAGGCGCACGTTGCCGTTCGCGTCCGAGATGACCTGGGAGGTGAACTGGTCGCTGCCGAGTTTCACCTGCCCGAGCGTCCGGGGGCCGAGCCCGAACAGCAGTTGGCGCGGGCTCATCTCGGAGATCGCATGGCAACCCGCCGGGCTGCTCCCGCAGACGAGCGACCACCAGCCGGTTTCGGGCATGCTGCGCATCAGGGAGAGGGCTGCCGCGGGTACGACGATCGCGAGGAACACGACAGCCCAGAGCGGCGAGAAGTGCCGCCAGAGGTAGATCGCCGCGATGATCGAGAGGGTGATGAGTCCCGCCGGATGCCGAGTGAGGAGAATCCCGAGCAGGCAGAGGGTTGAGGCGGCAACCCAGAAGTCGCGCCCCTCGCGGGTGTGGGCGCGGGATAGGCTGCAGAGGACGCAGGGAACCCCGAGCAGCAGGTAGGTCGCGAGCGCGACCGGGCTCCCGAGGGTGGACGAGATGCCGGTCGGCATCATCCCGAGGCCGGTCTCCATCGGACTCGAGTGCGCCGGCATGTAGTCGGCGAATACGACTTCGAGGATCCCTACGGCGGAGATCGCGACCGAGGTGAGCGCCACCGCCGAGACTGCGCTGCGAGCGAAACTGCGGGTGAAGGTGCCGTTGACGATGGCGAGCAGGACCATGAAGCCGGTGATGAGGTAATACACGGCTCCGCGAACCGCCTGGACGCGGGCCTCGGGCGCCGCGAAGGCGGCTGAGGCGAGCGACAGCAGGAGAAAGCAGGCCAGCGGCAGGTTGATCGGCGTGCGGTAGAGGCTGATGCGATCGCTCGGGCTGCGTCGCATCAGCATCCAGAGCGCGGCAAACGCGATCAGGCCGTGCAGGGGATTCAACTTCGCGCCGCCGACGCTGACGTACATCCTCTCGAACGAGTCCGGCGGGATGAAGGAGACGAACAGGAGCAGGAGGAGCAGCGAGGCACCGAGCGTGATCCAGCGGTTGAGCAGCTTGAGGGCGGTCAGGCCCACCAGTTGGGCGTCGAGCCAGAGCGAGCGGTGCGTGACGTAGAGCTGGTCGTAGCGCAGCTTGTTCCGCGGAGAGGTGAAATAACCGCCGCGGACCTGGGCGAGGCCGGTCATGCCGGGGGCGACGCGGAAGCGATCGGCGTAGTGCTCGATCTCGCCCAGGTACCGATCGAGAAAGATCGGGCGAAGGGGGCGGGGCCCGGCGAAGTTCATCTCGCCGCGGAGCACGTTGATCAGCTGGGGAATCTCGTCGAGCTTCGACCGCTTCAGGAACTTGCCGATCGGCGTGTAGAAGTCGTCCTGCGGGCTCAGCAGGCGAGCGCCGATCTGCCGCTCCGACCCCTCGCGGAGGGTGCGGAACTTGAACATGGTGTAGAGTTGCTGGTTTTTGCCGACACGCACGCCGCCGTAGAAGAGCGGACCCTTGCTGCTGAGTTTCACGGCGAGGGCGACCAGGGCGAGGACCGGCGACAGGAGCACGATCGCGACGACGGCGAGGATCGACTGTGCCAGGTAGCGGATACGCGATTCAGGCAGTCCGGGAGGTATCTCCCGTCCCGGGGCATGCTCCTCGGAAGCGAGCTGGCCCGTGGCGATCGCATCGTTGCGGAGTGCGAGTCTGGGTGTGGACAAGGTCTTGAACTCCCGTGGGTTTTCGAGAGGTGCTTGGTCGATTCCGCCGTCGCCTACCCGCCCGATCGCCCTCTCGAAATCGCTAGCAGCACCGGCGGCACCGCGTCAAAGATTCGGTGACCGCTCAGTCGAGTCGTGGTGGGCGGCGACGATCGCAGTTTCGCAAGCGGGTGGGCAGGCCGACAAGGCCACCGGGCGGCTTATGTGAAGAATCCGGCTCGTAACGTGACGAAACGGGCAGGATACGGGGACTCGGGAGCGGCGCGAGGCCCGGTGCGGCCTGCGGTGGTCGCGTGCGCCGCTCCGGCAGAGCTGTCCGACGAAGTCAGGCCGGACGAACCGGCTAGCCAAGCGGGGCAGAGGGGACACCGCCCAACCGATCGTACCAGGTCTGGAACATGAGGAGGGTCCAGATGTCCCGGCTGCAGTCTCGCTCCTTGGCCTCGTGGGCCTG
This sequence comes from Klebsiella pneumoniae, assembly GCA_945872365.1. Taxonomy (GTDB): domain Bacteria; phylum Desulfobacterota; class Binatia; order UBA12015; family UBA12015; genus REEB422. The sequence continues at coordinate 48,442 of CAMBZJ010000012.1, forward strand.
GATCAGGCCCGAAACGACCTCCGGACGGAAAAGGCCGGTCGCCTCGATTCGCGCAGGGGCGAGGGTGTCACGAACCCGCTCGCGCAAGGGGCCGAGGAGCCAACTCGGGATCGGCACGTTGAAGCCGCGCTTGGGGCCCCCGGCCGTGGTTGCCGGAAGACGATCGGCCATCGCCCTTCGCAGGAGCACCTTGGTCGTGAGTCCCCGCATCTTGAAGCGGCTGGGGATGGTCGCAACGCGCTCGACGAGCAGATGATCGAGGAACGGAACTCGTCCTTCGAGCGAGGTCGCCATCGTCATGCGATCCGCCTTCACCAGCATGTCGCCCTCGAGCCCGAGATGCGTGTCCACGGCGAGCAGCCGGGAGAGGAGATCCCTCTGCGGGCTTCCGGCCGCCGCGGATTCATAGAGGCGAACGGTCGGCTGCAGCGTGGGATCGACGGCGCGGTAAAGTTCCCGCTTGCGCTCTTCGTCGAAGATCGCCTTCCACGAGAAGTGCGCTTCGAGCGGCGGACTCGAGGCGCCCGCGGCGAATCGCTTCGCCATGTAGTCGAAGCTCACTCGGCCGTGGGAGACCGGCAGCAGGCCGGCGAGTCGCGGAACGAGCTGCCGCAGCGGGCCCGGAAGGGCACGTCGGTACAGCTCGGCGAGCCGGGTCGCGGTGTAGGTCTTGTAGCCGGCGAAGACCTCGTCGCCGCCTTCTCCGGAGAGGGCGACCTTCACGTGTTCGCGGGCCAGACGCGACACGCAAAGAACCGGGATCGCCGAGGAATCGGCATATGGTTCGTCGAAGGAGTCGACGAGCCGCGGCACGAGATCGACGGTGTCCGGCGTCACGACGAGTTCGTGGTGCTCGGTCTCGAAGTGGCGCGCGACCGCGCGGGCCCCATCGAGTTCGCTGAAGGTCTTCTCCTCGAAACCGATCGAGAAGGTGCGCAGCGGACCGGTGTGAAAACGCCGCATCGAGGCGACGATGGCCGCCGAGTCGACCCCACCGGAGAGAAAGACGCCGAGCGGAACGTCGGCGACCAGGTGGCTGCGGACCGCTTCGTCGACGAGTTCTCGAACGATCTCGACTGCCTCGTCCTCCGTCCGGATGGTGGGGTCCGGTTCATAGCGGAGCTGCCAGTAGCGCTCGAAGCGGACCGATCCCTTCTCGGCGACGAGCATTGTCCCGGGCAGGAGTTTGCGGGCGTCGCGGAAAATCGTCGCCGGCGCCGGCACGTAGGTGAGGCTCAGGTAGTCGTGGAGGGCCTGGTGGTCGATCGTGCGGTCGAGTCCGGCTGCGAGCAGGCTCTTCAACTCGGAGCCGAAAAGCAGCCGCCCGCCGCCGAGGGCGTAATGGAGCGGCTTGATGCCGAGGCGATCGCGCGCGACCACGAGGCGGCGCTCCCTCGCGTCCCAGAGCGCGAAGGCGAACATGCCGCGCAGCCGGGCGGCGCAGCCCGTTCCGAACTCCTCGTAGAGATGGACGATGACCTCGGTGTCGCTGTGCGTCGCGAAGCGATGACCACGAGCCTCGAGATCGCTCCGCAGCTCCTGGAAGTTGTAGATCTCCCCGTTGAGGATGACCGTGACCGTACCGTCCTCGTTGGAAATCGGCTGGTGCCCGCCCGCGAGGTCGATGATCGAGAGACGACGCATGCCCATCGCCAGTGGTCCGTCGACGTGGAAGCCCTCGTCGTCGGGGCCTCGGTGGACGATGACGTCGCACATCGCGCGGGCGAGGTCCCGGGGCGCGGGGACGCCCGGGTCGAGCGCGAGGAATCCGGCGATGCCACACATGGATCGATTGCCTTCGTATGAGGTGCGGGTCGGTTCAGGCGTTCGCGGGCGCGTACGCCCCATCGGACATTCGCTGGCGGACCGCGTGGAGCAAGTCCCAGGTTCCGGCGAGCTTGTGCGCGAAGTCGCGCACCCCATCGTCGCGCGCGACGAACGTGCGGCGCAGCCGCAACGGTGGCGAGTCCGCCGTGACGGGCCCCGGCAGGGTGGTGCAGGCAAGACGGTAGCCGGCCTCGCGCACGGCGCTCACGACCCGCTCGTCGAGTTTTCCGCGGGGGTAGCAGAAGCTCCCGACCGGCCGGCCGAGCCGCTCCTCGATCGCCCGTCGGCAGTCGAAGACCTCCCGGCGGAGCGCCGTGTCGTCCAGCCCGGGAAGCTCCGGGTGGGTCACCGTGTGGGCGCCCATCTCGATTCCGTGCTGCGCCATCTCCTCGACCTGGTTCCACGAGAGCGGCGCGACGCCGGAGCGGTCCCGGAGGACGGGCAGGGCGTCGCCGCCGATGAAGCCGGTGGCGAGGAAGATGGTCGCGGGAATGCCTTCGCTTGCCAGGACCGGAAAGGCGTTGCGGTGGTTGTCGGCGAAGCCGTCGTCGAAGGTGATCACGACGGAGCGCTCCGGAAAGGGGCGACCGCTCTCGAGGTACTCGGCGATCGCATCGAAGCGCAGCACCGAAAAGCCCTCGGTCCGAAGCCATCGCATCTGCTCCGCGAAGGCCCGCGGCGTGACGCAGGAGCGATGGTCCTCGTCGTCGATCCGGTGGTAGTAGACGATCCGCAGCGACGGAACGCCGGCTGGAAGCAGGCGCCGCAGGGCGCCCAGCGTCTCGCGCGCCACGAGGCGAGCGGATCTCTCGAGCGGGGAGCGCATGCTCAGGCGGGTGCCCCGGCGAGGTCCGCCGCGCGGAACTTCTCGAAGAGCCGGTCGACCGTGCGTCGCATGTCGAAGTTCTCGGCGACGCGCCGTCGACCTTCGGCGGCGAGCGCCGCGCCGCGCTGCGGATCGTCGAGCAATTCGGCGATGGCTGCGGCGAGCCTCTCAGGGTCCCGCTCGGGAACGAAGAGCCCGCTTCGCCCGTGCTCGACAAGTTCGCCGAGCGAAGGCAGTTCTGTGCAGATCACCGGTGCGCCCGCGGCGAGACCCTCGATCAGGATGTTGGGAATCCCGAAGTGGTCCTCGTGGTGGGCGGGCAGCACGACGGCCGAGGCGCGGTGGTATGCGGGAACGACCTCCTCTTGAGGGAGATAGCCGAGCAGACGTACCCGGTCGCCGACGTCCAAGCTGGCGACGAGCCGCTCGAGAACCGGTCGGTCCTCTCCCTCGCCTAGGATCTCGAGACGCACCCGGCGCCCACGGTCGCGCAGGAGTGCTATGGCCCGGATCAGGTCGTCGAAGCCCTTGCAGGCGCGCAGTGTACCGACGCTCACGACGAGGTCGCTTTCGCGCGGTGGCCCGCCGCGCTCGAAGCGCGGCAGGTCCACGCCGTGGTACACGGTCTCGACGCGATCGCCATGGGACGGCGCGATCTCCGCCAGGTAGCCGCGGTTGAACCGGGTGCAGGTGACGACGAAACGCGCCGCCGCGATCTTCTCCCGTAGCATGGCCTTGTGGATGAAGATGTCGGTCGCATGCCCGGAGAAGCTGAACGGAATGCCGGTGAGGCCGGAGATGACATAGGCGGCGGTCGCGGGATAGGTGGCCCAGTTGGCGTGCATGTGGCGCACCCCGCGTCGTTCCATGTCCTCGGCGAAGGAAAGGCTCTGGGGGACGATGGCCATCGCCTTCGCGAACTGCGTCGGGAGTCGGCGATGCCCCCAGGCCACCCGGCCGATTCGACCGAGTGCGCGGCGCGGTCCCTGCAGGACCCGGCGCCCGGCGCGCAGTGCAGTCGCGACGGCGGCCGCCGGATAGACGGTCCGCGGCAAGAGCGCCTCGGCATCAGCATGCACCTTCCAGCCTTGCGGTGCGGGCAGGAGCGAATAGATCGTGAAGTCGAGGCCACGCTCGGCGAGCCCGGAGAGTTCGCGCAGGAAGTAGGCGTCCACCTGCCGCGGGAACTGGTTGACGAGGAAGGCGAGCATGTCAGGCCGCGACGCGGGCGCCCGCGCTCGAGATCGAGAGGTAGAGTCCCTGCGTCCGCTCGACCATCCGCTCCACGGAAAACAGGTCGTGGACGCGATCCTTCCCGAGTCGCCCGAATTCCCGGATCCTCTCGTCGGAAACCGCAAGGCGCGCGATCGCCTGGGATAGCGCGGCCGGGTCGCGGGCCGGGACGAGGTAGCCGGTCTCCCCCTCGACGATGACCTCGGCATTGCCGCCGACGTCGGTCGCGATCATCGCACGGCCCGCCGCCATCGACTCGAGCACGGTGTTCGAGAGCCCCTCCTTGACCGAGGAGAGAACGGAGAAGTCGACCGTCTGCAACCACTCGGCCGCATCCGTACGCGGGCCTGTGAAGTGGACGCGATCGCCGATTCCAAGCTCCCGAGCCAGCTCGCGGAGGGTGTCGAGTTCGCTACCCCCACCGACGACGGCGAGGTGCAGGCGCGGAACGCGCTCGGCGATCAGCGCCATGGCCCGCAGCAGCGTACCGTGATCCTTCGCCGGCTCGACGCGGGCGACGGTCCCGGCCAGGATCGCGTCGGGGGGAATCGAGAGTTCGGCACGACGGATCGCGGGATCGCAGGGCTTGCGGAAACGATCGAAATTGACACCGTTGTAGATCGTCACGACCTTGTCCGGCGATACTCCCTGCGTAAGCAGGTAGCTGCGTACGGCCTCGGAGTTCGCAATGATCCGGTCGGTGCCGCGTGCGAGCAGCCGGCCGAGGACACGCTTGTAGCGCTCTTCCCAGATGTCGACGTTGCGCTCGGACGCGAGCACGTGCGGCACGCCGGCCATGCGCGCGGCGATGCGCCCCCAGGTGTTGGCTCCCCAGAGATAGGTCTGGACGATGTCGAAGCGCTCGCGGCGCATCATCCGCGCGAGTCGCACGACCAACCCGGGATCGGCCTTGAGACTCTTGGGCTCGTGCAGGACTCGTATGCCGAGGGACTCGATCTCGCGTGCCTTCGCACCGTGCCTGAAGCAGCAGACGACCGGTTCGAACCTGCGCCGGTCGATCCTCCGGGTGAGCTCGAGGATCTGCTGCTCGGTGCCACCGATGTCGAGTTCGTCGATGACGAAGAGGGTGCGCAAGGCGCGTGTTGGCAGCCCGTCTCCCGTGTTCGCTTGACGCGGGCGCAATTCGACGACCTTGTCGTAGGGGGGTCGCGCAGAAGTCGTCCCCGGAGTGTTCGCCCGGTTCACGTGCCCGTCCCCGGATGCGAGCTCTCCAGTCCGGCGACGCCCTCGGGGAGGCCGATCCGGGGCTGCCAACCGAGTTCCTCCCGGGCGCGACGGGTGTCGTAGCGCAGGCTCTCGGTTGCACGCTTGAGCTTGTAGCGCGACAGCGGGAGCGAACGCCCGGTCGCGGAAGAGAATACTTCGCAGGCGACCGCCACAGGCGCGAACCAGGACGGTGACACGTAGACGGGAGAAAAGTTCGCGGCACCTCGGCTGCTCAGGAGTTCGAGGTAGTCGCCCTGCTCGAAGAGGCCATCGACGACGTTGTAGGACTCTCCGGCCCGCCCGCGCTCGGCGGCGAGCAGCAGGGCGTCGGCGGCGTTGTCGACATGGGTCAGCGGGAGGAGAGCCCGCGGCGACCCGACGATCACACGACGACCGCTTGCACCCGGGATCGGGAGGGCGAGGCGTGCGAAAAACGGCGGCTGCTCCGCTCCGTAAAGGATTCCGGGCCGCACCACGATGCAATCGAGACCGGGTGCGCTGAATCCCCGCACGAGGCGGTCGGCCTCCGCCTTGGACCATGCGTAATCACCCCGCTTCTCGATCTCCGGGTCGAGCGGGGTGCTCTCGGTGATCGGCGTATCGGCGGCTCCGGCTCCGAAGATTCCCGCCGAACTCACGTGCACGAAGCGCCGAACGCCCGCCCGCGCCGAAGCTTCGAGCAGGACCCGGGTGCCCGTCACGTTGTCGTGCTCGAAGGCGGCCCGACCACCGCCGCCGCTCACGCGGGCTGCGAGGTGGAAGACGGTGTCGATGCCCGCCACCGCCCGTTCGATCGCGGCGGGCTCGTCGAGCCCACCCCAAACGATCTCGGTGATCTCCGCGGGGATCCGCTTCTTGTCGGTTCCCGCCCGGACGAGCGCGCGCAGTCGCCGGCCATCGGCCACCAGTCGTTGCGCGAGGTGGCGACCGAGGAAGCCGGTGCTGCCGGTCAGGAGGTCCATGTACGCTCCCCCTCCGCATGGCCGTTGGCCCGTCCGGCCTGGCCGAGCGTCGCCTTCGCGGACAGCGTGTCCTCCACGAGGTTCAGCAGGCGCACGTTCTCGCGGCCGGCGTTCCCATCGACAGGAGGTACATCGCCGTTTTCGATGCTCTTGTAGAACCGCCGAATCGTCTCCCCGATCCCCGGATAGAGCTTCATGCGGCGCGTCGCGACCCCGATCGCGTTCTCCGCCGTTCCGGCGAGCAACTGGGCCGCGGGTTCCACGTTCGAGGCGAGCTTCGCCACCAGCTTGGGTAGATTGCGCACCCGCTCGGTGAGGATCGTCATCGTGTTCAGATTGACGCGCAGGGTCGCCTTGGTGCCGAAGACGTTCAGGTGGTTCAGGTAGGGCTGGGCACCCATGGAGAACACCACGAAACCGTAGGCCGACTCACCCTCGAGGAGGGCGCGGATCTCCGTCAGCAGGGCGCTGCCGGGGTGGGTCGCACGTCCCATGATGTGCGCTTCCTGCACCGGCCCGAGAAGGCGGCTCACCAGGTAGAAGGGGTGCGGCGCCAGGTTGTAGAACGGAGCGAACGGGTTCTCGATGCGCCATTCGCTTGTCGCCGTCGCGCCGCCGCCGAGATCGACCTGGTTCACGCCCTGGTGGCACTCGACCGACACCACGTCGCCGACGACACCCTTGTCAACCAGGTCGAGTGCACGCCTGACGACCGGATCGAAGAGGCGGTTGTGATCGATGCACAGGCGTCGCCCGTTCGCGTGCTCGGCCGCGATCATGCGATCGCAGTCGGCGACACGCATCGCCATCGGCTTCTCGACGAGCACGTTCGCGCCGGCCTCCATCGCCCGGATCGCGATGTCCGCATGAGTGGCGGGTGGTGTGACGACATGCACGACACTCGGCTCGACCTCCCGCAGCATCGCGTCGATGTCGGTGTAGCAGGCGGTCTCGAGATCCTTGGCCGCCGCGAGTTCACGGGCCTTGTTGGGCAACGGGTCGCAAAGCGCGACCACCGAAGCGTTCCTCACCCCCTTGATGAAGCCGAGGTGGGTCGCGGCGATGGCGCCCGCCCCGACGAGGGCGACCCGGTGCTTCTTTCCGCTGCTCATCGGGTCATCCGATCGCCGGCAGGTAGCGCCAGAAGTCGTTGTTCAACGCGCAGCACTTCGCGCACTTCGGGAAGAGCCGGCGCTTCTTCAGGGTCCGACGGAAGGTCTGGTAGGAGTCGTTGTTCCAGATCTCCTTGACGCTCTTGTCGCGCACGTTGCCGAAGGCGACGTCGATCGAGCAGGAGTAGACGTCGCCGTAGGGGCTGATCCGGAAGGTCTTCCAGGGATAGAAGCACTTCTCGACGAACGCGTACTCGTCGTCGAGGAAACGACGCTCCATCTCCTCCGGCGTCTTGAGGGGTGGACCGAAGCCGATCGAGATGCCGTACTCCTCACCCTTGCGGATCGCCTTCTGCGACTCCTCGTAGAGGGCTTGGCCGTCGACCTGCCGGAGGTACATGGGCAGATCCTGGTCCTCTTCCTTGTGGTGCACCGGGAGTGGGATGAGCTTCTCGGTCTGCTCGTTGTGTTCCGGGGTGGTGTAGAACATGTAGTCGAAGTCCACCGTGTCGACTCCGGTGTCCTTGAGCCAGTCGAGAACCTCGCTGTAGCGGTGCTGGTTCAGGGCGGAAACCGTGACGGTGATCCCGATCTTCGGGCGCTTCACCCCGAGTTCGCGCTTGGCCTCCTGGACGTTGCGGATGCCCTCGAGGAGCCGACGGAAGCTGCCCTTGCCGCGCCGGATCTCGTCATGGAGATCGTCAGGCCCGTCGATCGAGATCGAGAGGGCATGCGGCTTCAGCGAGACCAGTTGGCGTGCTTCGTCGGGCCGGAGAAACCAGCCGTTCGTGTTGATGCACAGGTGGATCGGCGTCGCCGTGATGTGTTCGACGATCTCGAAGACGTCCTTGCGCAGGAAGACTTCGCCCCCGGTGATGGTCATGTCGCCGACGCCCATCTCCGCGATGTCGGTGATGACCCGCTTGACCTCCTCGGTCGACAGCTCGGCCTGCTGGCGCGACTTGATCAAGTCAGGGTCGGACTTGTCGTGCATGATTCGGGGCAGGTCGAGCGGGCACATCTGGCAGGAAAGGTTGCACCGCAGGGTGAGTTCGAAGGTCACCGACTGGGGGGTTCCGGCGCGCCCGTTCCCGACGAGATAGGGCAGGTAGTACTTGTAGGACTTCAGGTTGCTCTTGGTGATGCCCCGGTCGCGCAACCAGCCCTTCATGTCGTCGAGGACCGAGTTTTCGTCGTTCGTCATTTGGATCTCCGCAATGCCCCCGGTCGGGGCCTGAGTCGAAGGTTTAGAGGAAGCGGCGGCCCTGCCTGCGCAGGCGCCGACCGTCCTCGCGGGTCGGAAACGAGTTGTAGGTGGCCTGGGCGCGGTCGTTCGGAATCGTGTCCGCGACGCCGCGTTCCAGCCGGTCGATCGCCTCGATGACGAGGCGGGCACCGAGTGTCTTGGTCTTGCCGATCAGAGTGTCCTGCGTGTCCTCGGGCTCGATGGCGACCTTCTTCTGCAGGAGGATCGGCCCGTCGTCGAGGTCTTCGTTCATGAAGTGCACGGTGGTACCGGTCTCGTGCTCGCCGTTCACCAGGACCCAGAAGCTCGGCAGGCGTCCGCGGTAGCGTGGCAGCAGAGCGCCGTGGACGTTGATGCAGCCGAGCCGCGGTAGTTCCAGGATCCCCTTGCGGAACTTCTGGCTTGCGTTCACCGACAGGACGAGGTCGAGATCGAGGGAGCGTAGCCGCTCAAGGTACTCGGGTGCGTTCACGCTGGTCGTCTCCAGGATGGGTATGCCGTGTTTCCGGGCGGCGGCCGCAACCGAGTGCAGACCGGGGACCGGCACCCGCTCCCCGAGGATCCCGAGGCCGCGGCGCCATGCGTAGCGCACCGACTGCTTCAGGAACTGCACTGGTCCGTAGAGGGCCAGGTGGTCTCGCAGGGTCGAGGACCAGGTCTGCTTCGGCATCAACGTGGGAAGAATCGTCATGCCGACGACGTTGGGGCGTCGCGCGGACAGCACGGTATCCAGGAATTGCGGCAGGAAGAGACAGTCCTCCTGCGTCACGACGAAGACGTGCAGCGGCTTGCGCGGCAGGGCAGGGCCGGGATCGCTCATGCGGCCTCCGCCGTGCCAGCGAGGAAGCCGCGTTCGGCGAGGACGTCGCGGACCGGAGCGAAGCGGAAGTCCGTCAGGAGCCGGCGAAGTTTGCCTTCCATGGCGTCGAGGTTCAGGTAATGGGTCGAGAAGCCGCGCTTGCCGCGGGTCTTGATGCGCGGGTGGCCGGGATCGACCTCCCAGGGGTGGAGGTACACGACGGCGGCTTCCCCCGCCCGGTTCACCTGACGCATGCCCCAGCGCATGTAGGAGTAGGGAAGCAGGCGCAGATAGGCTCCTCCGCCAAGCGGAAGATTGCGCCTTCCCAGCCGCGCGGTGGTCATAGGAAATTCGACCAGGCGGCGGTCGTTCTCGGCGTGGATGACGAAGGGGAAGCGCTGGGCGCCTGGCACGCCGTAGAGGGCGTCCTGTACCGGGAAGACGCTGGAGTCGTATTCGAGTCCCGCCGCAAGCATGGTCGGAAGCGCCCACATGGACCGCGCGGTGACCGAGAACGAGGGTGCCCGGTAGCCTTGCGGCAGGCGCCCGGTGATCCGCTCGAGGATGCTGATCGAACGCTCGAGGTCGCGGCGGTAGAGGTCCGGCCCGAGTTCGTAGACCAACCGGTGGCCATGCCCGTGGGTGGCGATTTCGTGCCCCTCGGCGGCGATCTCCTCGACCAGCGATGGGTGACGCTCGGCGTTCCACGTGAGGATGAAGAAAGTTCCCTTCACCCGGAACTCCGCGAGCAGTCGGAGGAGGCGACGGGTATTCGGAACCACACGGCTTTCGAGTCGATCCCAGTCCTCGGGTCGCACCTGCTCCTCGAAGTCGGAGACCTGGAACCAGTCCTCGACGTCGACCGAGAAGGCGTTCGTCACCGGCCCCATGGCTGGATCGATCGGGCTCATTGCAGACCCGCGTCGACCACCGGGGGATTGGTGTCCGATTCGAAGGGACGATCGGCGGTCTGCCAGCGGCCCAGTTCCGATCCTGAGAGGATCTTCCACCATCCCAGGACCGCCGCGAGGGAGCCGATGCCGAAATAGACCGCCGGCGAGATGACCCGCATGAGCGGTCCGCCCGTGAGAAGAAACCCGAGCGGCAGGCAGGCGTAGATCCCGAGCTGTGCGAGGAAGATCAGCTTGTAAAGGATCCCGGGTGCGAGCGCGGAACCGACCAGCAGCATCGCGAGCCAGAGCGGGGTCAGGTAGCGCAACCCCTTGCGCGAGAACAACTCCCAGCCGATCAGCCGGGCTCTCCGCCGTGCGATCTCCGGCCAGACCAACTGGATGCCGCGGATGCCGCGTCCGATGATCCGGGAGCGGCGCTTCAACTCGTCGTTCAGGTTCCTCGACCCGGCTTCGTACGACATCGCACGCGGCTCGTAGAGGCAGAGATGACCCGCTGCGGCGACCCAGATGGGCTGCACCATGTCATTGCAGACGTCGTTCGCGATGGGCCGGCAGAGCGAGCGACGCACCGCGAAGATCGAACCGTTCGCACCGAGCAGGGAGCCGAGGCGGCTCTCTAGCCGCTTCTGCATCTGATCGAGTTCCCAGTAGCGATTGTAGCCTTCGGCGATCGGGTTCTCGTTGAAGTTCTTGTAGACGAGTTCGCCGCACACGCTGCCCACCCGGGGGTCGGCAAAGGGGCGCACGAGGTGGCGGATTGCGTCCTTCTGGTACATCCCGTTCGCGTCGGTGAATACGACAATGTCGCCTTTCAGCAGGGGGAGCACGTCGTTGAGCACGAGGTTCTTGCCGCGATTCGGGCGGAAGGCGTGGAGAACGACGCCACGGTCCGCGAATCGGCGCGTGATCTCCTCGGTCCGGTCCTTGGATCCGTCCGACGCGACGACGATCTCGAGGAGTTCGCGCGGGTAGTCCAGCAAAAGCGCGTTCTCGAGCTTGCGGGCGATGACCTCTTCCTCGTCGTAGGCGGAGATCACGAGCGAGACCGACGGCGTCTCGCTGCTGCGCGACTCTTCCGCCACGAGGGCGTCACCACGTCCACGCCACCGCGCAAGCCCCGCGAGCGCGAGGGGATAGCCGACGTACTGGTAGGCGAGGACGGTGATCGCGGTCCAGAAAAGGAGGAGTCCGAGCATGATGTCTTTCGCCGGGCCGCTCAGGCGACCCGGGCGGCTCCGGGCGGTTCGCTCGCCGCCGGCTCGGGGACGTCGACTCCGACACGGGCCAATTCGTCTCGGTAGAGACGGTCGATCGATCTCAACATCGTCGCCTGGTCGTACTCGCGGCGGACCCGGCGCTCGGCCTCCGTGCCCAGGCGCTTGGCCAAGGCTGGATCGCGCAGGATTCGCAGGACGCCCTGCGCAAGCGCGTCGGCATCGCGGGTCGGCACGACAATGCCCGATTCCCCGTGCACGACCACCTCCGCGCTGCCGCCTGCCGACGTCGTGACCACCGGTCGGCCCAAGGCCATCGCTTCGAGGAGGGCATTGGGCATGCCCTCGATGACGGAGGAGAGCATGTAGCAGTCGAAGCCCGCCATGAGCTCGGCGACGTCGCGTCGCTTGCCGAGGAAGCGAACGGTGCCATCGAGCCTCAGGTCCCGTGCCATCGCCTCGAGTTCGACGCGCAGGGCGCCGTCACCGACGATGTCGAAACGGACGGCGGGGATCGCGTCGCGCACGATGACCGCGGCCCGAAGGGCGAATTCGTAGCCCTTCTTCCAGCCGAGCCGGCCCACCATGCCCACGACTGGCAAGTCTTGGCCTCCGGTTGCGGGGGCGGCTTGGAAGGAGCGCGAGGGCAGCGAGACCCCATTGGGAATCAGGACCATGCGATCCGTCGGGCACCACTCATGCTCTGCCACCAGGTCGCGGACCGCCCTGGCGTTCACCGTGACGCGGTCGGCGAGGCGATTGGAGAGTGCCGCGGCGAGGCGGCGATCGAGTCGATCGTAGCGGTCGAGACTCCGCTTACTGACGAGCGTCACCGGTCGGCGACCGAGGCGTCCGACCAGTGCCGCGAGGAAATTGCCCTCGAAGAGGTAGCCGTGGATGACGGCGACGTCGCGCGCCCGCATTTCCCGGGCCACCCGTCTTGCCGCCGAGAGCGTACGCGTCGACATAAGGGTCGAGTCGATGCCGAAGCTCCTGACGGGGACGCCTTCCTGCTCGAAGACCGGTGCGAGGTCGCCGGGCTCGGCACTCGCGGTCCACAACTCCAACTCCCAGGTGCCGCGGTCGAGGCCGCGCACGACCTGGAGGAGGTGCGACTGGGCGCCACCGATCTGCAGGTGGTCCACGACGTAGGCTACACGGGTCATGCCGCGACCTTCGGGCGGTAGAGAGCGCGGCTCGCGGCCCGGCGCGCAGCCGGGGTGTTCGCTTTGAGGCCGGGCAGGGCGCGGGCTTTCAGTTCCTCGTCGAAGGCCCAGCGCGACAGGACGATCGAGAATGCCGCGATGAAATAGATGTGCACCTCGAGCCATACGTCGGCGAAGATCGAGAAGAAGAGGAAGAGGATGATGTAGAGGTTCAGGAAATCCGGAAGATCCGGTAGCACTGGGTGGTTCTTGTACTTCTCCCGCAAGCGCTGGATGCGCGCATAAACGAATGCGAAGAGCGTGAGGTAGGCGAGGGTCGTGACGATACCGCCCTCGGCCCACGACCAGACGTAGGAGTTGTGCGGCGGCTTGTAGGACCCGTGCAGGTACATGTTGAACCAGCGGAAGTTGCCGAGGCCGACGCCGAAGATCGGATAGCTACCGATGATCGAGAGCGCGTCCTCGAGCGTCGCGACGCGCTGCTCGGTCGAGTGGGTTCCCTCGCTGTACTGCTGCGGGCTGAAGGGGTTCAGGTTCAGGAGACGCTCTTGGCTGCTTTCCGGGAGCACGAAGAAAAAGATCAGAACGCCGAGAACGAGCCCGCTGATCGAGCCGACGATCTTCCACTGCCGGGGGACCTGGTTGCTCGTCAGCAGGGTCAGGCCGACGATGCCGAGCCCGATGAAACCGCTGCGGGAGGCGCTGAGAAGGACCAGCGGGACACAGCCGATGGCGCCGGCGATCGCGCCCAGGCGCAGCAGCGGGGATTTTGCGATGTGGGCGAGGTAGAGAAAGAGCCCGATACCCACGTTCACCATGAAGGCGAAGCGGTTCGCGTTCTGAGCCCATCCGACGAGCTTCGATGTGATACGACCGTCGGCGGTCCCGCGGGCGATGTCTAGCCCGATGCTCGGAAGAACGGTAATGATGCAAAGTGCGAAGATGATGAGTACGGTCCGAAGTTGCTTGGGCTCGCGGATCCAGTTGACGAAGAAGATCGTGAAGACGATGCGCGAGGCCAGTTCGAAGAAGAATCGCGGCGTCACGTTTGCGTCGCCATATGCCCCCGATGCGCCGCGCGCATGCGCCAGTTTCGGTAGCATGTGCTTTACGTTCGGCAGGAAAAAGATGCTGAGTGTGTAGGTGAAGAGCAGGAGCCCGGCGATCAACAGGAGCATCCGGATCTCGGGCTCGCGCATGAACCAGTAGTCGCCTTCGCGGTACAGCTGGATCGCCATCACGACGAGTAGCGTCATGCCGATCAGATTGTTGATCGTGAAGGGTCCGATGCCGCGCAGGGCCGCCGGGTAGGAGACCAGCATCGTCGTCATGATGACGATCAGGCCGATGCTCGGCCGGTAGAGAACGATGGTTCCCCCCATGAGCAGGAAGGTGACGATCGACGCACGCACCAGCGCGGTGTCGGAGACGAGGGTGGCGATGCCGAGCCCGATCGCGGCGAGTACGAGTGCGATCAAGACCCACGGCGGTGCCGATGGTGCGGGAGTCGCACTCCGCAGGGCAAGCCGCGCCGGGCCCGAGGCGGTCGTCACGGGGCCACCTTCCCTCGTTCGATGTCGAGCGTGAATTCGGGCAGTGCGCCGTGGCGGCTATAGATGCCGATGCGCTTCAAGGCGAGCAGGTCGTCCCCGGGCAGAACGCTGCCCGTGACCGAGGTGGTCGACGAATCGAAGCCGGCCTCGCTCACCAGGCTCTTGACGCCGTCGGTCAGGTGGGCGCTGCCTCGGCCGTTCGGGTAGGAGAAATGGCGCACACGCCCGACGTGCGCGGCGAGTTCGTCACGGGAGCCGACGATCTCGCCGCGGGCCTCCTCGTGCGTGGCGTTCGGCAGATTGGGGTGGGTGATCGTGTGCGCCCCGAAGATCATGCCGGCACGGTGCATCTCCTCGACCTGCTCCCAGGACATCATGATCTTGCGCAGCGGCGAGAGATCCTCGATGTCGGCCGCACGGCGCACCGAGTCGAGCAGGGCGAGGCGGGTCGCGGTTGGAACGTTCTTCATCGTGATGATCAGCTTGGTGAAGGCCTCGCGCCGCTCGGCATCCGAACCTACCGGCAGGCTGAACGGCATCGGTTCTGCGATCTTGAGGACCGGCACACGGGTCGTGAAGACGCAGAAGCGCAGGATTCCCGTCCAGAGGATCGTGCGGTTGTCGATGCAGCCGGTGCTCACATAGAAGGTCGCGTTCAGCCCGTGGCGGCGAAGAATCGGGAAGGCGCGCGTGTAGTTGTCGAGGTAGCCGTCGTCGAAGGTGAGTGCGACGGCCTTCGGCGGTAGCGCGCGTCCGGCCTGGAGAGAGTCGACCATCTCGTCGAGCGAGATCACGCGGTAGTGCCGCCGCAGGTAGGCGCATTGCCGGTCGAAGTGCTCAGGCAGAACGGCGAGTCCCGGGTCGAGACAGAGATGCGTGCCGTCGGCCGCGCTGCTCACCGAGTGGTAGCGCAGAATGACGGCGCGGCCCGCGAGGCAGGCGCGTGCGAGGCTCGCGAGCCCGCCGTGGTGGATGGCGGTCTTCGCGAGACCCGTGAGAGTGCGACGGATCGGCATGGGGGGTCTCAGCGAGCGAAGTGCTCGTTGGCCTCGCGGAAGTCGGTGATGAGTCCGAGGACCGGCAGCTCGAGCTCGCGCTCGATGTCGGTCGCGAAGTGGTAGGTACGGTAGAGGAATTCCAGGCCGAAGGCGCCGGCCACGCCGAGGCCGAGACCGGAGAGCAGTGCGACGGCCGTCGCCAGAAGCGTATTCTGGTTGTAGGGCTTGACCGGTGGGGTCGCCCGGTCCACCACGCGCACCGAATCCAGGCGGTTCGCAGTC
The DNA here is from genome assembly GCA_945872365.1 of Klebsiella pneumoniae. Classification (GTDB taxonomy): domain Bacteria; phylum Desulfobacterota; class Binatia; order UBA12015; family UBA12015; genus REEB422. The sequence goes on from CAMBZJ010000012.1 coordinate 63,801, forward strand.
ATGTCCTGGGAGAGTTGGGCTTCCTGCCGGCGGGTCTCGGTCGCCTGCAACTCGACCCGCTTGTTCTGTACCAAGCTGTCGAGTTCCTGGAAGCGCACCCCGCGACGGTTCATCGCGTCGAGCGAGTCGTTCAGGTTGGCCATGGTGGTTTCGAGCGACCCCTTCTTGGCGATCAGAGCCTTCAGGTTCGCCCCTGCACGGTAGATCTCCTCGCTCAGGTTCTGGCGCACCTGGTTGAGTTCGTAGCGCTCCGTGCCGACGATGCGCGCCGGCTGCTTGGCGATCTGCTTTCGGAGGTCCGCGATCTGCTCTATCTTGTCGCGCACCCGACGGTCCTCCTCGGTGTACTTCTGGTGGAGCTCGGACAGTTCGACCGAGAGGATGCCAACGCGCTCCTCGAGCGCACGGGCCACGGGGTTGTCGATCATCTCGACGTCGGAGGAGACCTTTTCCGGCTGCTTTTCCTGAGCGGCGGACAGGCTCTCGATCAACTCCTCCGTCTGCCTGATCTGGCTGATGGTCTCCTTCAGCGAGAGGTCGCTCGCCATGATCTGGCGCACGCTCTCGTCCTTCTGCTGTTGAAGCGCGAGGATGCCCGAGCGCCTTTGGTAGCGATCGATCCGGCGCTCCGCGGCGCGGAGTTCCCGCTTGAGGCGCTCGGCACGCTTTCCATAGAACTTGCCCACCTCCGGCGACTCGAAGAGGCTCGGGCGGTACTCGAGGTAGGTGTCGACGACGGTATTCGCCACCGCCGCCGCCTTGTTTCGATCGGTGTCGGTGAACGCGACCTCGATCATCGGAGCGGTCGGGTAGGGGGTCACTTCGAGCCCGCTGCGAATCGCTCGGGCGGTTGCGCGATTGCGCTCCTCGCGGTCCGACGAGGCGTCGCTCACCAGGTCGATATCGAGACGATCCGCCGCTGCGATCAGGAAAGACCAGTTCTTGAGATTCTCGACCTCGGCGTTGATGACCTGGGTGTCGGGCATCTGGGAGGCACGCTTCTGTTCCTGCGGCGCGAGTTGGACGTAGGAGCGGTTCCCGACGAGCAGCAACTTGGCCGAGGCCCGGTAGGGCTTGGGGCGCAGCATCGCCATCGCGATGATCGGCAGCGACGTGAGCAGGAACGCGAGCGTCACGAAGCGTTTGCGCTTGAAGATGACGTGGAGGAATTCCCGGAAGTCCTCGTTCATTTCTGCACCTGGGTAGATGACGACGGTAGGACCGCGATCTCAAGGACCTCCTGCGGATTGGAGAGGCGCTGGAGGATTCGGGGAATGTATGTCTGCGTACAGTTCAGCACGGCACCGAGTACGGGCGCCCCGACGCGTTCGAGTTCCCGGAGAGAGATCGAAGGTGAACCGAGAGGCGTGCTCTCGGCGCGTACCACGAGGATGACGCCGTCTGTCTTGGGCGCGATGTAGGAGCTGTCCGCGTACATCTCCATCGGTGCGCCGTCGATGAGGATGCAGTCGAACTCACGGCGCAGGGTCGATACCAGATCGTCGAACTTCTGCCCCTCGAAGATGTACGGAACGCGCGCCTGGCCGCGCCCGGTCGGCATGAAATAGAGATTCGGGATCTCGGTCGGCAGGTAGTGGATGCGACGCTGCTCGGGGTCGTCCGCCAACGCCTCGCACAGACCGGGCGCCTCGGTGCCGTTGAAGATGCGGCTCAGACCAGGCGTGCGGAAGTTCGCGTCGATGAGCAGGCAGCGGCCACCGTTGGCCATCGCCCAACCGAGCATCGTCGACGTGGTGGTCGCACCCTCGCCGTGTCGCGAGGCGACGAGCAGGATGAGTTGGAGGGGGCGGGTCGTTTTGGCCGCGAGGAGGTTCTTGCGGAGTTGCTGGTATTCCTCGATCGTCGTGGGCGAGTTGGCGTGGGCGAGCGGGTTCCCGGCCGCCGCGCTGGTTCTCCCGGCCGAGTAACCGTTCCCGTGGGCGCTGCCGTTCGGCCGACCTTCCGGTCGCCCCGTCGACCGCCGCCGGAAGCGGAACCAATTGCGCTCCGCCGGAGCCGGCAGCGAGGGCTCGACCGGGTCGGGGACCGCGGCTCCCTCGTCCACCGGGGCAGTCTTCTTTCGGCGCTCCTCTTCGGCGCGTCGAAGTGCTTCGTATGTTCTGCCCACGATGGCTCCTAGAAGGCGAGAGTCGTAAGGTCGAGACCTGGACGAGGTACGGTCGGGAGGAGGCCTCGGATCCACTGGTCGACCACGACGTCCGCCTCCCCGATCCAGGTCTTCGGTACGAAGAGGATATCGTCGGGTGCAAGGGCGACCTGCTCGACGGCCTCCCCTTCGATCACCTCGGCTAGGTCGATCTTCTCCGCTTTTACCTCGTTGCCGAGACGGCGGATGTGCACGACCTGATCGGTCTGGGCGGTGTCGACGAATCCCCCACGCTCGATGATCGCCTGAAGAGGCGTCATGCCAGCGCGGAAGACCACGTAGCCCGGCTTGGCGACGTCGCCCCCGACGAAGACCTTGTGCTCCGCGAGCTGAACGATCACGACGCTCACGACCGGATTGCGCAGCGTTCGCGAGGACCTTTCCACGATGGCATGTTCGAGCTCGTCGACGGTCGACCCGGCCGCGAGAACATCGCCGGCCGACTGGAGTCCGACCTGTCCGTCGGGCCGCACCGGCACGCGCTCGTTCTCTTCGGGATGATACGGAAACTTGACGTCGATCAGGTCGCCCGGGGCAAGCCGGTAGGCGGTGTTGGACGACAGCTTGCCGGGCGCGCCCTTCAGGCTCGGGTCCGACGGAGAACCACCTCCGGCGGTCGTCGATACGGGAACTGCCTGAGCCGCCATCATCGCCTTCTGGTTGTTTCTTGACGCACCGCACCCAGCCGTGGCCGAGCAGAGCAGGAGAGTGGCGAGGATCGTTCTACGCCTCAACAACATGAACTCCAATGTGCGCCCCCGAGTGGCGATTTTGCAAGTGAATTCTTCGTTTCGGTTGCTGGTCATGGCTCCGCCCATCCTTCTGGAAATGGCTCCGGATCTCCCGGTTATGTGCTGAAGCGAGCGCTTCGCTCGCGGGCCCCGCCTAGGCGACGGCGAGGGCGCCCCGGGGTACTTCCACCCGGGTCTGGCGAGACAGGATCTGCAGCAGGACGGAAACCCGCCCCGCGCCGTTCAGGGGGCGGTCAACTACCCCGAGGAGTCCGGCAAAAGGTCCGCTGAGCAAGTGCACGGAGGTCCCGCGTTGCAAGGTGTCCCGGGGCTGGAAAACATCACCCGAGCTCCGCTCGCGCAGGGTCGAGATGATCTCCGGGTCGATCTGGGACGGCAACTCGCCGCCAAAGCAAAGGAAGTTGCGGACTCCGGGCGTGCGCGAGACCGCACGGAAATGGCTTGACAGGTCGAGTTCGGCGAACAGGTACCCGGGGAAGAGTGGCTCCGTGAGTTCTCGACCGTGCAGACCTGCGCTCTGGAATGGTTTCAACGCGAGCCGTGGCAGGTAGACGCCTACGTCGTGCCGCCCGAGGTGACGAGCAGCGATCTCCTCGGATCTCGGCCTGGTGCGCACGACGTACCAACGGCGTTTCTCGTTTTGAACCGGGGACATGGGGCAGTCTTGGTCCATGAGTCCTACACGACGAAGCAATCAGGACGCCAGCCGTCGAGCGCCCACCGGGCAAGGTGCGCTTCTTCTGAATCTCCTTCAAGATTCTACACATTCACCAGCCAAGTGCGAATCGCCTTCTAGGCGCACATATCGTGCACCCGTGCAATCCGGGCGAATCCCCGCAGTCTTGCGCGAATGCCGCAGCCCGGTCAGCGAATCGGTTCCCGCTCGTTGGGTCCGAGAATCGGCCCCAAGGCTGTTGCGGCACGTTGAGCCGCCACCTGGTCACCCAGGTCGCGGGCGATGATCCGGTAGACCCGAAGCGATCCGACTCGTCCGGGCTCGACCGTGACCCTTCCCTGGAGACCGACGGGCAACTCCCCTCGGATCCGTTCGGCGGCGGCTCGATCCCGGGTGGTGGTCACCAGGACCGCTGGCCCGTCCGCCGTTGCAAAAATGCGAGATTCCGCAAGGGGTTCCGGCAACACGAGCACCTGGTCGGGCTCGATGTGGTCAAGGTCTCGCAGACCGGGGTTCGCGCCTCCCAGAACGTCGAGCATGGTCAGGCTCTTGGAGCGATAGAAGGCCTCGGCCAGGTTGGACAGGGTGTCGCCGCGCCGAACAATCGCCCGTCGATTCTCGACAGGGCCCAGAAGTTGAAAAGCAGATTGTTCCGTCGGGGTGGCTCTCCCGGAGCCGCCATCGGCGAGAGGCGTCGGAGAAGGCCCAACCCCGGAAGATTCGCCGGTCGGATGGGGCTCGGGTGCGCCAACCGTGCGTTCTTCGTCTGCTCGCGGCGCTCCGGTCGGGCCCACGGCGGGCCCTGGCTCCCCGGTTCCGATACGAAGTCCGTCCGGACTCGCCGTCTGCAGCGTCGCCGCCACAGTCGGCAAGGGACCTGCGGTCGGGACGGGGGCGACGATCGCGGTAGCTGGCTCGTTCAGGCCCGGCACCGTCGACGGGGTGACGGCCGCAGCCGGGGACGCGTCGGTCGCCCGTTGCCGGGCGGTGGGAGCGAACGTCGGCAGTCCCGGTGGCAGGGCTTCGGGCCCCTGAGACTCGGCGTAGGGCCGCCCGACCCCGGCCCCCTCGGTCGTGCGCGATGATCTCCCGACCAGATTCGAGAGCATCACGCCGAGGAGCACGCCGCCGAGAATCGCCCAGGGAAGCCAACGACCGATCCCGGAGGTAGCCACGGCGGCGACCGTGCGCGTCGTTTCGTTCGGCGGAGGCGAGGTCGTGGCCTCGCCGGGCAAGGCGGCCGACTGCGAAGGTGCGGGACGCGGCACCGGCGTTGGCGCGGACTCGGCGCGCCGCTGCAGGACCGTTGACGGGTTCCCGAGTGGCGCTCGCGGGGGCTCGTCGACGAAGTCGTCGGACAGTTCCAGGATGTCGAGTCGACCCAGGTCATGGACGACCTCGTCGAGTACCGTGGCGTCGACGCGGCGCTTACCGAGGGCGTAGCCGACCAGGAGCGCGTTGTCGCAGGCCATATTCACAAGTCGCGGGATGCCGCCCGAGAACGTCCAGATCGCCGGTATGCAGCCATCGTCGAAGACCTGCTCGGTGGCCCCCGCGAATTGCATGCGAGCCGCGATGTAGTCGGGGATCTCTCCGCGGCGCAGCGGCTCCAGTCGACAGCGGACGTTGATGCGCTGCTTCAATTGGCGCAGGTTCGGCTGGGCTAGGCGACGTGCCAGTTCGGGTTGGCCGCAGAGCACGATCTGCAGGATCTTGTCGCGGGAGGTCTCCAGATTCGAAAGCAGGCGCAGCGATTCGAGCACGTCGCTGTCGAGATCCTGTGCCTCGTCGATCAGGAGAACGGTGTTGCGCCCCTCTGCGTAGGCCGCGAGGAGGAACTCGTTCAGCCGTTGCAGCATGTCGAGCCTGCGCTGGCTCGGGCAGGAGATTCCGAGTTCGCCGAGCGTGTATTGGAGAATCTCCTCGAAGCCGACATCGGGGTTGAACAGGAAGACCGAGAGGACGTCGGGGCCGAGCTCCTCGAGCAACTTGCGCAGCAGCGTGGTCTTGCCGGTCCCGGCCTCGCCGATGAAGGTCAGGAATCCCTTTCGCTCCTGGATCCCGTAGCGCAGGCTCGCCAGTGCCTCGCGATAGGAGTCGTTCCAGTAGAGGAATCGAGGATCCGGGGTCTGGCTGAAGGGCTTCTCCTTCAGGCCGAAGAAATCTAGGTACATGTCCTGGCTCAGGCTCCTGGCCGCCGGGGTTTCCGGCGGGCTTCGGGCTCCGCATCCGCGGCCGGTCGCTGAGCCGGCGGTGCATCCTCGTGCCTCGTGACGCCCTCCGGGCGACCTCTGCGACCGAGGGAAAGGAGTCCGGCCGCGATCACCGTGGCCCAGGCGAAGGCATCGCCGACGCGGCGATACGGCGTGGTCTCGTCGAGAAGGTGCGTCGTCGCGACGATGCCGGCCTCGCGCTCGACAGGCAACGTCGAGAGGCGCCGTCCGGTGGGGTCGACCACCGACGACAGCCCGGTGTTCGTCGCACGAACGAGGTAGCGGCGGTTCTCGATCGCACGCCACAGCGCGAGCATCTCGTGCTGGTGGAGTGCCGGACTGTCCCCGAACCAGGCGTCGTTTGCGAGGGAAGCGAGCAACGTCGCGCCGGCGTCGACCGTGGCGCGCACGTGGTCGGACAGCAGGTCCTCGTAGCAGATGAGCGGCCCGACTCGCGCGCCCGGCCCCACCGGCAGTAGGCCCGGTCCGGTGCCGGCGTGGAAGTCGCCCGTGGCCGGACTGAGGGTCTTGAGCCAGGGCCACTTCGAGGCAAGCGGGATGAATTCGCCGAAGGGCATGAGGACGATCTTGTCGTAGGAACCGAGGACCACGCCGTCGACTCCGCGCAGGAAGGCGCTGTTGTACCAGAGCGGGCTCGCCGACCGGCGGGAATACGAAACGGCCCCGAACAACAGGGGCGCCGGGGCGCCCGGGAACGCATCGAGTTCAGGCGGCGGGTCGATTTCCCTCGGCAAGCCCCACTCGACCACGGTCTCGGGCCACACGATCAGGTCGGGCGTGGGAGCGAGAGCGAAGGAGAGCCGTCGATAGCGCTCGATGTTGCCCTCGAAGTGCTCGACGTGGCGCTTCTCGTCGAGGGCGAGGTTCCCCTGGACGACGCCGACCGAGAATGCGGGTGCTGCGGCAACGTGTTCGTCGACTTGGCGGATTCGCCAAGAACCATAGGTACAGAGCAAGACGATCGCCGCCGCGGGAGCGGCCAGTCGACGGATCATGAACGGCCGTTGCACGGCCACGTTGGCGATCCAGGCCATCGCGAAGGAGAGCCCGTAAGGGCCGGTCGCATCGCCGATCTGCAGGAGCGGCAGGAGGTCGCGTTGCGAGTGCGCGAGGCGCCAAGGGAACAGGTTCGGAAACAGGAACTCGCTTGCCGTCCATGCGGCTGGCGCGAGGAGCGTCGAGGCCCCCGGTCCGGCCCTGCGCAGAAGGACCGCGACGCCGGCGAACTGGAGCGCTCCGAACGCCGAGAGGACGGCGTAGAAGAACAGGGCGATCGGCAGCGGAAAGCCCCCGAAGCGGTGGATCGTCGCGACCAGCCAGTAGAAGGCGGGCACGTTCGTTGCGAGTCCGGTCCACCACCCCTCGAACGCGGCCCGCCTGGTCGTCGCCGCCCGAGGCGCCAGGGCGAAGAGGGGGCCGAGCCCCAGCCAGGCGAGCGGCCAGAGGGCCGGCCGCAGGAAGGAAGTTGCGATCGCTGCACCGCCCGCGGCGAGCAGGAATAAGCGAGCGGCGCGACCCGTCCTCGTGAGCGCACCCGGTCCCCGGCTCGGAGCGGCGAGGGCGGGGGCGACCGGCTCGCGAAGCGATCCCACGATGGGGCGGGACTAGCTTTCGTCCGATGCGGTGTAAAACCGTCTCATGACGGGGTCGAATTCTCTGCGCGAGGCGCTCGCTCGAGCCCACGTTCTCCTGGAGGAGGGCCAGGGTTTCGAGGCTCATGAGGTTCTTGAGCCGCACTGGCTCGCCGCCTCGGGCATCCCGCGACGCTGGCTTCAGGGCGTTATCCAGTTTGCCGCGTCGACCCACCATCTGGAGCGGGGTCGGGTCGCTGCGGCGGAGTCGCTCGCTCGTCGTGCAGCGGAGCAATTGCGTGATGGGCCCGAAGACTGGCTCGGCTTCCCCCTCGCCACCCTGGCGCGACAGGCGGCCGATCGTGCGGCTCGGCGGGCGGATGCGGCCGCCGGCGATCGGCCGAAGCCAGCGCGGCGCTGAGCCGTGGATTCGTTTGCGAACGGGGCGCGTGTCGGCGAGGTTGCGGCTCGATGGCGATCCTCGAGTTCCATCAGGTCTCGCTCTTCGTCGGCGACCTGGAGAAAGCGCTGCGGTTCTACCGCGACGCGCTGGGCTGCCTCGAACTCGCGCGTCTCGAGTTCGGGCCCGAGGCGGCACTCCCCTTCGGCCTCGCGCCCCGGGCGATCCGCACGGTCGTCCTGGCGCGCGCCGGCATGCAACTCGAACTCGTTGCATGGGCCTTGGCGCAGGCGGGCGATTGCCCCGGGCCCAGCGCGCCCGGACTCTTCCACCTGACCTTCACGGTCGACGATCTCGCGTCGACCATCCACTCGTTGCGCGACCGGGGGGTCGAGGTCGCGCAGGCAAGCATCGTCGAGCACGCCCGCGGCGTGGCGAGCTGCGTCCTCCGCGATCCCGACGGCGTTTTTGTCCGCCTGCTGCAGTACCCGACCGGCGTCGCGGACCCGCGCTCCAGACTCGATCCGAGTCAGGACGGTTTTGGTGGTGCGCCGTAGTCGAAGAGGACCTTGACTGCGCCGCTGCGTCCCTGGTCGTGGCAGGCGAGGAAGGCCTCGCGATAGTCATCGAGGCCGAAGCGGTGCGTCAGGATCGGCGTGACGTCGAGGCGCCCGGCTCGCAGCAGGTCGAAGTAGATCTCCATCGCGTGCTTGCGGGAGCCCTCGAAGTCCTCCTCGCCGAAGGCGTTCGAACCGACCAGCGAGATCTCCTTGAAGTAGAGCGGCGTCCACTCGAAGCGCCGCGGGACTTCGACGCCGGTGACGACGATCGCACCCCGGGGTCGAACGATGCGGACCCCGGCCTCGATGGTCTCGGGCAGCCCCACGGTGTCGTAGATCACGTCGACGCCGCCATTGAGCATCGGGAGCCCGAACCAGGGTGCGAGTGACTCGGCGCCCGTCGCGCGCGACACCCCTTCGATCACGGCCGAGAGCGGTCGATGTTCGAGAACCAATCCTGCCCCAAACCTCTCGGCGAGGCGTCGCTGGTGGGGATAGCGCGCGACCGCGATGATCGGACTCCGCGGGTGGAGGCTCGCCAGGATCGCCACCGCGCAAAGCCCCAGCGTGCCGCATCCCCATACGAGGCAGGGCTGGCCGTCGGCGGGCGGTCGCTTCAGGATGCCGTGCAGGGAAACCGAGAATGGGTCGGCGAGGACCGCGGCCGCGTCGTCCACGTCATCGGGCACCGCGATCGCCATGGACTCGTGGGCCGGGACGAGCGGGGCGAAGCCACCCGGGGCACCGCTCGAGTTCCCGCTGTGGATGCCCTTGGGCAGACGTCCCCGGGTGAAATTCGCACAGATCGAGAAGTCGCCTGCGGCGCAGGCGGAACAGGGTGGTTCGATGCCGCGCGGTCCGCAGGAGAGCCAGGGGTTCAGAACCACACGATCGCCCGGGCGACGGGTGCGCACCGCCGGGCCGACGGCGGCCACCGTTCCCACGACCTCGTGTCCGAGGACCTGTGGGAACGTGATCATCGCGGTCATCGGGTTGTCCATGCTCCCGTTGAGGAAGACCTGCTTTGCGTCGCTGCCGCAGATGCCGCAGAAGCGCGTCCGGATGAGGAGCCAATCGTCGCCGGGAAGAGACGGCTCGGGGATGTCCTCGAGCTGGACCGGCGCAAGTCGCCCGACGAGTGCTCGCGGACTTGCCAGCGAGAGCGCTTTGGTGATGATCTGGCGCGCGATGCTGTGGCGGAAGACGAGAGCTCGCATGACGACTGCGATCATAAGCGAGCTCGGGGCATCGGGGCAAAAGCGGGCGGGGGGCTCCCCGGGCGCACGGAGAGCCGGTTGACCCCTGCGATCCGTTTCGGTCTCGGGCTGCCGGTCGTGCAGCAGGTGCCCGCGCGAGCCCAAGCCTGGGAGGCGACGGCTGGTCCGGCCGAGATCGAGCGAGTCGCGCTCGCCGCGGACCGGCTCGGTTTCGCGCACGTTGCCTGCTCGGATCACCCGGTCGTGCCCGCTTCGCGCGTCGCCGCGATGGGTGCAACCTGGTACGACCCGATCGCGACGCTCGCTCATCTCGGTGCGATGACCGAGCGGATCGAATTGCTGACCCATGTCCTCGTGTTGCCCTACCGTCATCCACTGGTCCTCGCGAAGAGCCTTGCCACCCTCGATGCGATGAGCCGCGGACGGCTCGTCGTCGGGGTCGGATCGGGGCACCTGAAGTCGGAGTTCGTCTCGCTCGGTGCCGATTTCGAGGCGCGTGGCCGCGTGACCGACGACGCGATCGACGCGCTGCGGGCGGCATGGGGCGAACCACCGGTGAGCCATGCAGGCGAGCGCTTCGGCTTTCGCGATCTCGTGCTGGAGCCGCGGCCGGCGCGTCGGCCACACCCGCCCATCTGGGTCGGCGGGAATGCCGGCGCCGTGATTCGCCGGGCCGCCCTGCGCGGCGACGGCTGGATCCCCTGGGACATTGCCGAGGGAGACCTCCGCGAGTCGATCGAGAGGGCACGCGAACTGCGCGACGCAGCCGGTCGCACGGGATCATGGGAGGTCGTGGCACCGCTGCCGACGGTCGACCTGCTGGGTGCCACGGGGCCGGCGCGGGCGCCGGCTCGACCCGCCGACGTGGCCGCGGACGTGGACCGCTTGCGCCGGGCCGGGGTCACGCGCCTGCACGTGGCATTCGCGAGCCGGAGTTGCGATGAACTCCTTGGGCAGATCGAGGCCTTCGCCTCGGGGGTGATGGTGATCCTGTGAAGAAGAAGGTCGACGAACGAGGAGTGCGCGTCCCCGGTTTCCGCTTCGGAGCCGCCTCCTGTGGCATCAAGAAGAGCGGCCTCGCCGACCTCGCGTTGGCGATGGCCGACCGCCCGGCGACGGTCGGCGCGGCCTTCACCCGCAACTCGTTCCGCGCTGCGCCGGTGGACGTGGCCTCCGAGCGCGTGCGTCGCGGTCGGCTGCAGGCGATCGTGGTGAACAGCGGCAACGCCAATGCGTGTACGGGTCGCAGAGGTCTCGCCGATGCGCGACGCTCGTGTGCCATCGCGGCACGATCGCTCGGGATCGACGAAAAGCTCGTGGCTCCCGCCTCCACCGGCATCATCGGGGTTCCACTACCTATGGGCGCGCTCTCCGCGGGTGTCGACGTCGCGGCTACTTCACTGGATGCAGATGGGCTGGGGCGCTTCGCGCGCGCGATCATGACGAGCGATGCCTACCCGAAGATCGCGCACACGAAGCTCTCGCTGGGACGACGCCGGGTGACCGTCGCGGCGGTTGCCAAGGGTGCGGGCATGATCTGCCCGGACATGGCGACGTTGCTGGTCTTCTTCTTCACCGACGCGCTGCTCGGTGTGCGCGAGGCGCGCTCGTTGGCGCGCCGGATCTGCGACAGATCCCTGAACGCGCTGAGCGTCGACGGCGACACCAGCACGAACGACAGCCTTTTCCTCCTGGCGAGCGGGGACGCGGGGAACTCCGCGCCAGCCCCGGCCAGCAGCGCTCTCCGCTCGCTCGAGAAGGCGGTCGACGACTTGGGCTGGGAGATCGCGCGGCTCGTCGCGGCCGACGGCGAGGGCTCGACCAAACTCGTGACGATCGAGGTCTCCGGTGCACCCTCCGTCGAGGCTGCACGGCGCGTGGCGCGCACGGTCGGCAATTCTTCCCTTGTGAAGACGGCGTTCTTCGGATCGGACCCCAACTGGGGCCGGATCGCCTGCGCCGTGGGCTACTCGGGTGTCCCGGTCGAGCCCGAGCGGGTTTCGATCCGGATTGGCGACGCTTTCGTGTTCCGCAGGGGCGAGGGCGTCGGCGCGGGCCGCGAGAAGGCTCGCATCGCGATGAAGCGCCCGGAGTTCGCCGTACGGATCGATCTCGGCCGAGGGGCCGCGCAGGCTCGCTACGTGACCGGAGACCTCTCGACCGACTACGTGCGATTCAACTCGGCCTATTCGACCTGATCCGATCCGGCGCGCAGGACAACCAGCGGAAGGGCGGACTCATTGTGCCCGCACAAGCCCGCCGCGTCGCTGCGCGCCCGCTCGAGGGCGTCCTTCAGCTTTTCGGGATCCGCCGCCGCGACGAAGCGCGTCGCCGAAAGGCTGTCGGAAATGCGACGCAGGCGCGGCGTTTCCTCCTCGGCAAGAAGGATCGCCGGGGTGTCCACGCCCGCGCGTCGCAGGCGGTCGACGAGCGTCGTTCCACAGAGGTCCGGCAGGTGCATGTCGCTGACGATCGCCTGGTAGTCGGTGGAGCGTGCGGCGATGATCGCGGCCTCCGCCGACGCGACGGGCTCGGTCTGGTACCCGCAACGCCCCAGCAGTCGCCCGATGAGCTGCTGCAGGTTCGTGCTGGCGGTGGCGACGAGCACCTTCATGGCAGAGGTGTTGTTCACTTTCCCCAAGTTGAAAGCAGCTTTCGTGCCGCGGCAAGGACTCGGGCTTGCGCCCCCTCGGGGTGGTTCCGCCACGGTCCGTCGCGATTCGACCCGTGCCATCCTTCAGGGCCTGTCGCAAGTCGAGGCCCCGGCAACGATGGTCGCGGTCGCGACCGTCCCGCCGACCGACGCGGTGTTCAGCGCGGGGGGGGGGCGCCTTCAGCCGAGGCGGTACTTCGCGATCTTGCGGTAGAGCCGCTGGCGGTCGATCTGGAGCAGGCGGGCGGCTTCGTTCTTGTTGCCCCGGGCGGCTTCGAGCGCGGCGACGATCGCCCGGCGCTCGACCTCGCCGAGGGTCAGGACGGTCTCGTTCGACTCGGTCTCGCGATTCTCGGTCGCTCCGTGCGGGACGGGCTCCCCGGCAGTTTCGTCGGCACTCCCGGTGTCCGTTGCCGCCGCTGGTCTCGCGACGACGTCCCGGTCCGGGAGCGGGTGGCTCACGGCCGCCTCGGAGACCGTTTCGCTCAGGGCGGGGGCGACGTCCTCTGCGTCGAGAATGTCGCGGGAGGAAAGTGCGAAGGCGCGCTCGATCGCGTTCTGCAATTCGCGAACGTTGCCGGGCCATGAGTATGCGACGAGCAGGGCGAGCGCCTGCTCGGTCACCCGCTTCGGCGCGACGTTGTATTGCCCTGCGAACTCCCCGACGAAGTGGGCGACGAGGAGAGGGATGTCTTCGCGCCGCGCAGCGAGGGGTGGCAGCACGAGTTGGACGACGTTGAGCCGGTAGAAGAGGTCGTCGCGGAAGCGCCCGGCGAGACGTTCGGCGCGCAGGTCGCGATTGGTCGCGGCGACGATCCGAACGTCGACGCGAAGCGGTCGCGTGGAGCCGAGCGGAGTGACCTCGCGCTCCTGAAGCGCCCGCAGGAATTTCACCTGGAGCGGGAGCGGTATCTCCGAGACCTCGTCGAGGAAGAGCGTCCCTCCGTTGGCCCCTGCGAACACCCCCTGCTGGTCGGCGATCGCCCCGGTGAAGGCGCCGCGGCGGTGCCCGAAGAGCTGACTCTCGAGGAGGGCTTCCGAGAAGGCGCCGCAGTTGACCCCGATGAAAGGCCCTTTCGACCAAGGGGAACGCGCGTGGATGGTACGCGCGACCAACTCCTTGCCGGTGCCACTCGGACCGGTGATGAGCACGGTACTCTTGTTGCGGCTTACCGCCTCGATGATCCGGTAGACGTCCCGCATCGCGGGTCCGTCGCCGATGAGCGCGCCGAAGCGATGCCGTGTCGCGACTTCCCGACGCAGCGCTGCGACTTCGCGGCGCAGGGAGTTTGCCTCCAGTTGACGCTCGACGACGAGGATCAGCTCCTCGGGGTCGCAAGGCTTGATCAAGTAGTCGGCAGCCCCGAGTTTCATCGCCTCGACCGCGGTGCCAACCGTACCGTACCCGGTCAGCACGACGACCGCGGGGCGGTCCTCCGCGGGCAAGTCCCGCAGCAGAGTCATGCCGTCCATCTTCGGCATGTTCAGGTCGCTGACCATGAGGTCGATCGTGTCTTCGCCGAGGCGTTCGAGAGCCTCGTGCCCGTTCGCGGCAGTCACCACCGCGAAGCCCCGGCGTTCGAGGATGCGCGCGAGGGTGCGCGCCATGTTCGGCTCGTCCTCGACGAGAAGGATGCGGGCGGCCGGTGGTTCCCCGCTCAACGCGCGGACTCCCCGGTGTCATCGGATGCGGCGGGGGGCGCCCCGGTGAGTGGCAGTTGGATGATGAAGCGTGTCCCCCGTCCCGGACGGTTTGCGACCTCGATGCGACCGCGGGCCCGCTTGATCACAGAGTGTACGATGGAGAGTCCGAGTCCGGTGCCCCGTCCCGGTTCCTTGGTCGTGAAGAAGGGCTCGAAGATGCGCCTGCGACGCTCCGGGGGAATTCCCTCGCCGTCGTCTTCGACGACGAGCCGGAGCCAGGTGTCCCCCATCGGACGGGTCTCGATCCGCAGTTCACCGCCTTCGGGCATCGCCTGTACGGCGTTCGTGATCAGGTTCAGCAAGACTTGGCGGATGCCGTTCTCGTTCGCGATGCAGGGCGCGGTCGCGCCGAGGTCGACCTGTGCGCGAACACCGCTGTTCTGCAGGTACTTGTCCATGAGCTTCAGGGTGCGTGCGACGAGGTCGTCGAGATCGACGGGCTGCTCTTCGGTCTTGTTGTCGTGGGAGAACTCCAGCAGGTTGCTGATGATCTCCTGCACCCGCTGCATCTCGGCGCGTGCGATCTGCAGGTCTTCCCGGACCTCGGGCGACGCGTCGGGAAGAAGCTCGCCGAGGTCGTAGAGCGCGTTGTTGATGATCCCGAGCGGGTTGCGAATCTCGTGGGCGATGCCAGCCGCCAGTTGTCCGATGCCCGCCATCTTCTCGGCCTGGATCAATTGGAACTCGAGCTGGCGTCGTTCGGAGAGGTCCACATAGATCACCTGGATCGTCGACTGCTGGCGGATCTCGATGAGTGCGGTTCGCATGTCCACGGGAAGCGGCTCTCCGTCGGGGCGAGCGAGGTGGAGGTTCTCCCGCTTGCCGGTGCCGGCCTCGATGGTTTCGCCGAATAGTCGGCGGACGGTCGAACGCTCTTCCTCCGGGTGGAGGTCCCACACCGGTCCGCCGGCCGGTGTAGTGCCGACCTCCCGGGTCGCGACCCGGTTCAGGTTGAGGATCGTGCCGCTCTCCGCATCGCAGAGCAAGATCGGGGTTGGCGCCGAGTCGACGCTGCGCCGGTAGCTCTCGGATTGCTCGGCGAGGTCCTGCTCGCGCGCTTCGACGAAGAAGTCGGTGATGTGGAGCGTGCGCTCCCAGGCCTCCTGCTCCAGCAGCGAGAGAAGATCGCCCAATTCCGCATCCCCGGCGAGTTCGCGCCGCAGGATGCCCCGGTATTTCTCGCGCATCACGAGCTGGCTTGCGAGGAAGCGAGCCGGCGGATGATGGGCGATGAAGCCCAGGCGTGCGTGGCGCTGCAGGACTTCGTAGGTCTCGACGTCCTGGGGTTCACGGACGTGGTGGATCCAGCGGATGGTGGCTGCGCGCATGTCCTCGCCGACCGGCTTGGGGCTCCCCTCGATGGCGAGTGCATGGGTCACCGTCTCGAGCCAGGTAGCGGCCGCCTCTTCGAGGTGGCGCTCCATGAAATCCGCGAGGCGGGTGCGCAAGGGGCTGGGTCGCGCCGGAAAAGTCTCCAGCCCGAGGTGATGCAGGTAGCCGCGGATGCGTCGCAGGTGGGATTCCAGCGTCGCGTCGGCCGGCATCCCGGATGTTCCATCGCCTTGGGGGGCGGGCATAGGCGGTCGTTACACCCTGAGCGGCGTTGAGGGAATTCGCCCGGCTCGGCGGCGGGTGTTGCAAATCCTGTGGATGGGGGGTTTTCTCCCGAGATCGACGCCGAGGCCATCGAAGACCCGGACCGCGAGCTCATGGTGCGCGTCCGCGACGGCGACGGGGATGCCTTTCGCCTCCTCCACGAGCGGCATTCACGGGCTTTGGTCCGGTACGCAACCGGTATGACGGGGGCCCCCGCCCGCGCCGAGGAGCTCGTTCAGGACGTGTTTCTTCAGGCCTATCGCGCCCGCGAGCGCTGGGAGCCGACCGCGAAGGTTTCGACCTGGCTCTATACGATCGCCCACAACCTCTGCATCAACGAGGTCCGGAAGTTCGAGTATCGACACAAGTCCCGCATCGAACCGCTGGAGCGCTCGATCGACGGCGAAGAGCCTAGGGCCTTCGACCGAGCGGATCCTGCGGCTCTGGACGGGGAGGCCATGGTCGTCGCCCTGGAACTGGAGGAACGGGTCAGGAGTCTGGTCGCCGGGTTGCCGGAGGCGCAGCGCTCGGCGCTCGTGCTGAGCCGGACCGAGGACCTGCGCTACCAGGAGATTGGGGAGATCCTGAATTGTTCGGAACAGGCGGTGAAAAGTCTCGTGTTCCGCGCAACGAAGACGCTCCGGGAGGGTTTGAAGGAGTATCTGGAGGGTTAGGCCCCAGAGTTCGGGCGAGGTACTCGGGGAGCTTGACTCTCTCTGGGCCTTGGCTGGAGGCGGATTCTGCGGGTCCGTCGAAGAGGACGCGAGTTTGGGGACGGCCCGGGCCCGCAGCGGGGAGCCGAAGAATGGAGCATTTCGGGATGAGGGATCGCAGGCGACTCGGAGGGGCACGATGGCGGGGATCCCGACCGGGCGGCCTACGGCCCTGCGATCGGGTCGTGGCGGAACTCGGCGCACTTCTCGATCGCGAACTCGATCCCGAGGTCATCGAAACGGTGGAAGCACACCTTTCGATCTGTCCCGACTGCAGTGCCGAGCGAGCAGCCATCGAGTCGTTACAGGGCCTCGTCGTTCGTTCCATCGAGCGGGTCTCGCCGGAACCGACGCCATTCGAGTTGCTTCTCGCCCGGCTCGAGGCCGGCGGACCCGATTCGATGGCCGACCCCCGTCGCGCGGACAGGAGACCGTCAGGGGAGCGTCCTGGCGCGATTCATCGGCACGACCGGTCTCGACGGTCCATGGGAGCGTCGCGCATCCCTCTGCGCAGGCGCCCCGGACGTACCTGGTTCATGGGTGCAGGCGCCGTCGCGTCGATGGCGATGCTGGTTGCCTTTGCCTTGCTGCCGATGACCCAGAGGTGGCCAGGTTGGCTCGATGCACCCGGTAGCCCCAGGGCGACGGCGCTGACGCTGACTTCACGCGATCCGGGTCGCGCCAGAGTGGCGAAGGTGGCGCACGGCACGGGGCGGCCTGCGACGCGCGGGGCCGTTTCACGGGAGTCTATCGCGAAGGCCGATCCGTCACGCGACCTCGACGTGCCGGAGGATTTGCGTCGCAACCCCGGTCTCTTCATCGACATGCCGCTGGTGCGGCGCCTCGAGAAATTGCGACATCTCGAAGCGGTCTACCGACAGGACGGGATGGGCGGCGGGGGAGCCGGGTGATCTCGCGGGGACTCCTGACGGCCCGCCGGGTGGACGCCCGAAGGGTGGTCCGCGGGCGCGTGGTTTCGGCCCTTCTGCTCACGTTTCTGACGGGCCCGGTACCCGGAGCAAATCCGGCGGGCGCGGAGCCCCCCCCGGGACGATTGGCGCAGAACTGGGAGCAACTCTCGCCGGAGCAGCGCTCGCGGGCGCTCCAGAACTTCGATCGCTATCAGCGCATGCCCGAACAGTCGCGCCAGCAGATGGAGCGTCGATGGGATCGCTTCCAGCAGATGCCACCGGGCGAGCAGGACCGGATACGGCGCAACTTCGAGGTCTATCGCAACATGACCCCGGACGCGCGGGCGGATTTCATGAGTCGCTACGAGCGCTACCAGGGGGCGGGTCGATGAGTCGCCGGGGCGACTCGCGCAACGTGTGGCTCGCCGTCGCGCTCGGGCTTGGCATGGTTGCTTCGGCCGAATGGGCGTTCGCGGGGCCGCCCCCGATCCGCAACCCCGCGGGAATGCGCAATCCAGCCGGCCCTTCGCCACGCAATCCCGCCGGGCCTCCACCGCTCGACCCCACCGGTTCGTTCTCCCACCTCCGGCCGATCTCCCCGCCGGGTGGTGACTCGATCGTCGAGCGGGGGCGCCCGCACGGAGGCGGCGGCAACTCGCATCACGGGCACCACGGCTCGTGGCAGGGCGGATACGGGGGATACCCCTCCTGGGGCGGCGGGGTGACGGTCTTCGGCTCTCCCTTCAACGATGCCGGTGCCTTCCCCTATGGTGCGAATTTCTACTGCCAGGTCCATGGAATAGGCTTTGCCTTTCAGGACCTGTTCCTTCAGCACATCGCCTACGTCGACGGCGTGGCCCCGGACTGGGCTGCGACCATCTTGTACAACGCGGCCGGCGTCTGGGTGTTTCCCGGCGTCTACTGAAGCGGGCGCGCCGCTCCCCCGGTGTGCTAAGCGAAACTCATGCGCGAGGGCGTCTTCAAGCTCGAGGCGCCGTTCGAGCCGCGCGGCGACCAGCCGCGGGCGATCGAGCAACTGACCGAAAGAGCGCTCGCAGGCGACCCGCACCAGACCCTTCTGGGAGTCACCGGGTCGGGCAAGACGCTCACGATTGCCAACGTGGTCGCACGCCTCAACCGGCCGACCCTTGTCATCGCGCCCAACAAGACGCTTGCCGCCCAGCTCTATACCGAGTTCGCGTCGTTCTTCCCCTCGAACGCCGTTCGCTACTTCGTGAGCTACTACGACTACTATCAGCCCGAGGCCTACGTCCCGTCGACCGACACCTACATCGAGAAGGATTCGTCGATCAACGACGAGATCGACAAGATGCGGCACTCGGCGACGAAGGCGCTACTCGAGCGCAACGACGTTCTCATCGTCGCGAGTGTCTCGTGCATCTACGGGCTAGGTTCGCCGGAGAAGTACTTCGAGATGCTGGTGTTCCTGGAGCGTGGCGAGGCCTTCGACCGGGACGTCATGCTCGGGAAGCTGGTCGAGATCCAGTACCAGCGCAACGACGTGGACTTTCACCGCGGTACGTTCCGGGTCCGCGGCGACGTCGTGGAGGTCTTCCCCGCCTACGAGGACTCGTCCGCCTTGCGTATCGAGTTCTTCGGCGACACCATCGAGTCGATCGCCGAGTTCGACCCGTTGCGTGGGCGCGTCCTGCGACCGCTGTCGCGCGTCGCGATCTACCCGGCAAGCCACTACGTCACGACCCGGGACCGGTTGAAGGAGGCCGTCGCCTCCATCGAGCAGGAACTCGCCGGGCGGCTCGTCGAGCTTCGGGGGGAGGGCAAGCTGGTCGAGGCGCAGCGACTCGAGCAGCGCACGCGCTTCGACCTCGAGATGCTCGCGGAGATGGGCTTCTGCAACGGTATCGAGAACTACTCTCGTCACCTCGACGGACGTCGACCCGGCGAACCGCCTTCGAGCCTGCTCGACTACTTTCCGGAGGGGTTTCTCACGGTCGTCGACGAGAGCCACGTCTCCATCCCGCAGGTCGGGGGGATGTACCGCGGAGACCGCTCCCGCAAGGGTACGCTCGTCGAATATGGCTTCCGCTTACCGTCGGCCCTCGACAATCGGCCGCTCAACTTTCGGGAGTTCGAGGAGCGCGTGGGGCAGGTGATCCATGTCTCGGCGACTCCGGGCGATTGGGAACTCGAGAAGAGCGGTGGCGTGGTCGTCGAGCAGTTGATCCGTCCGACGGGTCTCACCGACCCGGAGGTGGAGGTCCGTCCGGCACGCGCACAGGTGGACGACCTCCTCGAGGAGATCCATCAGCGCATCACCGCTGGCGAGCGTGTGCTCGTGACCACGCTGACCAAGAAGATGGCGGAAGACCTCACCGACTACTTCCAAGAGGTCGGAGTTCGGGTGCGCTACATCCACGCCGACGTCGAGACGATCGAGCGCGTCGAGATCATCCGCGGGCTCCGTCGCGGAGACTTCGACGTGCTCGTGGGAATCAACCTTCTGCGCGAGGGGCTCGACATCCCCGAGGTCTCCCTCGTCGCGATCCTCGATGCGGACAAGGAAGGCTACCTGCGCTCGACGCGTTCGCTCATCCAGACGATCGGCCGGGCTGCGCGCAACCTCCACGGGCGGGTGATCCTGTATGCCGACACGATGACCGACTCGATGCGACGTGCGATCGAGGAGACGGACCGCAGGCGCGAAACGCAGCGTGCGTTCAACGAGGCGCACGGCATCGTACCAACCTCGGTGGTACGTCCGATCGGCGGTCCCCTGGTCGAGGCGTACCCCGAGGACGACCTTGCCCCCTCGCTGCTCGCTGACGGCCACGAGTTGGACCCAACCGCAGATCCCTCCGCGACCGCCGCCGAGTGGCGTCGCGCGATGCGGGAGGCGGCGGAGAACCTGGACTTCGAGCGCGCCGCCGAACTGCGCGACCGTCTGCGGGCGCTCGAATCCGGCGAGCTGAAACCGGCCGGAGTGCGCGTCGGTGCGGGCGTCGGCCGCCGCGCAGATGGCCCCGGGGCGAACCGGGCCGGTGGGGCCCGAGCGGGGCGGGGCGGGGCGCGGAGGGGGCGATGAGCGACGGAACGTCGGCCGCGGTCGAGGATCTGCCACTCGCGGCCGCGCTCGAAGAGAAACTCGCGGCTGTCCCGCCGTCGCCGGGCGTCTACCTACTGAAGGAGCGGGGCGGTACCATTATCTACGTCGGGAAGGCGAAGAGCCTGCGCGCGCGGGTCTGGAGCTATTTCCGCGGTGGAGACGGGCGGAGCCAGGTCAGGTTCCTCGTGCAGCGGGTGCGCGACATCGAGTGCCTGGTCACCCGCAACGAGAAAGAAGCGCTCCTCCTCGAAGACAGCCTCATCAAGCAGTTCAAACCCCGCTACAATATCCGACTGAAGGACGACAAGTCCTACGTGAGTGTGAAGATCACGAAGCACGACTGGCCCAGGGTCGTGGTCACGCGCCGCATCGTGAAGGATGGTGGTCGATACTTCGGTCCGTTTCACTCGGCAGCGGCGGTGCGGGATACCCTCGACATCATCCGCAAGGTGTTTCCGCTGCGTACCTGCAGCGATGTCGTGTTTCGCAATCGGAGCCGACCCTGCCTGGAGTACCAGATCAAGCGCTGCCTGGGGCCCTGCGTTCTGCCGGTCGACCGTGCCGATTACGGCGAGCACCTGCGCGCGGTCGAACTGCTTCTCGAGGGTCGCGATTCCAGTCTCCGGAAGATGCTCGAGGAGCGTATGCGTCGCGCGTCGGCCGATCTGCGCTACGAGGAGGCGGCGCGACTCCGCGACCAGATCCGTGCGATCGAGAAGAGCAGCGAGAAGCAGCAGGTGCTCTCCCACGGGGGCGGGGACCAAGACGTATTCGGCCTCTACCGGGAGGGCGGATTCGTCGAGGCCCAGGTCCTCATCGTCCGGCGTGGTCGACTCGTGGGGCATGAGTCGTTCGAGTGGACCGACAGGGAACTGCCCGACGAGGAGATTCTCGGAGCGCTGCTTTCGCAGTTCTATCGCGGAGGGCGCGAGGTCCCCGACATCATCCTTCTCCCGCTCGAGGTCGACGACGCCCCGACTCGGGAGGAACTGCTTCGCGAACGTCGCGGTCGAGCCGTTCGCATCTCGGTGCCGGTGCGAGGAGGCAAGCGCAGGCTGGTCGAACTTGCTTGCGCGAATGCGCGGCAGGCGTTCGGGGAGCGACGGGACGCACAGGACCGACTGGTACGGACCGCGGGGGAGTTGCGCGAACGACTCCACCTCCACGTCGAACCACGTAAGATCGAGTGCGTCGACATCTCGACGTTCCAGGGCGGCGAGACGGTCGGTTCGGTGGTCCGCTTCGAGGACGGTCGTCCCGAGACTCGGGGGTACCGCCGCTACCGGATTCGCACGGTCGTGGGGACCGACGACTTCGCCAGCATGCGCGAGGTCCTGTCGCGGCGGTTGTCGCGCGGGATTCGCGACGACGACCTCCCCGACCTTCTCGTGATCGACGGCGGGCGCGGCCAGCTCGGGGTTGCCACCGGCGTCCTCGCCGATCTCGGACTCGGCAATTTGGACGTGGTCGGCCTCGCGAAGCTACGGATCGAGCGCGCGCCCCGAGCGGAGGAGATTTCGCGCGTCGAGGAGCGGGTGTTCCTGCGCGGACGTGCGAACCCGGTCGTATTGGCGCGCAACTCGAACGCGTTGTTTCTGCTTCAGCAGGTCCGTGACGAGGCCCATCGATTCGCCATCGGCTATCACCAGAAGTTACGCGATCGGGGGCGTCTCGCATCTTCTCTCGACTTGGTCCCCGGAGTGGGCGCCACCCGCAGGCGGGTCCTGTTGCGGCACTTCGGGAGTCTGGCGCGTCTGCGTGCCGCCACGGAGGTGGAGATCGCCGCTGCTCCCGGGATCGGGCCGGCGCTCGCGTCCGAGATTCACAGGGTTCTTGGCGGTCCGTCGGGCGAAGCTCGCGACTGAGCCGGTGCGAGGCCGGCCGCGTCAGCCGGCAGCGCTTGCTCGTCGGGGGGGGGGCGTGAGCCGAGGCATGCGGGCGTTTAGGCGTCCCCCGACGATCGACTTGGCTTCCCGGCCGTCGTTTTGGCGCTGTCGAGAGAGGCCCGTGGGTGCGAAGCCCGTCGGGACCGGCGCTGCCTGCGGCGTGGGTGCGCCAATATATGCCCGGGACCTTCGGAACGAACGCCCGGCCGCTCTCGACCTTGCGGCCCCTCGCGTGGCGATGGCGTCTGCCGGTCGCAGCGATCGGGTTGCTCGTGGGCGAACTCGCCATGGGAGTCGGCGGCCGTTGGCCTTGGCGGCTGGTGCTCGCAGTCGCGTGTGCAGGTCCGGCCGTCGTGCTTCGCCACCGGGCACTCGGGACTGCGGCTGCGATTGCCTCGTTGGCGGCGGTCGTAGGCTTGCTGCGAGTGTTCTGCAGTGGGTCACCGGCGGAACCGCCCACCGGGTCGGCACCGCAGAGGGTGGTTGCCGACATCCTCGAGGCGCGGCTTCGCGAGGGCTTTGGGGGACGGCGCGGCGTCGCATTGACTCTGCGGATCGTCGAGGTGGTGGAAGGTCGCGGCTCCCTGAGGGAAGGGGATCGCGCTCTCCTCCGAGTTTGGCGGGTGGATGCGCCATGGGAGTCCGGGCTCCGGGTTCTGGTCCGACTCGATCCGCGCCGGCCTCGCGGAACCTGCAATGGAGGAGGGGACTCCCTGGCCGAATGGGGGCGCCGCTCCGGGGTCGACTGGATCGCCGACGCCGCCGACGACCGCTCGATCGAGGTTGCGGGTCGTATCGGGGGTATTCGGATCGGGCTCGCGCGCGCACGGGAGAGGATCGCGAGAACGATCGACGAGGCGGTCGATGGGGCGACGGCCCCGATCCTGCGCGCAATCGTGGTCGGGGAGACGCGCGGGCTCGATCCGGCCTTGCGCGAGGCCTATTCGCGGACCGGAACGACCCATGTGCTCTCCGTGTCGGGACTTCACGTGGCGATCGTTGCGGCGGCGGCCGGTTGGCTCTGCCGGCTCCTCTTCGGCTCTTCCCTCTGGCTTGCGATTCGGGTGGTCCCGGCCCGCCTGGTCGCGCCATTGGCCCTGGTCCCGGCTGTCGCATACGCGCTGCTCGCAGGTGCAGCGGTGCCGACGATTCGCTCGATGGCGACCTGCGCCGCTTTCCTTCTCTCCGTCTCCTTCGCCCGTCGGGCCAACGCCGGTACGGCGATGGCGGCGGGCGCCCTCTGGATCGGGCTTCTCGATCCGGAGGCGTGCCGGGAGCCATCGTTTCAACTTTCATTCGGGGCCGTGCTGGCCATCGGCCATGGCATCCGCGCCCTGGAACGGACGCGTCTTCGCCGTTGGCTGGTGGCCTCGCCGCGCGCGTCCCGCGGGCATCGCGCCATTTCCCTCGTCGTCTCGGCGCTGGCCGTCTCGGCGACCGCAGCGCTGGGGACGGCACCGATCACCGCGGCCCATTTCGGGACCATCTCGGCCGCAGGGGTGATCGCGAACCTGGTCGTCATTCCCCTTGTCGGTTGGATCGCCCTTCTCGCGGGGCTCACCGGGGCGAGTTTGGTCCCGGTATCGGAAGGAGCGGCGCACGCGGCGTTTGCGGCCGGGGCCCGCGTTATCGCAATCGCCAATCGGGTTGTCCTGGCCGTGGCAAGCCTTCCGGGCTCGGCCTTCGCCGTCCGACCGCCCTCGCCGGGGGAGGCGGCTTGCTGGGTCCTTCTGCTGGCGGCCTGTGTCGTCGCGCGTCGCGCGGCGCGGGTCGGATTGCTCGTCGTCGGGCTTTCAGGAGTGGTGCTGTCGCGCGTATGGTCAGTGGGGCCGGCGATCGACGGAAATCTCCGCATCTCCTTCCTCGACGTGGGCCAGGGAGATTCGACTCTGCTCGAACAAGCCGGCGAGGTTTGGCTCGTGGACGGGGGCGGAGGCTCCGGCGACTCGAACTCCGGCGAGCGGATCCTCGTGCCCGCATTACGGAGGCGGGGCATCGGCGGGCTCGCCGCAGTCGCGTTGACCCATCCGCAACTCGACCACTACGGGGGGCTCGCTTCGGTGGTCGAGCGGATCCGGCCTCGGGAGTTCTGGTCGACCGGTGCGGTCTCGCCTTCGGCCGCGTTCACGGTTCTTCAGTTCGCTCTCGACGAGGGGGCGGTGGTACGTCGGAGCCTGCACAGCGGTGTGTTCCTGCCTCCGCAGAGTTGGGGTGCGAGCAGCGTCGAAGTGCTCGGGCCGAGCCCGCAACGGGCGGGTGCGCCCACGAACGACGGGTCGCTCGTCCTGCGATGGGTTCATGGCGCAACCTCCCTGTTGCTTGCGGGGGACGTCGAGGCATCGGGTGAGCGCGACTTGCTCGCCCGGGGCGGCCTGCCGTCCGTGCTCGCCCGCGCCCCGCACCATGGAAGCCGCACATCGAGCCAGGCGGCGTTCGTCGAGGAGTTGCGCGCGGCGCTGGTCGTGGCGGGCGTGGGCGCCCGCAATCGATTCGACCTCCCCTCGAAGGAGATTCCCCCTCGCTATGGAGACGTTGGCGCACTCTGGCTCGACACGGCGTCGGTGGGCGAGGTCGTCGCCGAGAGCGACGGGCAACTCGTCGCGATCGAGACCTGCCGCAGCGAGACGAACGAAGCGGATGGTCAGTCGCCCGGCTTCGAATCGTCGCCGGGCCCGTCTGGCGACGATGCTCCCTCTTCGCGTGCGCGGTGACTGCGTGGCATCTCGGCAAACCGGAACGAGACGTCGCAGATGCCGTCGCTGATCCTGGTCGTGAGCGGGGAGCACCACTTCTGGAAGACCCGCAGCATCCGGGAGTTGCGGGCGAGCACCTGGGCCGTGAAGCCGTCGATATTGCGAGCCGCAGCAAAGCGGATGAGCTTTCGCAGGAGCCTGCTCCCGATGCCCTGGTTCTGGAAGTCATCGTGGATCGTGAACGCGCACTCGGCGAAATTCGTCGTGCGATCGAGGTCGTAACGACCCACGCCGATCAGGACGTCCTCGTCCCCCGGCGCCGTGTCCTCGGTGCGCGGAAGGAATGCTCCGATCGCCATACGCTCCTCGTAGTCGACCGAGACGAAGTGCTGGATCTGGCGAGCGGAGAGGTGTTTGAGTGGGGTTCCGTACCGCAGGTAGACGGTTTCGTCCGAGTGGGAGTAGAAGAAGTCGCGCAGGGCTCGTTCGTCGGTCGGGCGAAGAGGTCGATAAACGACGGTGCGCCCGTCGCGGAGGCGCTCCGTCGTCGCGACGTGGGCCGGGTAGAGCGTCGCCCCCGCGGGGAGGTCGACCTGCGTCGGTGCAACGAAGTGTCTGGCCCGGGCGGCGGCGACCAGTTCTCCGCGGAAGTCCGGGTGGGCGATGGAACTGAGTGCCAGGGCGCGCTCGCGGACCGTACGCCCGTAGAGGTTCGCGATTCCGTACTCCGTCACGACGTAGTGGACATCGCCGCGGGAGGTGACGATCCCCGCTCCTTCACTGAGAACCGGGACGATCCGGGACACCGTCCCGTGCTTCGCCGTCGAGCGCAACGCGATGATCGGACGTCCCCCGCGGGAGCGGCTCGCCCCGCGTATGAAGTCCACCTGGCCCCCGATGCCGGAGAAGAAGCGTTGGCCGATCGAGTCCGCGCAGACCTGGCCGGTCAGGTCGATCTCGAGCGCCGAGTTGATCGCGACCATCCGGTCGTGCCGGGCGATGACGAAGGGGTCGTTCACGTAGTCTACGCCGCGGAACTCGAACAGCGGGTTGTCGTGCACGTAGTCGTAGAGTCGGCGACTGCCCATACAGAACGAGGTCACGACCTTGCCGCGGCCATGGGTCTTCTTCGCGCCCGTCACCGTGCCCGACTCGATCAGGTCGATCACGCCGTCGGAGAACATCTCGGTATGGATTCCGAGGTCGCGCTTGCCCACCAGCAGGGGGGCGAGCGCCTGTGGAATCTCGCCGATCCCGAGTTGGATGGTCGCCTCGTCGGGGACAAGGCGCGCTAGGTTCACTGCGATCTCCCGACAGGCCTCGTCGGGTGTCGTGACGGGCAACTCGAGCAGGGGGGTGGTGACCTCGACGAACGCATCGATGTCACGCACGTGCACGAAACCGTCTCCGTGCGTGCGCGGCATCGCCGGATTGATCTCCGCGATCACCAAGTCGGCGTTCTCGACGGCACTCCGCACGACGTCGACCGAAATTCCCAGACTCACCCAGCCTGCCGCGTCGGGCGGAGAGGTCTGGATCAGGGCGACGTCTACTGGCAGGCGGCCCGAACGGAACAGGCCCGGGATCTCGGAGAGGAAGACCGGCGTGTAGTCCGCGTTGCCCGCCTGAACCGCCTCCCTGACGTTCGCGCCGATGAAGAGCGCGTTGTGCCGGAAGCGACTCGGAAACCGGGGGTCGGCATACGGTGCCACTCCGAGCGTCAGGATGTGCAGGATCTCGACGTCGTTCTCGTCGGGGCGTGCCGAGAGGGTCGCGACCAGCGTCTGCGGTTCGGCGCACCCGGACGCGATGAAGACGTGGTCTCCCGACCTCACGAGGCCGACCGCCGCCTCGGCAGTCATCGTCTTACGGGCGGCTTCCGCTTTCCAGTCGGTCATCCGACGACCTTAGTGTCTGCCGGAGAGCCGCGTCATCACCCGAATCGCGTTGCCCAGGCTGCGGCCGTCACCGGGCGAAGCGGTGGTCAGTGCTTGTGATCGATCTTGCGACCATAGGTAACTTCGCCCTTGTCGATGCGCAGGGAGAAGCCGCAGCCCGGATTCGTGCATACCCAGGCCTTGAACATGACGGTCGCGCCCTCCTGACCATAGTCGGAAAGCGGAATCAGCACCCCGTCGTGGCACTTCTGGCACTTCGGCAACTCCATCACACCACCTCCTCGGGGCAGGCACCGCCGCGGGTGGTATGGCCTACGTCCGGCGCGAAATCAAGGCAAGGGCGGACGGCGGCCACGCGAGTGCGGGTCAGGACTCGCTCTCCGATCCGATCACAGTGTCGCCAGCCCTGTCGTCGGTGGCTGCGCTCGCAGCGTCGCCTTGTTTCGGCGCAGCAGGCCTGGCTCCGGGGGCGCTTTCGAGAATGTGGATCTCGCTATGGCCTCTGCCTAGGCGTTCGTCCGCCTCGATTTCGAGTCGGACGCCGAGCCGGTCCTGAAATTCCTGCCGGCCGGGGGCCAGCGGCCCGAGCAGTGCGCGGGCGACTTCGCCCGGCAGGCGCAACCGCAGGGACTTCGCCTCGGGAGACGTGGCGAGAGCCCGTCGGACGGCGCGGAGGGCATCGGCCGCGAGCGCCTCGACGGCCCGCAAGCGTCCGTCGCCATGGCAGGTCGGGCAGGGAGCCGTCAGCAGATGGCGCAGGTTGTCGCGCGTGCGCTTGCGCGTCATCTGCACGAGTCCGAGTTCGGAGATCCGGAGGATGTTGGTGCGCGCCTTGTCCAGCTTCACGGCTTCGGCAAGCACCTCGCTCACCTTCTTGCGGTTTGCAGCCTTCTCCATGTCGATGAAGTCGATGATGATGATGCCACCGATGTTGCGCAATCGCAGTTGGTCGAGGGCGACGCGAGCAGCTTCGAGATTCGTCTTGAGGACCGTTTCCTCGTGGGTCTTCTTGCCCACGAAGCGTCCCGTATTGACGTCGATCGTCGTGAGTGCCTCGGTCTGGTCGAACACCAGGTAGCCACCTGATTTCAGCCAGACGCGGCGCTCGAGCGCCCGGTGGACCTGGTTCTCGATCGCGAAGTGGTCGAAGATCGGTTCGGCTTCGGTGTAGTGTTCGACGCGGGACTTGAGCCGGGGTTGCAGGACGCTGTCGACGAAATCGACGATCCGATCGCGGTCTGCCTGACGATCGACGACTACCTGCGTCACGTCGGTGGAGAATAGGTCGCGGACCGCACGCAGGACCATGTCGAGGTCCTCGTGCAGGAGCGCGGGTGCCGCGGCTACGTTGTTCTTCTTCACGATGCCTGTCCAGAGCTTCGACAGAAAGCGCATATCGGCGAGGATCTCGCGCTTGCTCACGCCCTCGCAGACCGTGCGCACGATGAAGCCGCCCGTCGTCTTGCCGCGGCCGGCCGAGACGATGTCACGCAGGCGCGCGCGCTCCTTCTCGTCCTCGATGCGGCGCGAGACACCGATGTGGTCGGTCGTCGGCATGTAGACGACGTAGCGGCCGGGAAGGGAGATGTGGGAGGTGATTCGTGCGCCCTTCGTGCCGATGGGCTCCTTGGACACCTGGACGAGGATCTCTTGGCCCTTGGCGAGCAGGTCCTCGATCGCCGGCAGGGGCGGGCGTGGGGGCTGGGATTCGTCCCCGTTCGCATCTTCGCCCACGGGCGTGTCGGCGGCGTCCGGGGCCGCGGTGGCTTCGTCGGCTTCCGCGGACGGGGAAGCCAGCGCGCGCGAGCGACGGCCGCGCCGACGGCCAGCCGGGCGCGAGGCAGTTGCGGCCGCTTCGTCGGCCTCCGGCGGACTCGCGTTGTCCTGCGTGCCGCCGTCCTCGGTCGCTGAGGGTTCGGTCGAGTGCGGGGCGTCCGGTTCCATGTCGTGCCGGTCATTCGGCCCGGCCACGTCGGCTGGCTCGGCGGTCCCTTCGATCTCCAGTTCGGTCCGGGAAATGATCGGCTCGGGCCCCTCCTCGATTTCGTCCGCATAGGCTGCAAGCGAGGGTTCGATGCCGAGTTCCTGCTCGAGGTCCTCGCCCGAATCGGGAACCGGCGGCTCTCCGGAGGTCATCTCCCCGGGGCTCGTCCAGAAGTCGGACACGTGCATGAAGCCGGCCTTCTCCAGGCCGAGATCGACGAAGGCGGCTTGCATCCCGGGGAGGACGCGCAGCACCCGGCCGCGGTA
Source organism: Klebsiella pneumoniae (assembly GCA_945872365.1). Classification (GTDB taxonomy): domain Bacteria; phylum Desulfobacterota; class Binatia; order UBA12015; family UBA12015; genus REEB422. The sequence continues at coordinate 92,767 of CAMBZJ010000012.1, forward strand.
GATGTTTCCTGCGATCGAGGAATCGCCGCGACTCTGGACGTGGAGTTCCGCGAGCTTGGTGTCCTCGACCAGTGCGATCCGAGTCTCGAACTCGGCCGCGTTGATGATGATACGCTTTTCCACGTCGCAGGGGCCGGTCCTACCGGCCGAGAGCGACCCGGGTCGGCGGGATGCCTAGCCGCGATCCCCGGCGGGGCGACCGATTTCTCAGACTATCGCAGGGCCTCTCGGGGGGCAACCGGGTCGTTCGCGGTTTCCACCAGGGCCGGACCTCTGGCGGAGTCGACCCGGCCGGGTCGCTCGGGCTCGCGGGTCGGGCGGACGCTGGGTCCCCGGGCCATTGCCATGATCGGGCGAAAGCTCGAGCAGCGAGTCCCCCCGGGCATCGGCCGAAGTCCGTGCCCGCGGCGCTACGACCGCTTTGCGAACCACAGCGGGAACTACCTCTGTCGCGTGCCGGAGATGAGGCCTGAGGCCGGTGCGAAGGGGCCGCTCGCCGACTTCGTTCGCAGGAGCTGTCGATCGCACCGATACCCAAGGGGTTGTGGTCGGTCTTGACTCCAGACGCAGTAGATGGGAGTACGGCGCCCTCGGACAGGGATCGCGATGCCCGCGCTGCGGGGTCGAGGAGGAGGCTGGGAGTGCGCATCCGTCAGATCGAGCTCGTGGGGTTCAAGTCGTTTCGCGAGCCGACGCGCGTGGCGCTCGCCGCCGGAATCAACGCGGTCGTCGGGCCCAATGGCTGCGGGAAGTCCAATGTCTCCGATGCGATCCGGTGGGCGCTCGGCGAGCAGAGCGTGCGCAACCTCCGCGCCCACGACATGGAGGACGTGATCTTCGGGGGCAACGCCCACAGTGCCCCACTCAACCTGGCCGAGGTGACCCTCACCTTCGAACAGGAGGGGGAGGAAGCAACGGATTTCGCGGGAGAAGCGGAGGGTCTGGCCGCCCATGTCGCCCGCCAACACGAGTTCACGATCACGCGGCGCATCTTTCGCTCCGGCGAGTCGCAGTACCTGATCAACCAGGCGCCGGCGCGTCTTCGCGACATCACCGAACTCTTTCTGGGCAGCGGTGTCGGGCCAAAGGCCTATGCGATGATCGAACAGGGCCGCGTAGGGCAGATCGTCAAGGCAAAGCCCGAGGAAATGCGACTCTTCCTCGAAGAGGCCGCGGGAACAACTCGGTTCCGCAGCCGCAAGATCGCGGCGGAGCGAAAACTCGAGCGAACGAACGAGAACCTCGCGCGGGTGAACGACGTCATGCGCGAGATCGACCGGCAGCTGGCGACACTGCGCCGGCAGGCCAAGCGAGCCGAGGAATACCGCCAGTTCGTCTCGGAGTTGCAGGCCACGGAGGTGGCACTCGCGGCTACGCGCTGGCGAATCCTGTCCCGCGAACAGGAGGCCGCCCGCGAGGAGATGGCCCACGCCCGGACGGGAGAGGCCGCTTCCCTCGAAGCCCTCGCCTCGGCCGAGTCGCTCCGCTCGACTGCGGTCGACAAGGAGCAGGCCGCCGCCCGGGAGATCGAGGCACGGTTCGCGGCCGTGGCCGAAGTGAGCGGTGCCGCTGTTCGCGCGACTGAGCGGCATGCGGCCGCGCGCGAGGCCCTTTTGACGATCGAGGCCAGGCTCGGGCGGTCGGTCGAAGAAATCTCGGGTCTCGAGGCCGAAGCCGAAGGCGGACGTCGGTCCCTGCAGGAGTCGGCAGCCCGACTCACGGAGGGCAAGGCGTCGGAGGCGCGGGAGGCTTCTGCCCTCGAAGCCGTCGAGGCCCAAGTGGAGGCGGTGATTCCGGCCTTCGAAGTCGTTCGCGCGGAGCAGGTGGCGGCGGTGGCGGGACTCGAAGAGGCGCGACGACAACTCGCGCGCCACGGCGCGGGGCGGGCGGCGTGTGCGACCCGCCTCCACGGTCTTCGGGAGGAACGGGAACGCATCCAGGTGCGCCTGCGTGAACGCGAGTCGGAGATCGGCGCCGCCGAAAGCCGCTTGGCGGAGGGCGAGGCCGGCCACGGGTCCTCTCGCGCGGCGCACGAACGCCTGGAGCACAGTCGCAAGGGGGCGACCGGTGAGTTGCGCGCCCGAGAGGGCGAATTACGACGTCTCGACGAGAACCTGACGGCGGTTCGCGAGGTGATGGTTCATCGCCGGGGCCGCCTGGAGGGTCTGCGGGAGCGAGAGCGTGCGCTCGACGGGTATGCCGATGGCATCGCGGTCGCGATGGCTCACGACCCGGCGCCGCGCGGCCTCGTGCTCGACGGACTCGTCATTCCGCCGGAACTCGAACCGGCGGTCGCGTCGGTCCTCGGCGACGCCATCGGAGGGGCGGTCGTGCGCACGGCCGAGGAAGGCGCGAAGATCGCCGACCACTTGCGCCGCACCGGCGCGGGGCGCGTAACGCTGGTGCCCGCGGATGCAGTGTCGACCGCGGGCGGCGTCTTGCCGTCGGCGAGCGGAACGCCCATGAATCAACTGGTCGGGGCGGCGCCTGGGAGCGAGGCCGTTCGAAACGCGCTCTTCGAAGGGGTCATGCTCGTCGCGGACATCGCGGCCGCGGTCCGCGCCGTTCGGGCTGGCGAAAGCGGCTCCCAGTGGGTTACCCGAGCGGGCGACGTCGTCGACCACCATGGCGTGGTGACGGGTGGTCGGGTGCCGGAGACCGCCGACTTGCTCCAGCGTCGGCGAGAGGTCGGCGAACTCGAGGCGCAGATCGCGGAGGACGAAGTTCGCCAGGCTGCCGTCGAGCGACGGCTCGGGGAAGTTCGGCACGAATGCACGGTTTTGGGTGCGGACCTCCGTCGACTGGATGCGGAGGCGCATGCCGCCACCCTCGCACGGGTGGCGGCGGAGCATGCGCTCGAGACGGCTCGTCGCGATCTCTCGGCAGCCCGGGCCCGCGGAACGGAGGCTCGGGAGGAATACGCTGCCTGCGAGGGATCGATCGAGGTAGCCGCCACCGGGCTGGCCGAGGCCGAAACGTCGGTTCGCGCTTCGTCCGGGGTGGAGGCAGAGGCGCTCGCGCGTGCCGAGTCCGCGGAGACGCTGCTAGTCGCGAGGCGCGCCGAGGTCGACGACGCACGATCGCGACGGGAGGCGCGGCGGGAGGCTCTGTCTTCGGCGCGGGAATTCCTGTCACGGGCCGTGGCGGACCACGGTCAGCGCGAGCACGAGATTGCGATCGCGGCCATGCGCCGCAGGTCCATCGACGATGAAGTGGAGCGTCTCGCTCAGCAGCGTGCGGCAACGGTCTCGCAGGTCGCCTCGCTGGAGGAGGAACTCATTCGTCGTCGTCTCGAACTCGCCGAGCGCGAAGCGGAGATCGAAGCGGCGCGCGAGAGCGCCCGGGCGTCACAGGTGGAATTGCGCGACGTGGATGTGGCGGTCTCTCTCTCGCGCGGTACGCTCGACGAAGCGCGTCGTCTCTGTCAGCGCATCGAACTGCGTCTCGCGCAGCAGGAGGCCCAGATCGAGTCGTTGCTGGTATTTGCCCGAGAGCAGCACGGAATCGACCCTGCTGAAGCCCAGGTCCCAGAGGGCTTCGACGAAGCGGGCGCGACAACGCGCATTCAGGCCTTGAAGGAACGCATCGAGAAATTGGGCGACGTGAACGTTGCTGCCATCGCCGATGCCCAAGAGTTGGAGGAGCGCTTCGCGTTCCTCGATGGCCAGCGCCGAGATCTCGAAGCTTCAATCGAAGACCTGCGGCAGACGATCGGGGAATTGAGCCGAACGACGCGCGCGCGTTTTCGCGACACTTTCGACCTGGCGAACCAGAAATTCCAGGAGTTCTTCGCAGAGTTGTTCCGTGGCGGACGTGCCGCGCTCAAGCTCACCGATCCGAACAACATCATGGAGACGGGCGTCGAGATGGAGGCGCAACCGCCCGGGAAGACCATCCGGGCCCTCGAGCAGCTTTCGGGTGGTGAACAGGCCCTCACGGCGATCAGCTTCCTCATGGCGTTGTTCAGTCTCCGCGCGACGCCCTTCTGCGTACTCGACGAAGTCGATGCACCGCTCGACGAGGCGAACCTCGGCCGCTTCAATGCGATGATCGCCCGGATGAGCCATCGCACGCAGTTCATCGTGATCACGCACAAGCAGCCCACGATGGAGTCGGCGAACTGCCTCTTCGGGGTCACGATGGCGGAAGCAGGCGTCTCGCAACTCGTGTCCGTGGCTCTTCCCGAACGTGACGAGGAGTTGGGGGAGGCGCGGGGAGCCGGGATGGCGCTCGCCGCCTCGGCCTGAGGCAACGCGGTGCAGTTCATTGCGCCCTCCTGGCTCGATCGAGCAAATGCGCCGTGGCTCGCGGGCGGCGCCGGGGCCTTGCTCCTCCTGTGCATCGTGCTGTTCGCCTTGCGGCGCCGCCGCATCCGGGCTCAAGAAGCGGGGCAGGGCCCGCCGGAGCAGGCTCGATCGGTCGCGGGGGCCACGCCGGGGACAACGGCCGAGCGCTTCCGCTCGGGACTTGCACGCACTCGGTCCGGCTTCGTCTCGCGCCTGGCAGCGGCGTTCGGGGTTGGTGGGTCCGACGTCGACGAGGAACTCGAGCGTATCCTCATCGAGAGCGACGTGGGACCACGCTCGGCTCGGGAGTTGCTCGAGGGACTCTCTCGACTTCCCGCCGACCGGCGCAACGCCGAGGGGATACGAGCCGAGTTGCGCTCTCGTATCGCGGCGATGGTGGCTGGTCCGGGCGAGTCGGAGGACCTGCCGGTGCGCCCATGGGTCACGCTCGTCGTAGGCGTGAACGGGGTCGGGAAGACCACCTCGATCGGCAAGCTTGCGGCCCGCCACCAGGCTCTCGGGCGATCCGTTCTCCTCGTCGCAGGGGACACGTTTCGGGCGGCTGCCGCCGATCAACTCGCCGTCTGGGCTGACCGCGCAGGTGCGCAGATCGTTCGCCAGGAGCAGGGAACCGACCCATCCTCCGTGGTGTTCGACGGCATGAAGGCGGCGGTCGCACGCGAGGTCGACGTCGTCCTGATCGACACCGCGGGACGCCTGCACACCAAGGTGAACCTGATGGAGGAATTGCGGAAGCTTCGGCGCGTAATCGAGCGGGTGCTGCCAGGGGCCCCACACGAGGTTCTGCTCGTGCTCGATGCAACCACCGGTCAGAACGCGATTTCACAGGCCAAGACGTTTGCCGCGGCGGTCGAGGTTTCCGGCGTCGTACTGACCAAACTCGACGGATCGGCCCGAGGTGGCGTGGTCGTTGCGATCCGTCGAGAGCTTGGCCTGCCAGTCCGATACGTCGGACTCGGAGAGAGCGCCGGCGATCTCCAGCCTTTCGATGCCGAGGAGTTCGCCTCGGCGCTTGTCGGCGAGGAAGGCTCCACGGAGGGCCAGCTGCATGCGGAGGGGGGCGTTGGGCAGGCGCCTTGACACAAGGCGATTGAGGCTCTTTAGGTTCTCAGGCGCGAATTCACGCGCAAGTTGGGGTGATAGGCCGATGAGATTGGCTACTGGGCGAGGCCTCGGCGGCGACCACCTTGGAGAACGACGAAAGTGAGTAACTTACAAGCCGGTCTGTTCGGCTTCGTGATCGCAGCGCTCAGCGCCGTTGCCTACTTCTTGTCGCGTCGGTCCGAGACCGAAGGAACGCGAAAGGCAGCCGAAGAAGAGCGCGAGAGGATCGTCGCGCAGGCCCGCCGGGAGGCCGAGGCGGCGCAGCGGGAAGCCCAGGTCGGTGCCCGCGACGAACTCCTGCGCCTCCGTGAGGAGTTCGAGATCCAGTCGCGGGATCAGCGACGTGAGTTGCAGGCGGCCGAGAAGCAGGTTGCTGCGCGCGAACTCGAGATCGAAAAGCGCTCGGCGGCGATGCAGAGCCAACTGAGCGATGCTGGGCGCCGCGAGTCCGCGCTCCGCGAGCGGGAAGCGGCCTCGGAGAAGCTCAAGGTGGAACTCGAGCAGGCGTCCGAATCGGCGCGGCAGGTGCTCGAGCGGACTGCCGGAATGGGCCGAGAGGAGGCGAAGGCAGCCTTACTCGCCGAGGTCACGGCGTCGACGCGGCACGAAGCAGCCAAGCGGGTTCGCGTGATCGAGGAAGAGGCGCGGGCCGATGCCGATCGTCGCGCCAAGAAGGTGGTCGCGCTGGCGATCGAACGTCTCGCGGGAGAGTTCGTCGCAGAGCGTACCATCTCGATCGTGCACCTTCCGACCGACGACATGAAAGGCCGGCTCATCGGCCGCGAGGGCCGCAACATCCGGGCCATCGAGTCCGCCACCGGCGTCGACTTGATCATCGACGACACGCCGGAGACGGTAGTCGTCTCGTGCCACAATCCCGTTCGGCGGGAGATCGCGAAACTCGCGGTGGAGAAACTCATTTCGGACGGCCGGATTCACCCTGGTCGGATCGAGGAAGTGGTGCGCAAGGCGGAGCGCGAGGTCGAGGAGACCGTACGCGAGGCGGGTCAGAAGGCTCTCTTCGAGGTGGGAGTGCACGGCGTGCACCCGGAAATCGTGCGTCTCTTGGGGATGCTGAAATATCGCTACAGCTACGGGCAGAACGTCCTCATGCACTCGGTCGAAGCCGCGTTCATCTGCGGCGTCATGGCCGCAGAACTCGGACTGAACCCGAAGCAGGCGCGTCGTGCGGCTCTCCTGCACGACATCGGCAAGGCGCTCACGCACGAAGTGGAGGGATCGCACGCACTCATCGGAGCCGAAATCGCCCGCAAGTACGGGGAGTCGGCCAAGATCTGCAACGCGATCGCGGCGCATCACGAGGAGGTCGCCGCAGACACGGTCCTGGCACCGCTCGTCGACGCGTCCGATGCGCTTTCTGGTGCACGCCCGGGCGCCCGGCGCGAGGTCCTCGAGAGCTACGTGCGCCGTCTCGACGACTTGGAACGGATCTCCAACTCGTTCGATGGTGTCGAGAAGTCGTTTGCCATCCAGGCTGGCCGCGAGATTCGCATTCTCGTTGAACCCGGTAAATTGAACGACGACCAATGTGCCCTGCTGGCCCGGGACGTCGCCAAGCGGGTGGAGAACGAGATGACGTACCCGGGACAGATCCGCGTCACCGTGATCCGAGAGACCAGGGCGACCGAGGTCGCCCGCTAGGGCTCGGCGTGGCTCCGGCAGCTTCGGCGGGTGAGTCGGGGGGCTTGCAGCCCCCGACCAGACTGCTGTTTCTCGGCGACATCGTCGGCCGCGCGACGCGCCGGGCCCTTCGGGCGCGCCTGCGGTCGGTGCGCAAGGAGCACGGCGTGGACTTCGTGGTCGGCAACGGCGAGAACGCTGCAGCCGGTCACGGCATCGACCCGGACTCCACCGAGGAACTGCTCGACGCCGGCATCGACGTACTCACCACCGGCAATCACGTCTGGAAATTTCCGGCGATCGTGGAGATCCTCGAGCGCGAGTCACGGCTCCTGCGTCCCGCGAACTTCCCCATCGGAAATCCCGGGAGGGGATGGACGGTCCAGGAGGCGCGCAATGGTCGGCGGATCGGGGTGATGAACCTGATCGGCCGGGCTTTCATGGGGCCTTGCGACTGTCCGTTCCGTACCGCCGACGCGATCCTTTCCGAAATCGGCCCGCGAGCGGACGTGGTCTTCGTCGACATGCATGCGGAAACCACTTCGGAGAAGTCGGCGATGGCGTGGTACCTCGACGGGCGAGTCGCGGCGGTCGTCGGCTCGCATACGCACGTTCAGACCGCCGACGAACGGGTCCTGCCCGGCGGTACCGGGTTCATGACCGACGCCGGGATGTGCGGTCCAATCGATTCGGTCATCGGGATGCGCAAGGAGGAGGTCCTGCGACGCTTCCTGTCGCAGAGGCCCGAGCGTTTCGAGGTCGCGCGTGGTCCGATCGCCCTGCAGGGCGCGATCGTCGACGTCGAGGCTGGAAGCGGGCGTTGCTCGGCGATCATGCGCTGGAGGGAGATGTGGGACGGATGACGACCGCGCGCGAGCAGTGGGCCCGATTGCTCGAAGGCGCGGTCGACGTCCTGCCGCGCGGCGAACTTGAGTCCAAGCTCGAAGCATCGGCGAAGTCGGGGCGACCGCTCCGGGTGAAATTCGGCGCCGACCCGTCGGCTCCCGACCTGCATCTCGGACACATGGTCGTGCTGCGCAAACTCGCCCAGTTCCAGCAGGAAGGTCACCATGTGGTCTTCCTGATCGGCGACTTCACGGGAATGATCGGTGATCCGACCGGCAAGTCGGAGACCCGTCGGGCCTTGACCCGCGAAGAGGTCCTTCACAACTCCCGGACTTATGAGGATCAGGTGTTCCGCGTCCTCGACCGTGAGCTTACAGAGGTCCGCTTCAACTCGGAATGGATGGACGGCATGGCGGCCGCCGATATGGTGCGCCTCTGTGCGCACTACACGGTCGCACGGATCCTGGAGCGCGACGACTTCGCAAAGCGCATGCGCGAACAGCGGGCGATCGGGATCCACGAGTTTCTCTATCCCCTGATCCAGGGGTACGACTCGGTCGCACTTCGCGCCGACGTGGAGGTCGGGGGTACGGATCAGAAGTTCAACCTGCTGGTGGGTCGCGAGTTGCAGAAGGCCTACGGCCAGGAGTCACAGGCGGTGCTCACCATGCCCCTGCTCGAGGGTGTGGACGGCGAACAGAAGATGAGCAAATCGCTCGGCAACTCGATCGGCATCGCCGATCCCCCGGCGGAGATGTTCGGGCGGCTGATGTCGATCTCCGACCCGTTGATGTCACGCTACGCGGAATTGCTGAGCGACCGGATGCCGGACCTCCAGGCCCGGGTCGTGGCGGGACTCCACCCCATGGAGGCGAAGAAGGCGCTCGCGCTCGAAATCGTCGAGCGCCATCACGGAGCCGGACCCGCCGGAGAGGCCCAGAACCGTTTTGAGCAGCGCTTCCAGCAGCGGGAGGCCTTCGCCCCGGACGACTTCTCGGTCGCTCCGGGCGGGCCCGAAGGGATTTCCCTTTTGAAGACTCTCGTCGCCATCGGGTTCGCCACGTCGGGTAGCGAGGCCCGCCGGTTGGTCGCGCAGGGGGCCGTCCGGCTCGATCATGTCGTGGTCGGCGACCCCTTGATGACGCTCAGGCCCGGCACGGAGGCCCTCTTGGCCGTCGGTCGGCGACGCCTCGGACGGGTCCGTGTGGGGGCGTGAGTGAGAATTCGCCGACAGCCCCTTGACGTCCCCACGGTGGGACGTTAAAAGGGGGATTCCCTGACGGGCGCTTCGTCGGAAACGACGGGTCGCCGATTAAGGGAAGCAGCAGCGGAGAGAGGAAGCCGGCCTTGGGCCGGCTCCAAACAACGCAAACAGCAGGTATGGCGTCACCCGGTGGGTGGGGTCGCGGTCTTTGAAAACTAAATAGTAGCGCACCGGTCCCGCAAGGGATCGGTACCAGTGAGAATTCGAGTCGAAGGAACCCGTTGAGTTCCGTCGGTCAAGCCGCAAGGCGAGATCGGCGAATCTCTAAAACTGGAGAGTTTGATCCTGGCTCAGAGCGAACGCTGGCGGCGTGCTTAACACATGCAAGTCGAGGGAGAACGGAGGGCTTCGGCCTTCCTAGTAAACCGGCGCACGGGTGAGTAACACGTAGGTAACCTACCCTCGAGACTGGGATAACCCATCGAAAGATGGGCTAATACCAGATATGACCACGGGAGTTTCGGCTCCTGGGGTGAAAGATGGCCTCTGCTTGCAAGCTATCACTCGTCGATGGGCCTGCGCGCCATTAGCTAGTTGGTGAGGTAATGGCTCACCAAGGCTACGATGGCTAG
>CAMBZJ010000013.1 GCA_945872365.1 Klebsiella pneumoniae
CCCGGCTTCGCCGCCCCCGCCGCCGGTCGCCGCCGCGCCCCCTCCTGCACCAATCCCGGCAGCCGCCGCTCCGCTCCGCCCGGCTCTGCCGGCGGCCGCAGCCCCGGCGGCGCCCGCCGCCGACAGCTCGGCGACTGCCCAACCGGTTCCGCCGCCGCCGCCGCCGACAATGCCGCAGGTCGCCGCTCCCGGCGTCGCAAGATCGGCGGCGCCGGCCGTCGCCCCGGCGCGATCCGCTCCTCCGGCTACGCCCGCGCGGCCCGCCCTGACGCCGGCGGTGCAGGCACCCGCACCGCCCCCGCCGCCGCCGCAGATTTCCTCGGCGCCGCGCCCCCAGGCGGCGACTCCGGCCCCGGCGGCACCGACCGTCGACCAGGTCTATCGCCAGCAGCTCGCCCGGGCGGAGACGGCCGTGCAACTGCGCCAGCCAGTGGCCGAGCCGCCCCCGGCACCGCCGGCGGTTCCGCCGCGCAGCGGTGCGCTTCAGCACACCGCGCGTGAGTCGGGCAGGTCGCAGGTCGCCTATATCGAGAGCCGCGGGCCGGGGCTGGTCGTCCGCCCGGGCGAGCCGGCGGCCACGATCCGTTTCGGCGAAGGCTCCGCCCGGCTTGGTCCGAGCGATCGCCAGACGCTGTCCCGCGTCGCGGCGCTGGCCCAAGAACTCGGCGGCCGCGTCCGCATCGTCGGGCATGCCGGCCGCGCGAACGGCGGCGAGGGGGCGAAGAGCGAGATGGCCGAATTCGGGCTGTCGCTGGACCGCGCCAATGCGGTCGCCCAGGAACTGATGCGAAACGGTCTCACCAGCGATCGCCTGCAGGTCGAGGCAATGGGCGATGCCGAGCCGTTGGTGATCGCCGGAAGCGCCGCGGCGGAAGCGCCCAATCGCAGGGCGGAGGTGTTCGTCGAGTAAAGGCCTCCTGGCCTCGTGACCCTCGCTTTTTGGTCTCTCCGCCGGTATTAGGGGACCCCCTGCAACTGTGGCGACTCAAGGTCGCCGCCGCCTGAAGAATCCGATGTCGAAGCCTCTCAAGATCGCCATTGCCGGCCTCGGAACAGTCGGCGCCGGGACCGTGAAGCTCCTCGCCGAGCAGGGCGACCTCTTGACCCGGCGCGCCGGTCGGCCGATCCAGGTGACCGCGGTGTCGGCGAAGTCCAAGGGCAAGGACCGCGGCGTCGACCTCTCGGCGTTCAAATGGTTCGACGACCCGGTGGCGTTGGCCGCCGATGCCGATGCCGATGTGGTGGTCGAGCTGATCGGCGGCGTCGACGGCGCCGCCAGACGGACGGTCGAGACGGCGCTAGCGAAGGGCCGCCATGTCGTCACCGCCAACAAGGCGCTGCTCGCCCATCACGGCACCGAGCTCGCCAAGGCCGCGGAAGCGAAGAACCTGGCGCTCGCCTTCGAGGCCTCGGTCGCCGGCGGCATCCCGATCGTCAAGGCGCTCCGCGAAGGTCTCGCCGGCAACCGGATCAGCCGCGTCTACGGCATCCTCAACGGCACCTGCAATTACATCCTGACGACGATGCGGAAAACCGGTCGGCCGTTCACCGACGTGCTGGCCGATGCGCAGAAGCTGGGTTACGCCGAGGCCGATCCCGCCTTCGATATCGACGGCATCGATGCCGCTCACAAGCTCGCGATCCTGACCTCGCTCGCCTTCGGCCGTGCCGTCGACTTCGCCGGCGTGCATGTCGAGGGCATCCGTCACGTCTCCGCGCTCGACATCGAATACGCGGCCGAGCTCGGCTATCGCATCAAGCTGCTCGGCATCGCGCGCCAGACCGACCATGGCATCGAGCAGCGCGTCCATCCCTGCATGGTGCCGCTGGAGACACCGATCGCCCATGTCGAGGGCGTGTTCAACGCCGTCGTCGCCGAGGGCGACTTCGTCGGCCAGACCGTGTTCGAGGGCCGCGGCGCCGGCGCCGGCCCGACGGCCTCCGCGGTGGTGTCCGACCTCGTCGACATCGCCCGGGGCCGCGCGACGCCCACCTTCGGCGTTCCCGCCGCGGATCTGGCCGCCGAGCCGACCGCGGCGATGGAGCGCCATGTCGGTCCCTACTATGTCCGCTTCATGGTCATGGACCAGCCGGGCGTGGTCGCCGACATTGCCGCTGCCCTTCGCGACGAGCGGGTGTCGCTGGAGGCGGTGCTGCAGCGGGCGCGGGCGCCCGACGAAGGCGTGCCGCTGGTGCTAACCACTCATGACGCCGAGGAAGCCGCGATGCGTCGCGCGCTCGCCCGCATCGAGACCTTGAAGAGCGTGGTCGAGCCGCCACGCATGATCCGCATCGAGTCGCTCTAAAAGAAGACGAAAGCCGGAGGAAACCATGTCGAAGTCTGCCGCATCCGATTCCGCAATGGACCGCAACCTCGCCCTCGAGGCAGTGCGCGTGACCGAAGCGGCGGCCCTGGCCGCCTCGCTGTGGATGGGGCGCGGCAACGAGAAGGCCGCCGACCAGGCCGCGGTCGACGCCATGCGCCGCGCGCTCAACGGGCTTGCCATCGATGGCACCGTGGTGATCGGCGAGGGCGAGCGCGACGAGGCGCCGATGCTCTACATCGGCGAGCACGTCGGCCGCGGCCGCCAGGAGGACCCCGAGGTCGACATCGCGGTCGATCCGCTCGAGGGCACGAACCTCTGCGCGACCGGCTCGCCGGGTGCGATCGCGGTGCTGGCGGCCTCGACCCGCGGTGGCCTCCTGAAGGCACCCGACTGCTACATGGAGAAGATCGTCGTCGGCCCGGCCGCGCGCGGTGCGGTCCACCTCGACGCGACGGTCCAAGAGAATCTCGACGCGATTGCGAAGCGGCTGAACCGCTCGGTGACCGACCTGGTCGTCATCGTGCTCGACCGGCCGCGCCACGAGCAATTGATCGAGGACATCCGACGCGCCGGCGCGCGCATCCGGCTGATCAGCGACGGCGACCTCTCGGCCGGCATCTCGGCGGCCGTCCGCGGCACGAACGTGCATGCCCTCATGGGGATCGGCGGCGCGCCCGAGGGCGTACTCACCGCCGCGGCCCTGCGCTGCCTGAACGGCGGCATGCAGGGACGCCTCGTCCCGACCAAGGACGGCAACGAGGAGCGCATGCTGGCGATGGGCATCACCGACCCCAAGCGCATCTACACCGAGCGCGACCTCGCACCGGGCAAGGAGATCATCTTCGCCGCGTCGGGCGTGACCGACGGCTCGCTCATGCGCGGCGTGCGCTTCTTCGGCCACGGCATCCGGGTGAGTTCGATGTTGATGACGCTGCGCAGCCGCAAGATCCGCTTCATCGACACCGTGCACGTCTCGGACAAGCCCGACGCCGTGATCGAGTTCTAGATCGAGTTCTAGGCGAGGCGACCCGCAGCGCGGAGTCGCGCGAGCGCGACGCGGGTCGCCGGCATGGCGGGCGACCCGCCCGCCGAGCCGGCCACGAGGCGCCCGAGTCGATCGAGTGCTGCGGCATCGTCGACGTCGAAGTCGGCCTGCAGGAGGCGCGTCCGCAGGCCGCGCGCTCGGGCCCGGTCGAGGGTCGCCTCGAGCACCTGCGGGGTGCTCCACGCGATGCCCTCGAACACGTCGTGCGGCTCGCGCATCGCGATCAGGTAGTAGCCGCCGTCGAGCGCGGGCCCGAGGACCAGGTCGGCGCCGCCGGCACCGGCGGGTTCGACCCACCCCGGCGGCCCGACCGGTCCGAGCGCGGCGAACGCCTCGGCGATACGCGTCGCGTCGAGTTGGGGCGCGTCGGAGCCGATCAGCACCGTGCGCGCGAAGCCATCCTCCCGCGCAAGCCGGAAGGCGTCGCGCATGCGCTCGCCGAGGTCGCGGCCTCGTTGCGCAATGCAGGTCCGAGTTAGCAGCCCGAAGCGCTCGGCGAAATCCTCGACCGGCGCGGCGACCTGCCAGCGGGTCTCCCACCGCGGGTCGTCCATCGAGCCGACGAGGTCGACGACGAAGGCCGCGTAGAGTTCCGCCGCGGCGACGTCGCCGAGGACGGCCGCGAGGCGCGTCTTCACGCGGCCCGGGGCCGGGAGGCGTGCGAAGACGATCAGCAGGGTGCGTTCACGCACGGCGGCCTCCCGGGCGGGCCGGGGCGCTGGCACGGCGGCCCGCCGCAGCGCTCCTCCGCGGCTGGGCAACGCTCGACCCGTGGGATTCGCGCATTGCCCGCCCTTCGCACCCGGTGCTAGTCCGGTGCCGGTGCGACGCCGCAACGCTCCCCTGTTCGCCGGCGCGGCCGCGGCCGCGGCCGCGGTCGCGTTCGGACTGCTCGCGGCGAGCCCCGCGCTCGCGACGCGCTACTATGTGCGCGCGAGCGGCGACGACACGGCGGCGGGCACCTCGTCGGCGACCGCTTGGCGCACGATCGAGCGCGCGAACGCCGCCGACCTCGAACCCGGCGACCGCCTCATGTTCGAGGGCGGCACTCGATTTCCCGGCCGCGTCGTGATCGGCCCCGAGGACGCAGGCACCGCGCGCAAACCGGTCACCGTTTCGAGCTTCGGCCACGGCCGCGCGACGATCGATGCCGGCACCGGCGGCGGCATCCTCGTCCACGACGCCGGCGGCGTGCGGGTCGTGCGGCTGAACGTCGTCGGCGGCGGGCGTGCAAGCGGCAATCGTTCCGACGGCATCTCCTTCTACACCGACGTCGCGCTGCCCGGCTCGCGCCTGCGCCTCGCGCGCGTCGAGCACGTCGAGGTGAGCGGCTTCGGCAAGTCGGGTCTCATCCTCGGCGGCTGGGCGTGGGACGACGCGACGCAGGCGCCGGTCAAGACCGGCTTCGCCGACGTGCGCTTCTTCGACGTCGACTCGCACGACAACGCCGACGCCGGCATCCTCACCTGGGGGTCCTACGGGACGAACGTCTCCGGCTGGGCGCACGCGAACGTGCTGGTCGACCGCTGCCGCAGCCACGCGAACCCGGGCATCCCCGGCAAGGGCGGCAACAGCGGCAACGGCATCGTTCTGGTCGACGTCGACGGCGGGCGCATCGTCCGCTCGCTCGCCTGGGATAACGGGTGGCTGAACGACGCTGCGAGCGGCCCGATCGGCATCTGGGCCTGGGACTCGAACCGGGTCGTCATCGAGGACAGCGAGGCCTGGGGGAACCGGCTCGGCACGCGCGACGGCGGGGGCTTCGACCTCGACGGCGGCGCCACGAACTGCACGATGCGCCGCAACACGAGCCACGACAACGTCGGCTCGGGCTTCCTCGTCTACCAGTTCGGGGGCGCGCGCCCGATGCACGACAACCTGGTCGCCGACAACCTGAGCACGAATGACGGCCGCACGAACGGCGGCGGGCTCGTGGTCGGCGGCGGTGGTGTGCGCACGACCTTCGAGCGCAACCGCGTGGACGTCGGGCCGCGCGCGCCGGGCGCGGGCAGCGACGGCCCCTATGGCGTCCACGTCGTACTCGACGGCGCGATCAACGTCGCCACCGTGTTCCGCGACAACGCGATCTCGACCACGGGCGGCGTGCCGCTGCTGGTCGTGCCGCAGCCGGCGCTGCAGCCCGGGCTCCTCTTCGCGGGCAACACCTGGGACGCCGATGCGGGCCCGGTCACGATCGCGTGGGGCGCCATCACCTTCGACGACGTCGGGGCCTGGACCGCAGCGACCGGCCAGGGACCCTGAGCAGCCCGCCTCAGCAGGCGCCCCCGGGCACGATCCGCAGCCGCACCGCGCCCACCGCGCCGTCGGTGCGCAGCCGCAGCCGGCTCGCGCACGGCTCCGAGACGACGGTCGCGCCCTCGACCTCGACCGAGTAGCCGTTGGGATAGACCCGCGGCGAGGCGAGCGTGGCATCATCGGCTTCATCCCTTCGGTGGCGGAGTCTCCAACCTGCCCGGGGGAGCGGTCAATCCCCCTGAGCGGCCCGGAGTGCAGCGACCTCGCGGGGCCGGCGAGCGCACCCAGCGGTTTGCAGCCTCCGGGGTGGCTGATTAGGAACACCGACGCCCGTCCGCCGCCGCGGCCCGTCCGGCCTCGTGGGAAGCCGGGCGCCCCCACCCCAACAAGGGAGCCGCGAGCGATGGATCTAAGCTTCAGTGCCGAGTACGAGAAGTTCCGCGAGCAGGTCCGGGCCTTTCTAGCGGAGAACTGGTCCGCCGAGGACGCCGCCGTGGAGCCCCCCGCCGACGAGCGCAACGCGCTCGGTGGCCCGATCCGGGTGGATCCCCGCGCGACCGAGTTCCGCCGGAAGGCCTGCGAACGCGGCTACCTCTATCCCCACGTGCCCAAGCGCTACGGCGGCGGCGAGAAGTCGCCCGACCCGCTCGCCCAGACGATCATCGCCGACGAGTTCCGCAAGACCAAGGCGCCGCACGAGATGATCGGCCAGGGGCCGAGCATGCTCGTCCCGACGCTCATCGAGCACGGCACCGAGGAACAGAAGAAGCAGTTCGTCGAGGGAACGATCCTCGGGAAGATCAAGTGGTGCCAGGGCTACTCGGAGCCCGGCTCGGGCTCCGACCTCGCCTCGCTGCGCACCAAGGGCGAGCGCGACGGCGACGACTGGGTGATCAACGGCCAGAAGATCTGGACCTCGGATGCGCAGAACGCGGACTGGATGTTCTGTCTCGTGCGCACCGAGCCCGACGCCCCCAAGCACGACGGCATCAGCTACATCCTGATCGACATGAAGACGCCGGGCCTGACGGTGCGCCCGCTCCGCCAGATGACCGGCACGGCCGACTTCAACGAGGTCTTCCTCGAGAACGTCCGCGTCCCTTTCACGAACCTAGTCGGCGACCGCGGCAAGGGCTGGATCGTCTCCCGTTCCACGCTCAAGCACGAGCGGGCGCTCATCGGCAGCGCCAGCATGAGCCGGCGGGTCTTCGACGGGGTCGCCCTCCTCGCCCAGTTCACCAACGTACGCGGCAGGCCCGCCATCCAGGACGCGGTGATCCGCGATCGCCTGGTGCAGCTCGAGGCGAAGCTGCTCGCGAGTGAGTACCACGGCTACCGCCAGCTCACGATGAGCGCGCGCGGCGAGGAGCCGGGCATGGCCGCCCTGGTCAGCAAGCTCTCCTCGACCACGCTCGGCTACGACGTCGCGAAGCTCGCCATGGACGTCATGGGCGACCGCGGCGCGCTCGCGCCGGGCGAACCCGAGGCGCCGGGAATGGGCATGCTCGTCTCGGCCTACATGTGGTCGCTCGGCGTGCTCATCGCCGGTGGCACCGCCAACATCCAGCGCAACATCATCGCCGAGCGCGGACTCGGGCTGCCGCGCGATGCGGCCGCCTCGGCCGGGCGGAAGTGAGAGGAGCGGACGCACCATGGACTTCGGACTCTCCCAGGACCAGGTTCTCCTCAAGGACACGATCCGCCGCTTCCTCGACGCTGAGTGCCCGACCAGCCGGGTGCGCAGCGTAATGGAAGGCCCGACCGGCCACGACCCTGCACTCTGGCAGGGACTGGTCAGCCTCGGCGTGACCGGCCTCGCCGCGCCCGCCGACTTCGGTGGAGCCGGGCTCGAACTGCTCGACCTGGCACTCGCGGCCGAGGAACTCGGCTACAATGCGACGCCCGGTCCGTTCCTCGCCTCCGCCCTCGCGGCAATCGCGATCGCCGAGGGCGGAAGCGAAGCCCAGAAGAAGCGCTGGCTCCCGCGGCTCGCCGACGGCACGGCACTCGGCACCTTCGCCCTCGGCGAGGCCGACGGCGTCTGGGCCCCCGAGGATGTCGTGGTCGAGGCCAGGGGCGGCAAGCTCTCCGGCGCGAAGGCGCTCGTCCCCAACGGCGCCATCGCCGACGTGATCGTCGTCGCCGCGCGCGGCGAGAAGGGTCCGGGACTCTTCCTCGCCGAGCGCGCGGCTTCCGGCGTCACCGCCGGCGACTACAACGGCGTCGACATGACCCGGCGCCTGTCACACCTGAAGTTCGAAGGCACCCCGGCCGAGGCCATGCCCGGCGGACTCGCCGCGGCCGGGCGGACGCGCGACGCCGCCCTCGTGCTGCTCGCGGCCGACGCCTACGGAGGCTGCCGGCGCATGCTGGACATGACCACCCGCTATGCGAAACAGCGCGAGCAGTTCGGGCAGACGATCGGCGCCTTCCAGGCGGTGAAGCACCAGCTGGCGAACCTCGCCTGCGAGCTCGAACCGTCGCTCTCGCTCTGGTGGTACGCCGCGCACGCCTTCGACGCGATCCGCGACCAGTCCGAGCGCCACGCGGCACTCGCCAAGTCGCACATGACCGACGTATACGACCGCTTCGCCCGCGACACGACGGAACTGCACGGCGGCATCGGCTTCACCTGGGAGTACGACCTGCACCTGTGGTTCCGCCGTGCGATCTACGACCGGTCGCTCTTCGGCGACGCCACCTTCCAGCGCGAGCGGGCCGCCGGCCTCGCCGGCTGGTGACCCCGGGCATCGCCCCGGACACGGTTGCGATCCACCCGCGAACGAACCCGACCCACGGAGAGAACCCATGCTCGCGCTCGGCGACCTGAAGAAGCACCAGCGGATCCTCATCGACGGAGACCCGTGGACGGTCCTGGAGGTGCACTTGCAATCGTCCACGGCGCGCGGCTCGGGCTCCCTCACCAGAATCAAGATGCGCAACCTGCGCACCGCCCAGGTGCTCGAGAAGACCTTCCGCAGCGGCGACAAGCTCGAGGAGCCCAACGTCGAGCTGCGAGCCGTCCAGTTCCTCTACAAGGACGCCGACGGCTTCCACTTCATGGATACACAGAGCTACGACCAGTTCAGCCTCACGGCCGAGGACCTCGGAGACTCGACCGGCTTCCTCAAGGACGGCATGGAGAACCTCCGCTCGATCGTCTTCAACGAGAAGTTCATCTCGGTCGACCTGCCGAATACGGTCGTACTCCAGGTCACCGAGACCGCGCCCGCGATCAAGGGCGCGACCGCCCAGGCGCAGACCAAGGCGGCGACGCTCGAAACCGGGCTGGAGATCCAGGTTCCCGCCTACCTCGAGTCCGGCGAGTTGGTCGTCGTCGACACCCGCGACTCGCGCTTCGTCTCGCGCGCGAAGAGCTGACCGATCGCATGATCCTCACCCGGGCGGTGATCCTCGCCGAACTCGCCGCCCGGCGCCTGCGCATCGAGCCGATGTCGATGGACCAGGTCGGACCCGCCTCGATCGACCTGCACCTCGGCGACGAGATCCGGATCATCGACGTTGGCCCCCCGGTGATCGATGTAAACGACGCCGCCGACTTCCGCAGCGTGAGCCGCGTGCAGCCGCTCGTCGAACCCTACGTCCTGCAGCCCGGCGAGACGATCCACGGCATCACCCGCGAGCGAGTCACCCTGCCGGACGACGTCGCCGGCTGGCTCGAGGGGCGCTCGCGCTTCGCACGGCTCGGCCTCATGGTCCACGTCACCGCCGGCTTCGTGAACCCCGGCGTGAGCAACCGCCAGGTGCTCGAGATCAGCAACGTCTCCCACCGCAAGCTCGCGCTCCACGCCGGGACGCGGATCTGCCAGATCGTGCTGCAGCGGACCGAGGGACGCGCCGCCTACGCCGGCCGCTTTCGGGACCAGGAACACCTCTGAGCCGAGGCGCCGCGTTCGGCCGCAGGGCCCCGAGGGCAGCCCGAAAGTGAATTGACAGCGGACGCGCCACGACCTAGACCGTTTCCATGGACACCAAGCTGATCCTTTCCGCGCTCATGCTCGCCGCCCTCGCAGCGGCCTGCGGCAGCTCGTCGAGCGACGGCGGCCTGCGCGCGAGCGAGATCCCGGTCGCCCACACTCCCCCGGGCGGCTACCAGACGTTCCCGCCGCTCGTCCTCGCCGGCTGCACCGAACCGCTCGCACCCGGTGCGCCGGCTCTGCGCGGGATGTGGGATACTGTCGAGGTGAACGGCACCCCGCCGCCGGTCGGCCACCCGCTCTACGGACACTTCGAGCGGATCGAGCAATGCGGCAACCGGATCGCGATCACCAGCGGCGGCGTGATCCACGACATGGTCTGCGACGGAACCTTCGAGAACGGCGTCCACGACGTCGCGGCGCGCGACTTCACCACCCCGATCGACGTCGTCTGCACCTTCGAGAACGGCGTCCACGTCCTGCGCCCGGTCCTAGCTCCCGGCGTCGAGGTCACCCGCCGACTCGACGGCGATGTCCTGGTCTGGAATTACCTGAACGGCTACGTCTCACGCCTGGTTCGCCTCGGCCCCCCGGAATCCGCCCCGCCCCGCTAGTCCGTCGGTAGGGCGCCGCGGTCGGGACGCGCGCGGGTACCGACGGCTCCTGACCGTTTGTTCGGTCCCGGACCGCTTCCGCATGCGACGCGATGGGGCCGAAAACGGCTCGACACCGGCCCCGTGACCTGATCTCCTCCGGCAAGAATGCATCGTTGACGTGCATTCGCGAAGGGGGAGCCTAGGTGAAGACCATCGATTCCGCCGCATCCCGTCGAGCCTCGAAAGCGGCGTGCGCAAGGTCGATGCGCGCCGCCAATACCGCACTCGCCGCGGCGACCGCCCTCGCCTGCATCGCCGGCTGTTCGGACACCTCGTCGCTCGCCCCGCTAGCCCCGCCCGCCGACGTGCAGCAGGTGGTGTTCAGCCCCGAGGGCAACAACCTCTGGGCCTACGGCACCGAGGCTCCCTTCCCCGCGCAGAAGGTCGACTCGGCCAACCACACCTTCGACGGTACGCCCGGCGACCCGGCCGGCTGGGACATCAACGGGCAGATCTGCCTGTTCCGGCGCGACGGCAAGACGTTCCTCGTGAGCGGCGAGGACACGCACCAGCCCGATCCACCCGCCGGCTGGGGCATCTTCGAACTCGGCGGCTCGATCGTGGGCGACTTCACCGTCGCGCGCCGCGGACGGCTGATCCCGACCTACCAGGACACGCCCGACGGCCCCGACAACTTCGGCTGCGGCGTCCTCTCCGACGGGCGCATCGTCACGACCGACATCGGCAATTCCCAGGAGGGAGCGGCCAACGGCCAGCTCGTGGTCTGGTTCGCGCCCTTCGACCGTCTCGACGTCGCCTACTGCAAGCTCGACCTGCAACTCGCGACCGGCCAGCAGATCTGGGTCGCCCCGAACGACGACATCTACATCGCCTCGCCTCGCCCGGTGCCCGAGGCGGGTGCCACCGCGTCGGGCGTGTTCCGCTACCGCGGCCCGTTCCCCACCTCGACCGACGCCGCCGGCGGCTGCGGCCGCATCGACAACCTGGGCTCGCCGCTCGCCGACGTCCTGCGCAAGGAGAAGGTGCTCGCGGCCGGGGACCACGGGCTCGCGACCCCGTCGGGCGTCGTGGGTACGCCCGAAGGCCACTTCTTTGTGTCGAGCGTGATCACCGGGGTGATCAACGAGTACGATGCCGACTGGAACTTCGTACAGACCGTCGTGGCACCACCCGCGGGCGAGACGCTCGGTGCGAACTCCTACTCGACCGGCACCCCGCTCGGGCTCGCGCTCGGCCGCGACGGGACGCTCTACTACGCCGACATCGGCATCGTCTACGACGGCGCGGGCTTCGGCCCCGGTCGCAAGAACGGGTCCGTGCGGCGCGTGACCTTCTCCGAGGGCAGGCCCCATGCGCCCGAGGTCGTCGCCTCGGGGCTGCAATTCCCCGACTGCCTCGGGATCTGGCCGGTCGCGGACTGACGCTCGACGGGCGGGCGCGTGGCCTGCGCGCCCGCCGACCCGCGGTCCACCCGCGCGATCAACCCGGCCCGGCGGCGCCCGGCGCCGTCACCGGTCCGTCGCGCAGTGCGCGGCTCCGCCAGATGGCATAGATCACCGGGTAGACCAGGAGTTCGAGCAGGAAGGAGGTGAAGAGCCCGCCAACCATCGGCGCTGCGATGCGCTTCATCACGTCCGAGCCGGCCCCGGTCGACCACATGATCGGCAGGAGTCCCATGAACGCCGCGACCACTGTCATCATCTTCGGACGCACTCGCCGCACCGCCCCGTGGACGATCGCCTCCTCGAGGTCCTGCACGTCGCGCATCCGACCCTGCCGTACGCGCTCGTCCCAGGCGAGGTCGAGGAAGAGCAGCATGAACACGCCGGTCTCGGCGTCGAGGCCCATGAGCGCGATCATCCCGACCCAGACCGCGATCGACGTGTTGTAGCCGAGCCCCCAGAGGAGCCAGACCGCGCCCACGAGCGAGAACGGCACGGCGAGCAGCACGATCCCCGCCTTCACCGCGGAACGCGTGTTCAGGTAGAGCAGGATCGCGATCAGGAAGATGGTGACTGGCACCACCGTGCGCAGCCGTTCGCGGACGCGGATCATGTTCTCCCACTGCCCGCTCCAGACGAGGCTGGTGCCGACCGGCAGGCGCACCCGTTGCGCGACCGCGCGCTTGGCCTCGTCGACCCAGCCACCGAGGTCGCGACCGGCCATGTCGACGAAGACGTAGCCGGCTAGCTGGCCGTTCTCGTTGCGGATCATCGCCGGCCCCTCGACGACCCGGATGTCGGCGATCTCGGACATCGGCACCTGCGCGCCCGACGGGGTCGCGACGAGCGTCCGGCGCAGCGCAGCCAGGTCGTCGCGATCGTCGCGGGCATAG
The DNA here is from genome assembly GCA_945872365.1 of Klebsiella pneumoniae. Classification (GTDB taxonomy): domain Bacteria; phylum Desulfobacterota; class Binatia; order UBA12015; family UBA12015; genus REEB422. The sequence continues at coordinate 12,519 of CAMBZJ010000013.1, forward strand.
CGCACGTTCACCGGGTAGCGACCGCGCCCCTCGATCGTCGTGGTCACGTTCTCGCCGCCGATCGCGGAGAGGATGGTCGTCTGCGCATCCTCGACGGCGAGCCCGTAGCGGGCGAGCGCGTCGCGCTTGAGGTCGAAATCGACGTAGTAGCCGCCGGCCGTCCGCTCGGCGACCACGGTGCGGGTGCCGGGTACCGTGCGCAGCACCCGTTCGATCTCCTCGCCGACCTGCTGGATCACCGTGAGGTCGGAGCCCAGGACCTTGACGCCGACCGGGGTGCGGATGCCGGTCGAGAGCATGTCGATGCGATTGCGGATCGGCATCGTCCAGATGTTGGGCAGCCCGGGGAGCTGCAGCTTCGCATCCATCTCTTCCTGGAGTTCCTCCCAGGTGAGATGCTCGGGGACGAACCGGGAGAGCAGGCGACGGACCGGGGCGGGCATGTCGGAGTACCACCGCCGCACCGGGCGCCACTCCGACTCCGGCCGGAGCACCACGGTCGTCTCGACCATCGAGAGCGGCGCCGGGTCGGTCGGCGAATCGGCGCGTCCTGCCTTGCCGAAGACGCTCTGCACCTCGGGAAAGCCGTGCAGGATCCGGTCCTGCACCTGGAGCACGCGCTGCGCCTCACCGACCGACATCCCGGGTAGCGCCGTCGGCATGTAGAGCATGGCGCCCTCGTGGAGAGGCGGCATGAATTCCGAACCCAGGCGGAGATAGACCGGCACCGTACTCGCGACGAGCGCGCCGGCGAGGCCAAGGGTGAGCAGGCGATGTCGCAGGACGAACCGGCAGACCGGCTCGTAGACCCGGAAGAGCACTCGGCTGATCGGGTGGCGCTCCTCGGGATGGTAGCGCCCGACGGCGACCGAGGTTGCCAAAGCGGCGAGTGCACGCGGCCGGAATCGAAAAGGCTCCATGCGCGTGAAGAGCATGCGGATCGCCGGGTCGAGCGTGATCGCCAGCAGGGCCGCGATCGCCATCGCGAGGTTCTTCGACCAGGCGAGCGGCCTGAAGAGCCGGCCCTCCTGGTCGACCAGCGTGAACACCGGCAGGAAGGCGACCGCGATCACCAGCAGCGAGAAGAAGACCGACGGGCCGACCTCGCGCAGCGCCTGCAGCCGCACTTCGTGGAAATCACCCTGGCGTCCACCCGCGATCCATTCCTCGAGTCGCTTGTAAGCGTTCTCGACCTCGACGATCGCACCATCGACGAGCACGCCGATCGAGATCGCGATCCCCGACAGCGACATGATGTTCGAGGTGACGCCGAGGAACCACATCGGCAGGAAGGCGAGCACGACCGAGACCGGGATCGTGACGATCGGGATGATCGCCGACGGCACGTGCCAGAGGAAGACGAGGATCACCAGGCTCACGATGACCATCTCCTCGACGAGCGAGTGCAAGAGCGTGTCGATCGCGCGACGGATCAGGTCCGAGCGGTCGTAGACGGGAACGATCTCGACCCCGGGCGGCAGTCCCGAGGACAGCTCGGCGAGCGCCGCCTTCACCCGGTCGATCACGGCGAGCGCGTTCTCGCCCTGGCGCATGACCACGATGCCGCCCACCGTATCGCCCTCGCCGTCGAGATCGGCCACGCCGCGCCGCATCTCGGGCCCGGTCGCGACCCGTGCCACGTCGCGGACGAGGATCGGCGTGGCCGTCTTCGCGTCGACCGACACGACCGTGTTCTCGATGTCCTCGACCGACTTCAGGTAGCCCCGGCCGCGCACCATGTACTCGGCGCCGCCCATTTCGAGCAGGCGCCCGCCGACCTCGCCGTTGGACTTGCGGATCGCGTCGACCACCTGCGGCAGGCCGAGACCGTAGGCGAGCAGGCGCTGCGGGTCGGCACTCACCTGGTACTGCTTCACGAAGCCGCCGACCGCTGCGACCTCAGCGACGCCCGGCACGGCCTGCAGCTGGTAGCGCAGGTACCAGTCCTGCAGGCTGCGCAGCTGGGCCAGATCGGTCCCGCCGGAGCGGTCGACGAGTGCGTACTGGAAGACCCAGCCGACGCTGGTCGCGTCGGGCCCGATCTCGGTGCGGACGCCCTCGGGCAGCCGCGGCAGGATCTTGCTCAGGAGTTCGAGCACCCGGGAGCGGGCCCAGTAGAGGTCGGTTCCGTCCTCGAAGACGACGTAGACGTAGGAATATCCGAAGTCCGAGGTGCCGCGGACCGCTTTGACGTGCGGAGCGCCGAGCAGCGCGCTTGCGATCGGGTAGGTGACCTGGTCCTCGATGATGTCGGGGCTGCGGTCCCAGCGCGAGTAGACGATGACCTGGACGTCGGAGAGGTCGGGGATCGCGTCGAGGGGCACGCGGCGCATCGCCCAGAGTCCGCCCGCGAAGGCGGCGGCGCACAGCAGGAGGACGAGGAACTTGTTCCGCGCACTCCAGTCGATGATGCGCTCGACCACGGCGAGCCCCTCAGCGGGTCCGCGCTGCGGCGGCGCCGGAAGCGCTCGGGTCCGCGGGCGCTCGGAAATCGCCCGCCGCGGCGCGGAAGCGCGACTCGGAATCGACGAGGAAGTTCGCGGAGACGACGACGCGATCGCCGGGCTGGAGGCCGGAGAGCACCTCGCGAAAACCCTCGCCGTCGCGCCCGAGGACGATCGACCGCGGCTCGAAACGGTGGCCGTCGTGGACCACGAAGACGAACTGCTCGCGCCCGGTGTCGACGATCGCCTCGTCGGGCACCGCCAGCACCTCGGAGGAGGCGACGAAGATCGTCGCGTCGACGAGCGATTCCGGCCGGAGCTCCCCGGCCGGGGTCGATACCTGCGCCCGCACCCGCACGGTGCGCGTCGACGGGTCGACGATCGGGTCCACGGAGGCGACCCGGGTCTCGATCGCGCGACCGGGGAGTGCGGGCGTACGGATCGACATGCGCTGCCCCGGCCGGACCACCGCTGCGTCGCGATCCTGTAACTGCGCGTAGATCCACGCCGTGCGGCCGGGCAGCAGGAGGCTCTCCGCACTCGTCCCGCCGCGCAGGATTTCGCGGGCCTGCTCCTCGGAGACGCCCTGTTGGCGGAGCTTCAGGCGCGCGGCGCGCGCGAGCCCCTCCGCGCCCACACGAGCCTCCGGCGAACTGCTGCCCGCGAGTTCTCGCTGCGAGCGCATCGCCTCGCGGTATTCCGTCAGCGCCTGGTACGACTTCGGGTCGTAGGCGACGCGGCCCGTCGCGCGGATTTCCCGCTCGATGCGGCGCAGACCGACGACGGCGGTGCGCACGCCGATCAGTTGCTGGCGCTCGGAGTCGATCGTGATCGGCATCCGACCCAGCACCGAGCCCGGCGCGGCCGGGGGCGATTCCGTGACGGGGCCCTGCACCGGCACGGCCCCGCCCGACACCGCCGCGTCGTCGGCGACGAAGACGAGTTTCATGCCGCAGATCGGGCAGGACCCGGGTCGGTCGGAGACGATCTGCGGGTGCATCGCGCACTGGTAGTGACCGTGCGCCTGCGGGGCGGCCACCCCTCCGTCGGGACGCATGGCGGGGAGTCGCAGTGGCATCCCCGTCCACCAGGCGACGGCCACGGCGACGGACGCGAGGACGACGAGTGCGCCCAGTACGCGCCCCATCACGGGTGCCCCCCGGCGCGCGGAGCCGCCGTCGCGGACGCCCGACCGGTGGCGCGGTTGCCCCCGGCGGAGGCGGGTGCGGCCGGGGTCGGGGTCCGCGGATCGGTCGCGTCGCCTTCGTCGATCGTGCCGCGGACACGCGGCAGGTCGCGGCCGACCGTGCGCTCGATCTCGGCCCAGGTGAGTTCGAACTCCGCCTGCGTGGCGACGTGTTCGAGGTGCGCCTGCTCGATCGCACGCACCGTGTCGAGGAAGGCCATCAGGTCCACCGCGCCCGAGGCATAGGCCGCCTCGGTGACGCGCAGTGCCTGCTCGGCCTGCGGAATGTGGGTGTCGAGAAAGAGGTCGTGCTGGAGGACGTCGGTGCGGGCGCGCAGCAGCAGTTCCTCGATCGAGCGGCGGATGCGGTCCTCGAGCGCACGCTTGTCGGCGCGCGCCGCCGCAATGCGCGCGTTCCCCTCCGCCATCGCCGCCTCGTACTTGCGGCGCTGGACGAACGGCAGGGTGATCGAGGCCATCGCGCCGAAGCCGTCGCGCTGGTCGTGGTTCACGAAACGCCCGACCGACACCTCGAAGTCCGGGTAGAAGCCCTTCTCCGCGAGCGCCACGCCCGCCTGCTCGCGGCCGATCGCAGCGTCCCGACCGAGCAGCTCCGGGCGGGCCTCGAAGGCGATCTCGCCGAGTTCCGCGGCGGTCCAGCCGACCCGCGGGTGACCGGGCGCCTGCGGTCCGCCGAGCGGCGTTGCGGGGTCGCGGCTCAGGAGCGAATTGATCCGCACCCGCGCCTGGTCGATCGCCAGGTCGCCGGTGCGCACCCGGTTGATCGAGTGTCCGAGTTCGACCTGGGCTCGCAGGACGTCGGCTTGTGGCACGTCCCCGGTCCCGTATTTCTGCTCGGCGGTGCGCGCAAAGCGCTCGAGGATCTGGCGTTCGCGGGCGAAGATCTCGGCGTCGGCGCGCGCCTTCCAGTACGCGACGAAGGCCCCCTTCAGTTCGAACTCGACGTCGAGCCGTGCCGCGTTGGCCTCGGTGCGCGCGACGTCGGCGTCGCGCTCGGCCATCTCCCCGGTGAGCCGGCGCTTGCCCGGGAACGGCACTCTCTGGGACAGCCGGAAGATGTTGTTGTCCGCCTGGTCGAGCTTGACGCCGTCGGGAAAGTTCCAGGCCTCCCAGCCGAGCGTCGGATCATCGAGAGCCGACACCCGCGCGGGGACGGCCGCCGCGGCGCCCGCCCGCGCCTCGGCCGCCGCGATGAGCGGGTTGCGCGTGCGGGCCTCCCGCAGGAGGTCGGCGAGGCGTACGACCGGGAGGACTCCGGCGCGCGGGCCGGTTTCGGGACCCGCGACGGAGACCCGGCCGCCTCCGGCGCACGGGAGCAGGACGATTCCGAGCGCCAGCGCGACCTGCGCTGCGCTCCGCGCCACAACGGTCCGGGGGTTCGGGAGTCGATCCATCGACTCGGAATACGTCCGGGCCGGCCCCCGGTAACGCCACTCACCGGCGCCTGCCTGCCCGGGCGGACGATCGCGCGACGCGCGACCACGCTATCGGGCGGTCTGCTAGTCTCGACCGGCCCAGCGCGGTTCTCCGGCGCCCGCGCGCATGGCCCCGATTTCCGGGTCGTGCGCGCGTTACGCGCGCAGCCCCCGCGCGTATACCCAAGGACGACGACGCGTGACCGACGAGTCGACCAGCGACGAGATCCTCATGGCCGCCTACCAGGCAGGAAATCCGCGGGCGTTCCGCACCCTCCACGACCGCCACGGCGCGAGCGTCTACGGTTTTCTCGTCCGCCGCCTGGGCGACCGGGCCGCGGCGGAGGATCTCTACCAGGAGACCTTCCTGCGCCTGCACCGGGCGCGTGCTTCCTGGGATCCCGAGCGACCGCTGCGCCCCTGGCTGTTCGGCATCGTCCACAACCTCCTGGCCGACCACCTGCGGGCCCGCGGACGCTCGCCGGAGCGCGCCGATGCCGACGCCGTCGATCGCGCCGCTTCCGGCCGGGCGACGGGCCCGTGGGACGGGATCGCCTCGGGCGCCCCTTCAGACCCGGAGCGCGCCGCGGCGACGCGGGAGTCGACCGAGGCGCTCGACCGCGCCCTGCGACGCCTGCCCGACGACGAGGCGACCGTGCTCCTGCTCGCGCGCGTCGAGGGCCTGCCCTACGAGGCGATCGGTGCCATCCTGGGGCGCTCGCCCGCCGCGGCCAAGCAACTCGCCTACCGGGCGCTCAAGCGGGTGCGCGCCGAACTCGCGGCGGCCGGGCACGGAGAAGGCTCGTGAACCGCATCACCGACCGCGCTTGCGGCACCGTCGAGATCCTCCTCATGGACGAACTCGACGGCTCGATCGGCGAGGCCGAGCGGCACGCCCTCGATGCACACCTCTCGGGCTGCGAGGACTGCTCCCGCGCACGGCGCGACCTGCGCGAATCATGGGACGCCCTCGCCGCCACCCGGCCCGTCGAGCCGCCCGTGGCCCTGCGCGAGCGGACGACGCAGCGGGTGTCGGCGCTGCTCGCCGACGAGCGCGCGGATCACCGCGCGAGACGCGAGGCCAGAGCGGACTCGCCGGGGGTCGTCGCGCCGATGCGCGACACCTCGCGCGACTGGAGCCTCGTTCCGCTCGCCGTCGCCTCCGCATTGCTGGTCGCCGCAGTGACGATGCTGCTTCTCGGCGGACTGGTCTGGGGCACCGCTCTGCCGCAGAGCCACGTCTTCTTCTGTGCCGCGACCTACACCGGCCTGCTGGTCGGGGCCTTCTCCTGGATCTACAGCGCCACCACGGTGCGCGGCCTGCACCTCGACGCCGCGGCGCGGATCGGCGTGATCGCGCTCGCCATCACCATCGCTGCGACGACCGCCTGTCCCGGCTTCCACGTGCTCGCGTGGTGGGACCGCTCGATCCCCGGGCGGTGGCTCACCGGGACGATCGGCCCGGGCGGCAGCTCGCTCATCTTCGGGTTCGCCTACGGGTTGGTACCGGGATTCCTCGCCGCACTTTTCGGCGGACGCATGCTGGCCGAGCGGCCGGTCGCCAACGCGCTGGTCGCCGCGACGGTCGTCTTCCTGCTCGCCCTGCCGGTCGTGTACCTGCAGTCGGCTCCCTTCACCTCCGGGCTGATCGCGAGCTGGGTGGCCGGGATCGCCGCCGGCACGCTTTGCGGGGTCGGAGGCGCCGTCCGGGTTCGCCGCCGCACCGCGGGGCTCGCCACCTAGTCGACGCGACCGGCCGGCGCTGCGCGCTCAGGGGGCCGCGACGAGAGGATGCACGACGAGCACCGCTAGGTCCCAGGCGAGGTGCGCGACGATCACCGCGGCGAGACTTCCCGACCATGACCGCAGGACGTTCCAGCAGAACCCGACGCACAGGCAGGTGAGCACCAGCGCCGGCGAGCCGATCGGGGCATGGGCAAGCGCGTAGAGGATCGACCCGAGGATCGCGACACCGAACCAGCCGAAGTGTGTGGCGAGTGCCGAATGGACTGCCCCCCGCCAGACGATCTCCTCGCTGGCCACGACCACCGGCAGGAGGAGCAGGATCCCGGTGAGGCCGGGTCGTCCGAACGCGACGTAGAGATGCGTCACGTCGTCGCGGATCCCCGGCAGGACGGCCGTGACCGGCGGGAAGAGCGCGAACGTCGCGGCCGCCATCGCGCAGCCCACCACCAGTCCGAGCAGGAGCTTCGATGGAGCCGCATCGAGCGCATCCGCCAGCGCCCCGCCTTCCAGACCCACGGCGAGCGCACCGAGCGTCGACGCGGTCAGGCCGACGGCCGGCCAGATGCCGAAGGAGCGCGAGAGCCCCGCCCCGCACGCCCAGAGCACGACCATGACGGCCGCGATCGCATCCGACCGGGCTGGTCGCGACGCGGGAATCGTGAGCGGTGCGCTCACGCCCGGGCGCCCCGTGCCGCCAGCAGGATCCGCTCGATCACCCCCCATGCACCCGGCACCGGGCCCTCGGCGCGCTCGGCGGCGAGCGCCCGGCGCGCCGCCTCCTCGAAGCGGATCAGCGGGGCGCGACCGACGAGCTTCCAGAAGCGATCGTCCTTGGCGAGCAGGTCGTCCTTCAGTCCGACGACGACCTCGCGCGCCACCGACCACTCGGCGCGGGTGACGAAGCGGACCCAGTGCGACGAAAGTCGCGGCGAGACGAACGGCACCTGGATCATGAGCGGCCGCGAGGCACCGAGAACCTCCGCCGTGCGCTCGAGGATCTCGCGACCGGAGAGAATGTCGGGGCCGGGAATGTCGAACCACCCGCTGCCGGGGACGGGCACGTCGATCGACCCGAGGAGGGCGGCGACGACGTCGTCGATCGCGACCGGCTGGGTGCGCGACTCGAGCCAGCGCGGCAGCACCATGAGCGGCAGCCGGGCCGCGAGATCACGCACGATGAGCCAGCTCAGGCTGCCGTATCCGATGATCATGCTCGCGCGCAGTTCGACCGTCTCCACGCTTCCCGAGCGCAGCGTCTCGCCGACTTCCTGGCGGCTGCGCAGGTGCTCGGAGGCATCGCGCGGCGCCGCGACCCCGCCGAGGTAGACGATGCGCCGGACGCCGCTCGCCTCGGCCGCCCGGAGGAAATTGCTCGCCTGCTCGATCTCGGCGCGGCGGAAGTCCGCGCCTGCCGACGCCATACCGTGCACGAGGTAAAAGGCCGCGTCGCAGCCCTCGAGCGCGCGCGCCGTGGCGGACTCGTCGGCGACATCGGCGGCAACCCAGGAGCGGGTAGGCCAGCGACGCGTGGCGCGCGCGGCGTCGCGCGTGGCACAGCGAACGGAAAAGCCCGCGGCTTCGAGCGCGGGCAACACCGCGTTGCCCACGAAACCGGTGGCACCCGTCAACAGGATGCCGCGACCGGCTCCCGACTTCTTACCCGACATGACCACTCCCGCCCGCCGGGACGCGCACCACCCGGATCTGAGGGGAGCGCGTGCCGATTCTCGGCCTTGACGCTACGCGGATCCGCGAATCGCACCAGAGCGGCGGTACCGGATTTCCGCACCGGCCCCACGAAATGCCGGGAGGGGCGGCATGCGGCGCCCCGGGGGAGTTCGTCCCCCGGGACGCCGTCGAGTGCCGGATCAGGCCCCGGCCGGACGCGCCGATGCGCCCATCCCGGGAACCCGCGAGAACGGTCGCCCCTGGGCCCGCATCAGCGTGGCGACACCGGCCCCGAGCGCAAACGCGAGCGCGATCAATCCCGCCCATGCAAAGGGCGTTGGATGGAGCCAGAGCGCGAACGACGGCACCGGCGCGGGCACGGCTTCGATGAGGGTGGACAATGCGAACATGATGGCACCTCCTGCCCAGGGGCGACTTGCAGGAAGGATGCCAGCGCCGTCGATTCACCGAACCGGCCCGTGAAACCGCCACTCCGGCTTGGGCTTCGTCCGGAGCCGGCCGCGGCGAAGCGAGTCGGCAACCGAAGATGTCGCGATTCGCACCGGCAGGCTGGCGCATGAGCGGACACCGTGAGACAGCCGAGTTCCCGGTCGTGCGATCGCCCGAATCGGCCCGACCGGCATACCATCTCGTCTCGTGTTCCCCACGCGGCCGCGTCGCCCGGCTCGCGACCGCTTGCGCTGCGATCAGCGCCGGCCGCCGTAGCCGTAGACCGAGGAGCGCGCTCCGTCTCGCCAGCCGAGTATCCCGCCGAGCGTCGACCCGAAGACGGCACCCTGCGTGACGTAAAGCCACACGGCGGCGGCTCCGACCAGGAGCCCGTAGACGAACGTCTTCATGCGAGGCCCCTGGAGGCGCCCGTCGCACCAGGCGCGGGAAAGGTCGACTTCCGCTCCGCCCTCGGTCGGGCGTCTGGCCGACCTCCCCGGGATGCGGTAGCGATGGGGCCATGAACGTAGCCATGTGGGGCAAGGCCCTGCGCGTGATTCCGCGCGTGGACAAGGACGAATGGAACTCGCTCGACGTCGTGTCGCGCTGGCTGATCGCGACGCGCTCGGCGGTCCTGGTCATGACCTTCAACGCCGCGGCGATCGCCGGACTTCTCGCGGCCCGCGACGGACGCTTCCACCTCGTGCCTTGGCTCATGGTGACGATCGGCCTCCTGTTCGCGCACGCGACGAACAACCTGGTGAACGACCTGACCGACCATGCGAAGGGAGTAGATAAGGACAACTACTTCCGGGCGCAATACGGCCCCCAGCCGCTCGAGCACGGGCTCCTCACCTGGAACCAGATGCTCACCTACATCGCCGTCACCGGGGCGATTGCGCTCGCGGCGGGACTCTACCTCGTTGCAACGCGCGGACAGGCGACGCTTGCGCTGCTCGGCATCGGAGCCTTCTTTGTCCTCTTCTACACCTGGCCGCTCAAGTACATCGGCCTCGGCGAGTTGGCGGTCATCCTGGTGTGGGGGCCGCTCATGGTCGGTGGCGGCTACTACGTGATCGCCGGCGACTGGAACTGGCCGGTCATCGTCGCGAGCCTGCCGTGCGCACTCGCCGCGACGACCGTGCTCTTCGGCAAGCACATCGACAAGCTGCAGGCCGACGAGGCCAAGGGCATCCGGACCATGCCCGTGCTGCTCGGCGAGACGAACGCCCGCTGGGCGACGATCGGCATGCTCACGCTCCAGTACCTGCTCGTGTTCTGGCTGGTCGGCACGGGCAAGTTTTCCTGGCTCCTGCTCGCGGTGCTCGGAGCCGCCGGATGGTACTGGCACTCGCTGCAGGTCTATTCCCAGCCGCGCCCCGCGGCCCCCCCGGCGGAGTACCCGCCGAACGTCTGGCCGCTGTGGTACGCGGCGTTCGCCTTCCAGCACACGCGCCGCTTCGGGCTGCTGTTCCTCGCGGGTCTCACCGCCGAGGTCGTCGCCCGCAAGCTCGGATGGATCGGCTGAGCCCGCGCATCGCCGAACGGAGGACCCGATGAAGCTCGACACCGGACTCGTGGCCGCAAATCTCCGCGAAGTGCCCGCCGCCGCGAGGGCGGCCGAGGCGATGGGGTTCGACGCCCTGTGGACGGCGGAGACCGGCCACGACGCCTTCTTCCCGCTCGTCCTTGCGGCCGAGCACACCGAGCGGGTGAAGCTCGGGACGTCGATCGCCGTCGCCTTCCCGCGCAGCCCGATGGTGCACGCGATGAATGCCTGGGACCTCCAGGCGCTCTCCGGCGGTCGCTTCATCCTGGGCCTCGGCACCCAGGTGAAGGCGCACAACGAGCGCCGCTTCGGCGTGAAGTGGGAGGCGCCCGTCCCGCGCCTGCGCGAGATGATCCATTTCATCCGCGCCGCCTGGGACAGCTTCCAGAATGGCACCCGCCCGCGCTTCGAGGGCAAGTACTACAACTTCACGCTCATGACACCGTTCTTCAGCGGCGGCCCGATCGAGCACCCGAACATTCCGATCTACATCGCGGGCGTGAACGAGTACATGTGCCGCCTCGCGGGCGAGATCTGCGACGGCTTCCACGTCCACCCGTTCCACTCGCTCGAGTACCTGCGCGGGGCGATCATGCCCAACGTCGCGGCGGGTGCCGCGAAGGCGGGGCGTGACCCTAAGGACTGCAAGCTCTCGACCTCGGCCTTCGTCATCATCGGCGACACCGAGAAGGAGCGCGAGGGCCTCAAGGGCCTCGTGAAGCAGCAGATCTCGTTCTACGCTTCGACCCCGGCCTACCGCCCGGTGCTGGAGATGCACGGTTGGGGAGACCTGCAGGAGAAGCTGAACGAGATGACCCGGCGCGGCGACTGGACCGGCATGGCGAGCCTGATCTCCGACGAGATGCTCGACGCCTTCGCGACGACCGGCACCTGGTCGGAGATCGCGGGCAAACTGAAGGACAAGTACGGCGGCATCCTCGATCGCCTGGGCTTCTACGTGCCCTTCCGGGAGGGCGAACACGCCGAGCGCTGGCGCGACGTGGTGCGCGCCTTCCGCGAGTAGGCCTCCGTCGTGGCCAGGCCGGCGGCGCGGTCGAGCGGTGACGACCCGACGGGGCGCCGTGCTTCGCGGCGCCCGTCAGCCGGAGCGAGACCCGCCCGAAGCCTTCGCCGACCGAAAGCACAGCACGAGTGCGAGCAGTCCCGCGGCCAACGAAACCGCGAGCCCGACCCGGTGGCTGCGCGGGACATAGCGCATGACCACATGGTGGGTGCCCGCCGCCAGGAATACACCGCGCACGAAGTGGTCGGCGCGCACGACCGGCACCTCGACTTCGTCGACGGTCGCGCGCCAGCCCGGGTCGAATGCGTCGCCCACCACGACGAGTCCCGGGGTCGCCATCTCGGCCGCGAACTCGACCTCGTCGCCGCGGTACGAGACGAGCGTCGCCGTCCCCTGCATCTCCTGCGGCAGCCCCGGCGGCACGTCGGCCGTGGCCACGGCCACCGCCGACGCGGGATCCGCAGCGTTGCGCAGGTATTCGACCGCGTCACGCGACCGGGCGACCGCGACGATCGAATGGGCCACGCGGACCCGTGCCTGCGACCGATCGACCCGGAACACCCAGGCCTCGACCGCGGATTGCGGTGCGCGCACGAGTTCGAGGCCCGGATACGCCGAGAGATCCTTCGGGCTCGTGACCCACCCGACTCCGAACCTGGCGAGCAGGCTTGCCAGGCGCTCGCGCGGCACACCCTCGACCAGAGCCATCAAGAGTTCGTCGTCGGTGAGGTTGACCGAGGCCGGCGCGTTCAAGTTCGCGACCCCCCAGTAGTTGGCGACCTCCCAGAGCAGGAGTTCGCGTTCCTGCAGGAAGGATTCGGGAAAGGCCGACACCGGCTTGCGGCCGAGCGCATCACCGTAGATGCGCAGCGGTTCCGCGCCTCGCGACATGAGACCCAAGCTTGCCGGCGGCGTGCGCAGGGCCGACGCCGCCACCGTCGGCAGGAAGCCCGCGTTGATGCGAACAAGATCCGCGAGGGCGACCAGCGCGAACACGGCGGCGGCCGGGCGGGGGTGGCGCACGCCGCCGAGCGCCACCGCACCCAAGACGAGCGAAAGCGCGAGCGCGACGCGGAGATCCGAGCGCATCAGGACGAAGGCGAGTTCCCCGCGGCCCGACAGCGCTAAGGCCGCCAGGCTCCCGACCACGGCGAGCGCGAAGGCGGCACGGGCGATGCGAAGGAACCGGCCCGGCTCGCGGAGCGCCGCGTCCAGCCCCGTCGCGGCGCAGCCGGCTAGGATGAAGTGCACGACCAGGAGCGCCTTCTCCGGGTAGCGCACCGAGCGCAGCAGTGCTGCGTGACCGATCAGCCAGCGATAGCCCGGCACATGGCCGCCATACGCGAGCAGGAGAAAGGCGAGACCGCCGGCGAGCCACGGAAGCAACCGACGCCCGCCGCGCAACGCCGCCGCCGCGACGAGCACGGGCCCCATGTACAGCGTGAGGGCCCAGGGCGCGCGCACGAGTCCCGGCTCCCAGAGCGCCGCGGTCTCGTGGAATCCACCGTCGGTGCCGACGAAGTGGCGAGGCAGCAGGAAGGCGAGAAGGCCGGCGGGCGCGAGCGAGAGATCGGCCGCAACCGACGGGTCGAGCCCCGCGATCCGCGAGGAGCGCAGGATGTACTCGGCGGCCGGTACCCACTGCACCGCAGCGAGCGCGCAGCCAAGCAGGTCGGCGAGCGCCACCGCCAAGGCGGCCTCCGCGACGCGCGGCCCCCCGCCCCGCCCGCGACGGTCGAGCGCCAAGACCAGGAACAGCAATTGCTCGAAGGCGAACACCTCGGGCAGGCCTCCGAGCAGGGTGAGGGCGATCCCGAGCGCGACGGCGACCAGCGCCTTCGTCCCGCGGCGCTCGCACCAGCGGTCGAAGGCGAGCAGAGTCCACGGCAGCCAGGTCGCCGACTGCAGCGCGTTGATCATGTTGTCGCAGGACACGAGCATCCCGCCGAAGCCGAAGAGCAGGCCGCCGAAGGCGGCCGCCTCCCAGCCCAGGCGCCGCTGGCGCAGGAAGGCGGCGAAGCCCGTCGCCGCGAGAACATGGTGGAGTGCGACGGACACCGCGTGGCCGAGCGGAAACGGAAACGCCCGGGCGAGTCCGTTGACCGGGTAGAAGACGCCGGCGAGCGGATCGGCGGCGAGCGGCTTGCCGAGCACCTGGAAGGGCGTCCATAGCGGAGGATAGCCCCAGGTCGACAGCAGGCGGACGACCCAGTCGAGGGCGAGGAGGATCGTGTACTGGTCGCGGAAGACGACGACCCGGCCGCGGAGCAACTCGTCCCGGTAGAAGAAGAGCGCGACCGCCGCGGCGAGCGCGGCGAAGCAGGCTGCCTGGCGGACGTCCCCGCGGTGGAGCGCCGGTGTGGCGCGCTCCTTTCGCCTCGCGCGATCCTCTCCCGGAGGTGCGAACTCAGCCACGGGCGACGCACGCACCGAGCACGTCGGCGATCCGGATGCGGCCCCCTTCCTCGCGCCGGGCCGCGACTCGGGGGCTGCGGCTGCTCAGGGCACTCCGGTGAGTTTCGCGACCAGCGTCACGACCCCGCCGCCCACGATGAGGAAGAACGGGTTGACCCGTGCCCGGCCGAGGATGGCGAGCACGGCCAGGCTGATCGCATAGGGCAGGAGCCCGTGCCCCTGCATCACCGTGCGTTCGATCGACATCGCCCCGGCGAGCATGAGCCCGATCGTGACCGGTCCGAGGCCGCGCGCGAGTGCTGCGCGCCGGGGGTCGTCGCGGAGGCGGTCCCAGGCGCGGCCGGCGAAGAAGGTCAACAACCCGGCCGGTGCGAAGAAGCCGATCAGCGCGAGCGCGGCTCCCGCCATGCCCGACACGTGGTAGCCGATGACGCTCACCATGAGCATGTTCGGACCCGGGGCCAATTGCCCCAGGCTGTAGATCTGCCCGAACTGCTCGGCGGTGATCCAGGGCGCCGGGCCGACGGTGAAGGCCTTCATCTCCGGCAGGACCGCGGCACCGCCGCCGATGGCCAGCATCGAGAGCAGGGAGAACAAGCCAAGGATCTGCAGAAGCATCAGCGGCCATCCACGTCGCGAGCGGAGTCGTGTCGACCGGCGGGCTCCTCGGTGACGGCGACCGCCGGGCGGGCAGCGTTGCCAACCGGCCGGTACCACCAGACCGCGAACGGCGCGACCGTCGACAATACCGCGAGAAGCGGTAGGTGCAGAACGGCGACCGCCGCGAAGGTCGCCAGCACGATTCCCACGTCGAAGGCGTCGCGCACGACCGGTTGCGCGAGCCTCCACGTGGTCTGCAGGAGCAGTCCCACCGCGGCCGAGCCGACGCCGAGCAGGACCGTGGAGAAGTCCCAGCCCTTCGAGTGCTCCGCGACGAGGATGCCGAGGGCCATGACCACGATGGTGCCCGGCAGCATCATGCCCAGACAGGCGACGAACGCGCCCGCGGAACCGCGCAGTCGCTCACCGACGTAGACGCTCATGTTCGTCGCGTTCAGGCCCGGCAGGATCTGGCTGAGTTCGAGCCCCTGGATGAAGGTCTCGTCGTCTAGCCACTTTTCACGTACGACGAGGGCTTCGCGCAGGTAGGCGACCACGCCGCCGCCGAAACTCGTCGCACCGAGCAACAGGAAGGCGCGGAAGATGCGGCCCAAGCCGATCTCCGGCGTCCTCGACTCGTCCTCACTCATCGTGGATCTTGCGACCGGAGAGGCCGTAGTAGAGCCAGGTCTTCGTGTTCCCGAGTTCGACCCATGCACCGGTCTCGCGCTGCAGGATCCTGTACAACCGCTCGGAGCGCAGCTTGGGGACCGGGTTCAGCCGGCCGTAGTGGCGGAAGTGGGTCTCGTAGGCGAACTCGCCGATGAGGATCTGCCCGGTCGCCGCGTTGCGCCAGATCGCCATGTCGACCTTGGCGGTCTTCGCGCCGCGGAAGCCCAACTCGCCGAGGTCGTAGAGCACCTCCTCGACCGGCGTCTCGATCGCGGGCGCGATCCTCGTCTCGGGCGGGATCGAGAGCACGCCGAGGATCGGGAAGATGCGCAGGCAATCGCCGAATGTCGCGGGCAGCGGCCCCTCGTAGTTCTTCAACTGACAGGTATGGGAGAAGATGCTGCGCATGCCGCCGAGCGCACTCGACACGAGCAGGATCTCCTCCTTGAACTTGACCTGTCCGCCGTAGTCGGCCGCGGCCTTCAGGTCGACGCCGAGGGCGCGGCCGATGTCCGAGTCGCGGAACTTCAGCGTCAACTCGCAACGCGCCGCCAGCCCCGCCGGGCCGACCTCGCGCCGCACGCGGAGCATGAAGGCGTTGCGGTAGAGGTCGAAGTCCGGCGTGTCGAGGAAGACGATCTCGCGCAGCCGCGGCCTGGCCTCCGTCCGGTTGCGGCGTACGCTCAGGAGCAATTGCCCCGCCACCCTGCGCGCGAGCCTCCAGTAGTCGGCGACGTCGCGCGCGACGTCTGCGGAGAAGTCCTCCGCCTTGAGCAGAATCTTGAACTCGCGGTAGTGGATCGACTCGTAGGCTTCGTGGAGATCGACGTGGCGGTGGCGGCCGCGCGCCATCTGCCGCTCGACCTCCGAGGCTCCGTGCACACCGACGGTCGACTGGCGCCGCTCGTGCGCGGCGACCGAGATGGCGCCGTCGCCAGCGTCGGCGGCCGCAAGGGCGGCCGCCCCGACGGCGGCGGTCGCCTCGCGGAAAGCCTCGGCGGTATCCGTCGCGGCCGAAGCCCGACGCGGCGCCTTGCGCGCCGTCGCCGACCTGACAGCACCGTCGCGACGAGCCGAGGACGTCCCGTCGGCCTTCGCCTTCCCCTGCGCGACCGCCTCCTTCTTCGCGGCCTTTTCCGTCTTCTTCCGCTTCTTCTTCTCCTTGCGGCTCTCGTCCGGAGCCGGGGCCTCGACCTCGGGGGCGAGCGAGGTCACCTCCTCGGCCGACCGCTTCTGCTTCTTGCCGTGCTTCTTGCCCTTGTCGTGCTTGCCCACGCGAGTCCTCCCGTGCCCCTTCTGTGCCGCAGCGCCCCGCGCGACACAACCCGCGGTCCCGTCAGGACGCGATCCCGTGCCGGAACCTGCGGAGCCCGCGCGCGAACACGGCGAATCCGGCCGCCGAGAGCGTGCAGGCGAGCCCTCCGACGACGACCGAGGTCTGGACGCCGACGAGTCGACCGAGCCAGCCGGCCTCGAGTTCCCCGAGCTGCGGTCCGCCCATGAAGAAGATCATGCTCACCCCGGTCATGCGGCCACGCAATTCGTCGGGCGTCAGCAATTGCCGCAGGGTCTGCCGCACGACCGTGCTCACGCCGTCGGCAGCACCGGCGAGCGCAAGACAGCCGAGAGCCATCGGGAAGGAGCGCGAGGCGCCGAAACCGGCCGTCGCCAGTCCGTAGAGAGCGATGCTCCAGAGTACGGTCGCACCCGCCAGCGGCGGTGCTCCGCGCAGGGAGATCACGGCGGCGACCAGCGCCGACCCGACCGCGGGCGCAGCGAACAGCAAGCCCAGCCCGCGCGGCCCGACCCGCAGCACCTGGTCGGCGAAGATCGGCATCAGCATCATGGCACCCGCGAAGAACGTACCGAGGAAGTCGGCAAGCATGAGCGACAGCAGGATCGGCGTGCGGCGCAGGAACCGGAAGCCCTCGAAGAGCGACTCGAGGCCGGGAGACGCATCGGGCGCGGCCGCCCCGCGGCTGCGAATCGCGAGCAGTGCGGCGATGACGGCGAGAAAGGAGATCGCGTCGACCAGGTAGACGACCGAGGGCCCCGCGGCCGCGAGGGCGAATCCCCCGAGGCTCGGTCCGAGGACGGTCGCGAGCTGCCAGCTCGTGACACCGAGACCGAGCGCGCGCGGAAGCAGTTCCACCGGTACCAGGCTCGGGATCATCGCCTGCCGCGCGGGATTGGCCACGGCGACCGAGGCCCCGAGGAGCATGCTGAAGCCGTAGAGGATCGGCAGCGTCACCCGGTCGGCCGACGAGAGCGCGAACAGGCCGAAAGAGCCGGCCATCTGGACGACCGTCGCGCCGAGCAGCAGCCGGCGGCGGTCCACGACGTCGGCGAAGACGCCGCCGGCGAGCCCGAAGAGGATCACCGGCAGCACGCGTGCGAGGCCGAGTCCGCCGAGCGCGAGCGGGTCGTTGGTCAGGCGGTACACCTGCCAGGCGACGGCCACGATCTGCATCTGGCTGCCGATCTGGCTCACGAAGAAGCCGGCCCACAGCAGTGCGAAGTCGCGATGGCGGAGCGGCGACTCCACGCAACGGCGTCGGCTAGCGTCCGCTGGGCGTGGCCGCCTGCGGAATACCCATGTTGCCGGAACGACAGGGCGTGCCGCTCTCCCCGTTCATCGGGCAGGAAGCAGCAGCGCCCTGCGCCGTCGCGTCCTCCATCGGGCAGGGCGCGCCCGCCGAGTGGCACGGAGCCGCGTTCCCCAGCGCTGCCGCGGCGGCCTGGCAGGGCATCCCGGGGTGATTGCACGGAGCCGACGGCGACGCCGTCCTCTGCGCCGAGCAGGCCCCGAGAGAGAGTGCGACCAGGATCGCCGCGAGCAGACCGATGCGCTTCATCCCGAAACCCTCCCGCGGCTCCGACGGGAGCCTCGACCGGTCCCTACCGGGCCGCGTCCGGCGCCGCCACGCCGCCGACGTCGGCCCCGTCGAGCCGAAGCCCGCGGACCCTGACCGAGCCGGTGCGATCGACGCCGATCACGGCGCGGGCGGCACCGTGCGCCATGGCCTCCGAGAGCCGGCGCTCGAGCGCCGCGGCCTCGGCTTCCGGCACGTAGAAGCGCAGCGGAGCGACGGCGAGCAGGGCGCGCAGCACGCCGTCGCAGCCCGCGGTCGCCGAACAGGCGACACGGGTCGCCCGAGGCGGCGTGGCGGGGGCGACGGAACCGAGACACAGGCAGCACTCGGGATCCTCGTTCGCGCACGCGACCGCGGGCTCGTCCTCGGCGATGCGCAGCCGGAACTGCAGGTAGCGACCGCGCAGGAGATCGCGCGGGTCGTAGCCCTCGATGTCGAACACGAAGTCCCGTGAGCGGGCCGCACGGCGTTCCGCGCCGACGATCGCGACGAGCAGCGCGAGCAGCGGCAGCGCGACCGCGAACCAGACGCGACTACGCGACAACGCCGTCGCCTCCCTCTCCGGCGACGGAACCGACCTGGCGGCGCCAGAGCCAGACCAGAAGCAGCGTCAGCAGACCCCCGGCGAGCAGGCCGAGCCCCGTGCTCATGAGCGAACCGAACACCTCGAAGTAGACGAACAGGATGCGGAGGCCGAGTGCGGCCGTGAGCGAACGGAACAGCGGGATCTGCCCGCCCGCGACGCTCGCCCAGGCGAGCGCGGCGAGAAAGGCAATCTGCGCGAGCGCACCCACCCAGGGCGTCGCCGGACGCTGCCAGGCCTGGGCCAGGGCGAGCGCGACCCAGGCGATTGCGAGTGCCAGCGCCACGCCGTTGCGCTGGCCCGACGGCCACTGCGGATACCGACGGCGGAGCAGCACGACCAGCGCCACGACGACCAGGCCGACCCCGGCGAGTCCCCAGGTGAGCGAGGGCGCAGCACCACGCGCCTGGTACCAGGCGAAGCAGGCGACGAAACCCGCCGCGACGAAACCGCGCCAGCCGATCGCCTCCGCCGCCTTGGCGTGCTCCGGGTGCTCGCGCGAGAACCAGGGCGAGCGCCCGAGGATGATCCACGGGAGCGGCGCGGACGCGAGAAGGACCACCACGAGGTTCCGGGCGACCTCCGCGGGAACCCGCGCGTACAGCGAGGAGAAGAGCGCTTCGTATCCCGACGCCTGCGCCGCGAGCCAGCCGAATGCGGCCAAGCCGACGACCGGGCGGCTCCGCGCGAGAAGCATGAGCGGCATGGTCGTCGCCGCCCACCCGAGAAGCGCCCGGTGGAGCGGCGTGGCGAGTTGGTAGACCTGGCCGACCAGTCCGATCGACGCGAGCGCGAAGCCCCAGAACAAGGTCACCAGCGTCTCGGTCGCGAGAAACTCGCCGCGCAGCGCGGCCCGTGCAGTCGCGATCGCCAGCGCGGCCCCGATCGCGAGGTCGCAACCGAGCTTCAACCGTCCCGGGATCGCGCCCCAGTTCGCGGCGACGATCGAGACCAGGCCGAGTGCGGCCGTCCCCGCTCCGATCGCCGCGAGGATCGAGAAGACGGCGGGCGCGCGACGCGCCCGCTCGTAGGAAGCGATTCGACCGGCCGTGTCGTCGTCGATCAGGCCTTCGGACCGCCAGAGCGCGAGCCGGCGCTCGACGTTCACGGCGCGTATCCGGAGCCGCCCATGGGGCGGCTCAGGCGGCCTCGGGCCCGCGCGTCCCCATCGGCGCGATCCCGATCACTTCGCGGCCTGCCATGCAGCCCCGTGGAGGATCGGCGGCCAGGTGAACTCCTCGTCGCCCTCCTTCCACCCCACCTTGCCGGTCACGGTGAGTTCGCTGTCGCGCGTCGGGGCCGGCCCCTTGCCAAGGACCACGAGGCGATGCTCGCCGTCGGTCAGCGTCCAGCTCGACTCGCCCGCGAAACCGAGCGCGGGGTCGGCGACCCGCCCGGTGACCGTCACCTGCTGTCCGTCGAGGGACTCCGCGTTGGCGAACACGTCGGCGATGGTCGTCGCGGAGGCCGGCGCTGTGAGCGCCAGCAGCGCGATCACGGTGGCAAGTCGTCGACGCATGGTGGATCCTCCCCGGCCGACCCATAGACCCACCGGGGGAGGCCGCGCAATCCCGGCCCGCGACCGGTCGGGCCGTTGACCCGCAGCGCGGACCGGGATAGCCGCGAACCGGAGGTTCCCCCCATGCGCCGATCCCGCCCCGCCCTCCTCCTCTTCTTCCTGCTCGCCCTCGCCGTGCGCCCGTCGCCCGCGGCCGGATACGTCGACGGCAACCTCGCGGTCCCCGCCAACGGCGGTGGCTGCTACCCGACCGGGATCTCCCCGGGCCTCTTCGACATGCTCACGCTGATCAATCCCGAGTGGGCGCCGGTCGTGGATGGCTCCTCGGTCGACTCGGCGCCGGTCCTGATCTCCGGCCGGGTCGACGCGATGCACGGCGACTTGAGCGGCGACTTCCCGTCCACCCACCTGCGCGCCGACGTGAACTTCGACGTCGAGCCCGACCCCGATTCCCTGCAGTACGTGGGCCTCCACAACGACGGTCTCGCGATGCACGTCGAGTGGGAGGGGGGCGTGTACCCGGCCTGGGCCTGGGCCGGGCCGGGCGACCGGATGTACGCGCTCGGCCGCTGGATTTTCGACTGCGGCCATCCCGGCACCGACCCCGGACATTGCTCGACGAGTCTGCCGAAGACCTGCGCCAACGATGCCGACTGCGCGCCGCCACTCTGCCCCGACTGCACGACCGGCGAGACCTGCGAAGGACAGGACTACCGCTACTCGACCGAGATCCACCCGCCCTATGCGACCGTCGCGATCCGCTCCGGAAGGGGCGGTTTCGTCTCGGACGAGCCGGGGGCGAAGCCGATCCTCGTGACGCGCGCCGACGTCTTCGTGGGCCCCGAGGGCGGGGGCGCCGGCGATCGCTGCATCCTCACCCACCAGCCGAGCGATCTCGACCTCCTCTCCGAACAGTGCTGGCCGCTCGACGAACCGATCGCGCAGTTGAACCAGCGCGACTTCGCGTTCTCGGTGCCGCTGCCGAAGCACCCGCCGCACGCTCGCGTGCGCTGGCGCATGACGCCGCGCGAGACGCCCGGCGGCGTCCCCGCCGCCTGGAGCGTGCGGCGCAACTTCGACGATCCGGCCGACCGCAAGCTCGAGGTGACCATCCACCTGACCCAGCCCGTCGCGGGCGTCCTGCCGACCGGCTTCGCCGGGACGCTGGAGGCCGGGTGGGAAGGGGATCCGACTCCGCTCACCCACGTCCGGGTGACCGCCGGCTCGATCGTCGTGCGCAACCCCCTGAAACCCAAGACGCCCACGGTGCCGCGCACCTGTTCGGCGAGCGACACCCCGTGCGCGACCACCGCCGATTGCCCGAGCGGCGAGCAGTGCTTCGGGGCGGGCCCGGTGAACGGCTGGCGCGGACAGATCTCCGTGAACGGCGAGTGGGCGGAGTTCAAGCACCTGGGCCAGGTTTCGACCCCGGAGACGATCGGCGAGCGCATCGTCTTCGACCAGTGGCTGCCCGCCGACGGCAAGGTCGTGATCCACACCGAGGGGCGCTCGGACGAGTGCATCGACGCGATGTACGGACGGTCGCTCGGCACCGGGCTCGCGGAACTCGGCCTGTCGAAGGGGATCGCTTGTCTCGCGACCGAGGCGCGCAACCTCGGCACGATCGACACGACCTTCGCCGGACCCGACTTCGGCGCCGGCTCCTCGGGGAGCACGGCGCATCGCGTGCAGACGGTGAACGGCGCCGCCGGGACCTGCTCCGGATCGGGCGAAATCTGTGCCGTCGCCGAGGACTGCCCGACCGGCGAGTCCTGCGTCGCCGGATTCGCGCCGATGGTGCTGCGCTTCCGGATCCAGCGGATCGCGGACGCCCCGACCGGCTGAAGCGGAACGGAGCCGCGCGCGCAGCGCTCAGGCCGGGCCGGGCGTGCAGCCTCGTCACAGCCGGTCGACGTCGCGGTCCGGTCGGAGCGCCGCGACCACGCCGGGAAAGAGCACGTCGGTGAAGCCGAAGCGGGAGAAGTCGCGCATCCGCATCGGGAAGAGCCGACCGACGAGATGGTCGCACTCGTGCTGCACGACCCGGGCGTGAAACCCCTCCACCGTGCGGTCGATCGGCAGGCCGCTCGCGTCGTGGCCGCGGTAGCGGAGACGACGGAAGCGCGGCACGACGCCGCGCAGGCCGGGCAGCGACAGACAGCCCTCCCAGCCGTCTTCTTCCTCTTCGCCGAGCGGCTCGAGAATCGGGTTCACCAGGACGGTGAACGGCAACGGTGGTGCATCCGGGTAGCGCGGGTTGGGCGCTCCCGTCCCGAAGACGACGACCTGCAGGTCGACGGCGATTTGCGGGGCGGCGAGCCCGGCCCCGCTCGCCGCGCGCATCGTGTCGACCAGGTCGCGCACGAGATCGTGCAGAGACGGCGTGTCGAACTCGCGCACCGGCTGCGCGAGGCGCAGCAGTCGCGGGTCGCCCATCCGCAGGATCTCGCGAATCGCCATGCCGTCGCCTCCGGTCGTCTCGGGCAGGCGCTCAGGGCGCCACGCCGCCTGTCGCCTCGTCCCGTAACGCGCCTGGGCGCGGCGCGGAAGTGCCGGGGCGCTCGGGCGGGTCGAGTTCGTCCGCGATCCGCCCGGCGAGCAGGCGCGCGACCACGCCGGTCCCCTCGGCCGAGAGGTGCGAGTCCTGGTTGCCCCTTCCCATGGCACGTCCGGCCGCGAACAGCGGGCGCAGTTCGTCGAACGGGTCGACGATCTCGATCCCGTCGCGCGAGAGTTCGCCGAGGAAGTCCGCATAGCTTCCGGAGCGTCGCCCGGCGGCGAGGTCCGCGACGGTCGGGATGCCGAGCACGACGAGGCGGGCACGCGGCTTCAGTTCGCGCGCGAGCGCACCGAGCAGGCGGGCCCCGACCGGGCCGCCGCGCGGCGAGCCGTCGTCGCCGGGCAGGACGCACGGGAAGGTGCGACGCACCCGCGCGAGACCACGGTCGTACTCGGGGCGCCAGTCCCGGACGCCCCGACGCGTGTGCAGGAAGGCGACAAGGTTCGTCTTCCCCGCGAGCGCGCCGGTGGTGCGCCCGGCCCGGCGTGTGAGCCAGCGCACCAGCTGCGAGCCCAAGTCGACGTCGGGCCAACCTTCGGCGCGCGGCACAGGCACGTTGGCGAGGCAGAGTTCCTCGCCGTGCATGACGAAGAGCGGCTTGGCGACGCCGTGCGTCCGATCCGAAGCGATTTCCTCCAGATCGTTGCTCGCGAACCAGGCGAACACCACCAGGTCGGGCGAGTAGGCCTCGCCCGAGAGCAGGTAGGCGAGCACGCTCTGGTCGATCCCGTAGCCGCTCACGCCGAGATTGACCGTCTCGACTCCTGGGTGATCGTCCGCGGCGAGAGCGTCCGTGAGCTGGCGCGCGAGCGTCTCGTCGTCGGCGACCCCGAATCCCCAGGCCTGCGAGTCGCCGAGCACCACGACGCGCGGAGCCCCGCCGCGCTCGTACGCGACGTCGGGGCCGCGCTCGCCGCGGGCATTCTGGGTGACGATCGCCCCCCACGGCGCGCGCCACGTCACGCCGGGGATGCCGGTGTAGCCGACGATCGGCTGGTAGCGGTAGCACCAGTAGCGCTCCTGCGTCGGCATGCCGCGGCCCGCCGGCGGCAGGTCGCCGGGGGTGCGCCAGAGCGGACGCGACACGAACAACATGAGTTCGAGGAGGAACAGCGTCGCGACGGCGACCCAGAGCGCGAACGCCACCGCGGTCCCGAACCGGCGCCACGCGCCGCTTGAGCCTGCCTTCCGCACGCCCTAGAACCTCTCGCATGGAACGGCGCACCGCCCAAGCGGCCATCACCGGGCTCGGCATCACCGAACAGGGCAAGGTCTTCGGCCCCAGCGCGATCGGCTTCGCCGTCGAGGCGGTGCGCCTCGCCCTCGACGACGCGGGACTCGAAGCGCACGAACTCGACGGGCTGCTGGTGAATCCCGGACTCACCTGGGGCGGGTCGGCGCAGATGGGCTCGTTCGCCCTGCAGCAGGCGATGGGACTTCGCGACCTGCGCCTCTCGGCGGCGATGAGCCTAGGTGGCGCGACCGCCGGCGCCATGGTGATGCAGGCGGTGCTCGCGATCGAGGCCGGACTCGCCGACCACGTCGCCTGCGTATTCTCGGACGCGCCGCTGAAGCCGCCGCGCCCGCAAGAGACCGACGCAAAGGGCTCGGGCTCCTCGGGTGCCTACGCGTTCGCCGGCGGACTCGAGGCGGCCTACGGAGCCTTCGGCGTGAACGGCCTCTACGCGCTCGTCGCCCAGCGCCACATGCACCGCTTCGGCACCACCCACGACCACCTCGGCGCGATCGCCGTCGCCGAGCGAGCCTGGGCGCAGGACAACCCGCGCGCGCAATTCCACGGCAAGACGCTTTCGATCGAGGAGTACCGCGCCTCGCGCTGGGTCGCCGAGCCCTTCCACCTGCTCGACTGCTGCCTGGTCTCGAACGGCGGCCTCGCCGTCGTCGTGAGCCGCGGCGAGCGTGCGCGCAACCTGCGCAAGCCGCCGGTCTGGATCCGCGGGATGGGCCAGGGGCATCCGGGCGGCGACCCGCTCGAAACCCTCGCCTCGGGGGCGCCGATCGCGGCGAAGAGCGCGTTCGCCATGGCCGGCGCGGAACTCGCCGACGTCGATTTCTGCGAACTCTACGACTGCTACACGTTCACCGTCCTGGTGACGCTCGAAGACTACGGCTTCTGCGGCAAGGGCGAGGGTGGCCCCTTCGTCGCCGACGGGCGGATCGGACCCGGCGGTTCGTTGCCGGTGAACACCGGCGGCGGGCAACTCTCCTCGTTCTACATGTGGGGCATGACCCCGATCAGCGAGGCGGTGATCCAGGTGCGCGGCGAAGGGGGCGGCCGACAGGTCGCCAGGCACGACCTCGGCCTGGTGAGCGGCAACGGTGGCGTGCTCTCCACGCATACGACGCTGCTCCTCGGAAGGGAGTCCCGATGAGCGAGACGACGATCCCGCGGCCGGTACCGCGCGCGACCCCGGAACTCGCCCCGTTTCTCGACGCGGCGCGCGCCGGACGCCTCGAGGTGCAGCGCTGCACCGCCTGCGGGACGCTGCGCTTTCCGCCGCGGGAGTTGTGCAGCCGCTGCTGGTCGCGCGATTTCCGCTGGACGGCGGTCTCCGGGCGCGGCGAGGTGTACAGCTGGTACGTGATGCACCAAGTCTACCACCCGGGCTTTGCGGCCGACGTTCCCTACGTCGTCGTCGTGGTGAAGCTCGAGGAGGGTCCGCTCATGACGTCGAACCTCGTCGAGTGCGCACACGATCGCATCCGCATCGGCCTTGCGGTGGAGGTCGTCTTCGCGGAGCGCGACGGCGTGTCGCTGCCGAGGTTCCGGCCGGGGACGCACTCTTGATCGCGCCGACAACGGCGCGGCGCCGGCACGACGGGTTCGCCCTCGTCGCGGGTCTCGCCGTGGCCGCGATCGTGACCGTGCTCGTCACCGGCGCCCTCGCCGGCGCAGGGCCGCGGCCGGCCGAGAACTCGGCGCCGGCGAAATCCGCACCCGGGAAACTGGATCGCGCGCGCGCGATCTTCGCCGGCGGCTGCTTCTGGTGCATGGAGCCGGCCTTCGACCGGGTGGACGGCGTGCTCTCCACGACCTCGGGCTACGTCGGCGGGCACAAGGACGACCCGACCTACGCGGAGGTCTCGGCCGGCACGACCGGCCACGCCGAGTCGGTCGAGGTCGTCTTCGATCCCGCCCGCGTGACCGACGAGAAACTACTCGACGTCTTCTGGCACAACGTCGATCCGCTCGCCGCCGGTCGACAGTTCTGCGACGTGGGCGAGCAATACCGGAGCGCGATCTTCTACCTCGACGAAGCGCAGCAGCGTGCCGCCGAGGCGTCGCGGGCGGCGCTCGAGAAGAGCGGCCGACTGCACGGCAGGATCGCGACCGAGATCCTCCCGGCCGGGCGATTCTGGCCGGCCGAGGACTACCACCAGGACTACTACCGCAAGAATCCCGTGCGATACCATTACTATCGCTGGGGCTGCGGCCGCGACGCCCGACTGCGCGAGGTCTGGGGCGACGCCGCGCCGCACTGACGGACGGGCACCGGGTACGCGGCCGGTCGGCATCGATCCCGCCCTCGCCCGCTCCCGGTTCCCGGAGTAGGGTGAGGGGCGATCCGGGATCGCGGTGGCGGTGCAAGGGGCGCCGGCCGCGCCTCGACGGGAGTAGCGCTCTATGTCCGAGGACGAGAAAGTCACCAAGTCGGAGCGGGAGTGGCAGGCCGAACTCCCCCCCGACCAGTTCGCGGTGTGTCGGCAAAAGGCGACCGAGCGCGCCTTCACCGGCAAGTACTGCGACCACCACGAGGAAGGGATCTATCGCTGCGCCGCCTGCCGGGCCGAACTCTTCGGCTCGGAGACCAAGTACGACTCGGGCAGCGGCTGGCCGAGCTTCTTCCAGCCGATCGCACCCGACCGCGTCGCCAACGAGGAGGACCGCAGCCACGGCATGCGCCGCGTCGAGATTCTCTGCACCCGGTGCGGTTCGCACCTGGGCCACCTTTTCGACGACGGGCCGCGCCCCACGGGGCAGCGTTATTGCGTCAATTCGCTCTCGCTCGACTTCGAACCGGGAGCCAGAAAGGAAGGCGCGAAATGAACGAGAAGGACCGCGAGCCGATCTTCACGATCGCCCTCATGGCAGCACTCGCCGACGGCACCGCGTCGCCCGAGGAGAAGCACCGCATCCAGTCGCTCGGCAGCACGCTCGGCGCCGCCGACCTCGACGCGCTCGCCGGGCGCGTGGCCCTCGGCTCGGTCACGCTCGACGAGACGACCGCGCGCCTCTCCGACGACGAGGCGCGGCAACTCGCCTACGAGACCGCGGTCGCCGTCTGCATGGCCGACGGCGTGGCGGACGAGCGCGAGAAGCAATTCCTCGCCGAGTTGCGCCGTGCGCTCGGACTCGACACCGCCGCCACCGCTCCGGCCGACACCCGCGCGACCGACCTCGCGGGATCGCGTGCGCGGCCGCTCGAGATCGTCGACGGGCCCGGCCCGACGAAGGGACTCGACGACCTCATCCTGCAGCAGTCGATCGCGACCGCAGCCCTCGAACTCCTGCCCGACCGGCTCGCCAACCTCGCGATCCTGCCGCTCCAGGCGCGCCTCGTCTACCGCATCGGGCAGGCCAACGGACAGGCCCTCGACGCCGCGCAGGCGAAGGATCTCATGGGAACGCTCGGGCTCGGCGCGGCCGCCCAGATCGCGGAGACCGTCGTGCGGCGCTTGTTCGGCGGCGTCGCCGGCGGCGTCCTCGGCCGGGCGATCGGTGGACTCACCGGCGTGGCCGCGGGCGCCGCGGTGACCTTCGCCTCGACCTATGCGCTCGGCCACGCAGCACGGCAATACTACGCGCAGGGTCGGCAACTGAGCCCGGACGACCTGCGCAAGCTCTTCGAGCGCTTCCGGGGCGAGGCGATCGCGCTCTACCCCAAGGTCCGCGAGCAGATCGAGGCGCAGTCGAAGAACCTCGACCTCAAGAAGATCCTCGAGCAGTCCAAGGCCTGAGCGGCCGAGTGCGAGGGCGTCGCGCAGCGACGCCCTCGCGATCGATCACGGCAGGAGGATCGTCGATCCGGTGGTCTCCCGGGCTTCGAGTTCGCGGTGCGCTCGCGCCGCCTCACGGAGCGCGTAGCGCTGGCGCACCGGGATCGAGACACGTCCGTCGGCGACTACCTCGAAGAGTTCGCCGGCAGTAGCCACGAGGTCCTCGCGCCGAGCGACATAGTGGTTCAGGGACGGACGCGTCGCGAAGAGCGAGCCCTTCAGCATGAGCAGGCCGATGTCGAAGGCGGAAATCGGGCCCGAAGCGCTGCCGTAGCTGACGAAGAGTCCGAGCGGTCGCAGGCAGTCGAGCGAGGCCGGGAACGTGGCGCGGCCGATGCCGTCGTAGACGACGTCGCAGAGCCGCCCACCGGTCAAGTCGCGCACCCGGGCGACGAAGTCCTCCTCACGGTACAGAATCGCGTGGTGCGCGCCGTGTGCGAGCGCGACTTCCGCCTTGTCGGCCGAACCGACGGTGCCGATGACGGTCGCACCGAGGGAGCGCGCCCACTGACAGAGGATCAGGCCGACGCCTCCCGCCGCCGCCTGGACGAGAATCGTCTCGCCCGCGGCGAGGCGATGCGTGCGTCGCAGCAGGTACTGCACGGTCATCCCCTTCAGCATCATCCCCGCGGCCTGCTCGAAGTCGATCGCGTCGGGCAGCACCACCGCCCGTTCCGCCGGGAGGATCCGCTCCTCCGCGTACCCGCCGAGTGGGTGGACGTAGGCGACGCGGTCGCCGACCCGCAGGCCCGTGACGCCCGCTCCCACGGCCACCACCACCCCCGCCCCCTCGTTGCCGGCGACGAAGGGAAGGCCGACCGGCGAGGGATACGCCCCGGTCCGGAAGTAGGTGTCGATGAAGTTGACGCCGCAGGCGCGCTGCGCGATCCGGATCTCGCCCGGACCCGGATCACCCGGATCGACCGACTCCCAGCGCATGACCTCCGGCCCACCGTGGGCGTGCACTCTCATCGCGTGCGACATCTCGACTCCTCGAAGCCCGCGCAGCGGCTCGCCGCGGGTTTC
Source organism: Klebsiella pneumoniae (assembly GCA_945872365.1). Lineage (GTDB taxonomy): Bacteria > Desulfobacterota > Binatia > UBA12015 > UBA12015 > REEB422. The sequence goes on from CAMBZJ010000013.1 coordinate 41,289, forward strand.
GCGGCCCTAGCACGAGCCGGTGGACGAAACCCGCAGCGACTCGGCGACGGGCGGCCCCCGCACCGGGGCGTTCGACGCGACCGGTTCGAGCCCGGCGTTCGCGGACAGTCGCGCCGGCGCCGGGCTGTCGGGATCGCCGGTGGCGTGCTACCGCCAAGCGGAACTCCCGGCCGGACCGGCGAGGCGGCGATGGCGATTTCCAGGTCGAGCGAGCGATCAGCCCTGTTGCGGTACCTTCCGGCGCTGGCGTCGCTGCGGAACTACGGCCCCGCCGACGCGAGGGCCGACCTTCTGGCCGGCCTCTCGGTCGCCGCCGTGGCGGTGCCGCAGGCCATGGCCTACGCGATGATCGCCGGGTTGCCCGCCGAGTACGGACTCTACACCGCCATCGTGATGACGGCCGTCGGCGCCGTGCTCGACTCCTCCCGTCAACTCATCAACGGCCCGACCAACGCGATCTCGATCGCACTGCTCTCCGCCATCGGGGGGATCGCCTCCCAGGACGAGCGCATCCAGGCGGCGGTGCTCATGGCGCTGCTCATCGGGTCGATCCAGGTGGGAATCAGCCTGCTGCGCCTCGGCGACCTGACGCGCTACATCTCCCACTCGGTGATCGTCGGCTTCACCGCCGGGGCGAGCGTCCTGCTGGTGCTCGACCAGTTGAAGAACCTCCTCGGCCAGAAGGCGATGGGCGACGCCCACGACCACTTCCTCTACCGCGTCTGGCTCACGCTCACGCAGGGTGGGAACGTGCACCTGCCGACCCTCGTCGTCGGGCTCGCCACCATCGGCCTCGTCCTCCTGCTGCGCCTGCTCAAGCGCAGGCTCGGCTGGGAACTCTTCCCCGAGTTTCTGGTCGCCGTGGCGGCCGCCGGCTGCGCCACCTTCTGGCTCGGACTCGAAGCACGGGGCGTGAAGGTCGTCGGCGACATCCCCGCGCACCTCCCCGGCTTTCGCCTGCCCGAACTCGACGCGGAGCGCATCCGCGACCTCGCGAGCGGTGCACTCGCGATCGCGCTCCTGGGGCTACTAGAAGCGATCGCGATGGCCAAGGCGATCGCCGCGGTCACCCGGCAGAAGCTCGACCTGAACCAGCAGTGCCTGAGCGAGGGCGTGGCGAACCTGACCGGCAGCTTCTTCCAGTGCATGCCCGGCTCGGGATCGCTCACCCGCTCGGCGATCAACCAGCAGGCCGGCGCGCGCACGCAGTGGTCCGGCGTGGTCTCGGCCCTCGCGGTGGCGCTCATCATGGTCGCCTTCGCACCGTGGGCGCGCTTCATTCCGCGCTCGGCGCTGGCCGGCCTCCTCATGCTGACCGCCGCCCGCATGGTGCGCTGGGACGAACTGCGGTTCCATGCACGGACGTCGCGCTTCGACGCGGCGATCGTCGCCGTCACCGCGATCGCCGCCTTCGCCATCTCGATCGAGTTCTGCGTGCTCATCGGCGTCTTCATGTCGTTCATGCTGGCGGTTCCTCGTACCGGGCAGATGCACCTGACGGAATTCGTCGTCGCGTCGGACCGCAACCTGCACGAGCGGCTGCGCGACGACCGGGTCTGCGGCTGCGTGCTGCTCTTCGGACTCGAGGGCGAGATGTACTTCGGCTCCGGCGTGAGCCTGGAAAACCACCTCGACGCGATCACCGAGCGCCTCGAGCCCTGGACGAGGATCGTGCTGCTTCGCCTGAAGCGCGCCCGCAACCCCGACGCCGTCGGGATCGCCCTGCTCGACCACTTCGTCGATCGGATGAAGGCCGAGGGCGTCGAGGTGATCCCCTGCGGCGTGCGCGAGGGAATGTACATCTGCCTCGAAACCTCCGGACTCGCCGACAAGATCGGCCGCGAGAACATCTTCCGCGAGGAGTCGGTGCGCCAGACGAGCACGCTCAAGGCGCTGCTCCACGCGAGCGACAGCATGCGCGAACCCTGTCCGCATTGCGGCGGCCGCGGCGGCCTTCCCTCCGACGGCGTCCTCCACTACGTGATCTGAACGCGCACCGGCGGCCGGGCGCCGGGTCATCGACGCACCGCGGCCGTCGCGGCACGGCCTCACGTCGGCGATTGCGGGCGGTACCGGATCAGTCCGTCGCCGCGCCTCCGGCGCGAAGCCGCTTGGTCGCGCCGCGCGCCTTCTTGTCGGCGAGGCGACGCTCGCGCGCCCCGCGCCCAGGACGCGTCGGCTTGCGGGGCCGCGGCGCCGACGCGACGGCCGCGATCATCGCGCGAAGTTTCTCGAGGCAGTCGGCGACGTTGCGTCCCTGGTCGCGGTAGCGGTCGCTCGACAGGACGACGTCGCCGGCGAGGGTGATCCGGGTCGCGAAGCGTTCGAGGAACCTCGCGTGCACGTCGCTCGGCAGGGCGGCGCTCGACGCGACGGACCAGCGCAGGACCGCCTTGGTGTTGACCTTGTTGACGTTCTGTCCGCCAGCACCGGAGCTGCGGACGAAGCGGATCTCGAGTTCGCGCGGCGGCACCATGGGCACGAGCGGCGGCGGCTTCAGCACAAGGGCTTCTCCCAGAAGAACGTCTGTTCCGGGCGGCCGCCGAGGGCCTCGCCCGGGGCGCCCGCTCCACCGACGAAGCCGAAGCTCCGGTAGAGCCCCTGGGCGACCCGGTTGTCGCCGCGCACCTCGAGCGTGAGCTTGCAGCAGCCCAGTGTGCGCGCGCGCTCCTCGACCGCCCGGAGCAGGCGGCGCCCCACGCCGAGCCGGCGCTCCGCGGCGCGCACGGCGAGATCGTGCAGGTTCAGGAGGGGGCGTGCGTTCCAGGTCGAGAAGCCGCGGAAGCAGACGGCGATCCCGACCGGATCACCGCCCCGCCACGCGAGGATCACGCAGGCCGTGGGATGCGCGGCGAGTCCGGCGACGAGCGATTGCCGCACCTCGTCGGGAAGCGCGCGGCCGTCGCGACTCTCCTCGCGCGCATACCCGTCTATCAACTCGACGACCGCCCGCGCCTCGCGGGGGTCGTCGAGGTCGGCGTCGCGGATCTCCACCGCGAGCAAAGCTTCTTCCTCAGAAGGGATCGAGCGGCCAGTTGGAGGCCTCGGTGCCACCGTCGACCTCGAGGATCTTGCCCGTCACCCAGCTCGACGCCGGCGAGGCAAGGTAGAGAGCCGCGATCGCGATGTCCTCGACCGTACCGAGCCGGCCCATCGGCGTCAGCGACTCCATCCGGCCACGCAAGTCGTCGTTCAGGAACGGCGTGAGCGCGCTCGTCTCGGTCGCACCCACGGCGATCGCGTTCACCCGCACCTTCGGTGCGAGTTCCATGCCGAGCAGGCGCGTCAGGAACGAGAGGGCCGCCTTCGACGTGCCGTAGGCGGCGAAGCCCGCCTGCGGGAAGCGACCAGCCGCCGACGAAATATTGACGATCGAGCCGCCGCCGACCTCGAGCATCTTCGGAAGCACCAGCCGGGAGAGGACGAAGGCCGAGGAGACGTTGAAGCGGAATGCATCCTCGAACGATTTCTGGCTCGTGCGCTGGAAAGCCTGCGGCGGCCAGCCGCCGGCGTTGTTCACGAGCACGTCGATGCGCCCGAACTCCGCCATCGCGCGTGCGACGACCTCCTCGAGCTGCTCCCGTTCGTTCACGTCGCAGCGCACGGTGACGGCGCGGCGGCCGAGCTTGCGGACCGCGTCCGCGACCTCCTCGAGCTGCTCGGGGGTGCGGGCGGCACAGACGACGTCCGCGCCCATCTCGGCGAACGCGGTCGCGCAGCCGGCGCCGATGCCGCGGCCTGCGCCGGTGACGATCGCCGTCTTTCCATCGAGGCGAAACCGATCGAGTATCATGGATCTCCCTTCCTTAGCGGGGTGGCTGCTGGTCACTTCGTTTCGACGGGCGCGACGCGCTGCCCCTCGCGGGGGACCGGCTCGCCGACGACGACGCTCTCCCCGCCCGCGAGGCCCGAGGCGACGCGCACCTGCGCACCCGTCTCCCCGGCGAGTTCCACGCGGACGCGCGACGCCCGCCCCTCGCGTACCACCCAGACGTTCGCCACGCCCCCTTCGCGGTGCACCGCGCCGGAGGGGACGAGCACAGGCGGTTCGGTGGCGGGCTCGGCACTCGCCTCGGGCAGAAAGGCGACCCGCGCGCTCATATCCGGCAGGAGCCTCGCGTCGGGCTCGAGGATCCTCACCTCGACCTTGAGCGTACCCTTCTGGCGGTCGACCTGGGGGTAGAGTTTGACCACCCGCGCCGGGTAGCGGACGTCGGGGTAGGCGTCCGGGGTCACCTCGGCCGGTCCGCCCATGCGCACCCGCGCGAGGTCGGCTTCGTTCACGTCGACCTCGGCGCGCAGGTCGGCCAGGTTGGCGATGCGGATCAGGTCGCCCGAGCCGGAGAATCCGCCGGGCACGGCGATCTCGCCGACCTCCTTCAGTTTGGCGAGCACCACGCCGTCGGTGGGCGCACGCAGGGTCGTGTACTCCAGGTTGACGCGCGCCTGGGACAATTCGGCCTGCAGTTGCGCGATCGTCGCCCGGGTGACCGAGACCTTGTTGCGCAGCACGTCGTGCTCCTGCGCAGAGAGGACACCCGCGCGTCGCAGGGCGTCGCCGCGGCGCAACTCGGTGGCGGCGAGTTCCGCGTTGGCGCGTGCGAGGGCGAGCGAAGCCTGCGTGCGCTGGACGGCCGCCTGATAATCGCGATCGTCGAGGGCCACGAGGGAATCGCCCTTGCGAACCGCCTGCCCCTCCTCGACGAAGTAGCGCTCGATCCGCCCGGGAACGCGCACGCCGATCGAGACGTAGCGGTCGCCGGTCACGACGTAGCCCGAGCCGGAGAGCAACGGGGCGCGCGCGGCTCCGGGCTCGGCGCGTCGTGCCAGCGCCACCGACACCGGGAGCGGCCGGGCGCGCAGCCCCACCCAGCCAGCGAGCGCCGCCAGGAGCGCGAGCAGAGGCAGGAGCCAGCGGCGTCGCGGGCGAGCCGACCGAAGTTTCGCGCGGGGCGCCGCGTCGCGCTCGAGGCGCAGCGAGGCCAGGTCGGAGCGCAGACGGTCCTCCCGTTCGGTCCCGGTCCCGCTGGTCGTCGTCTCCAAAACCGCCTCGCTACGCACGTCGCAGGGCCTCGATCGGTCGCAGGCGCGCCGCCCGCCAGGCCGGCCCGAGGCCGCCCCCGATGCCGACCGCCAGCGCGAGCAGCAGTGCCCCGCCGAGATCCGCGAGCCCCACCCTTAGCGTGACCACGTTCGTCGTGAAAGTCGCCGCCCCGAAGGCGATCCCGCCGAGCCACCGCGAAAGCAGCCAGGCAAGCCCGACGGAGAGCACTGCGCCCAGGAGGAAGCCCAGCAGCGAGAGCGCGATCGCCTCGGCTTCGAAGGCGCCCAGAATGGCGCCCCGCGAGAAGCCGAGCGCGCGCAGCGTACCGATCTCCGTGGTGCGTGCCTGGACGGCGGCGTACATCGTGTTCGCGGCGCCGAAGCCGGCTCCGAGGCCGGCCAGCACGGCGATGCCGATGACGAGCACATAGAGCGTGTTCGCCGAACTCGCCTGCTTGCGATAATACTCGGTCTCCTCGAGCGCCTCGATCGCGTAGCGCGGATCGGCGTCGATGCGCGCTTTCAGGTTGCGTGCCGCCTCGGCTGACACGGCGCGCAGGCGCACGCCCGAGTAGGGAAACGGCCGGCGCGCGTCGTTGGCGAGTTCGCGCGCGTCCACCCAGACCTCGCTCTCGAAGGAGGAGCCGCCGGACTCCAGGATACCGACGACCTTCCAGCGGCCGCGCCCGAACTCGAGTTCGCTGCCCACGCCCGCGTCCGCGTAGCGGCCGAGGGCACCTCGCCCGACGACCGCCTCCCCGGAACTCGGGCGAAGCATCCGGCCCTCGACGATGCGGACGTCGTCGTGGACGCCGAGCGCCATCGCCTCGACCCCGCGCACCAAAACGTTCTCGCGACCGCCGTCGCGGGTCCGGAAGAACGGCTGCACGACGAGTTCCGGCGACACCAGCGGACGCTCCTCCGGATCGTGCGCGATTCCGTCGAGGAAACGGATCGACTGGAAAGCCTCGAGCGTGATCTGGCTCGAACCGTCATTGTCCGATCCCTTGCGCATGATGACGAGGTTCAGCGGGTGGCCGGTGGAGACGAGGGTGCGCTTCAGGCTGGAGATGAGACCGAGCAGCAGCGTGCACGCGACGACGACCAGCGCGATCACGAGGGTCGTCATCAGGCTGCGCGTCGGTCGCGCGACGACGTTGCGGACGCTGTAGGAGAGCGGCAGCACCCTCAACGCCCCTCGCCCGCACCGGCCGCCGGGGCGACCTCGACGGGCGGGCGACGCCGCTGCGCCCTGCCGATCCACAGCCCCGGCGGCGCCGACAGGCGCTCGACCTCGAAGCCGGCCGCTTCGAGTGTGCCGACGAGAGCGGGCGACGAGAACGCACCGGCCCATGCGAGCACGAGCACCGTGCGCTCCGGGAACGAGTCCGCCTGCCCCGCGATCGCCTCGAACGTCAGGCAGCGGATCCCCTCGCGCCGGAGTCGCCGGTAGAGCCGACCGGGCGCGAAATAGCCACCGGGGCCGAAGAGGGTTCCGACCAGGTCCGGACGAAAGTGGTATGCGAATGTGATGCACGCGATCGACGGCGACACGATCGCCTCGTCGGCGCCTTGCGCGCGCTCGGCGCTCACCCGGCGCGCCGCCTCCCGCCAACCCGGCCCCTCGCCGATCCCGGCGGCCCTCAAGCGTCCGAAGCCGCGACAGCTCGCGAGCGCGAGCGCGAGCGCGAACGCCACCCGTGCGAGCGCGGGCCCGGGCAGGCGAGCGATCAGCGCACCGGCGAGCACGCACCAGCCGAGGGCCGCGAACAACAGGTAGCGCGACAGGAAGATCGGCACCCGCTGCGCGATCGCGAACCCGAGCAGCAGCGGGACGATCGCCCATGTCGCGACGGTCGCCAGCCGCCAGGCCTCGCCCGCGCCGGCCGGACTTCCGCAACCGCCCGCGTCGGCGGGAACGCCGCTGGGCGCGCCGTCGATCGCTGCGTCCGCGACGCCCGCCGCGTGTCGAGAGCGCCGCCAGGCGGCGGTCGCGACCGCAATGGCGACCAGAGCGAGCCCCCAACCGAGGGCCGATCGCGAACCGACGAGTTCGCTCGCGACACGGAGGAATCCGCTCGCGTCGGGCACCGGCCGCCAGACCTCCGGCTTCGTCGGGGCGTTGCGCCAGAGCGATTGCAGGAGCGGCGAGAAGAGCGCCAGGGCGAGCGCCTGCGCTCCGCACCAGAACCGGAAGGCCCGCGGTGCCGCGCGACACGCGAGCAGGGCCGCGAGCGCCTGCGCGGCGAAGGCGAGACCGAGCAGGTAGTGCGTCGCCATGCCCACGGCTTCGATCATCCCGAGCGCGAGCGCCACGACCCAGGTCGGGCGATCGAAGAGCCGCAGGAAGAGTCCGTAGGAAACGATGCAGAGAAGTTGGATGATCGCGTAGGCCCGGGCCTCGCGCGAGTAGTGCCACTCGAGGGGATTGACGAGCAGGAGCAGGGACGCCCACAAGCTCGCTTCGGCGCCGAAGCGTCGGTGGACGACGAGCAGCAGCGCGGCCGCACAGGCGCCACCCGCGATCACCGACGGCACGCGCAGCGCTACCTCGGAGATGCCGAACAGCCGGACCCAACCCGCGGTGAAAAGATTGTAGAGCGGCGGGTTCTCGTCATGCAGGCCGGCGAAGAGGATCGCCCGGGGCGCCTGCACGGCGAGCGCCGCGGTCCATGCCTCGTCGAGCCAGAAGCCGCGCCGTCCGAGGCCCGGCAGGCGCGTGGCGAGGTGGAGCAACGCCACCGCGAGTGCCGCCCCGGACGGGTTCCCGTCGATGCGGCCCGAAATCCGGGCGACCGCGGTCGCGATGTACCCCGGCGCGTCCGCGACTTCGACGGCGGCCGTGGTCTCCGGTCTCACGACCGTACGTCCCCGGGCCGTCCCGTCGACCGGCTCGCGCCAGCGGCAGGGTTCCCGGTCGATCTCGACGATCGCTGTTGCTCCAAGGTGGACCTCGACTTGGACATGATCCCTGCCAGACCCGATTGCGCCCGATCGGCAAGGCGACGCAAGCCCGCCCGGCGACGGCTCCGCGGTGCGCTTCGCGGTGGTGGCACCGGGGCGACGGCCCGCGCCGTCGCCTCCCGGGCCGCTGCGGAGTCGAATACGGGTACCGCGCGCGGGGTGTCAACGACCCACCGGGCGCAGCCTTCGCCGGAGGGACCCGACCGACCAAGGTCACCCCGGAAGGTCGCGGGATCGTCGCGGAGAGCCGACGGGCGCGGGACCGAGTCGCGCCGGCGGCGGATCGCCGAACGAAGTCGCTTGCCCGCCGGGGCGGCACGCGACTATGACGATTGAACCGCGCGAGTCGCGCGCCCGGCCCGCGCAAGGCCCGGTGTACGGAGAACCGACCATGAGAATGCTCGCCCTGCTTTCGCTGCTCGCGCTGCTCGCCGGATGCTCGAATTCCTCGGAGGCGCTGCCGGTGGCGGGCCCGGCCGATCCGGGCCAGGGACCGTGGCAGCCGGTTCCCCCCGAGCGCGTCGCCGAGGACTGCGGTCTCGACCCGGCACTCCTCGCGCAGGCCGACGCCAGTCTCGACCGCCCGTGGGCGATCGTCCGCCACGGCCGCCTCTGCCATGAATTCTACCCGGCCGCCGATCCGAACTCCGGTCGTTCCGAGGTCTTCTCGGCGACCAAGACGCTGGGCGCGGTGGTGACCGGCATCGCGGCCTGGGAGACGCGCGACATGGTGCGCACGGGTCGCAAGACCGGCCCGCTCTCGGACGAGGACCGCGTCGACCAGTGGCTCGACTCCTTCACCTTCAACCCCGACGCGCAGGTCGCGCACGTCCTCGCCATGGTCGCCCAGAACCTCGACCTCTCCTACGGGGCCAAGTCCTTCCAGTACGACACGATCGGGACCGTCCAGATCAACCGCCTGAGCGACGTCGTCAACGCGGCGATCGCCCAGGACCAGCGCCGCCTCGGGAGCGACATCGACGAGTTCACGCAGCACTTCCTGTTCGAGCCGCTCGGCATGACCGACTCCGTCTGGAACGGCGGCGCGCCCGACAAGGTCTTCGCCTACTCCTGGGAGACCACGGTTCGCGACATGGGGCGTCTCGGGCTGCTCCTGCTGAACGACGGCGTGTGGAGCGGCCAGCGAATCCTCGGCTCCGACTGGGTCTACAAGATGACGCACCCGTCCTTCGAGGATGCGAACACCGGCTACGGCTACCTGACCTGGCTCATGTCGAATTCGAACTGGGACTTCGGCGACGGCCTTCCCAAGGGCGACGAGCCGGCGTATCCATGCTTCCCGGCCGCCCTCTGGGGCGGCTACCCGCACGGACCGGCGGGTTCGCCGGACTGCAACTACGTCGAGCCCTGGAGTTGCGGACAGCCGTTCGACGACGGCGTCTGGTACGCGGCAGGCGCAGGCGGGCAGTACATCGAGGGGCATCCCGGCCTCGATCTCGTGCTGGTCGCGAAGAACCTCGGGCCTGGCGGCGCCTCCAAGCTGTGGGAGGCCGCTCGCCCGGCCCTTGTCCGGCTCGACCGGACCTTCCCGGGCAACGACGAGGCGTTCTGCGAAGCCTACGCCGCGAACGAGTACGCGCCGGCACGGCGGCAAGGCAGTGTTTGCTCTGTCGGAGATGATGACGACCTCGATCGCTGACGGTAGCCGCCGGGTCGGCGCCCTTGACCTCCCGGGGCCTGCGGACGCAGCCACGTGGCCGGCGGCCACGAGCGAAACTCTCCCTCGTCAGGGGAAGTTGCAGCCGGCCGGCGGGACAGGCGCTCTCAGAACACCTCCCGCAGCGCCTCGACGACCGGTTTGCGGGCCGCGCCGAGTGCCGGCAGGAGTCCCGAGAGAAGGCCGACCAGCAGCGAGAGGCCGAGCCCGGCCACGACGACCTCGCGCGTGACGACGAAGTTCCCGAGCGGGCCGAGCGCCGGGCCGAGGCCGGAGACGACCTTGAGGCCGCGGGTGAGCGCGACCGCCGCGGCGACGCCGAGGGCGCCCGCCACGCCCGAGAGCAGCGCCGCCTCGGCGAGCAGCGTCCCGAAGATCGCGCCGCGACCGAAGCCCATGGCCTTCATGACCGCGATCTCGCCCGAGCGCTCGCGCACCGCCATCGAGGCGGTGTTCGCCGCGATGAAGACGATGCAGAGCGAGACGAGCGCCGTCACGATCAGGATGATCGTGACGAAGCCCTTCAGCGAGCCGAAGAAGTTCGAGATGAAGCTCTTCTCGGTCTCGCTCGCGGTCGGCGACTCGCTGTTGCGCGACATCTCGTCGATCTCGGACATGAGCGGACCCGCCCGCTCCGGTCGATCGACGCGCACCCAGATGATGCCGGCGATCCCGAGCCCGCCGCGCCCGGCCGCCTTCAGCGTCTCGTCGAGGTAGTTCCGGTTGATCCACAGCATCGGCGCGTTGTCGTCGGCGATCTCGCCGACGATCCGGACGTCCAGGTTCGCGGGCCAGACGGTGCTGCGCAGCGTGATCCGGTCGCCCGCCTTCCAGCCGTACTGGCGCATGATCTTGCGTCCGACGATCGCGCCGTCGCGGTGGCGCACGAACTCGTCGACCGCCCCGGGCGTGAACTTGTAGTCGGGGTAGACCGACTCGACGTGCTCCGCCTCGACCGCGAAGTTCGGGAAGGTGACCCGCCCCGCCTCCTCGTAGGCGCCGCCGAACCAGGTCATCGCGACCGCACCGACGACGCCGTCGAGCTGGCGCACCTTGCGCGTGAAGGACTGCGGCATCGAGTAGACGAGGCCCGCCTTGTTGTGGACCGAGATGCGGGTGTTGCTGCCGAGGTCCGAGAGCAGACGGTCGAGGCCCGCGGGCATGGTCATCAGCAGGCAGACGAGCAGCACCGCGAGCGCGATCGCCCCTGCCGTGAACAGGCTGCGCAGCTTGTTGCGGCCGAGGTTGGCGAAGACGAGGCCCGCGTACTTCACGGGCTTCCTCCGGCGGTCCCGTGGCCGCCCGCCGCGAGCCGGATCGCCTCGGAGGCGCGCTCGGCGTCGTGCCCCTCGAGCAGCAGCCCCTTGTCGAGGTGGAAGACCTGGTCGACGAAGCGCAGCGCGCGCGGGTCGTGGGTCACCATGACGACCGTCTTGCCGAAGGCGTCCTTGAGTTCGCGCAGGAGGCCGAGGGTCGCCTCGGCGTTCTTCGCGTCGAGGTCGCCGGTCGGCTCGTCGGCGACGATCAGGTCGGGGTCGGTCACGATCGCGCGCGCGATCGCGACCCGCTGCTGCTCGCCGCCGGAGAGCGTGTTCGGGTAGTGGCCGAGGCGGTGTTCCAGGCCAACCACGCGCAGCGCGGTCTCGGCACGCCGATGGCGCTCGGCCTTGTCGAGCTTCGTCAGCAGGAGCGGCAGCGCGACGTTGTCGCGGGCGTCGAGCACCGGGATCAGGTTGAAGAACTGGAAGATCAGCCCGACGTGCCGCGCCCGCCAGGTCGCGAGTTCGTCCTCGTCGAGGTCGCCGAGCGACTGCCCCGCGACGAGGACCTCGCCGCTACTGGGCCGGTCGAGCCCCGAGACCAGGTTCATGAGCGTCGACTTGCCGGACCCGGACGGCCCCATGAAGGCGACGAAGCGACCCGGGGAGATCCGCAGCGACACGTCCTCGAGTGCGTGGACCTCGTCGACGCCGCGCCGGTAGCGCCGCGAAACGTGCCGGATGTCGATGAGCGTTGCCTCCTCGGGCGCAGACGGTGGCGGCTCGGGAAACGCGTCCGCGGAAGGCATGCGACGAGGCTACCGGACCCCCCGAAGAGGAGCCATCGGGGTGCGCCTCCGCCGGGTTCCCGTCGAGGACAGGCTCCATGCCTGCAAAGGCTCTGGCCAGGTGCGGGGAGAAGCGAATGCGCCCTCGAGTGAGGCGACGGTCCAGCGGATGGAAGGTGACTCGCCTGCCTCGACGGGGCCCCGGGAGCATGCCCGGAGCCTGGGGGTTCGTGGATTTATCCCGAAAAGCGACCCGCCCGCGGCAGAGCCGCGGGCGGGGAAGACTAATGGTCAAGTCACGAATGATCCAATGACCAAGTCACAAGCCTCCGCGACCAGCGCGAGCCTAGTTGTAGTTCGTCTGACCGTTCCTGACCACGTTGCCATTGTAGAAGTCCACTTACCACGCCATGTTCGTAGCGTACCCGCCCGGAGGCGACGACCAGTAGTTCCCGGACACCGTCGAGCTGCAAGTATTGGAAGTTGCCGTGCAGCCGGCAATCGCTCCGGCCTTGAAGATCGCTAAGGTCTTCGGAGCGTCCTGCGAGAGATCAATCAGCCCCGACCGCTCGTCAACTAACGGCAATCGTCAGTCGAATTTCTGCGTGAAGCAGTTGCCGCCGGACGCGCCGTTCAGTGCCGCAAAGAATACCGTGTACGCGGTGCCGTTCGGTGGGCAGGGGTTAGAAATAAGGCTGCTTCCCCAATTGCACTTGGCGTCCTTGTCGTGGATGTCGCCGTTGTCCGACGTCTTCTCCCAGATCCCTCCCTCCTTCCCCGACGGCCCACGCCGTGCGGGGGATTCGACGACCGGCGAAGACTCGCACGGCCCCCCCCCCGCAAGAGCGAAAATGACGCTCCGCTGCGAGGACGCCGGGGTGAGTCCGAGGCCGGCCTCCGCCATGTCCGGCAAGCCGGGTTTCAAGGACCCACGGAGACCTCTCGGGGTGGCTCGGCGAACTGCGGACGACAGCCGGGCGTCGGCGTGGTAGCGCTCCGGCCGTGTACAACCCGTTCGCCCGAGCGATCCGGATCGTCCTCGAAGCGGCCGACCGTGGGGGCTACCGGGCGGCCCTCATCGGGGGGGGCTATTTCTCCCTCCTGGAAGCGGACCATGACCTCGAACGACTCCTCACCGAAGCGCACGATCAGCGAGCCCAACGGGGCTGACCCCCGGCCGGAGCAGGCCCCCGTCGCGAACCGCGAGACCACTCCCGCCGCCCGGGTCCCGCACGACATCGACGAGTTCCTTCGCTTCCTCGAGCAGGTCGAGGAGATCGGCGGGAAGATCCGCAAGCCGCGGACGATCAGCGTCGGGAACCGCTTCGTACTCTAGCCCGGACCGATCGCCGGGAATGATGAAACGCGGCAGCGCTGCATTTCATCATGATGAGGCGCATCCCCTAGGCGGGCCCCGGCGTCAATTTCGGGGGCTCGCACCGTCATGGCGGTCGGGACGACCGAATGGCGCGAACCGCGAGGCGGCTCCCGCTGCGCTGGCCGCGGAAACTCACCACGTGGCCGACCGAAAGCGGCGTCGGATCGACCGACCCTTGGTCAGGAGTCCGCGTCCGACCACGATGGCCTGACCGACGATCACGCGGTCGAAGGGATCGCGAGTCCAGCTCACCTCGCACGCCGACGCGGCTACCCGGCGAAAGTCGAGGTCGCCGATCTCCAGACCGATCCGACCTCGCAGCTCTTCGATGACCAGATTCGCAGCGCCACCAAGGTGCCCGATCTCGCGCAGGAACTCCAGTTCCAGGAGCACCATCGGCGACACCAGGACGGGCTCCCTTTCGATCGCTTCCTGGGCCGGCTCGCTCAGCAACTCCGTCGCACCCGCTCAGAGCCCCGCGACGACGTGAGTGTCGAGGTAGATCACGGCTTCCATTCCGCCGACCAGTCGAGGTGCACAAGATCGTCGGGATCCCCGCGGATCGCGTCGGGGTGCGGCTCGAGCCGGTCGAGCTTGGACTTCGTCACCTCTTCGACCGGAACGATCCGCAGCCGCTTCCCACGGCGCTCGACCTCGGCGGGCACACCGGTCTCCACCACCTGGTCGAGCAGCCGAAAATATTCTCCCTGAACTTCGACGCCGTGATCTTCATGGCTCCCGTGATACCCCGGGGTGCGCCCGTAAGAGAATCATTCACCATGTAAATACGTTACGGTCGAGCGGCCCGAACAGGTCATCATCGACCGCTCGCGCCGGGCCGGCCGGACATGGGTGGTTGCATGGCATGCGGGCCGGTACACGCTCCTTGAGCGAGAGCAGGCAGGGCCGTTATACCAAGAGTATGAAAACTGCGATCTCCGTCCCGGACGATGTCTTCGAAGCGGCCGAGCGCCAGGCCCGCCGGATGCGAATGTCTCGGAGCCAACTCTACTCCGAGGCGCTGTCCGAGTACCTCGCGAGGCATGGATCGGACGAGGTGACCGACGCCATGAACGACGTCGTCGATCGCCTGCAGGGGCTCTCTGGCGAGTTCGTCGCGGCCGCCACCCGGCGCGTCCTCGAGAAGACCGAATGGTAGACGTCGCCCAGGGGGACACGTGGTGGGCCGACTTGCCGGACCCTGCGGGTTCAGGTCCGGGGTTCCGTCGACCCGTCTTGGTCGTCCAAGGGAATCACCTGAACCGCAGTCGCATCGCCACGGTGGTGTGCGTTCCGTTGACGAGCAACGTCGCCTGGGCCGAAGCCCCCGGGAACGTTCTTCTCGGAACCGCCGCAACCGGTCTTCCCAGGGACTCGGTCGCGAACGTCTCGCAGATTGTCGCGGTCGATCGAGGATACCTGACGCAACGGGCAGGGCGGGTCCCCGCGGCAAAGTTGGCCCTCGTGTTGAGCGGCATCGACGTCGTGCTCAGTCGCTGACGACCCGAGCGTTGCCGGCAGGCTTCTCCGTGTCACGTCGTCGCACATGAAGACTTCGACGATCACGATTCCCCTCGACGAAGAACTTGGGCGCAAGCTCGACCGGGCCTGCGCCCGCACGGGCCGAACGCGCATCGCCCGCGCGCGGGACGCGCTCCGGTGGCAGCTTCTGCTGCTGCGGTTCGAGCGCCTGCGGAAGCGGACGCTGCCCTTGGCGGAGTCGCAGGGGTACCTGACCGACGAGGATGTCTTCGGCGACGTGTCGTGAAGGTCTTCTTCGACGCGAACGTGCTCATGGCGGCTTTCGCGACACGCGGGCTTTGCGCGGATCTGTTCGCGCATGTCCTGCTCGAGCACGAATTGATCGTCGGTGAGATCGTCCTCGACGAACTTCGCAAAACGCTCCGCACCAGGATCACACTCCCGAAGAAGTCGATCGACGAGATCGAGGGGCTGGTGCGCGAGGCGACGGTCGTCGAGAAGCCACGGAAGCACCTCGGCTTGAAGATCACCGACCCGGACGACGAGTGGGTCGTGGCATCCGCCGTTGCCGGTGCTGCGGACGTGCTGGTCACCGGTGACGCAGCCGTAGTCGGCCGGGGCCTGTCGTGACACAGGCCCCCGGCAGTCCTTCCCGACGGCACCATGATATGCACCGCTCCATGCCACACGGAGGCGACACGCCTTTCCCCCGAGCCGCCCGCCCGCAAATCGCCGGCATCCTCAACATGACCGAGGACTCCTTCTCCGACGGGGGGCGCTGGCTCGACCCCGACCGCGCCTTCGAGCGTGCGCTCGAACTCGTCGCCGCAGGCGCGGACCTGGTCGATCTCGGCGCCGCGTCGAGCAGGCCGGGAGCAGTCCCGGTGCCGGCCGCGGAGGAGATCCGCCGTCTCTCGACGGTCGTCGAGCGACTGCAGGAGCGCGGCGTCCCGCTCTCGATCGACACCTTCTCCCCCGAGACCCAGCGCTGGGCGATCGCACGCGGCGTCGCCTGGCTGAACGACATCCAGGGCTTTCCCGACGCGGCGCTCCACGCGGAACTCGGGCGTGCGCGTTGCGGCTTGATCGTCATGCACTCCGTGCAGCGCGTCGGGCCCGCGACGCGGGTCGAGACCGATTCGGAAACGGTGCTGCGCGACATCGACGAGTTCTTCGCGCGCCGCATCGCCGAGTTGGAAGCAGCCGGCGTCGCGCGGGAGCGCATCGTCCTCGATCCCGGCATGGGCTTCTTCCTCGGCAAGGATCCCGCGGTTTCGCTCGCTGTGCTGCGGGGGCTCGTCGGCCTGCGCGATCGCTTCGGGCTGCCGATCTGGATCTCGGTGTCGCGCAAGTCGTTCCTCGGCCAGTTGACGGCGAGGCCGGTCCCCGAGCGCGGCGCCGGCACGCTCGCGGTCGAGTTGTGGGCGGCGGCGCGCGGTGTCGACTGGATCCGCACGCACGACGTCGCGGCGCTGCGCGACGGCCTCCTGCTCTGGCGCGCTCTCGACGAGGATCCGGGCCGCCCGCCGGGAGATCGCGCAGGTTCCGGGCAAGGCTAGGCCACAGGACCGACGGCGCATCCGCGTCTCGGCTCCGGCGTGGTGGCCGAGCCTCCGACCCGGGCACCCCGCCGTCGCCCGCGACCCCGGGTATCGAAATCCCTGTTGCCTTCGCCGGGAACCGGGGCTATGCCTAGGGCCGATGGTTGGAAGAGGTCATGGCGCGCGCTCGGACCACGCGTCGAGCGACCGCCTCCTCTGAGCCGGCGACCCAGCAGACGCCGACCGATCATGCAGTAGCGGCCGAAGAGGTCGCGCCCGTCCCGATGAAGGACGTGCAGGCGGACTGGTCCGCAGAGGCCGCTTCGCCCGATGCATGGGGTCTGGACCTACCTGGGCTCGCCGAGAACTCGGAGGGGGACGGACTCGCCCTCGACGGCATGATCGTGCCGGGCTCCGCCCGTGGTGCACGGCGCCGTCGGCGGCGGCGTGGTCAGCGCTCGACCGGGGCGAATGCCGGGCCGGACGGAGCGCCGGCCTCGCTGACCGCGCCGGCGGTGCAGGCACCTTCGGCGGTGCAGGCACCTTCGGCGACCGCGGCCCCGGCTGCCCGCCGGGAGCCACAGGGGCGCAACCGCCGGCGGGATTCCGGCGCACCGGCACGGCCGGCACGGCCGGCACGGCCGGCACGCCCGCCGAAGCCGCCGCGCGTCGGCGCCGTGCCGCCGGCCGAGCGCCCCCAGCGACGCGCGATCTCCGACCCCGATCCCGCCACCCTCGGCGACGGACTCGACCTCCACCTCGACCCCGACCTCATCGAGGAGGACGAGGATCTCGAAGTCCTGGTCGAGGAGCCGAGCGGTCCGCGCACGCCGGCCGGCGAGATCGCGCTGCGCATCGGCATCCGCCGCCTCCACCCCGAGCAGGAACGCGGCATCGCCGCTGCCCTCGACGGCCACGACGTCCTCATGGTCCTGCCGACCGGGTTCGGCAAGTCGGCCTGCTACCAGATCCCGTCGATGATGCTGCCGAAGCCGGTGGTGCTGGTGTCACCCCTGCTCGCGCTCATCAAGGATCAGCACGAGAAGCTGCTCAAGTATGGCATCCCCTGCGTGCGGCTCGACGGGACGATCCGCGGCAAGGCGCGCGAGGCGGCGTTCGCCAAGATCCGGGCCGGCGGACCGCTGCTCGTAATGACGACGCCCGAGACTCTCGGCTCGCCCGAGGCTCACGCGGCGCTCAAGGTTTCGGGTCTTTCGCTCGCCGCGATCGACGAGGCCCACTGCATCTCGGAGTGGGGCTACGACTTCCGTCCCGCCTACCTCCAGATCGGCGATCGGCTGCGCGCGCTCGGCAACCCGCCGATCATGGCGCTCACGGCGACCGCCACCGACAAGGTCCGCGCCGACATCACGCGCTTTCTGCACCTGCGCGACCCGGTCGTGGTCTCGGGCTCGCCGCACCGCTCGAATCTCGCCTTCGAGGTCCTGGAGTGCCGCGAGGCGGCGCGCATGCGGGCGATTGCCCGCCTGGCCCAGCGGCTGCGGCGGCCGGGCATCATCTACTGCACGACGACCCGCGAGGTCGACACCGTGTACACGATTCTGAACCGCCTCGGGATCCCGGCGCACCGCTACCACGGGAAGATGAAGGCCTCGGACCGCACGACGCAGCAGGACCTGTTCATGAAGCCCGGGCGCCGCACCGTCATGGTCGCGACCAACGCCTTCGGTCTCGGGATCGACAAGCCCGACATCCGCTACGTCGTGCACGGGCAGTCGCCGGCCTCGCTCGAGCAGTACGTGCAGGAGGCGGGCCGCGCCGGACGCGACGGGGCGCGGGCGAATTGCATCCTGCTCTTTGACCCCGACGACCGTGAGACGCACGAGGCGCTGCTGTCGCGCAGCCGACTGCGCCCCGACCAGCTCTTCCGGCTGGGCAGCGCACTGGCCGCGTGGGGCGCCGAGAGCCGGACCCCGACGGTGGATGCACTCGCGCTCTCCGCCGATCTCGGCGAGCGGCCGACGAACGCCCTGCTCGTGCCGATCGAGGAAGCCGGAATCGTCGAGCTGCACGACGACGGCACGGTCGAGACGATGGGCGACCCCGAGGAGATCGAGGCCCGGGTGCGGAGCCTCGCGAGCCAGTTCGCGACGCTGCGCACGCAGGACTCGCGACGTCTCGAGACGGTGGCGGAGTATGCGCACACGCCCGAATGCCGGGCGGTGTTCCTGCGCATGTACTTCGGCGAGGAGCACGGACCCTCGTGCGGGCTCTGCGACATCTGCCGCGGACGTCCCGACCGGCCGAACACGTTCTGGTCGCCGATCGCCGCACCGCCGCGCCCCGGCAAGAAGCGGCGCCGCGGCAAGGGCGTGCCGATGAACCAGCCCGCCGCACGCAACTCGCGGCGCCGCGGGCGCAACGGTCGCAACAACCGGCCGGCCCCACCGCCCGCACCACGCGTGCCGCAGCCCTTCTTCGGGCAGACCGGGCCGTTGCCCGCGGCGCCGGCCCCGGGCAACGGCCCGAATCCAGGCGCGCCGCAAGGCCAGAACCCCAACGCCAAGCGTAGCCGACGCCGCCGGGGCCGGCGCCGGCGTGGCGGTCCGCCCGCGCCGGCCCCGGCGCCCGCGAACTGATCGGGTCCGAAACGTTGCCGCCGCTCTCGATCGACGACGGGTGTCTGCGCCTGTCCGTCCTGCCGGAGGCCGGGGCGAGCATGATCTCGCTCGAGACGCGCCTGAGCGGCGGCTCCGGCGAGTGGGTCGAGATCATGCGCCCGACCCCCGCCGCGGCGGTCGCGGCAGGCAACTCGTCCTTGTTCGCGAACTTCGCGCTCCTGCCCTGGTCGAACCGGGTGCGCGGCGCGCACTTCTCCTTCGAGGGGCGCGAGATCCGGCTGCGCGCCAACACCGGGGACGGCCACGCGATCCACGGCGACGTGCGCAAGCGCCCGTGGAAGACGATCGAGAGTACGCCCGCGCGGTTGCGCTTCACCCTGGAGTCCCGCGACTTCGCCGACGTGAACTTCCCCTTCCCCTTCGCCGCGAGCCTCGACTACACGGTCGCAGGCGGCACGCTCGAGATGCGACTCGGGGTCGTGAACCGGGGCGGGAGCGCGATGCCCGCCGGCCTGGGCTTCCACCCCTACTTCCGGCGCGCGCTGCGCCCGGTCGGCGACCGGGCGAGACTCGACTTCCGGGCAACCGGTCTCTACCGCGGGCTCCTGCCGGTGACGGCCGCGGGTCCGGTCGGCGAAGGTTTCGACTTCTCCACGACGCGCCCCTTCGGCGACGCGACCTTCGACCACTGCTACGCAGGCTGGGACGGACGCGCGACGATCGCCTGGCCCGACAGCCGTATCACCGCGACCATCGACGCGAGCGAGCCGTTCCGCCATCTGGTGCTCTACGTGCCGCCGGGCGAGGACTTCTTCGCCGTCGAGCCGGTCAGCAACGCGAACGACGGCTTCAACCTGCTCGCCGCCGGTGTCGCGGGCTCCGGCGTGCGCGTACTGCTTCCGGGCGAGAGCCTCGAGGGCACGGTGCGCATCGTGGTCGAAGTGCCCGCCTGAGCCCGACGCGCGATCGCCGCCGGCGCGCGGGGCCATTCCGGTCGCCCCGGTCCGGCGGTGCCGCTCAGCGCGCGAAGCCGCCGACGTAGGGAAGTCGCGCCGCCGCCTCCCGCACCTGCGGCAGCGCCTCGACGAGGATCCGCGTCGCGTCCCAAGTGCCGCGCAGGAGCTGCGTGCGCGCACCGTCGGGCAATGTCACCGGGTACACGACCCCGCGATGGGTCGCGGTCATCGCTTCGATGTCGATCGCGACCTCCTGCGCCGGGTCCTCGCCCGCCGCGCGCAGCAGCTTCGCGACGTCGGCCTCGGCCGCGGTCACGCAGGGGATCCCCATCGCGACGCAGTTGCCGAAGAAGATGTCGGCAAAGGACTCGCCGATGATGCCCTGCACGCCCCAGCGCCACATCGCCTGTGGCGCATGCTCGCGCGAGGAGCCGCAGCCGAAGTTCTTGTTCACGATCGCGATGCGCGGCCCCTTCGCCTGGAAGCGCGGGTCGTTCATCGGGTGGTCGAGCGGCTTGCCGTCGCCGCCGAAGCGGGCGTCGCGGAAAGCGAGTTCGCCGAGTCCGTCGAAGGTGATCGCCGTCATGAAGCGCGCCGGGATGATCCGGTCCGTGTCGATGTCGTTGCCCGGCAACGGGATCGGACGCCCGGCCACCCCGGGCACCGGGAGGAGCGCACTCGATTTCGCCTGGTCGGTCATTCGGATCGCCTCCGGGGCCGGTCTCAGCCGGCCGCCCGCGCGAGCATGTCGCGCACGTCGGTCACCGCGCCCTCGATCGCCGCCGCCGCGACCATGGCGGGGCTCATGAGCAGGGTGCGGCCGGTCGGGCTGCCTTGGCGGCCCTTGAAGTTGCGATTGCTCGACGAGGCGCAGACCTGGCGCCCGGAGAGCTTGTCGGGGTTCATCGCGAGACACATCGAGCAACCCGGCAGGCGCCACTCGAAGCCCGCCGCGCGGAATACCTCGTGCAGGCCCTCGGCCTCGGCCGCGCGTGCGACCGCCTGGGAGCCGGGCACGACGAGAGCCTTCACGCCGGGGCGGACACGGCCGAGCTTCGCGACGCGCGCCGCCTCGCGCAGGTCGGACAGGCGGCCGTTCGTGCACGAGCCGATGAAGGCGACGTCGATCTTCGTCCCGGCGATCGCCTGCCCGGCATGGAGGCCCATGTACGCGTAGGCGTCCTCGACCGTCGCCCGCTCGTCGGTGGCGAAGTCGGCGGCCGCCGGGATCCGCTCGTCCACGCCGATCGCCTGGCCTGGGTTGATGCCCCAGGTCACGGTCGGCGCGATCGAGCCGCCGTCGATCGAGACGCGATCCGTGAAGGACGCGTCGGCATCCGAGGCCATCGCGAGCCACCACGCTTCGGCGCGCGCGAAGGCCTTGCCCGCGGGCGAGAACTCGCGACCGCGCAGGTACTCGACCGTGGTGCGATCGGGGTTCACGTAGCCGAGCCGCGCGCCGCCCTCGATCGACATGTTGCAGACGGTCATGCGCTCTTCCATCGTCATCGCGTCGAAGACCGCGCCCGCGTACTCGTAGGCGAAGCCGACGCCGCCCTTCACGCCGAGGCGCCGGATGATGTCGAGGATCACGTCCTTCGCATAGACGCCGGGGCGCAGGGTTCCCCCGACCTCGATCCGGCGCAGCTTGGGGCGCTGGATCGCGAGGCACTGGCTCGCCAGCACGTCGCGCACCTGGCTCGTGCCGATACCGAAGGCGACCGCGCCGAAGGCGCCGTGGGTGCTCGTGTGGCTGTCGCCGCAAGCGATCGTCGTGCCGGGCTGGGTCAGACCGAGTTCGGGGCCGATCACGTGGACGATCCCCTGGTGGCCGGTGTCGGGCGTGAACAGCCGGATGCCGAACTCGCGGCAGTTCTGCTCGACCGCCGACATCATGGTCTCGGCCTGGCCGTCGGCGAGCGGGCGCGCCTGGGAGTCGGTCGGGATGATGTGGTCCACCGTCGCGAAGGTGCGATCCGGGAACGGGACCCCGAGCCCGGCCTCGCGGATCATCGCGAAGGCCTGCGGGCTGGTCACCTCGTGCACCAGGTGGAGGCCGATGAACAGCTGCGTCTGGCCCGACTCGAGCTGACGTACCGAGTGCAGGTCCCAGACCTTGTCGAGCAAGCTCTTCCCCATGGTGGTTACCTACTGGTCCGGGGGCGGGGGTGCAAAATCCGGGCGATCCCGGGTCGACGCGCGATCCCCTCTTGCCGCGTCGGCTCCCGCGGCGCATGGTGACGCGCAGAATGTCGAGCCAGGCCGACGACATCGTCGCGGTGGGAGGTCCCCTCGATCCGGCCACCCTGCTGCGCGCCTACCGGCGCGGCGTCTTCCCGTGGCCGGCCGAGGGACTCCCGCTTCTGTGGTTCTGCCCGAGGGAGCGAGCGGTCCTCGACTTCGAGCGTCTCCACCTCTCGCGCTCGCTGCTGCGCGCGCAGCGCCGGAGCGGGCTGCACTTCACGATCGACGCGGTGTTCCCCGCCGTCATCCGCGCCTGCGCCGACGCCGAGCGGCCCGGCCAGGCCGGCACCTGGATCACTCCCGAGATGGAGCAGGCCTACGTCCGGCTGCACCAGGTCGGGGCCGCGCACAGCGTCGAGGCCTGGGACGGCGACGAACTCGTCGGTGGCGCCTACGGCGTCGATGCCGACGGTTCGTTCTCCGCCGAGAGCATGTTCCACCGCCGTCCCTGGGCCTCGAAGTTCGCCCTCCTCCACCTGGTCGACCACCTCCGCGCGCGCGGACTCGGCTGGATCGACATCCAGGTGATGACGCCCCACATGGAGCGCATGGGCGCGCACCTGTTGCCGCGCCCGGCGTTCCTGCTCGAACTCGAGCGCACCCGCCGGCGCGGTCTCCGCCTCTTCGACTGAGTCTCAGCCGGCGTCGAGTCCGCCGAGCTGGTCGGCGGTGAGCAGCCACTCGAGGACGGCGCGTCGCTGCGGCGGGAGTTGCGCGCCCGAGACGCAGGCGACGGCCCCCTTGCGGAAGTGGGTCGCGAAGCCCTCGATCGAGCCGGTGAGCCAGAACGAGAGCAACTCGCCGAGGTCGGGCTCATGGCCGACGAGCACGATCGAACCGCCCGGGAACCGGCCGTCGATCTCGCGGGTCACGCGCTCATGGTCGATCCCGCAGGCGAGCGCCTTCCAGGTCTCGGGCTCGCAACCGAGCGAGCCGGCGATGATCTCCGCCGTCTCGCGCGCGCGGACGAGCGGACTCGCGAGCAGAGCCGTCGGCTGCACGCCGAGCGCGCGCAGGCCGCGCGCGGCCCGCCGGGTCTTGCGGCGGCCCTCGGCGGTCAACTCGCGGTCCGCATCCCGACCCGACTTCGACACGTCCTCGGCGATTCCATGACGGACGAGAAAGAGGCGTCGCTCGGGCATTCTCGGTTCCTCCACGGGAATCCGCCGGTCTTGTCCGGCAGGACATCTTCTCCCGACCTCGATGCTTTCCACGCCCTTGTCGCCGCAGGCAGGCCAGGCGAGAAGAGGGCCCGTGTCGATCCTCCACGCGATCCTCGCGAGCCTCGCAGGCGGCCCGCTCCACGGTTACGCGGTCCGATCGCGGCTCCAGGAGCGACTCGGCTTCCTCTGGCCGGTCAATCACGGGCAGGTGTATGCGACGCTCGGCCGGCTCGCCAGCGACGGCAGGGTGACGACGATCGAGCGCGGCGACGCGGGTCGATCGGGACCGGAGCGGCGCTACGAGCGCTCGGCGAGCGGTGGCCGCGCTCTCGTCGACTGGTTGCGACGCCCGGTGTCGATCTCGGCCTCCGGCGGCGAGATCGGCGAGAAGATCGCGACCGCCATCGCCTGCGGCGAGGCGGCCGTCGTCGATTCCTTCCTCGCCCGCCAGATCGCGTCCTGTGCGACCCTGCTCGACACCTGCCGGCAGGCGTCTCGCGGCCGGGACTCGACCACCGACCCGGCCCGCGGCCTCCTCGAACGCGCCGCCCTGCGCATGCTCGAGACCGACCTCGCCTGGCTCGAAGCGGTGCGCGCCGCCTGCGCCGGGAGCGCCCCGGCTGAGCCGGGAGCATCGCCGGACGGCTCGGCCGAGATCAGGGCCTGTCCGGCGGAAAACGCCGATGAAGCCAATCCACCATCACCCGGTTCAATTCGTCCGGCTTCTCCTGCTGCGTCCAGTGTCCGCACTCGGGGATCGTCACCAACTCGAGATCGTTCACGAACGAAGGCATTGCCGCCGTCATCTCAGGCCGCAGCACCGGGTCCCAGTCGGCCGAAACCATGAGCGAGGGAACCTCGATGTGCCGTCCTTCGAGATGCGCGGTCGTCTCCCAGTTGCGATCGAAGTTGCGGTACCAGTTGATCGGCCCGGTGAAGCCGGAACGCGCGAAGGCCCGCTCGTAGACGTCGAGTTCCGCGTCGTCGAGCAGCGGCTCGCCCGGCGGCTCATCGCCCCAGACCATCTCGACCATGTTCGGCATGCGGAACCCGGGCTGCGCCATCCGCACCGCGATCGACTCGAAGGGAACCGCGCGCCGCATGAGTTGCGTGAACACCCGGCGGACGTCGCGGCCGAGTCCGGCGTCGGCGACGCCCGGCTGCTGGAAGTGGACCACATAGTAGTTTTCGCCGAACATCGCGCGGAAGATCGACAGCGGCGGCGCCGGCGGACGCGGGAACGCCGGCATATTCACCCCGATCACGCCCGCGACGCGCGACGGGTGGAGGAGCGGCATCTGCCAGGCGATGATGCCGCCCCAGTCGTGGCCGACGAAGACGGCGCGCTTCAGGCCGAGCGTGTCGAGGAGTCCGACGAGATCGCCGGTGAGATGGTGGATGTCGTAGTCCTCGACCGCCGCCGGCGCATCGGTCTCGCCATAGCCCCGCTGGTCGGGCGCGATCGCCCGGTAGCCGGCCGCCGCCAGGGCCGGCACCTGGTGGCGGAAGGAGTAGCCGATCTCGGGGAAACCGTGGCAGAGGACGACCGCCGGGCCCTCGCCCTGCTCGGTGACCGCCATCCGGATGCCGTTGGTCCGGACGAAGGACCGGGTGGCGCGTGCCAGCGGATCTCGGAGGCGATCGCCCATGCGTCTGCGCGCTAGGGACGGAAGGGCCGGACGCGCGTGGCGCGCCCGGCCTCGATCGCGCCGCGGATCTCGCCGCCCGGGTTCGCGACCGTGTGCACGTTCACGTAGGTGCGACCCTCCCGGATCGCCGCGACCGCGTCCGCGAAGGTCTCGATGCCGAGCCCCGGCTGCGGCGAGAGGTCGTCCGTGACGAGGGTACCCTCGGTGTCCTGGTAGCCGTCGCTGCTGCGCACGAAGAACTCGGTCGAGAGCGTAAAGAGGATCGGTCCGTTTTCGCCGGGCGCACCGAGATGAACGTGCGCGCCGAGAACGTCGGCCGGGTCGACGCCCGCGAGCGAACCCATGTAGAAGATCCAGTCCTCGGCGACGTCGAACGAGTAGAGTCCCGCCGAAGCTGCGGTCACCGGGGGCACCTCGTAGATGCCGGCGAGCAGCGCGTTGTACGGATCCGAACTGCCGCCCCCGCCGCCGCAACCGAGCGGAAGGGCGAGCGTGGCGGCGGCGAGAAGACCGAGCAGGCGGCGACGTCGCATCGGACCCCTTGAACACGCGGCCACCGCGGCCTGTCAAACCGGATCGGGGTGCGCCGAACGACGGCCGGGGCGGTCGCGGGCAGGCGGCGCGGTCGGGCGGGGGCGTCGCGCCGGCCGGAGCCGGCGGTGCCTCAGGGCGGCGCGATGCAGCGCGGGTCGTCGTGCCGCGCGTCGTTCACCCAGGTGTCGACGGGCCGGGCCGACATCGCGGCCGCGGGAAACGTCCCGAGCAGGGACTGCAGGCGCTCGACGTCGCGAAGACCACCGTCGAGCCACTCGTCCCAGAGGTCCGGCGGCAGGATGATCGGCATCCGGTCGTGGATCGGCGCGACGAGTTCGTTGGGCACGCCGGTGAGCAGCGTGCACGACTCGAGCACCGGCCCCTCCGACGGCCGCCAGGGTTCCCAGAGCCCGGCGATCGCAAAGGGCGTCGCGTCGTGCAGCGTGAAGAGCCAGGGCTGCTTGCGACCACCGCCCGCCGGCGCCTGCCACTCGTAGAAACCGCTCGCCGGCACGAGACAGCGCCGCTGGCGGAAGGCCGTGCGGAACGACGGCTTCACGGCCGCGGTGTCGGCGCGCGCATTGATCAGGGCGACCGCGCGCGGCATCTCCCTGGACCAGGACGGCACGAGGCCCCAGCGCAGCCAGTCGAGTCGCCGCCCGCCCTCGGGGCCGGCCTCCCTCACCACGGCCACACGCTGCCCGGGCGCGACGTTGTAGCGCGGGGCGAAGTCGGCCGGGGCGTCGACCCCGAAGGCCTCGGCGATCACCTGCGCCGGGGTCGTCAAGACGAAGCGGCCGCACATGGCGGCCTCCATAGCCGGCCGGAGCAGCCCTTTCGACGGGCACCGCTTCATGCGAAGAACCACGGGTCGGCGGATCGGCCGCCCGACGCCTGCGCACCGGGAGGACACGCCGTGCCGAAACGACCCGAATTCCGCGAGGGGCTCGCCCGACTCGGCGACCGCACTTGGGCCTATCTGCAGCCCGACGGCGGCTTCGGACTCTCCAACGCGGGCATCGTCGGGCCGCGCGACGCGGCCGCGCCGCGCGCCGACACACTGCTCGTCGACACCTTCTTCGATCTCGCACACACGCGCCGCCTGCTCGAGGCGATCGCCCGCGAGGTGCGCGCGCCGGTCCGCCGCGTCGTCAACACCCACTACAACGGCGATCACTGCTGGGGGAACCAGCTGGTGCGCGACGCCGAGATCATCGGCCACCGCTCGGTGCCCGAGGACATGCGCAAGCTCACCCCGGAACTGCTCGAGGCGCTGCGCCAGGCGCCGGACTCCGTTCCGGCCGCACGTGCGCTGCGCGAGGGGATGGCACGCTTCGACTTCACCGGCATCGAACTCACGCCGCCGACGACGCTCTTCGACGACCGCCTGCGCCTCGATCTCGACGGGCTGGCCGCCGACTTGATCCACGTCGGCCCCGCCCACACGACTGGCGACGTCATCGTGCACCTCCCAGACGAGGGCGTGGTGTTCACCGGCGACGTGCTCTTCCGGCTGTGTGCGCCGCTCGGCTGGGAGGGTACCTTCGAGCGCTGGATCGAGGCTCTCGAGACGATCGCCGGACTCGGCGCCGACACGATCGTGCCCGGGCACGGCCCGGTCTGCGGCCCCGAGGGGGCGCTCGAGATGCGCGATTACCTCGCCTGGGTGCGCGATCGCAGCCGCACCGCCTTCGAGGCGGGACGCAGCCTGGAGGAGGCTTGTTTCGCGATTGACCTCGGGCCCTACGGCGACTGGCTCGAACCCGAGCGCGTCGTCTCGCAGGTGGCACGTGCCTACCGGGAACTCGAGGGCCTGCCCTTCGATGCGCCGGTCGAGTTCACGCGGCACGTCGAGATCATGCAGAAGCTGCGCGAGCGCTCCGTGCGCGACGCCTGAATCCGCGCGCGCGTCAGTCGGCGGCGCGGTCGAAAGGCAGCGGGAGGTCGCGCGCGCCGAGGATGCGGTCGAAGGCGGCGGGATTCGGCGGGATCGGCTCGCGACAGAACGGCGGGTCGGCATACCACTCGGCGGGCAGGACCTCGGAGCGCTTGCGACGGAACGGCCGCAGCAGTTCCGCCAGCGCGCGGCGGTGCGCCGCATACTCGTTACCGATCTGCGTGCGCTGCACCCGGCGAAGCTGGCGCGCATAGGCGGCAAAGCCCGATCCGCGCCAGCGACGGAAGAAACACGGCAGCAGCGCGAGGACGCACAGCGCGACCGTCGTCACGAGCCAGAGTTCACGATGCGCCCCCGCCACGACCATGAGACCCGTCAGCCCCGGCTCGGCGAGTCCGCCCTCGCCCCCGAGCTGGGCCTGCACGATCGTCCACTCCTCGAGCGCCGTGCGCAGGACGCCGACGCACAGGAGCAGCCAGGCCGCGAGCACCGGCATCTGGAGTCCCACCCACAGCCCGAGCGCCACGAGCTGGTTCCAACCCGGGCGCCAGGCGCGCGCCTCGCCGTCGGTCGCATGCGGGGGCATGCCGCCGCTCGCGACCAGCAACCGGACCACGTTCCAAGTCGAGAGCAGTCCCGCCGCGCCGAGCAGGAGCGCCGCGGCCGCCGAGCGCAATGCGACCCAGCCGAGCGCCGCGCAGGCGAGCCCGCACAGCAGAGGCGGCAGCGCATAGAGGCGGGCCAGCCAGGCGAGGTGGCGACGCTCGATCGCCGTACCCATCGCGACCACGTCGGGATCGATCCCGGCGAGGCGGCACCAGGTCGATGGGGTCACGAAGCCGCGCCCTCCTCGTCGTCGTCGTCGCGCTCGCCCGGCGACTTCGGCGGCACCTCGCCCATGCGCTGCTTCTCCTCGGAGACGAAGACCTCGTACTGGTGCTTCACCAGCGCGATCTCGGCCTGGTGGCGCGCCTTCTCGGAAGTCCCGAGCGCCTCGGCGGCATGGTAGCGGGCGGTGATCTGCATCGTCTTGCCGTCGCGACTCGGGATCTCCCGCGGCTCGATGCCCCAGCGCGCCTGCGCGAGACGCTTCTGGTTCTCGGAGAGGTACTCGTAGGCGCCGGTCGCCATCATGAGCTTGAAGAGGATCGGGCCGCACTCGATCGCGAGCAGGAGGGCCGTGATCATCCACGGTACGAGCCCGCCGATCTTGTGCGAGATCTCGATCCGCTCGAGCAGTCCGTCGAGATGGGACGCCGCACGCGCATTGTCCTCACGGCTCTTGCGCAGCCTCGCCTCGATGTCCTCGAGTTCGCGGACGAGGCGGGCGACGTCCTGGCGGATCGGCTCGTCCTGCAGGGTGGTCGACGCCTTCCACTCGTCGAGTTCCCGGGTGAGCCGGTCGAGGTTCGACGACTTGTCCTGCCAGGCCGGACCGCGGCCCGCCTTGCGCGATCCGCTCAGGCCCTCGGCCTCCAACTCGAGCGCCTGGCGCTGCTTGAGGATCTCCTGGCGGCGCTTCTCGAATTCGCCCGGACGCTGGTCGAGGCGCACCTGTGCGGCGTCGCGCTTGGCGAGGAGTTCCCTCTTCTGGCCCTCGAAGATCTGCTCGCTCTTCTCGTTCAGGTGCCGCTCGTGATCCTTCTGCTCGGCGTGCAGGGCGGCGTCGATCTCCGGCTTCAGGATCCGGAGTTCGAGCGGCGCCGACAGCACGATCGCGAAGAGGATCGCCATCAGGATGCGCGGCAGCGCCCCGATCAGCTCCTTCATCGTCAGGCGCTCGGTGCCGTCGCCCTTGCCGGTGCTCGAGACGATCAGGCGGTCGAGGTTGTAGATGACCGCCGCCCAGATGACGCCCGCCGCGAGCGACGTCCACAGCGCCCGCGGGTCGATCGGCTGGGCGGCGAGCGCTGTCTCGGCCTTCGGCCCGAACACCGAGTAGAACGCGTAACTGCCGGAGATGAAGGCGAGCACACCGGTGGTCAGGACGACTCCGCCGATGCCCTGGTATTTCACCCGGTCGCTCTCCGGGCAGCGCTGCAGCAACTGCGCGTCAGCGCCCGCCGAATGCCAGAGCAGTCGCGTGAACCAGCCCTCGGTGGCGTGGTAGTCGTAGGGGTCGATCTGGTCGGGGGTGAGGGGATTCTCCTGGCTCATGGCGTCTCTCTCCCGTCGCGCTCGGGGATGCGGGCGCGCAGTTCGGTCCATCTCGGCACATCGGTCGGCTCGGGCCAAAGGCTCCCGGCAAGCGGCGGCGGGGTGCCGCGCCGCGCGGGTGGCTCGGCGCGACGCGGCGCCGGCACGGCGCGGCGCGCGAAGCGCGCGGGGATCACCGATCCGCGGGGCCGGTGGCGGGCACGGACGCGGGCGCGCTGCGTCCATGCGCGTGCGCGACGCAAGGCGACTTCCCCGATCGCGGCCGCGGCGCCGGGGTCGAGGGCGAAGCGCGGAGCCGCCGGCTCCGGCACCTCGAGATTCGAGGCTATGCGCAGGACCGCGCGCTCGATCCCGCGCACACCGCAGGCGAGGATCGGGATCGGGTGATCGACCGGCGCGAGCAGCGGCACCCGGCGGCCGGGTTCGAGCCACAGCCACAGCCCGCCGATCCGGCAGAGCGCCCGGCGCTCGCTCCGCACCCAGAACGGGGTCCGCGTGCGTGGCGCGCGCAGGGCCCGAACCGGCCGCCAGAGCAGCCAGGGCAATCCCTCGATCGGCTCACTCGCCGGCATCGGACATCTCCCCGGGGCAGGATACCACCACGTCGACGCGCCGGTTGAGCCGCTGGAGCGGGCTGCCCGGCTCGGCGTCGATGATCGGCTCGGCCTCCCCGCGCCCCGCGAGTCGAAGCCGCGCGGGCGGCAGGGCGCGCCAGCGCAGGAGCCAGTCGCCGACGGCCCGGGCGCGCTCATGGCTCAACGCCTGATTGTATTCCGGTTCCCCGGTCACGTCGGCGTGCCCCACGAGCGAAACCTCGACGTCGGGCGAAGCGCTGACGACGCGGTACAACTTGCGCAACTGCGGGAGCGACGCCGGTCGCAATTGCGCGCTGTCGACCGGGAACAGCAGGTCGCCCGACATGTGGATGGTCTGGCCGCAGTCGAGGCTCCCCTGAGCGAGAGCCGCGTCGAGGCCGATGCGCCGGTTCCGCCCGCGGCTCGCCTGCTGCAGCAGATCCGCGTCGTGGTCGGGGGCAGGAAGCGACGGCAACTCGCCCGAAGCACTCGGGGCGCCGGGCCCGACCGCGTCCTCGTCGTCACCCGCGGGCGCCGCCGATGCGCCGGCGGCCGGCGCTGCGGCGCGATCCATCGCACCCGGGTCGCCCGCTGGCGCGGCTTCGGGCGACGCGGCGCCGCGCGCATCCACGGCACCGTCGGACGCCGAGCGCAGCGCGGCAGCGACCGGCCTCGGGGCACTTGTCACGCAGGCGGTGCGCTGCCAGCCGACGAGGGAAAGGGGCAGTCCCAGCAGGAGCAGCAGGAGCGGTCCGCCGAGGCGACCCGCTCGACGTGCGGCGAGCAACGCACTGGCGACCAGCGCGAGCCAGAGCAACCCGGGAATCGGCGTGCACGCGGCCAACGACCAGTGCAGCAGGAGCCAGGCGAGAGCCAGTGCGAGCAGCCACGCGAAGGCCGGAGCTTCGCCGAGGGCACGGCTTCGCGCGGGCCAGGCGCGCGACGCGGCTAACCAACCGGGCAGCGCGAGCAGCGCGAGCAGCGCCAGGCCGGGAATCCAGGCCCGCGCATGGACGAGCAACCCGAGCACGGCGAGCAACCCGAGCAGGCAGCCCGGTCGGGCCCACGCGCCGAGAGCGGTGGGCCACCCGTCGGCCTGCGCGGAGTGCGCAGCTTCGAGGCGGCCGGTCGCGATCTCCCCCACCAGGTGGCCGCGCACGCACCAGAGGCTGCGATCACCGTCGTCGCGCGCCAGGCGGGGACGGCTCCAGTGAAGCCGCGCGTCGTGCAGCCAGAGCCGGTACCAACGTCCGTCCTCGAGTTCCGCGAGAATCGGGCCGAGGACCGTCCACTGCATCGGACTCGGGTCGGCGGGTGCATCCGCGGGGGCGGCCACCGAGAGGCGAGCCGGCCGGAGCGCCCCCCAGTCGAGGCGCAGGTCGTGGCAGCGCGCGACGCCCCGCGGGTCGGCGCCCGAAGTGGGGAGACCGACGAAGTAGCCTTCGAACGTTCCGTGGAGCGTAGGCATTCCCGCGTTCGGCTCGCGCGCACCCGGGTCTCCGGGCGCCGCTGCAGTTCTGTACGCGGGACGATCCGCGCTTGTCAACGCAGGAGTCTAGAAGGCCCCCTGGCTGTCGATCGGGATGGTGACCGGCCCCTCGTTCACGAGTGCCACCCGCATCATCGCACCGAACCTCCCGCGGGCGGTGCGCACCCCGAGACCCTCGACCGCCGCGACGAACTCGCGGTAGATCGGCTCGGCGCGCTCCGCGGGCGCGGCCCGCCCCCAGGACGGCCGACGCCCGGAGCGGCAATCCGCCCAGAGCGTGAACTGCGAAACGACCAGCATCTCGCCGCCGGTCTCGAGCAGCGAGCGGTTCATGCGGCCTTGTTCGTCGTCGAAAACGCGCAGGGCCACGATGCGCGCCGCGAAAGACCGCGCGACCCCGGCATCGTCATCGAGCCCGACGCCGAGCAGCACGAGTACGCCGCGACCGATCCGGCCCACCACCTCGTCACCCACGGCGACGCTCGCCTCGCTCACGCGCTGCAGGATCGCTCGCACGCCCCGATCGTCCCGGCTCAGACGGTGTCCATGCAGGTGCGCATGAAGCCGCAGCAGCGACACAGGTACTTGCAATGACCGAGCACCTGGAGCGGCGACCCGCAGGCATCGCACTCGAGCCAGCCCGCCTCGCGCCGCACCGGCTCGGACACCGCGGCCCGCCGCTTCGCGTCGAGCGCGACCACCCTTTCCGCCTTCTCCACGTCCACCTCCGCCCGGCCGGCGCCCGGGGTGCACGCGCCGGCCTCCGGACCGCTGCCATGCCGCAGCGGCGCCGTCAACGCGCCGAGCCCACACGGCGACCCTCGTCGGAGCGTCTGCTAGCGTGGGGCTGCATGAGCACCTCGGAGGCCGCGGCGGGGCCGGTCGTCATCACCCACTTCTCGGACCTGTTGTGCGTCTGGGCCTACGTGGCGCAGACCCGACGAGCAGGGCCGTGCAGGTCGCGCTCCATCTTGAACCCGACGTCGCCGAACACCGAGCCTGGATCCTGAACGAGCACCGCCAGATCCTCTACGGAAACGTCGGCTACCGGGTGATCGAGGCGAACGTGCAGGAACTGCTGCGGTCGCACGCGGGAGAGGCGAGCTGGCGCTGAACGGTACCCGCGTCGCTCAGGCGCATCCGAGCGAGCCGGGCGGCCGGCACCACCAGTCGTCGAGTCGGCGCGCGAGGTCCGCGCGCACCGAGTCGAGTTCCGGCGTCAGCCGACCCCGAAGCAGCAGGTTGTTGCGCTCGAAGGGATCGTTCGAGAGGTCGAACAACGACTCCTCGCGACCGAAGAGACTCGTGTAGAGCTTGTAGTCGGTGTTGCGCACGGCGCGCTTCCCGTCGGATCGCCAGTTCGAGAAGAAGACACTGCGCGAGTCTTCACTCGCCCCGGGCGAGGGATCGAGGAGCGGTCGAAAGCTCCGGCCGTCCGGGAACTCCGGCCAGGCCCGCGGGTCGATGCCGGCATAGTCGAGCAGGGTCGGGAAGAGGTCGATCGTGCCGACGAGTCCGTCGTGCAGGCCGGTCGCCGGGATCCGGTCCTTCGCCCAGGCGACGATCGGCGTGCGCATGCCGGCCTCGCGGAAGCTCCCCTTGCCGCGTCGCAACACGGCACCGTTGTCGGTCGTGTAGAGCACGAGCGTGTTCGAATCGAAGCCGTACTGCGCCAGCTTGTCCTCGACGATGCGCCGCAGGAGTTCGTCCACCCAGGTGCAGCTGCCGAGAAAGCGGCGGAACGAGACCGGGCTGATCGTGAAGCGCTGCTTGCAGGCGCGCGCCGCATCGGTCGTCACGTCGTCGTACCGGTAGGGAGCCTCGCGTGGATGCTGGAAGGGCTGGTGGGGCAGTCGCGGCCCCACGTAGAGCATCCACGGGGCCCCGTCGCGGGTGCGCTCCTCGAGGAAGCCGTCGACGATCTGCAGTTCGCCGCGGTTCAGGGCCGACACGTCGTCGGGTCCGCGACCGAACGAGGTCGTGTACTTCTCGTTGTCGGTGAACGATGCGTTCAGCCCGCCGCGGGCGACCTCCCACTTGCCGAGACCCAGGGTGCGGTAGCCTTGGCGCGCGAGTTCGACGGGGATGGTGGGATGGCCCGGGTACTTCAGCGTCTCGAAGCGCCGGACGGTCAGGTCGCGGCGGTTCAGCCCGGTGAAGATCGACTCTCTGGAGGCCTGGCAGCGGGCCGCGGTGACCACGCCCTTGTAGAAGCCGACACCCTCGGCGACCAGCCGGTCGAGGGTCGGGGTCCGGGGGACGGGCAGACCGTCGAGTTCGCAGGGGGGCAGCGCCCGCGGATCCCGCATGAAACCGTAGAACGGCCAGCCCCAGTCGTCGGACACGAACAGGACGACGTTCATCGGGCCGGTCGCGGCCCGAACCGCACCCGGACCGGTGGCGAGCGCGGCGGTACCCGCGGCCACCTTCTTGAGGAACTCCCGTCTCCGCACGACTACCTCCAACTGCTCGACCAGGCGCTTCCGGATCGCCCCACCGGGATAGGGGATGTCCAAGCGCTGGACAAGGCGATTTCCGCGGGCGCGGCGAACGCGCGGACTAGTCCGTGATCGAGTCCATCGCGGGAAAAGTCCCGGTGACCAGCCCCTCGCGAAAGGCTTGCGCCCGGCGCCACGCGGGGCGCAGCCGCAAGGCCGCCTCGATCTCCTGTCGGGCCTCGGCGGAATCCCCGGTCGCGTTCAACTCGACCGCGAGCGAGTAGTGACCCTCGGCCGAACCGGGGCGCAGCCGCACCGCCTCGCGCAGGGAAACCACCGCCCCGGCATCGTCTCCGAGAGACCCCCGGGCGATTCCCAGCATGAGTTGCGCATCGGGGTTGCGGGGGGCGAGGCGGACGGCTTCGCCGAGCGCCGCGACGGCCTCGTCGGCCCGCCCGGTCTGCGCGAGGGCCGTGCCCAGGTTGATCCGGGCGAGTGCGAGTTCGGGATCGACCGTCGCCGCCCGGCGCAGGACCTTTTCCGCATCCGCCGGGCGGCCGAGATCGAGCAGGCACCGCCCGTAGCTGTTCAGGACGTTGGCCGAGGCATCCGGGTGCGCGACCAGGGCCTCGAGCATCGGCAGCGCTTCCGCCGGACGCTTCGCCCCGAGCAGCAGGTTCGCATAGGCGAGTCGCGCCTCGGCATAGTCGGGCAGTTGCCGCATGACCGCCTCGTAGTGCGGCATGGCCGCCTCGATCTGCCCCGCCTCGCGCAACGTCATGCCGACCATCATGTGGGCCCGGTAGTTCTCGGGGTCCACCGCGAGGGCGCGGGAGCCGAGCGTGATGCTGTCGCGCCAGTGCATGAGCTGCCCGCGTGCGGCGACCGCCTGTCCGGCGAGCATGAGCGCCGTCGCCACCGCGAGGGCCCGACGCGGTCGGCCGGCAGGCACCAGGTCGGCGACGAGCCAGACCGCGGCGAGCGCGAGTCCGATCGTCGGCAGGTAGGTGAACCGGTCGGCGCGAGCCTGCTCGCCGACCTGCACGAGTCCCACGACCGGAAGCAGCAGAAGCACGTACCAGAGCCAGCCGACCGCGAGGTAGGGCCGGTCCTTCCCGGACTTCAGGCATGCGCCCGTCACGGCGGCGAGCGCGAGCGCGCAGGCGATGGCGACGGCGGGGGGGACCGGGTGCAGCGGATAGAAGAACGATAGCCCATCGGGCCAGAGCGTCTTGGCCGGGTACCAGGCGAACGACTGGAGGGCATTGGCGAGCCGCTGGCCGAGACCGAGCGTGCCGATGGGCATGACGGCGCCGCGACCCTCCTGCACGAGATAGGTCACCACCGCGGCCAACGCGGAGATCGCGAAGAGCGGCACCTTCTCGCGCAGCAGCCCCGCGACGGCGCCGGTCGTCCAGCGGCCGGCGCCCACCCGTCGCAACGGCCAGAAGTCGAGCAGGAGCAGGACGAGCGGCATCGGTACGAGCATCGGCTTGGCGAGCAGGCCGGCGACGAAGGCCGCGATGACGAGCGCATAGGCCCGCGGCGTGGGTCGGCGGACCCAGCCGACCCACGCCGCGATCATCGCGAACGCACCGAGCGAACTCAGCACGTCCTTGCGCTCCGTCACCCACGCCACCGACTCGACGCGCAGCGGGTGCAGGGCGAAGAGCGCGGCGACGACCCACGAACGCCAGGTCGCGCCGGTCATCGCCGCGAGGACGAGAAAGAGCACCGCCGCGTTCGTCGCGTGGAGCAGCAGGTTGGCCAGGTGGAATCCGCCCGACCCGGGCCCGAAAATTGCGCGGTCGAGCAGGAGCGAAAGCCAGGTGAGGGGGATGAAGTGGCCGGCATGCGGCGAGAACGAACGCCGCACGGCGGCGGGCCACGACGGCGCGTTCAGGATCGGGTTGTCGGTGACGTAGTCCGGGTCGTCGAAGTTGACCAGGCCGAAGTCCACGGCCGGGAGGTAGAGGAGCACGACCGCGCCGGCCAGGGCCAGGGCAAGCGCCAGGCGGCCGCCGCGAGTCCGTCCCGGATCGCCCCCGTCCATGGCGCGCCCGCCTAGCATGAAGCGGGCGCCGGGCGCGATCCGGCACCCGCGCGCGCACCCCGGGGCGCGCGCGGCCCGGCGCTCAGAGCGGCGTTCCCCAGTCCTCGGCGAAGCAGATCTCCTCGAGCGGTCGACGCGAAAGTTTTTGGGGAAACGGTCGCTCCGGCCAGCCGAGTGCGACCAGCGCCGCGGTCGCGATCCCCTCGGGGATGCCGAAAAGCTCCTTCACCTGAGGCTCGACCGCGCACAGGAGCGTGGTGAGCGCCGTCCCGAGTCCCTCGGCGCGCGCCGCGAGGAGGACGTTCTGGACCGCCGGGTAGACCGAGGCTCCACCGACGATCGTCAGGCGGTCGAGGTGGCGGTCGGTCGCGAGCAGGTCGGCGAGCCGCGCGCAGACCACGATCAGCGCCGGGATCTCGTCGAGATGCCGCGCCATGTGGTCGGCGTTCGCAAGCATCCGCGGCCGCGGTACGTCCGAAACATCCCTCGAGCGTTCGGCGTACTGCTCCCACAGAGGCAGGTACAGTTCCTTCAAGCGGCGGCGTCGCGCGGCATCCCGCACCACCAGGAAGCGAACTCCCTGGCGATTGCCGCCGGTCGGCGCCCAGCGCGCGCCGTCGAGGACGCGACGCAGCACGTCGTCGGGAACCGGATCCGGGCGATAGTAGCGACAGGTGGGCGTGGTGTGCAGGACGTCGAGGAATTCCATGCTCCACCCTACGACGCCACGGGGGCGCCTGTCACACTCCCGGGCGGGCGATCCGCCGCGCCCGGGAGTGGGTGCGCTCAGCGCGGCTGCTGCTGACTCAGGCAGTGAAAGGCGCCGAGCCCCCAGACGAGGTCGGTCGCGCGAATACCGGTCACGCGACGCCCCGGAAAGGCGTCGGTAAGGACCGACAGCGCGCGCGTGTCGTTCGGGTCGTCGAAGACCGGCACCAGGACCGCCGCGTTGCCGACGTAGAAGTTCGCGTAACTCGCCGGCATGCGCTGGTCCTGCTCGTGGAGCGGCCGCGGCATCGGCAACTCGAGCACTTCGAGGCGGCGTCCGCGGGCGTCGGTCATGCCGCGCAGGCGTTCGAGGTTTTCGCGCAGCGGCCGGTGATTCTCGTCGGCCGGGTCGTCCTCGACGACGGTGACCACGCGCGCGGGTGCGACAAAGCGCGTCAGGTCGTCGACGTGCCCGTCGGTGTCGTCGCCGAGGATGCCGTCGCCGAGCCAGAGGATCTTCTCGACGCCGAGGAACTCACGCAGCCGGCGCTCGATCGCGGCGCGGTCGAGATGCGGGTTGCGATTCGGGTTCAGCAGGCAGGATTCGGTCGTGAGCAGCGTGCCCTCGCCGTCGCCCTCGATCGAACCGCCCTCGAGGATCATGCCCCCCGCGAAGGCCGGCACCGCGAGCCGGCGCGCGATCTCGCGCGAGACCAACTGATCGAGGTCCCATGGCGGGTACTTGCCGCCCCAGGCGTTGTAGCCCCAGGTCGTGGCAGCGACCTCGGTGCCCTGCCCGTCCGCTCGCGCGCGCTGGACGAAGATCGGTCCGTGGTCGCGGATCCATGCGTCGTCGGTCGGGAGGACGTGCAGGCGAACCCCGGACCCATCGACTCCGCCCGCGCGCAGAAGCCGTCGCACCTCCGCGCCGTGCTCCTCGGAGAGCACCAGGATCTCGACGCGCTCCCCGGGCAGGAGGGCCCGCACCATCTCGACGAAGCGGCCGGGCACCGGCTCGAACTTCCCCGGCCAGGAACTCTCCTTGTGCGGCCAGGCGAGCCAGGTCGCGGCGTGCGGCTCCCACTCGGCCGGCCAGCGGTAGCCGAGTTCGCGAGGCGTCGAGCCGGACTCAGCGGCCGCCATCGTCGAGCATGCGGCTGGTGATGCCCTGGTAGGCATCGATCCGCCGGTCGCGCAGGAAAGGCCAGTGCCGGCGGACCTCCTCGACCCGCCCCAGGTCGCATTCGACCACCACGACGCGCTCCTCCTCGTGCCCGGCCCGCGCGATGAGCGCCCCGGTCGGATCGGCGACGAAGGACCCGCCCCAGAACTGCAGGGTTCCCTCGCGGCCGATGCGGTTGGGCGTGGCGACGAAGACGCCGTTGGCGACCGCGTGTCCACGCTGCACGGTCTGCCATGCGTCATGCTGCCCCGCGCCGAACTCCTCCTTCTCCGAATCATGCCAGCCGATCGCCGTCGGATAGAAGAGGATTTCGGCACCGGCCAGCGCGGTCAGCCGTGCCGCCTCCGGGTACCACTGGTCCCAGCAGACGCAGACTCCGATGCGGCCGAAGCGGGTCTGGAACGAGCGAAAGCCGAGGTCTCCCGGCGTGAAGAAGAACTTCTCGTAATAGAGCGGATCGTCGGGGATGTGCATCTTGCGGTAGATGCCGAGCAGCTTCCCGTCGG
Source organism: Klebsiella pneumoniae (assembly GCA_945872365.1). Lineage (GTDB taxonomy): Bacteria > Desulfobacterota > Binatia > UBA12015 > UBA12015 > REEB422. The sequence goes on from CAMBZJ010000013.1 coordinate 79,556, forward strand.
CATCGAGCACGCAGGCGGTGTTGTGGTAGAGGCCCGGTGCGCGGCGCTCGAAGAGCGAGCCCACCACGACGACCCCGTGGCGCGCCGCCGCCGCCGACAGCACCTCGGTGCTCGGACCCGGAATCGATTCGGCGAGGTCGAAGAAGGCGTGGTCTTCGGCCTGGCAGAAGTAGCGCGAGCGGAAGAGTTCGGGCAGGCAGACGATCTGCGCGCCGGCGGCGGCCGCTTCCCCGATCGCGGCGATCGCCCGGTCCACGTTCGCGCGCACCTCCTCGTCGCAGTGCATCTGGACGAGGCCGATCTTCACCTTCTTCGCCGGGCTGCTTCGGTCCATAATGCGGGGGGTATAGCGGCCCGCTGGTTGCCGCGACAACGGGTGCGGGGAGCCGGGACGCGGGGGTCAGGCGGGTCGATGCGCGCGGGGGCGGAGACGGTGGTCGAGGGGGCGGGCGCCGCGACCGATCGCCGGCGCGACGCGGATCGCTTCCCAGGTCCAGGCCTTCGCATCGCCGATCGCCTCGCGGAGGTCGCGACCCGAGGCGAGGCCCGCCACGATCGCAGCGGACAGGCTGCAACCGCCGCCGTGCAACGCGCCCACGTCGAGGCGCTCGGCCGTAAATTCATGGAAGCCGTCGTCGTCGAGCAGCAGGTCCGTGGCCGGGCCGGCGGCGTGGCCACCCTTCACGAGAACGGCCGCGACACCGAGATCGCGGATCGCGCGGGCCGCCTCGCGGACCGATGCGGGTCCCTCGACCGGACGACCGGCGAGCGCGGCCGCCTCGGGCAGGTTCGGCGTCGCGAGGGCGGCGAGCGGCAGCAGGCGCGAGCGGATCGCCAGGATCGCGTCGGGCTCGACGAGCGCGTCGCCGCTCGTCGCGATCATGACCGGGTCGACGACGAGCGTCAGTGGCGCCGGGCGTGCGGCGATCGCGGCGGCGAGTGCCGCGACGATGCCCGCGGTGCCGAGCATGCCGGTCTTCATCGCGCACACCACAATGTCGTCGAGCACGGCGTCGAGCTGGGCGCGCACGAACTCCGGGGTCAGGTGCACCACCTCGCGCACCCCCACCGTGTTCTGGGCCGTGAGACAGGTGACCACCGCGGCCCCGTAGACGTCGAACGCGGCGAAGGTCTTCAGGTCGGCCTGCAGCCCGGCTCCGCCCGAGGGGTCCGAGCCGGCGACGGTGAGCGCGACGGGCGGGTTCACGACGAGAGATCCTCCTGGCAGCGGACATAGCGCCAGGCGGGTCCGCCGGCACCCGAGCCGGCCCGCACGTCGGCCTCGACGGCGACCCACAATTCGGGATGCGCCCAGGCGATCCTGCCGAGCGAGGGCCAGACTCCCGGCTCGGGAAACGGCGGTGCAGCCTCGCGACAACGCGCGGCCAGGCTGCGCCACTCGCGCGTCGGCCAGGTCACGCCGCCGAAGGCGAGTCCGTGGGTCGTGACGAACCCGAGGACGAGCGAGCCCGTGGAGGCGATCCCGCAAAGGACGAACTCGTGGAGCCGACGCGGCTCGAAGAGCACCCAGTCCCGGGAGAGCAGGCCGGGGCGGTAGGGTGCTTCGTCTCGGCGCGCGAGCAGTCCGTCGGCACCGGCCTTGCCGGCAAAGCGGCCCTGCGACCATGCGTCCGCCACGGCACCACGGAAGGCGGCCGCCATCCGCAGCCCGTCGCGCTCGCGCAGGCCCATGCCGCGCAACTCCTCGAGTCGTCCGCGGAGGCCGCGACCGGTGTGGTCGCGACCCTCTCGACAGAGGAGATCGACGACGTCGAGGCCGACGGCGGAAACGAGGCTCGCCGCCCCCTCTTCCCCTTCGGGCGGCGCCCGTAGTACGGCATCGAGGATCGTGGTCGTGCCCCGTGCAGCCCCCCGCGGGCGGTAGGGTTCGAGGGCCGCCGCGAGTGCCGGGACGAAGGGCGCTAGGTCGTGCCCGATCCGCGAGCGCAGGCGCACCCGGTCGTCGAGCAGGACGAGACATCGCCACCCGTCGGGCCACGGGGTGAGCAGCCAGCGGTCGTCGAGCGCCGCAGGATCCCGTCCGACGACCGGCCAAGTGGGTGCGAGCCCGGTGCGCGGACGCGCCGGACGTCGCACGCCCGGCCGCACGCCCGGCCGCACGCCACGGGCCATCAGCCCTCGATCAGCGTGCGGAGATTCTGGCCCGTTCCAAAAGCACCGAGCGTCTGGCCGTAGAAGCCGATGATCGCGAGACCGGTGTTGTCGGTGTCGGGATCGTAGGGCGCATAGGCCGGGCCCTCGTCCGCGTAGGTGACGATCGTCGCCGAGCTGTTGAGCGACGAGCCGGGGAAGAGGCCGCCGATCGAGGAGAAGAGTGCCGAGGACGACATATCGAAGGTGCGCTGGGCGATCAGCCCGTCGCCCGCGTTGCCGCGCAGCTCGATGGTGGCCTTCATGAGGATGCCCCCCGGCGGCGCGTTGCCGTTCGTGATCGAGGTGACGGTGCCCGCCGCCGCCGGATTGAGCGCGATCAGGATCAACTCGCTGTCCTGGAGCGAGGCCGGGTTGAACGTCGTGCCGACGAGCGAAGGCGCGGCGGCAAGGCCGCCGATCACCCCGAAGCCGGCAGCCGAACCGCCGAAGGCGGCTTTCGTCGAGGTGTTCGCGATCGTCCAGGCGCCGGCGAGCCAGGGCTCGTCGTTGCCAGTGACGACGACGAAGCCGCGCTTGCCGACGAAGCTTTGGATCGGGCCGGCCTCGACCAACTGGTTGTTCAGGTAGACGCGGTTCGACACCCGGCCGATATCGACGACGTCGGTGCCGCCGGCGCTCAGGATGGCGCGCGAGACCTGCGTCAGGAGCTTGCCGCTCTCGTCGTAGAAGAACCACTGCGCCGAGATGTCGTTGTTGCCGACGTAGCTCAGGGTGAAATAACTCACCCGGCTGCCGGTCGCGTCGAAGGGCATGACGACGTTGGCGTCGGGAAAGTCGGTATTGGGCCCGATGACGTTCTGCGCGGCGGCCGCGCCCGGCAACAGGTCGAGGGCGGCGAGCAGGGCCGCGACGAGGACGGATCTACGCATTTCGCACTCCAGCCGGCCGCCCGGACCACCGGGCGGGCTTCAAGTCGACCGAACTCTCTTAACACGGGGCCGCGTCGGGGGTGATAGGAAAAAACGCCTTGGGCCGGGGTCGCGACCCGGGACGGATTGCGGGGTCCGGCCGCAATGCGTAGCGTCGGCGTGATGGATCGGTCCCGAGATCGAGGTCGCCCGTCGTCCTTCGCGGCGTGGGCGGCCGGCCTGCTCCTGCTGCTCGGCCTGCTCGGCCTCGGGGCCGCGCCAGCGCAGGCCGAGCGGGGCCGCAAGCGTTTCGGCGGCGACCAGGGAAACGGCCGCATCTACGACACCGAGCGCCTGCGCTCGGCGCGCAGCCTGGCGGCCCCGGGGCGCTACATGAGCCGCCCGGACATCCCCGAGCCCGACATCGAGCGGCCCCTACGCTCGACGGCCGCAATCCCCGACCCGACCCCGCGCATGCAGGGCGGCAGCCGCTACAAGCGGGACGGCAAGTACTTCTATGCGACGGCCGACGATCCGGTCCTCAGTCACAAGACGGGAAAGCAGCAGTACCGCAACCTGATCCCGAGCCCCGAAACTCTCGAGTCGCGCCGCAAGAGTTCCGCGGCCACCCGCTGATCGGCGCGCTCCGGCGTCGGCCACCCGCCGCCCGTGGCACCCCGCGCCTGGCTGCACTCGTTGCCGCTCGTACGAGCCTCGGCTAACCAGCGGGCGATGTCCGCCCTCACGAACAAGCGCGCGCTGATCCTCGGCGTGGCCAACGAGCGGAGCATCGCCTGGGCGATCGCGCGCGCCCTCGCGGAAGGCGGTGCGCGCCTCGGCCTGACCTGGGTCGGCGAGTCGATCGAGCGCCGGGTACGCCCGCTCGCGGCCGAGATCGGCGCCGAATTCGTGCTGCCCTGCGACGTCAGCGACGACGCGCAGATCGACGCCCTGTTCGCCGAGGTCGACCGGGCCTGGGGCGGTCTCGACGTCCTCGTCCACGCGGTCGCCTACGCCGAAAGGGAGGACCTGGTCGGGCGTTTCGTCGACACGTCGCGCGCCGGATTCCACACCGCCCTCGACGTGAGCGCATACTCGCTCGTCGGACTCGCCCGGGGCGCGCTGCCGCTGTTGCGCAAGGCGGGAGGCGGCAGCATCGTCACACTCACCTTCGACGGCAGCCGGCGCGTCTTTCCGAACTACAATGTCATGGGGGTCGCCAAGGCGGCGCTCGAATCCGCCGTCCGCTATCTGGCCGCCGATCTCGGACCCGAAGGCGTCCGGGTAAACGCCGTCAGCGCCGGGCCGATCAAGACGCTCTCCGCGGCCGGCATCCGCGACTTCCGACAGATGCTTCACGTCGTCGAGGAGCGCGCCCCACTGCGTCGCAACGTCACCGCCGACGAGGTCGCTTCCCTGGTCGCCTTGCTCGCCGGAAAAGGCGGCGAGGCGATCACCGGACAAGTCCTGCACGTCGATGCGGGACTGAGTATTCTCGGCGTATGACGGTCGGCGCCTGGATCGTCCTGGTCGTCGCCGCGCTCGCGGGCGCGGCACTCGTCCGCGCGCTCGGCGACCCCTGAGCGACGCCGGCCCATCGCCCGGAGCCCCGCGCACCGGCCCGGACGGGGAGGGGAGCAGCGCGGCGCACCCGGAATGCGCCGATCAGGGAGCCGCCGCCGCAGCACCCGGCTCCGCCGCGCGCAGCGGCGGCGGCGCGGCGACCGCGGCCGAGGCGGCGCCCACCTCGCGGGCGAGCGAATCGAGGGCTGCGGCCGTGCGGCGATCAGCCGCGGCGTGCACGATGGCGAGAGCCGCCGGCGACACGGCGAGCGCGGGCGTCGAGCCGTCGAGTCCGATGTCCGCGACCTCCTCGCCCATGATCCGCGACAGGCCGGCTAGCGCCATGTCGTAGTCGCGCACCGTTGTGTAGTAATCGGTCGAGACCCGGGAGTAGGTCGCGAGTGCCTCGATGATCTCGCGCGGCTCGCCGATCCCGACGTCGAAGTTGGTCACCGCGAGCGTGAGGATCGCACGCGAGGACTTGCGCGCCACCTCGGCCGCGTCGAGCGCCGCGCGGCCGTCGACCACCCGGTCGTAGGCCGTCTTCAACTCGAGCGGCAGTCCGGTCGCCGCCTGTCGGCGCTGTGCCTCGAGCAGGCCGAGTTCCGCACGGGCGGTGTTCGCGCGGGCGGCCGTCACGTGGAAGTTGAGCGGCCAACGCACCCCGAACACGCCGCCGGGCCCCTCGAGGACGTTGAAGGTGTCGTAGGCGAACGGGTTCAACTGCCGGTCGCGGCGGGGCGCGTAGCCGTACTTGAAGTTGCCGGCCATGAAGAACATCGGGTAGAAGTCCGCCTCCACCGTGCGAACCTCCTGCGCCTTCGCCGCCATCCCGGCGTCGATCTGCCGCCACGAGGGGTTGTTGATGAACAGGCGCTCCGCGTAGGCCTCGAGCGGCTCAAGGTTCGCGTTCTCGACGCGCAGCCGGCGCTCGCGTATGTCCACCCGCGATTCCGGCGGCTCGCCCATCACGCGGCGCAGGGCGAGCAGCGCGTTCTCCGAGCCGCGGCGGATCTGCGGCAGTTCCTTCGCCGACTGGGCCTGGCCGACGCGCAGGTAGAGCACGCCGAGTTCGGTCACGTCGGGATCCCCCTGGTCGCGGCGGCGCCGGGCGGTCTCGAGGGCGGTCGTGAACGCATCGTTCACCTCCTCGACGACGCCCTGCACCGAGCGGGCGAATAGCACGTTGTAGTACAGGCTCTTCACCTGCTGGGCGACCTCCGCGGCGACCCCCTGGCCCGCCGCGATCTGCGCCTCGACGGCGTGCGTCGCCGCCTCGATGCCCGCGGTGATCTTGCCCCAAGTGAAGAGCGGTTGAACCAGGTTCACCTCGACCTTGTTGAAGGGGCCGTAGGCATGGGTGTTGACCGTGTCCTTGGGGTCGAGCACGGTTCCCTCCGCGCGGCGTGCGAGCCCGAAGTAGTCGACGGCCTCCGCCTCCGGTAGGAAGCGGGAAACTTCGGCCTGGTGGAGTTTCGCCTGGCTCACCGCGACCCGACTGCGTGCGACCTCGACCTCGGGGGCGAAGGTGAGTGCGCGGCGCACGCACTCGCCGAGCCCGAGACGCTCGAGCGGCGCCCGGCCCGGCCCGCCGTCGGCGCGCTGCCCGGGCGACGGCGCTTCGCCGCCCGCGGACGCGACGCGGCGAGCATCCTCGGTCGAACTGGACCGGGGATCGATGCGCCCGGCGCTCGCCGCCACTGCCTTCGCCGGCTCCCCGGGGCCGGACAAGGCCGCCATCGCAGCGGCACCCGGCGAGGGAACCGGGCCCGGCGCGGAGCGATGGGCCGTTCGCGCCCCGACCGGGGCGGCACCCGCGAGCAGCAGGACGAGTGCTGCAGCGAGGCCGCGGAGACGAAGCTGCGCACCCGACGCGGGGCGAC
>CAMBZJ010000014.1 GCA_945872365.1 Klebsiella pneumoniae
TCGAGCTTTCTCGAAGAGCAGCTTTGCTCAGGGCAGCAGGCGATTGAGGGCCTGCTGGCGCATCTCGGTGACCAGCATGCAGTTGCGGACGGCTTCCCGGATGCGGTGCTGAGTCATCCAGCGACCGAGCGTGTAGAACTCCTTGGCCACCTTACGCACCAAGCCGAGCGAGGCCTTGCCGGTCGCGATCGCCGGGAAGCCGCGATCCTTCGTCCGCGCGTCGCGGCCGCCACTGCGGCAGCGTCACGTCGTCGGCGACCGCCTCGAAGATCACCTCGACCGGCAGGCCGATCTCGATCCTCTCGTTCGCGCAGTCGCGGAGGTTGCCGACCAGTCGCAGGCCCGGGTCCTCCTCGAGCTCGACCAGGACGACCGCCATCGGTACCCGGTCGGCGAAGGCCGGCATGACCGGCTTGTGGGCGACGATCCAACTGTAGATCGAGCCGCGACCGCTCATCTTCTCCCAAGTGGAGTCGAAGGAGCGGCAGTCCGGGCACATCGGCCGCGGATAGAAGCGGAAACGTCGGCAGGCCGCGCAGCGCTGCATGAGCAGTTCGCCGCGGCGGCAACCCTCCCAGAAAGGGCGCGAATCCTCGTCGGGCACCGGAAGCGGCTGGCCTTCGATCACGTCATGCTCCCACGACGAAGGCGCTCGTCGGAACTCCGGCGCCGCTCGTCACCAGGCAGGTCTCGCAGCCGGGCACCTGGTTGGTCGAGGTTCCGCGGATCTGGCGCACGGCCTCCAGGATCAGGTTGTAGCCGTGCACGTAGGCCTCGGAGAGTCCGCCGCCGCTCGTATTGATCGGCAGTCCGCCGTCGGGTGCGAGCAGGCGTCCGTCCTTCACGAAGTCCTTGGCCTCGCCGGGCTTGCAGAATCCGAACTCTTCCAGCGTCATCGTGACCAGCGGCGTGAAGGCGTCGTAGAGTTGTGCGCAGTCGATGTCGCCCGGCTCCAGCCCGGCTCCGCGCAGGACGTCGCGCGCCACCCACTTCGTCGGCGTCTCGAGGAACGGGGTCTTGTGGAAGTTCGCCATCACGACCGTCTGGTTGCCAGTCGCCTGCGCGGCCGAGAGGATCCAGGCGGGCCTGTGGCGGGCATCGCGGGCGCGCTCCGCGCTGGCGACGATCGCACACAGGGCCCCGTCGGTCTCCAGGCAGCAGTCGAGCAGGCGCAACGGCTCCGAGATCGGCCGCGAGGCCTGGTGGTCGTCGATCGTCATCGGGGCGCGCATGAGCGCGTGCGGGTTGTTGCGCGCGTGCGTCCGGCACGCGACCGCAATCTCGCCGAAGTCGCGGCTCGTGATCCCGGTCTCGTGCATGAGCCGTCGTGCGAGCATCGCCACCTGGTCGACCGGGCGAACGCAGCCGAACGGCGAGTAGAACTGCTGGTCGCCGCTGACCCGCCAGCCGGTCTTCGCCCAAGGACGGCCGCCCGAGCCGCGGTTGCGCGCCCGCCAGCAGACCACGACGTCGGCCTGGCCGGCGGCGACGGCGGCGGCGGCGACGGCGATCGCGCCCGAGCCCTGCCCGCCGCCGTAGCCCATCTCGCAGAAGAAGCGCAGGTTCTCGATGCCGAGGCCGCGGCACATCTCCATCTCGCTCGTCGCCTCGAGCCCCGACTTGACCATGCCGTCGACGTCGTCGGGCCGCAGTCCCGCGTCGTCGAGGGCCTGCAGCGTCACGCGCATCGCGTTGGTGCGCTCGGGCGTGCCGATGTTCTTCGAAAACGGCAGATGGGCGATGCCGACGATGGCGGCCTTGCGTCGTAGGGTCATGCGGGCTCCGGGGGCCGGCGAGGCCCCGTCGGTATGCCGGCTCGCGGTGCGGGGGTCAACGCCGCAGGCCCGGCGCCCCCGCGGCGGTCGTGACGCTCACGCCGGCCCCGGCGCCCTGCCCGGGTCGCTGCTCAGCTTCGCTTCCCGGTCGAGGAAGAAGAGGGTGGAAAGCCAAGCCGCGACCGTGAGCGCGTTGACCGGGAAGTGGAGGAATCCGAGCCAGGCCGTGTGCGAGCGGGCGGGAAGAAGCCCGGCGGCGATGCAGGCGAACGCCAGGAGGAGCGCCGGTGCGCGGCGCAGGTCGTCGTCGCCGGTCGCGGGACGGGTGCCGATGCGCAGGAGTGCTATCACCGGCAGCAGGATCAGCAGGTCGTCGTAGACGCGGTGGTACCAGCCCATGCGCGCGACGATCGCCATGGTACCCATCAGGTTCCAGACGTCGCTGCGGCGGTACCGGTGGACCCAGACGGCGGCGCCGAGCAGGGCGAGCAGTGGAAGCCAGATCATCAGGCGGCTCTCGGTCATGCCAAGCGCCACGAGCCAGGCCTGCAGGTTGCCGTAGGAGGCGCCGATGATGCGCCGCGTGGAACTCGCGGGGTCCGCGCCGCCGATCACGCCCGGGTCGAGCGGCTGGAAGGCGAGGGCGAACACCGTCAGCAGGAGATAGGCCGCGCTCGTCAGGATCGCCGGCCGCAGTCGCCCCGGCACGAAGAGCACGATCCAGGCGAACGGCGCCGCGGCGCTCGGCTTCACCATCGCGACGCAGAACGAGGCCGCGATCGCCAGGTCCGTGCGCAGATCCGTCCTGCGCCCGGACGCGAGCAGGCAGGCGACCACGAGCGGCGGCAGGACGAAGAGCAGCAATTGACCATTGCCGATCGTGGCGCCGGTCGCGTTGAAGGCGAGCGGCAGCAGCAGCGCCGCGATGCGGCCTGCCCGCGAGCGCACGCCGCTCTCGCGCAGGGTGAGCGCGCTCAGCCAGGCGAGGAAGCCGACGTAGACGAGCGCCCACAAGCGGCGCGCCCCCTCGAACGAGACCCAGCCGAGGATCGGCCAGAGCACGGGATAGGTCGCGGGCGGATAGATCGCGTCGTCGAGGGCATAGACCGGTTCGCCGGCGAACCAGGCCCGCGTCTCGTTCCAGCGGCGCACCAGGTCGACCGCGCCGAGGTTCTCGGGCGTCCCGAGAACCAGGCGGTGGAACTCGGTACTGAGTTTCGCCGCGGCCAGCAGGGCGAGGATGGCCAGGCCGAACCGGAACGTCGGGGACACCCCGGTCGCGTCCCGGTAAGTCCGGGGTCGCCCGCGGGAGGGCGCACGCGACCCCGTCATCTCAGGCGCCCCCGGCAGCGGTGTACGGGAACGCCGGCTCCGCTTGCGTCGACTCCCGTGGCGCTTCGACGTGTCCGATCTCGAGCGCCGGCGCGACGGTCGCGAGGAACCACAGGTCGGCGAGCCAGACGAAGATCGCGAGCGAGCCGAGCAGCCACAGGCTGAACCGGGAAAAATTCGCCGGCATCGCCGTCTGGAGGATGGTCGCCCCGAGCAGCCAGAGCGCACGCGAAGCCGTCCGGTCGTCGGCACCACCGGCGCGCCCGCGCGACGAGGCGATGCGCACCAGCGCGATCATCGGCAGCAGCAACAGCGCATCGTCGTAGACGCGGTGGTACCATCCGAGCCGGGCCGCCAGCGCGCATACGCCGAGCAGGATCCATGGGTCGGCTCGCCTGTGGCGCCACGCCCAGGCGCCGCACAGCAGGACCGAGACCACGGGGAGGACGAAGTTCTCGAGGCCGACGAGGCCGGCCTGCTGCGACATGTTCTGCAGGTTCCCGTAGCCGCCGCCGAACAGCGTCCGCCGGTCTTCGGTGAGGGGCCTCGCCTCGGTGGCCCATTTCATCCGACCCTCGATCGTGGCGGCGAGGTTCGCCTCGGCCGAGGCGTCGCCCGCGCCCGTCTCGACCGGATGCAGAGCCGCGAGCGCACCCAGCGTCAGGATCGCATAGAGGGCCGCCGAGAGGATTGCGGGCTTCCAGGACCGGCCGAGGACCAGAACGAGCCACGCGAAAGGTGCGAAGAGGGTGGGTTTGAGTGCGGCGAGCGTGAACAGGCCGGCGGTCGCGAGTGAGTTCGGCCACGTCGGCGGACGCCGCACCATCCACAGGACCGAGGTCACCACCACCGGAAGGAAGAAGAGCACGAGTTGGCCGATCCCCACCGAGCTGGCGGTCGAGTTCAGGGCCAGTGGAAGGAACGCGCAGGCGACTCGACCGGCCGTCGAGCGCGCCCCGCTCTCGCGCATGCAGAGGATCGAGAGCCAGACGAGGGAAGCCATGAAGAGCAGCGCCCAGAGCGCGCGCGCGGAGCGGAAGGTCATCCAGCCGACGATCGGCCAGAGCATGGCCTGGCTCGCCGGCGGGTAGACGGCACCCTTGATCCAGTATCCAGCGAACCAGGCGCCCACCTCGTCGTATCGCAGCAGGAGGTCGATTGCCCCGTCCTCCCGCCAGAGCAGGAGCCTCTCGAAGCCACCGCGGAGCTTGACCGTCGCAAGCGCCGCCAGCACCAGGGCGCATGCCCAGAGGACGGGCGTCGAACGCGATACGGGGCTGCGGGAACCGGTGGTGGGGGATGCGGTCATGTCTGGACAAGGGCATAACCGGTCCGCGTCGCCGGCTCTAGGGCTTTTCGACCTCGACGAGGATCTCGTTGCGCCGCAGGAACCACAGTGTCCAGGGTGGGTCGTAGCGGGCGAGCACCGGTTCGCCCACGCGGCGGAGATCCTGGCCCGCGATCCAGTTGAAGAGCGCCACCGTGTGTTCGCGCACGTTGGTGTCCCGCCAGGTGCCGGAAAACCGGATCGACGCGACGCGCCTTGCCGGAACCCGCCGCAGCGCAATGCGCGGGTCCTCGGGGGCCGGCAAGTCTTCGAGTGTCCGGGCGGCGGGCATGGCAAAGGTGATCTCCCAGTGCCCGCCGCTCCCGGTGGTACCCACCGGGGCCGTCATCGCGATCTTCTCGCTGCGGCGCGCCTCGACCGGGGGCAGCGCGGCTTCGCCACCGGCCTGCGGGCGTGCTGCGTTGCGGCCGAAGATGTACGCGGCGAGCCGCCGGAAGCCTTCATTCGAGGCCGAGGAGAGCGAGTCGCCGTCGACCGTGGTCGCAGCCACGACCGTCGGGGCATAGTCGCGGATCTCGAACGGGCCATCCCTCAACGTCACGTCGTAGCGCGGCTCCTCGATCGCCATCGCCTCCCCCTTCGCCAGCGCCAGGCTCCCGAGGAGGAGCCCGAGAAGCAGGCGCGCCAGCGTTGCGAGGTTTCGCCCCCCGTTTCCGTCCATGGGGTCGACCATGGCATTCCGGCCGGCTTCGCGCAGCCACCTCGACTGCCCGAGGGGCCGGGTCTTGGACTCCGGTCGTTCGCTGCGGCTATAGAGGGACCGTGTCGTCCCGGGCCGACCGTCGTCGCGCAAGTCGAGCCGCCGTCGCCGCACGCAGCGCCGTGACGGCGACGCCGCAGCCGTCGCGGGTCGGTTCGGGCTCGCCCGGTTCGTCGCGCACGGCGCTCTCGCGGTGGCTCGCGCTCGGACTGCTCGGAATCCTGCTCTTCACCCACTGGAAATGGTTCCAGGGCAAGGTCACCTGGTACCTTGCGGTCGACCAGCACGGCTATTTCGCCTTCGCGCGCGACCTGCTGCGAGGCCGACTCTTCCACCCCTGGTCGCCGGCGGCCCTGCTCGGCGACAAGCTCTGGCCCCGCAACGACGTTCTCGCGCAGACCTACATCTTCGACCAGGGCCACATCTACTCGCGCTACGCGCCCGGCTTTCCGATCCTGCTCGCGGTCTGGATCGCGCTGTTCGGCGAATCGAACATCCATGTCCTGAACCCGATCCTCTTCTGCCTGGCGATGGGCATGCTCGCGCTGATCGTTCGCCGCACGACCGGCTCCTGGTGGCGGGGGCTCGCGGCTGCGGCGCTCATCGCCATCTGTCCAAGCCAGATCCACTGGTGGGGTGCGACGCTGACCCGCGACGTTGCGACCCACCTCGTCGCCTGGACCGGACTCTGTCTCCTGCTTCCCCGGGGATCGAGTCCCCTCGGCGGGACGCGTTCGCTGCTCGGCGCGTTCGCGGTCGGGTTCGCGGCGTCGATGCGGCCCGACGCGGTACTTTACCTGGTCCCGGCCGCGCTTCTCCTTCTGCGGCGTCGGCGCAAGTTCGGGGATCGCGTCGATTCGCGCGTCTGGCTGCGGCTCGGCCTCGCCTGGGCGCTCGGCATCCTGCCGCTGGTCGCCTACGATCTCGCCGCGACCGGCTCGCCCTTGCCGCCGCAGGCGATCGAACTCAAGCCCTTCTTCGAGCAGACCTCGCACCTGATCGGCGAATGGCTGGTTCCATCGGCCTGGGCTGCGCGCGGCTGGCACGGCGGCATCTGGGACCCGGTGCAGGGTGGTGCCTGGGATCCGGCGAACCTCGGTCGGGTGCTGCCGCTGCAGTTCCAGGCGCTTCGCCTCGCCTACGGCCCGGTGCTGCTCGGGCTGATCGCCTGGGGGGCGATCGTTTCCTGCGTCGTCCATCGCGACCTGTTCCTGCTCGCGGTGCCCTACTCGGTCGCGTCGCTGTTCTTCTTCAGTTGCTGGGTGCGACCGGACGCCCGCTACCTCGTCGGATTCCACCTCTTCTGCGCGGCACTCCTGGTCGAGGGGGTGCTCGGCACGCTCGATCTGCTGCGCCGCCTTGCGGGTTCGGGCAACCTCGCTCTGGCGCGCTTCCTCGGGGTCTCCTTCGCGATCCTGCAACTCGGCGGCACCCTGCTCGCGTCGCGACTCGGGCCGCCTCTCGGCGTGGCGACCTGGATCTGCGCCGGCGTGGGTGCGATCGCCGCGGTCGCGGCCACGAGTTGGCCGCAGCGGCGCATCGCGCGCTTCGCCGCCCCGGCCCTCGGACTCGCGCTGTTCGCGCTGGCGATGAAGACCGACTACGGCTCGATGGGCCGCAACGCCGGCGTCCAGGAGCCTGAGATCCTGCGCGCCAAGGCCACGGTCGAGGCGAAGGTGCCACCCGACGCGGTGATCATCACGACCGAGGACGTCGGCCGCCCCCAGGAGAACCTCGAGATCTACGCCGACCGGCGTGCGATCTACACCACCGACCTGCAGCGCTGGCAGCAGATGCGCCCGGTCGAGGCTGCCTTCCGCCTGTTGCGCAACGGTCAGCGCGTCTTCCTCCTGCTGCCGACGAACCAGCCGGAGACCCAGGGCGTGCTCGACGACCTGCCGTCCGAGAACGTACTAGTGGTCGAACTGCTCGAAACCATCCCGCCCGAGCGGGCGAAGGATTGGTTCGTCGCCGCCCCCTTCCACCGGGGCGTGGAGCTCGGGCTTTGGGAGGTCCGCGAGAAGGATCCCGGCGTGCACAAGGCGCTGTCGATCGGGCCGGTCCCGCAGTCGTCGCCGTCGGACGCGCCGCCGGTGCCCTGAAGTCGAATCGCGCTCAGGCGGCCTTCTTCGCCTCCGCGAGAGCCGCGTCCATGCCGCCGAGCAGCGAGGCCGGGTCCTTCTCGTCGTAGAAGTGCGGATAGTCCTCGCGCTTGGCCTTCACGTCCTTCCTGATCTCGCCGTCGGGCGATAGGAAGACCGTCCGGGGAACGTAATCGCCCGAAGGTGCATAGCCGTGGGCCGTCATCGCGTGCTTGTCCTTGTCCATGCGGATCATGACCAGCTGCCTGGACTTCTCGATCACGCGGGGGTCGTGGAACACGTGACTGTAATTCGTGCAGTGCGGGCACCATTCCGTGTACACGACGAGACAGACCGGCTTCCCCGACTTCTTCGCCTCGGCGAGCCCCTCGTCGAGGCTGCGCCAAGTGATCGCGCCGTCGTTCCAGTCGCCCCCGGCGCGGGCCGGTGCGGCGTGGGCGAACAGGACGGCGAGGAAGATGGGGGCGACGGCGGAGAGCAGGCGACGGCTGAGCGGCATGCGTCCGTATACCCCTGCCCGGGCGGTCCGGTCGAGCCTTTCGTGTGCACCCCGCATGATCGGCCTCCTCGGCGCGGGTCGGCGCGTCTACCTGCACTGCAACGCCGGGTTCAACCGGGCGCCGACCACGGCCATCGCCTACCTGCGGTGGCACGAAGGACTCTCGCTCGTCGAGGCCACCCGCGCGGTGAAGGAGTACCGCTCCTGCGCTCCTTACCAGCGGGCGCTGCAACTCGTCTTTCCGGGCGAGACGTTGCGCTGAAGCCCGCACGCGCGCGCCGGGTCGGGCGCGTCGTCGCGGCTCAGGTCTCACGCTTGGCCTCGAGTTCGGCCCAGCGCGCGTAGAGCGCTTCGACGTGCTGCCGCGCCTTCCCGAGTTCCCGGTAACGCAGCTCGAGCAGGTCCGCGCGACTCGCGATCTCCGGATCGGCGGCAGCCGCGCCGCGTCGCTCCGACTCGGCCTCGGCTTCGAGGATTGCGGCCTCCATGCCGTCGAACTCGCGTTGTTCGAGGTAGGAGAGTCGTCGCGGGCCTGCCGCCCGGGCTCGCTTCGCCGCCTGTACCTCCGCCGGAGCGGCCCCCCTCGTGCCGCGCGGCACCCGCGCGGACCCCTCGCGTCGGGCGGCCTCCCATTGCGAACGATCGGCGAATGCAGCCGCTCCGCCCGCCCCGTCGAGTCCGATCACATGCGTCGACACCCGGTCGAACAGAAAGCGGTCGTGCGTCACCAGGATGATCGCGCCCGGGAAATCGAGAAGGCTCTCCTCGAGCGCCTCGAGGGTGTCGAGGTCGAGGTCGTTCGTCGGCTCGTCGAGGATGAGCAAGTCCGCGGGCCGCAGCATGAGCCGGGCGACGAGCACGCGCGCGCGCTCGCCACCGGACATGCGCCCCACCGGTACCTCGAGCTGGTCGCTCCCGAACAGGAAGCGCCGTGCCCAGCCCGCGACATGGATCGGTCGATCGCGGAACACCACCTGGTCGCCGTCGGGTGCGAGCGTCCGGCGCAGCGTCACCGCGGGGTCGAGTCGTTCGCGGTCCTGATCGAAGTAGACGACGCGCAGGTCGTCGGCGAAGCGCAGCGTGCCGGAGTCCGGCGGGATCTCGCCGGCGAGCATCCGCAAGAGCGTCGTCTTGCCGCTGCCGTTGGGGCCGAGGATGCCCAGGCGCATCCCGGCGACGATCGCCAGGTCGAGCGAGGAGATCACCACCCGGTCCCCGAAGCTCTTGCCGAGCCCTTCGGCGACGGCGAGCCGGCGTGTCTTGCGGTCGGATGCGGAGAAGTCGATCCCCGCCACCGCGGTGTGCGCCCGGTCGCGGACGTCGGCGAGTTCGGTCTGGAGCCGCTCCGCCCCGTCGATACGGGAGCGCGACTTCGTCGAGCGCGCCTTGGGGCCTCGTCGCAACCATTCGAGTTCGCGCCGCACCCGGTTCGCGAGCACCTCCTCCCGGCGCGCCTCGGTCTCGAACGACGTGGCCTTGCGCTCCAGGAACTCGGCGTAGCTGCCGCGCGAGTCGAGAAGCCCGGCGGGGTGGCGCCGGTCGAGTTCGAGCACGCGGTTGGCGATCGCTGCGAGGAAGGCGCGGTCGTGGCTCACGACGAGCCATGCGAACGACTCCTCGCGCAGCATCCGCTCTAGCCAGAGGATCCCGTCCATGTCGAGGTGGTTCGTCGGTTCGTCGAGCAGCAGGAACTCGGGCTCACGGGCCAGTGCGCAGGCGATGGCGAGCCGCTTGCGCCAACCCCCGGAGAGACTCTCCGCCGTCGCCGACGGATCGGCGAATCCGGCCCTTCCGAGCGCGACACGTACCCGTGTGTGGCGCGTGCTCTCGTCGAGTCCCGTGTCCGCGAGACTCGCCTCGAGGATACCTTCGGCGGTCGTCGATGGCGCGAATGTCGGGTGCTGCGGCACGTGCGCGAGGACGAGTCCGCGACGCGCCGAGACGGTCCCGGAGTCGGGGCTCTCGAGGCCGGCGAGGATCGCGAGCAGCGTCGACTTCCCGCTGCCGTTGGGGCCCACCAGTCCGACCCGGTCGCCCTCGAAGAAGCCGAAGGAGAGGTCTCGGAACAGCGGTCCGGCGCCGAAGGCCTTGGTGATCGACTGGCAGCCGAGGAGAATGGACACGTTTGGCAAAGCGCCCGACCGGCGCATCCCCTAGAGGTTGATCGTGCTGCCCGTGACGGCGAGCGCGGCTTCCTTGATCGCCTCGGGCAGCGTGGGGTGGGCGTGGCAGGTGCGCGCCACGTCCTCGCTCGATGCCCCCATGGCGATGGCGAGCGCGAGTTCGGCGACGAGGTTCGAGGCCTGTGCGCCGATGACGTGTGCGCCGAGGATGCGGTCGGTCCTGGCGTCGGCGATGATTTTCACCGCCCCCTCGGTCGCGGCCATCGTCCGCGCGCGCGCGTTGGCGACGAAGGGCACGCGGCCGATCCGGACGTCGAGTCCCCGCTCGGTGCACTGCTCCTCGGTGAGCCCGACACCGGCCGCCTCGGGCTCCGTGTACACCACGTTCGGAATCGCATCGTGGTCGACGTGGCCGGCGCGCCCGGCCATGATCTCGACGCAGGCGACGCCTTCCTCCTCCGCCTTGTGCGCGAGCATCGGACCGGGGACGACATCGCCGATCGCGAAGACGCCGGGAACGCTGGTCTCGAAGCGCTCGTTCACGAGGACCCGGCCACGCCCGTCCTTCGTCACCCCGAGATCCTCGAGGCCCACGCCCTCGGACCGGGGTCGACGCCCGACCGCGACGAGCACGACGTCGGCCGCGACATATTCGCGGGTACCGTCCTTCGCGGCTACCGCAAGCCTGACGCCGTCGCCCACGAGCTCGGCCGACTCGACCATGGTCTCGAAGCGGAAGGCCATGCCCTGGGCCTTGAGTGCCCGTTCGAGGAGCCGTGCAATCTCGCGGTCCATGCCCGGCACGCAGCCGGCCGTGAGTTCGACGACCGTCACGTGCGCGCCGAGCCGGCGCCACACCGAGCCGAGCTCGAGCCCGATCGCCCCCGCACCCACCACGACCATCTCGCGCGGCACCTCGGCGAGTTGCAGCGCCGCCGTCGAGTCGATGATCCGACGACCGTCGAAGGGCATCCCGGGGAGTTCGATCGGAACGCTGCCCGTCGCGACCAGGAGGCGCGGTGCCGCGATCTCCCGCGCCGAGCCGTCGGCGCCGGTCACGACCACGGTTCCCGGGAGCGCGATGCGGGCCTCCCCGGTGATCGGGACGACGCCGTACTTCTTGAACAGCCCCGCGATTCCGCGCGTGAGGACCGTGACCACCTTGTCCTTGCGCTTCATCATCGCACCGAGGTCGATGCGCACTCCGTCGACGATGATGCCGTGCTCGGCCATGTGACTGGTGGCGAACTCGAAGTGCTCGCTCGAGGCGAGAAGCGCCTTGCTCGGGATGCAGCCGACGTTCAGGCAGACCCCGCCGAGGGTCGGGTCCTTTTCGACGCAGGCGGTCCGCAGCCCGAGTTGTGCCGCCCGGATCGCGGCGACGTAGCCGCCCGGGCCCGCGCCGATCACGATAAGGTCGAAGCTCGATTCGCCGGTCGTCGCCGGTTCGCTGCCACGCGTCGCCACGTTCTCTCCTCTTCTCGGGGTGTGGCTTCGACGATAACCGTCGCGGGGGGAGATCCCAAAGGCCGCCGCGGGCGAAGGGCGCGGCGGCCCGCGCCCCGCCGGTGGCGGGCTCGTGGCCCGGCGATGCGAAGCGGGACCGGTCCGGGCACCCCACGCGCCGCGCGGCGCGCCGCTTGCCCGGGGTGCCGCGATCGTCGTACGAGTGCGATTTGTAGGGGACGTCGAGACGCGCATGGAACGGAGCAATTCGCGCCCCCTGCGCTTCCTGGCCGCCGTCGCCTTGATCGCGCTGCTCTTCGCGGCCGGTTTCGCCCCGGGACTCGGAGCGCCCTTCGAGCGCGACGAGGGCGAGTATGCGCACGCGGCCGACCTGCTCGCCTCGGGAGGACTGCCCTATCGCGACACCTTCCTGCAGAAGCCGCCCGGCATCTTCCTGGTCTACGCCGCCGTGCAGTCGATCGCGGGTCGGTCGGACACGGCGATCCACCTGTCGGCGCTCGCTTCCTATCTCGGTGCGGTGCTGGTGCTCGCGGCGCTAGCACGTCGGCTCGGTGGGGATCTCGCCGGTGTACTCGCCGCCCTGCTCGCGGTTCTCGGGTTCCTCTCGCCGCTGAACGAACCGCATCCCGCCAACACCGAGGCCTTCCTCATCCTGCCCGCGACCGCTGCCTACGCGATCCTGGTGCGTGCATGGGACGTCGCGCGTGCTGGCGGCGAACGGCATCGCCTGGTCCGGCTCGCATCGGCGAGCGGTCTCTGCCTGGGGATCGCGTCGCTGTTCAAGCAGGTCGCGCTCGCCCATGCGCCGCATCTCCTGCTGGGCTGGCTGCTCGTCGCACGGCTGCGGCGTGAGCGCTCTATCCTCGCCCTGGCGTTCGTCGCGACCACGATCCTGCCGTGGGCGCTCGCACTCTCCCCCTGGTGGGCCGCCGGTGCGCTTGGCGATTTCCTCGAAGGCGTCCTCCTCCACAACCTGCGCTACGTCGCTTTCAACCCCGAGGGCGGCTTCGGCGAACTGCTGGCGCGACGGGTGGCCGTCGCCTCGCTCTTCGATCGGCTGTTCTGGATCGCCGGCGTCGCGGGCGCGGTCGCGCTTGCGGCGCTCGGCCGTCGGCGAGGCGCCTTCGTCGCGGCGGGATGGCTCGCCACCGCCGTGCTCGGCGTCTCCGCCGGCGGTTACTTCCGGGGCCACTACCTGCTCCAGGCGGTCCCGCCGCTCGCCCTCTCGGCGGCGCTCGCGGCATCGTCGCTGCCTTCGCCGCTCGCCCTCGTCGCGGCGACCGGGCTGGTCGCCACCTGGGTCGCAGCGCGTCCCGTCGACATCGGTGCGGATGCGGCCGCGCAGTCCTTCGCACGCTACGCAGGGATGCGCTTCGCGAACGGCCCGGCGATCGGACGCATCCTGGCAAGCGATGCCGCCGCTCGCGGATGGCGGACGCTTTTCGTCCTCGGCTCGGAGCCGCAGCTCCTCCACTACTCGGGACTGCTTGCGGTCACGAGGTGGGTGATCGCGAGTCCGCTCACCGGTGGTCATGCCGGCTCGCGCGAGCGCCAGGAGGAGACGTGGGAGGCGGTTCGGCGCGCCCACCCGGACTACGTCGTCGTCTCCGTGCCGGCGGCGGTACCGATGTTCCGGCATTCCGACACCTTCCTCTGGGGGAGGGTGGTGGACCTCGTGCGGCGCGACTACGAACCTCTGGGCAAGACCTCGGCCGTCCACCGCGGAGTGATGCGACCGGGCGCCGACGTCCCGCCGGATTTCGTCCCCGACCTCTGGATCTTCCGCCGCCGCGCCGCGGGCGGCCCCACTGTCGATGCGGACGGTGCACCCGCAACGGCCGTGGCCCCGTCGGAGATCGACTGGCCGCCGTCGGACCCGGCGCCCGAAGCGCTCCTGCGCGGAAATCCCCCTGCGCGCTGATCCGCATCGCGCGCCGCTCGCCCTCAGGCGAGGTTGTGGAAGACGCGCTGGACGTCGTCGTCCTGCTCGATCGCGTCGACGAGTTTCAGCACTTCGGTCGCCTTTTCCTCGGGCAGGCTCACCCCGGTCTGTGCGACGTACTCCGACTCCACCGAGATCGGTGCGAGTCCCCGGTCCTCGATCGCCTTCTGGAGTCGTCCGAAGTCGGTGAAGCCGCAGCGGATCACGAGCTGCGGCTCGCCCTTCTCGCCGGTGCCCTCGCCCATCTCCTCGAGGCCGTGATCGATCAGGTCGAGTTCGAGCGACTCCTGGTCGATGCTGTCGGGCTTCAGCCGGAACACGCCCATCCGCTTGAAGAGGAAACCGACGCTCCCCGAGGAGCCGAGGTTGCCGCCGTACTTGTTGAAGTGCCCGCGCACGTTGGCGACGGTGCGGGTCGGGTTGTCGGTCGCCGTCTCGACCAAAACCGCGATGCCGTTGGGCCCGTATCCCTCGTAGAGGACTTCCTGGTAGTCGGCCGCCGACTGTCCGGAAGCGCGCTTGATCGCCGCCTCGATGCGGTCCTTGGGCATGTTCACCGCCCGCGCGTTCTGGATCGAGCGGCGCAGCACCGGGTTGCCGTCAGGGTTGGGGCCCCCGGCTTTCACGGCGATCGCGACGTCCTTGCCGATGCGTGTGAACGCCTTGGACATCCGGTCCCAGCGGGCGAACATCGTGGCCTTGCGCGTCTCGAAAATGCGTCCCATCGGATCTTCTCTTCCTTCCGTTGCCTGCCTGCTCGGGCGACCGATCGCCGGGGGCTTTCGCGCGCGGGGGCCGGAGGGGGAGTGTCGCTCGCGGGCCGGCGCGCTTCAACGCGGCGTCGCACCTGCCGGGAGGCGGGTCCGTGAGGTAGGCTCCCAAGTGCGATGAAAGCCTCGCGTGTCGGCCGGTGGAGGGCCCTGCCCGGCGTGGCGGCCGGCTTGGGTGCGGCCGCGCTCTTCGGCGCCGGCGCGCCGACGGCGAAACTGCTGCTGCGCGACCTGCCGCCGATCGTCCTGAGTTCCCTGCTCTACCTGGGAGCCGGACTCGGGCTATCCGCGACGTCCGTCGCGCTGCGGCTCCTCGGTTTCGGCCCATCGCCGGCGCGAATGCGCCGTGCGGACCTCCCGCGGCTCCTCTGGATCGCCCTCTGCGGCGGGGTGATCGGCCCGCTGCTCCTGCTTTGGGGACTCGCTCGGGTGTCGGCGGTAGCGGGGTCCCTGCTGCTCAACCTGGAGGTGCCGTTCACGATCGCGCTCGCAGTCCTCGTGTTCGGCGAACCCTTCGGGCGGCGCGAGAGCGCGGCCACGGCACTGATCCTCGTCGGCCTCCTCGCACTGGCGGCGCGCGGTAGAGACGGCGTTCACGTCGACCCGGCAGGTGTGCTGGCGATCGTCGGCGCCTGCGCCAGCTGGGCGATCGACAACAACCTGACCCAGCGGCTCTCCTCGCGTGACGCGCTCGGTGTCGCTCGCGCGAAGGGCCTGCTCGCGGGCACCGCGAGCCTGCTGCTCGCCGTGGCCTCGGGGGCCTCGGTACCGGCGCCGCGCACGGTGGCGCTGGCGCTCTGTGTCGGCTTTGCCAGTTACGGGCTGAGTCTCGTCCTGTCGGTCATGGCAATGCGTTCGCTCGGCGCCGCACGGCAGACGGCGCTCTTCGCGACGGCTCCGTTCGTCGGCGCGCTGGTCGCCGTCCCGCTGCTCGGCGAGAGCATCGGCGCACGCGAGGCCATGGCGGCCCTCGGCATGGCGCTCGGCGTCGGCATCCTGGTCTTGGCCGAACACCCGCAGCTTCACCAACACGATCCGCTGGAACACGAACACCAGCACCGGTACGACGCCCACCACCTGCACGAGCATCTCGTCTCGGATCCGCCGGGGGAGCCGCACCGGCACGCCCATCGCCACGGGCTGCTGCGCCATGCGCACCCCTGGACGCCCGACGCCCACCATCAAAGCCCGCGCGAGGAAGACTGAGAAGCCGGCCCGGCGCGCGCTGGGGTCACCAGCCCCAGCGTCGGCTGGTGCGGGTCGGGGACGCCTGCCCAGCGGGCCCGACGGCGGTGGTCGCGGGTGCGTCGGGCGGCGCGACCACCAGCGGAAACAGCCAGCGCATGCCGAGGCCCAGTCCGACGAGTGCGAGCGGCCAGAGCGATGGCTCGACCCCGGTGGTGGCCACCCGGTCGCGAAGCGCGTCGAGGTCGAGACCGGCCGGCGCGAGCCAGGACGTTCCCGCGTAGGCTCCGAGCAGAAGAGCCCCGCTCGCGACCAGCAGCCGCGAGGTCGCTCGGCGCAGGCGGCTTGTCGGGCGGCGTACCATCGCGAAGCCGGCCGCGAGGCCGAGGGCGTAGAACGGCAGAGCCCAGGCGACGAGGAGCAGCCCCAGCAGGGCGAGTTGCCAGGAGAGCGTCGAGATCGCTTCTCCCTCCGTGCCGGCGAATGCGAGCCACGGCAGCTTGCCGAGCGGCAGCAGCGCGACGCCGGCGGCCATGAGCAGGGGCTTCGCCGTCGTCGACTGGGCGGCGCGCACTGCGACCGCCGCCAGGATCGCGAAGCCGATCCGCACCAGGTGCGACCACGTCCCTTGCTCGCCCCGCGCCTGCAGGCGACGCACGCGCTTGCGCGAGAAGAAAAGCGCACTGGCCACGACGGCCGCGTGCGTCAGGACCGTAGACGACGAGGGAATGGCGAGAGTCACACGCGCAACAGGAGGCGGGTCGGGTCTTCGAGGCGCTCCTTGACCCGCACGAGGAAGGTGACCGCTCCCTTGCCGTCGATCAACCGGTGGTCGTAGGAGAGTGCCAGGTACATCATCGGCCGCACGACGACCTGGTCGTCGACGACGACAGGGCGCTTCTCGATCTTGTGCATGCCGAGGATCGCACTCTGGGGCGGGTTGAGGATCGGCGTGGACAGGAGCGAACCGTAGACGCCGCCGTTGGAGATCGTGAAGGTCGCCCCGGCCAGGTCGTCCGGCATGAGCTTGTTCGTCCGCGCGAGTTCGGCGAGGCGGCCGATCTCGGCCTCGATCCCGGCGAGGGGAAGGGTCGACGCATGGCGCACGACCGGCACGACGAGCCCGCGGTCGGTGCCCACCGCGACGCCCACGTGGACGCTGCGCGGGTAGACGACATCGGTACCATCGACCCGGGCGTTGGTCTCGGGCACGTCGTTCATCGCCTCGCAGCAGGCCGCGACGAAGAACGACATGAAGCCGAGCGGCACGCCGTGCTTCTTCTGGAAGGACTCCTTGTAGCGGGCTCGCACCTCGAGGATCGCGCTCATGTCGACCTCGTTGAACGTCGTGAGCGTGGCGGTGGTCTGCTGCGACTCGACCAGGCGTCGGGCGATCACCTGCCGGAGCCGGCTCATCGGCACCCGCTCCTCGTCCGCACTCCCGCCGCTCGCGGGCGGTGCCGCGGGAGCCGGTCGGGAGGCGGCGGCGAGGAGCGAACTCGGCAGGAAGCCTCCCGTCGGAGCCGGCACCAGCGCAGCCGTCGCCGAGCGCTTTTGCTCGGCGAGTTCGAGGACGTCGCCCTTCAGGATGCGGCCGCGCGGACCGCTGCCGACCACGCCGGCGACGTCGAGCTGCTCCTCGGCCACGATGCGCCGCACCGCGGGGCTGAGCGGTCGCTCCTCCGCCGGAGGTGCGGCGGAGGTGCGGGACACCGCTTGCGCTGCCTGCGCTGCCTGCGCTGCCTGCGCGTCGCCGCCGCTTCCCGCGGCGGCGGCCGCCGCCTCGATCCGGCCGACCACGTCGCCGAAGTGCACGGTCGCGCCGGCCGCGGCTAGGATCTTCAGCGTGCCGGCGGTCTCGGCTGCGAGTTCCATGTTCGCCTTGTCGCTCTCCAACTCCAGGATGGGCTCGTCGGCGGCGACCGCGGCACCGTCGGGCTTGAGCCAGCGCCCCAGGGTCGCCTCGGTTACCGACTCCCCCAGCGAAGGAATCTTCACGTCTCGCGCCATCACTCCCCCCCCGCCTTCTGCGCGGCCCCGCCCGTGCCGGGCGAGAGATGGATTTCCGCACCGTCGCCGGCCGACACCTTGAACCGGGAAGTCGCTCCCGGCTCCGCCACGTCGTCGCCCTCGGCGCTTGGCGACCGCACGCCCGCCGCTCCCTCGAAGAGCGCTGCGATCAAGGCCGCCTGCTCCTTCGCGTGCATGCGGTAGGACCCGGTCGCCGGGCTCGCGGCCTCGTCGCGACCGGCGTAGCGCAACGTCCGATCCGGCCCGAGCAGCGACGGCAGGCGCTCGAGCATGTATGACCATGCGCCCATGTTGCGAGGCTCCTCCTGGACCCAGACGACGTCGCGGGCTTCGGGAAAGGCGGCGAGTGCGGCCTCGATCTCGTGCGTGGGCAGCGGGTAGAGTTCCTCGACGCGGAAGCAGGCGACGCGCAGGTCGGCGCGCTCCTGGCGTGCCTTGGCGACGTCGTAGAACACCTTGCCGCTGCAGAACGCGAGGGTCGCGACGCTGCCCGGTTCGAGGGCGACCGGGTCGGGCAGGACGGGTCGGAAGTCGCCGTCGGTCAGGTCCGCGAGGGCCGACGTCGCGGGCGCAAAACGCAGAAGGCTCTTCGGCGTCATGACGACGAGGGGCTTGCGGTAGGCCCGTCGCATCTGGCGGCGCAGCAGGTGGAAGAGTTGCGCGGCGGTGCTCGGGTAGACGACCTGCATGTTGTCGTCGGCACACAACTGCAGCCAGCGTTCGAGGCGAGCGCTCGAGTGCTCCGGGCCCTGGCCCTCGTATCCGTGCGGCAGGTACATCACGAGCCCGCTCGAGCGCTGCCACTTCGACTCCGAGGCCGAGACGAAGGTGTCAATGACCGCCTGCGCACCGTTGGCGAAGTCGCCGAACTGCGCCTCCCAGATCGTGAGGGTATGGGGTGCTGCAAGCGAGTATCCGAACTCGAAGCCGAGCACCGCCTCCTCCGAGAGCATGCTGTCGACCACCTCGAAGGGAGCCTTGCGTTCGGCCGCAGCCGCGAGCGCGTCGAGGGGGACGTGGAGCCGACCGTCGTCCTGGTCGTGCAGCACCGAGTGGCGGTGGCTGAAGGTGCCACGGCCGGAATCCTCGCCGGAGAGCCGGATCGGCGTCCCTTCGAGCAGGAGCGACCCGAAGGCGAGCATCTCCGCGCAGCCCCAGTCGATCCCGTTGCTGCGGCGCACCATCTCGACACGCGCTTCGTACTGCTTCACGACCTTCGGGTGGGCCGTGAAATCCGCCGGCAGGACGGCCGCGCGTTCGGCGATCGAGAGGAGGACGTCGGCGGATACGGCGGTCGTCGCCGCGCGTTCCCCGCCGGCGACGCCGAGACCCGACCAGGCTGCGCCGTAGGTGAAGACCTCCTGGCGTGGCCGGAAGTCGCGCGCGTATTGCAGGGCGAGGTCGAGGATCTCTCCGAAGTCGCGACGCACGATCTCGAGTGCCGCTGCGTCGAAGCCCGCCTCGACGAGACGTCGCTGGTAGAGCGTGCGCACGCCGGGGTGCTCGGCGATGCGCCGGTACATGACCGGTTGGGTGAACGTCGGCTCGTCCGCCTCGTTGTGGCCGTGCTTGCGGAAGCAGACGAGGTCGATCACGACGTCGCGCCGGAAGCGCTGGCGGAAGGCGAGCCCCAGGCGGATCGCGTGCACCGCCATCTCGGGGTCGTCCCCGTTCACGTGGAAAACCGGGCATTCGATGATGCGCGCTATGTCCGTCGCATAGCGGGTCGGACGGCAGGATTCGGGGGGCGCTGTGAAGCCGATCTGGTTGTTGATGACGACGTGGACGGTGCCGCCGGTGAAGTAGCCGTCGAGCTGCGAGAGGAGTAGGGTTTCGGGCACGACACCCTGGCCGATGAAGGCGGCGTCGCCGTGGATGAGTACCGGCATGACGCGCCGTCGTTCGAGGTCGCCGGACAGGTTCTGCTTCGCCCGGACCTTGCCTTCGACGACCGGATTCACCAGTTCGAGGTGGCTGGGGTTGGGGGTGAGCGAAACGTGGACGACCTCCCCGGTGTCGGCCTTGTGGTCGCGGGAGTAGCCCTTGTGGTACTTCACATCGCCGTCGCCCTGGACCCAGTCGGGCAGGGTCGAACCCTCGAACTCGGCGAGGATCATCTCGTAGGGCTTGCGCACGATGTTGGCGAGCACGCTCAGCCGGCCGCGGTGCGCCATGCCCAGGATCACCTGTTCGATGCCGACCCCGGCCGCGCCCTCGACGAGCGCGTCGAGCATCGGGATCAGGGTCTCGCCGCCCTCGAGCGAGAAGCGTTTTTGTCCGGGGAACTTGACGTGCAGGAACTGCTCGAAACTCTCCGCCTCGACGAGTTTGGCGAAGATGCGCTTGCGATCGGCGGGCGAGAGGGCCGGTGCGTTGCGCGTGGACTCCATGCGCTCCTCGAGCCAGGCGCGCTGCTCGGGGTCGCGGATCCCGGTGTACTCGACACCCATCGTCCCGCAGTAGGTCTCGCGCAGCGCGGCGATGAGTTCGGAGAGCGTCGGCGGCTGCTCCGGGCTGAATCCGCGGAAGCCGCCGGGGTGGCAGGACATCCGCAGATCGCCCGCATCGAGCGAGTAGTGGGCGATGTCGAGCAGCGGGTGCTCGGTCGGCGGGTCGGTGAGGGGGTCGATGTCGGCGAGGACGTGGCCCAGGTCGCGATACGAGGAGACGAGTCCGAACGAGGTCGGCCGGTACTTTCCGGCCGCGGCTTCGGCGATGGCGGTTGCCGGTGCGCCCTTCGCCACGGCCCCGACGCCGCGGTCGGCGGCCGACAGGCCGAGTTCGAGGCCCTCGAAGAAGGCGCGCCACGTCGGTTCGACAGACTGCGGGTCGGCCTGGAAGCGACGGTAGAGTTCGTCGACCAGGTCGGCGTTGTCGCGGTTCACATAGTCGGAGGCAGGCACGGTGGCTCCTCTTGCGTTGCAGCCGGGACGGTCCGCAGGGTCGCGGACGGAACGCGTCCCTCCCACGCCTCCCGCGGCGCCCCCGAGTCTAGCCGTTTTCGAGCGGAAGCATAAACGCGGTCCGACCCGTGGTGCGGTTCGCCCCGAGGGGGGGGCGGGCCCGGGGCCGACGGGCAGAGCCGGACCGCCGCCGCGGGCGGTGCCGCCGGTCGGACGGCCATGGCATTGGTCCGCCTGCGGGCCGTCCGCTACTCGAAGGGGGGGAGCCCTGAGGTGCCGGTGTGTTCAGTCAGGGTGCTCCGCGCCGTCGCGCTCTTCTTCGTGCTCGTCGTCGCGCGCGATGCGCATGCCTCCGGCCCCCTCGTGCCGGCCGGACCGGACGCGTCGGCCCCGTCGGACACGACCTGGGTATCGCCCGTCGCGATCGATCCCGACCGGCCCTGGCGCGTGAAGAGCGTCGACATCGAGGGGGTCAATCCGCTGCGTGCATGGACTCTCGCCTCCGGCCTCTCCACCGTCGCCCGGCCCTGGTGGGCCATCTGGCGCAAGGCGCGGCGCTTCCACCCCGCCTTCCTCGCGCAGGACGTCGAGTCGTTGAAGCGAGCCCTTGAGGCCGACGGCTACTACGACGCGAAGGTCACGGCGGAGGTCCGGGTCCTCCACGCCCCCGACGGCGACTGGAGCGACGAACCCCTCATGCCGCTTCCCGCCTGGCTCTTCCGACGCGCGCCATGGCTCGTGGGCGGCGACCGCCCCGGTCCGGTGGTCGACGAGTTCGCGGGTCATGAACCGGGGCTCGTCGCGGTGCGCCTGCGCATCGAGCGCGGCGATCCGACCTACGTCTGCTGGCTCGGCATCGATCTCGAAGGAGGGGGGATTCCGGAGGAGGACGCGGCGCGGTTCCGCCGCCAGGTGCCGCTCGTCTCGGGTGAAGTCTTCGCCGAGGCGGACTACCGACGTACCGCCGAGTTGCTCGGCGGTTACTACGCCGATCACGGCCACCCGACGCCGCTCGTCGAACCCAAGGCCGCCGTGGATCTCGGCACGCGCTGTGCGTGGGTGTCCTACGTCGTGAAACCCGGTCCGGCGGCGACGTTCGGCGAGACCGGGATCGACGGGCTCGGCGCGCTCCAGCCGGAGATCGCGACCCGAGAACTCGCCTGGGAGCCGGGCGAGCCCTTCGACGCGCGCCTGGTGCGCGAGACCGAGCGTCGCCTGCGCGGCCTGCGCGTATTCTCCCTGGCGCGAGTGGAGCCCGGGGCCATCAAGGATGGCAAGGTCCCGATGCGGTTGTCGCTCGAACCCGGCGACACCCAGGAGGTGCGTCTCGGCGTCGGCTACAGTTCGGAGGAGGGCGTGCGCGGACTCGCCTCCTGGTGGAACTACAACGCCTTCGGGGGCGGGGAGCAGATCGGCTTCAGCGCCCGGGTGTCGCAGATCAACCGCATCGTCACCGCATCCTACGTCGAGCCCCACTTCCCCGGCCAGCGCAACCGTTCCGCGCTCACCTTCAACCTCGGCGTCGACGACGAGACGACCTACCGCGACGACTTCGGGCGCGTCACGCCGCAGATCGACTGGCGGATCGGTCGCAACCTGACGGGCGCGGTCTTCCTGCGCGGGGCCTACGACTCGCTGTCGCAAGTGAGCGACGCGACGCGCGCCGATCTCGCCGTCTACGAAAACGTCGGCTTCACGGTTTCCGCGGGCGGCTCGATGCGTTGGACGCACGTCGACGACCTGCTCGATCCGCACCAGGGGTTCGTCCTGAACGTATCGACCGAGGTCGCGGGCGGCCCGGTGCTGGGCGCCGACTTCAGTTGGCTGCGCACGATCGCGACGCTGCGGGCCTACCGGCCGATCTTCGGCGACCTGCTCGGCGCGATGCGCATCACGCTCGGCGCGATCCCGCCCTACGACGGCACGCAGGAGATCCCGCTGTGGAGCCGCTTCTACGCGGGCGGCACCGGCATCTACGGCGTGCGCGGCTACGGACGATGGCGTGTCGGGCCGATCACCGGCTCGAACGACCCCCTCGGCGGGCGGACGCTGGCAATCGGCTCGCTCGAAGGGCGCTACCCGATCTGGGGGCCGCTGCTCGGCGTACTCTTCGTCGACACCGGCGACGTGGAGAAGTCCGCCTGGACGATCTCGCCGCGGAACTTCCAGACCGGCGTCGGCTTCGGCTTTCGCGCGAACACGCCGATCGGTCCGGTGGAACTCGACCTCGGATTTGGGCTCGACCGGCCCAGGGGTGACTCGCTGGTGCAGCTCGCCTTCTCGATCGGACCGGAGTTCTGAGCGATGGCCGTGTTGCGTGCACTGATCCGCCCGCTCGCGGCCCTCGCCGCCCTCGGGCTCTTCCTCGCGGGAACGGCCCGAGTCCTGCTCGACCAAACCACGTTGCGCGATCGCCTGCGTCCGGCGGCCGAGGCGCTGCTCGGCAAGGTGCTCTCCTCGGAGGTCTCGATCGGAAGGATCGCCGGCGTCGGCGTCGCCGGGATCGAACTCGAGGACGTCTCGGTCGTGTACGGGGGGGAACCCGCCCTGCAGGTCCCGCGCGCCCGGGTCGGCCTCGCCGTGCAGCGACTGTTCCCGCCGCGGATCGGGCTCGGTGTCGATCTCGACGACTTCGCGCTCGACCTTCGGCGCGACCCCGCGGGCGAGTGGAACGTCGCGGGAATGTTCGCGAGCGATTTCGACGAACCCCCGCCGGTCTGGCTGCGCGCGGTGACGCTCGGGCTGCATCGCGGCTCGGCCGCGGTGCACGGCGTCGCCGACCACCCCCTGCGCTTCCACGATGTCGAGGCTCGCGGCGTGGTCGATCTCGTGGCGGCGGGCGGGCCGCTGCTCGCCGTCGACCGCCTCGATCTCCGCGCGGAAGCGGGATCGTCGCTCCGTGCGAGCGGTTGGATCGGCTTCGCGGGCGAGACCCCGATGTCGATCGAGCTCTCCGGCGACCCGATCGCCGGCGCGGACCTGCGCCGCTGGGCTCCGTCCTGGGCCGCCGATCGCGCTGCCACCGGGTGGGCCCTCTTCGACGGATCCCTCGATGCACCAAGGGGCGACGTCCACCTGGCGTCGGGGACGACGACGGTCGAGGCGTGGGCCCGACTCGCCGCACCGCCCGACGGGGTGACGGCGCTCGAGCGGCCGCTCTCGCTCTCGGTCGCGGTGCGGGATCTCGACCCGCGCGTGGTCGCCGCCGATGCGCCCGCGGGCAAGATCTCCGCCGCGGGCTCGCTCGGTGCCGGCCTGGCCGGCGACGGCAGCCTGCGCATGCCGGTGGTCGAGGCGCGCGCCTGGGCAAGCTCCCTCGGCGAGGTGCGCGCCGACTGGGCCTCGCTGCAGGCGCGTCGCGAAGGCGCGAACTGGAAGATCGCCGCCCAGGCGGCCGCGCCGAAGGGCGCCTGGCGTGGCGACGCGACCGCGAGCGTCGCCGACGTCGCGCCGCATGCAGCCAGCGCCGAGTTCCGCCTGGAGAGCGACGACCCCGGTTCGCTGTCGGCTTCGCTGCGCGAGGCGATGCCCGACGCGGCACTGCGCGTCGAGGGGACGGCGCGCACCGACCGGCTCGACGAGGGGCGAACGGTCGAGGCCGACCTGCGCCTCGACCGCAGCCGGGTGCGCGGCGTGGTCCTCGACGAGGCACGCGCGAGGCTGCGTGCGAAGGCCGACTTGGTCGAACTGCGCGACGTGGTGGTGCGCGCCGCCGGCAACGATCTCTCGGGTGCAGGGTGGCTGCGGACCTCGGCGGATCCGAAGCGCCGTGCCCTCGGGGGCGACGTCTCGGGCACCGCCGACCTTGGCGTGATCCCCGGCTGTTCCGGCCCCGCACCGTTCTCCGCGAAACTGTGGGGCCGACCCGACGATGCGGGCGCACGCATCGACCTGCGCCCCGGCGGTGCCGTCGACACGCCGGCGGGTCGCGCGCGGCTGCGCGGTTCGATCGACCTCGCCGCCCTCGGCAGCGATCGACCATCGGCGAAGGCGAAGCTCTCGGGCGGTTTCGAGCCGAAGGGGCCTGCCGGCGAACTGCTCGGGAAGAGCCAGGACGTGGATCTCGCCGGAACATGGGCGCGTGCAGCGGGCACCTCCGGCCCTGCGGCACCGTCCGACAGCGGGGACCTCGACGTGACCGCGCACTCGCCCGACGGGCGCCAGCAGCGCGCGGTGCTGCGCTTCGAGCGCGACGCGCGTTCGGCCCGCGTCGATCTCTCGCAACTGCGCGTCGCCCCGGTCGAGGGGCCGGCCTGGACGCTCGAGCACCCGGCGAAGCTCGCCCTCGACGCCGGCGGCCTCGACGTCGGCGCACTCGCCCTGCACACCGGCGCTACGCGACTCGCGCTCGACGGGCGGCTCGTCCGGCCCGGCAGCGATCGGCCCGGTCGCATCACCCTCGAAGCGCACCAAGTGGACCTGGGCCCCTTCTGCAAGCTCGCCGGCCGCGGCGAATGCGGCGGCCGGATCGACGCGCACCTCCTGCTCGCCGGCGCTCAGGCCCGGCCGGAGGTGTCGGGCAGGATCTCGGCCGCGGACCTGTCCTTCGCCGACCAGGTCTTCGGCAACGTGGAACTCGGCCTGCACACCGAGCACGGCCTCGTCGTCGATGGTCGTGTCGACTCGCCGCTCGGCGGGCACCTGGCGGTGGGCGGCACCGTGCCGCTCGCACCGGGATGGCCGTTGCCGCAGCCCGCGCTTGAGCACCCGCTCTCGATGCGGGTGCACGGCGAGGAAGTGGACCTCGCAGGACTGCGCGAGTTCGTGCCACCCGGCACGTTCTCCGAGTTGCGCGGACGCGCGCTCCTCGACGTCTCCGTCGCCGGGTCCGCGGGAGCGCTGCGCTTCTCGGGCGAGGCCAGGGCGTCGGATGTCACGCTGGGACTCGCGGCGACCGGCATGCGCCTGCGCAACGGCCGGATCGCGCTGCACTTCGCCGGCGATCGTGCCGAGGTCGTCGAGTTCTCGGCGGAAGACGGTAAGCTCACCGGCGGCGGCCACGTCGAACTCCCGTCGGGCGAGTCGCCCCGGCTCGACCTGTCGATCGACCTCGCGAAGCTCAAGGTCTACGACAAGCCCATCGCGACCGCGGTGGCGACCGGACGGTTGCGACTGCTCGGCACGCTCGCGGCCCCCGAGATCGAGGGCGACGTGACGCTCGATCCGGTCACGATCCGGCCCTCGCTACTACCCGGTTCGAGCGGCGCGCAGCGCGACCCGACGATCGTGGTGTGGAACTCGAACGACCCCGGTGCGGTCCGCCCGGGCGACGTCGGCACCGTCGGCGAGGCTCTCGAATCCCTCTCGGGCAAGGCTGCGACGGCCTCCGGTCGCGAGGGCGAGACCTACCGGCGCATGCGGGTCGCCGTGCGCGTCCTCCTCGGCGAGAGCGTCGGCATCCGGCGCAACGACGCCGACATCCGGCTCGGCGGCGAACTCTGGGCGACCAAGGACCCCGGCGACCAGATCCGGATCTCCGGCCAGATCCTCTCGACCCGGGGCTGGTACGTCTTCCAGGGACGTCGGCTCGAACTCGAGCACGCCTGGGTGACGTTCTCCGGCGAGTCGCCGGTCGATCCCTACCTGAACGTCGCGGCGATCTACCGCGACGCGCAGTACCGCATCACCGTCGCCGTCCAGGGGACCGCGCAGAAGCCGAGTCTCGACCTTTCGAGCGAGCCGAGCCTAGACCAGAGTGACATTCTCGCCATGCTGCTGTTCGGAAAGCCGGCTTCGCAACTCACCGGTGGGCAGGGGCAGGGGCTGCAGCAGGAGGCGCTCGGCCTCCTTGCGAGTTACGTGGCGCCGGGACTCGAGCGCTCGGTCATCGACACGCTCGGGCTCACGAGTCTCACCTTCCAGATGCCGAGCGGGGCCAGCGCCGGGTCGATCGGCGTCGGCCGCTACCTCGGCGAGGATCTCTTCGTCTCGATCTCGCAGGACCTCGGCGGAAGCCAGACGAGTTCGACGCGCCAGCAACAGGGTCTCGTCGGCTCCTCGGTGGTCGTGCAATACTACCTGTCGCCGAGCGTGACGATTCAGGGTGCAGCGTCGTCGCAGGGCGAGAGTTCGGTCGACGTGATCTGGCACATGCGCTTCGGCGGGGTGAAGGGCGCCGCCACCCCGGCCGCCGAAGGCGGCCCGGAAGCATCCCCGATGCCGTCGGCTCTCCCTTCTCCCGCTCCATCGGTCGGGCATGCACCGGGCGTCGAGGTTCGCGCCGCCCCACCACCGTCGCCGGCCGTCGCGACCCCGTCGGTCGCACCGTCCCCGCTGCGCTAGTCTCGTCCGCGCGGCCGGCGCTCGAGCAACCACTCGCGCCAGGCGAAGAGCGCGGTCGCGACACCCGGCAGCATGAGCCACGGCCACAGGCGCAGGGGCGCCGGTGCAGGTGGCTCGACGCGCAGCGTGGTCGTGGTCTCGATCGTCGCGCCGTCGCGCCCGATCGCGACTCGAGCGCGCCAGTCGCCGGCTGCCGGCAAGTCGACGGATGCGGCACGCAGGAGCTTGTTCGTCGCCCGTGCCGCGTCCGCCGCAACCGCGATCTCGGCGAGGCCGCTGCCCGAGGGTGGCGACAGGATCAGGGCGACCGTGCCGTCGAGTCGCGGCGTACCACGCGCCGCATCCTGTAGGAGCACGCTCAGGTCGGCGCGCCCGACGCGCAGGGGGGAAGGCGCACCGAAGAGCGTGACGTCGAGTCCGTCGCGGGTGGCGCGCAGGAGTACGGTGCCCCCGTCGGCACGCCCGATACGCGGGGAAGCCAGGAGGGGCGCCAGGACCAGCGCCGTGAGTACGAGCGCGGCGCCCGGTGCAGGTACCGTCTGCCCGGCCTTCGGGGGCCGGGTTCGCATCGTCGCGCCGGTTCGCATCGTCGCCTTCGCCCCGGACTCCGAAGCCCTTGTGCGGGAGGGGCCCGCAGGACTCTCAGGGTCCTCGCTCCGCCGCTGGTTAGCCCGTGCGACGACGCCGCGAAAGCCGGCCCGCGACGGGGCCCGGCCTGCGCGGGGTCCGCGACCCTCGGTGCCTCCCCCCGCGTGGAACGCGCTCAGTGCACCATCGTGCCGCGCATCTGCATCGGCTGGAGCAGGATCCACACGCCGCAGCCCCACAGGCTCCAGGCGAGGATCGCCCATGGCAGGACGGCACCGACGGCGGCGCGCGGGCTTCGCGCGAGGGAACGGGCGATGCGCCAGGCGACCCAGAGCGTCGCGCAAAGTCCCGCGTCGAGCAGCAGGAGTTTCGCCGGATCGAGCCAGCCCGCGGCGGAGCCCCGTGCCGCGCTCCAGTCGGGCGGGCCGAGCCGCGCGAACCAGGTCGGCGCCACCGCTTCGAGCGCGCGGCGCGCGACCGGCACGATCGCACCGGCACCGGTCGCGAGGTGGAAGAGCAGGTGGGCCGCCCACATGCCGACGCCGATCGGCACCAGGGCGAGCGCGAAGCGGCAGGCGAGATCCCGCGGCCGTGCGTCCAGTTCGCCCATACGCCGCGACAGGAAGGCGCAGGCGGTCACGGTCGCGAGCGGCAGGACGGCGAGTGCGGCCGGGATCCAGGCGCTCCGCAGGAGCGAGTTCGCCACGGCGCTGCCATCGCCGATCGGCACGCCCGCCCCGATCATGCCCGCCGCGTTCGCGAATGCGGCGAACACGAAGACCAGGACCAGGGCGGCGAGGTCGGGGCGGCGCGAAGGACGCCCGATCGACGATCGCCGCGCGTCGCCCGGGAGTTCCGCGAGCGGTGCGCGTGCGACGAGCCCGATCGCGTCGTGCGGACAGGCGCGTACGCAGTCGAGACAGAATGTGCAGTCGAGATTGCCCGTCTTGCGCGGCAGGAAGAGTTCGGTCTCGCAGCCGCGGCTCGCGGGGCTGCCGCGCAGGCACTCGCGGCCGGTGCAGGAGGCGCAGGCATCGGGGCGCTGCACCGCGACCACGAATGGCGAGACCGTCGAGGCGACGAAGTTCCACTGCCCGATCGGGCAGACCCACTTGCAGAAGGCGGCTCCGCGGAAGGCCGCATCCACCGCGAAGGCCGCCGCGAAGTAGCCGAGCACCAGCCACGCGGTCGCACGCGGCGCATCCCACGGAGCGGCTGCTTCGTAGCCCCAGAACCAGGCGATGAGGAGTACCGCGGCGAACCACTTGCCGCGCAGTCGGCGCGGCCAGCGCGCACGCAGTCGGTCGGGGAACGCACGCTTGGCGATCTCGCGCGGCAGGACGAACGGGCAGGCGAAGCAGAAGACGTTGCCCGCGACCAGCAGGAGGAGGATCGAGAGCCCGCGGAACCAGGTCCACGGCAGGACGCCGGCGAGGTTCATCGGCGCCATCGCAGGGCCGCGCAGTCCGTCGGCGACGATCGCGACCGCGAGCCCGAGAGTCGTCGCCTGGGCGACCCGTCGCGTGACGCGGTGACGCAGGACGCGGCCCAGGACGGGGACGCGCAGCAGGTCGAGGCCGTCGCCGCGCCGACCGTCGGGCGGCGTGGTCGCTCGTACCGCGCCCGGTCCGCCGCCGTACTTGCGCCGGGCGACGGTCGGGTGCGGCTCGTCGGACCGCTGCGGTGCGAGCAGGCGCGCGACGACGAGTGCGGCCGGCACGAGCATGGCGACCTGACCCGGGACCCACATCAGGGCCCCGGCGAGGTGCTGGTCGCCGAGCGCGGTCGTGCCGAAGAGCCGCGGCGCGGCGGCATAGGTCGGGTAGAGCACCCGGTCGGAGAAGGCGAAGATCGCGCACAGGGCGGTGTTCTGCAGGTCCGCCAGCAGGAGCATCGGCGGGATCGCCCAGCGCGGTGTCGAGTCGAGGGCCGGCCATGGCCGGATGACCGGGAACCAGAAGAGGAGTGCGCCGGCGAGAAACGTCGCATGCTCGACGCGGTGCCAACCGGCGTCGCGGAGTGCCAGTTCGTAGAGCTCGGGTGCATGCCATGTCCAAAGCGCGAGAGTGAAGGCGAGCAGGCCGACCACCGGGTGGGTGAGCCGGTGCGAGAGGCGTCGCAGCTCGGGGGCGGCGAGAAACGGTCCGATCGCGCGTGCACCTGCGACCGGCAGCCCGCGCAGGAGCGGGATCGCCGGGGCCGAAAGCCAGGTGAGCGGCGGCACCACCATGACGAGCAGGAAGTGCTGCGCCATGTGCACGGTGAGGAGAAGCCCGGAGAGTGCCTCGAGCGGCGAGGCGATCGCGACGAGCAGCATCGCCGCGGCGGCCGCGAACGCGGCGAGACGAAAGGGGGGGAAGCGGTCGGGGCGCTGGCGGTGCAGCGCCCACCAGCCGCGCGCATAGACGGCGACGCCGAGCAGGATCGCGGCGGTGCCGAGCGGCGGAAAGCTCCAGGAGCCGAGTGCGGCCGCGAGAACGGCCGGGGCGTCGCTCGCCGGGGTCGGATCCACCGCGTCGGCTGCTAGCGCCCGGGCGGCGCCGCGGGGGCTGCGCCCGGCCGGCTCGCATCGCGCGCCGCGGGCTGGTTGGCGGGTCGCAGGGTCTCCATGAACGCGACCAGTGCCGTGACCTCGGCCGGACTCAGGTTGCGGCCGTAGGCCGGCATGTTGCCGCCGCCCTGGATCACCTGCCGTATGAGTTGGTCGCGGGTGAGCCGGGTGGCCACGCCGTCGAGAGCCGGGCCGCGCTGGCCGCCCTCGCCGCCGAGCGCGTGGCAGTTGCGGCATTGCTTGGACTGGAGGACCGCGGCACCGCGCAATTCGAGCGGGCTGCGGCCGCGCACGTACTCGACGGGCGTGGGCGCGCCGCTCCATGCGTCCATGACCGGCGACCAGGGCGAGGTGACACCGAGCTTCGTCAGCGTGACCAAAGTGACCAGGACGAGCAGGACGGCAAGCACCGACATCGGGCGTGCCTTCCAGCTCTTCTCGCCGGTGCCGAACAGGAACGGCAGCCCGAACAAGAGCCCGATGCCGACGACCGGTGCGACCAGGATGAGCGCCGTCTCCATCCACGGCGGCAGCAGCGCGAAGGCCGCGAACAGCGACAGGAAGAAGAAGTCGGGGCGGGGCACGGTGCGGATGAGTGTCGGGTCGGGCACGCCGTTGGGTCCGATCGGCCCGAAGATCGCGGCGCAGGCGACGACGGAGAGGGTCGTGATCCCGGCGAAGACGAGGTCGCGCTGGGCCGCGTCCGGGAAGAACGGCACGCCGTCCTCGTGGACGAGGCGCTCGTAGTCCTCGCGGTAGGTCTCCCGCCGCACCAGGCGACCCGGCATCGGCCATTCGTTGATGCCGAGCTTCAGCACCAGCAGAAGATGCAGCCCGACGAAGGCGAAGAGCAGTCCGGGTACGACGAAGACGTGCAGCGTGAAGAACCGCGACAGGGTCTGCGCCCCGATGATCGGCCCGCCGAGCATGAGGTGGACGAGGTAGGGGCCGACCAGCGGCACGCGCGCGATCATCGCCGCACCGATCCCGAGACCCCAGTAGGCATCCTGGTCGAAGCGCATGATCTGGCCGGTGAAGGCCATGCCCAGCGTGCTGAAGAGCAGGATCACGCCGACGATCCAGGTGAGTTCACGCGGGTACTTGAAGGCCCCGAACAGGAATACCTGGACGAGGTGGATCGTCATCATGCCGATCATGAAGTTCGAGCCCCAGCCGTGCAGCGCGCGCAGGAACCAGCCGAGTGGCTGCTGGTAGTTCAGCCACTCAAGGCTTGCCCACGCTTCGCTCGCCGCGGGCGCATAGACCAAGGCGAGACAGATGCCGGTCGCGACCTGCAGGAGGAAGAGCACCAGCGTCGCGCTGCCGAAGACGTACCACCAGCTCGCCGTGTCGCGCGGCACGGCGTGGCCGAGCACCGGGCCGAGTGCCGCGCCCAGGCCCAGACGTTCCTCGAGCCAGCTGCCGATCGATGCGAGGCGTGACTTCATTGCGGTCGTCCGATCACAACGGCTGGGTCAGCGTCGGGATCTGGCCGCCGCGCACGACGAGTTGGCCGTCCTCCAGCTTGTACTCGTACTCGTAGAGGCCGCGCGGCGGCGGACCCGAGGCGCGTTGCCCGTCCTCGTAATAGGCGCCGCCGTGGCAGGGGCACATGAAGAGCCCCGACTCGGGGAACCAGCGCACCGGGCAGCCGAGGTGCGTGCAGTTCACGGCGAAGACCTGGAAGCTCGTGTCGGAGATGCAGCGCACCCAGCAGGGAATGTCGGCGGTCACGCCGTCCCAGGGCACGACGAAGGGATTTCGGTAGGTCGCGAGCCGCGTCTGTCCGACCGGAAATCCCGTCGCCGGGCCGAGCGGGATCCAGGCCTGCCAGGCGCGGCGGCGCATCGGCGCCAGGACATAGCCGACGAGCGGGAGAGCGAAGGCCGCCGCGGCGACCGCGTTGATCGCGAGTCCGAGCTTGAACAGGAAGCCGCGTCTGTCGACGGGCGGTGGCGGCACGAGGGGCGCTGTCGAGCCGCCCGAACCATCGGGCCGGAGCGCGTCCTGGCGCGGGATTCCCGCGGTGCCTGTGGTGTCCGGATCACGGGACATCTTCGCTCCTCGCGGTCGTCGTGGTCGTTGTCGTGGCCCCCGTCGGCGCACTCGGGCCTGCCGCCGGTGCCGCTGCACCCGGCAAGGCGATCGGCGCCGGTCGTCGGGCTGCGATCCAGGCGACGACGTCGGAGACCTGTTCGGCGTCGAGCGGCCGTGCGCCACCCTCGCCACGCCAGTCCGGCATGCCGAGATCCGGGCGACCGACGACCACCGCCGTGCGCAGCGCCCGGTCGCTCGTGAGCGACAGCCAGGACGGGTCGACGACCGAGCCGCCCTTTGCGCCGCCGTCGCCGTCGGTGCCGTGGCAACCCGCGCAACTCGCCTGCCAGACCGTCGCGCCGCGCGCGGCGTCACCGGTCGCGGCCGCGTCGATCGGGGGTGGGGGCGGCGTCACGTCGCTTGCCCAGCGCGCGCGCATTCCCCGGGTCAGCAGGTCGACCTGGTGGTCGGTGAGCGTACCGCCGTATTCAAGTCCGAAGGCCGGCATCGGCGTGCCGGGGATCCCGCGCAAGGTCAGGTCGCGGATGGCCGCGTCGCTCGCAGCGGCGAGGTAGACCGGGTCGCCGAGCGGAGTCGACGAGCCGAGTTTGCCGTCGGCCCCGTGACAGCCGGAACAGTTCTCGCCCCACAGCACGGCGAAGTCGGTGACCTGCGTCGGCGCGAGCGGTCGATCGGCCTCGCGCGGCCGGCCCGGCAGCGAGTCGCAGCCCGCGATCGCGAGTACCGTGCCCAGCACCGTGGCCAAGGCACTGCGGCGCGCATGGTCGCGTCTTCCCGGCCCCGTGTGTCGTTGCGCCCGCCGCATCACGCGTCGTGCTTCCCCTCGCCGAAGCCCGCTGCCTCCACGCCGGCGCGCGCCGCGAAGGGCAGTCCCTGCAGGGTCGAGATCTTCTCGGTGCGCGCCACGAGCCAGCCGGCCGCGAGTCCGAAGCCGATCTGGGAGGCGACGAACCACGGCCACTCGATGCGCCGGTTGAGCGCCGGATTCAGGACGCCGAGCACGGCCCACAGCAGGCCGCTCCACAAGAGCGGCGCGAGCAGGCCGCCCACGGCGGCCGGGTGGCGCGGGATCATCGGCAGGATGAGCGCATAGAGCAGTCCGACCACGAGGGAGGCGGCAAGGTGGATCGCGCTCGCGACGGCGAAGGCCGTAGGATCGAAGGCCTCGAGGGTTGCCGTGCCGGCCGACGCGAGCGTCGGCATCGCTGTCGCGGCGAGCAGGTTGATCGGATACCAGGGGCTCGAGTGGCCGAGCAGTCCGAAGCCGACGGCGAGCAGCGCCATGACGCCCGCACCGAGGAGACCGCCGCGCAGCCCGGCCGACCACGGGTGGACCTCGACCGGCAGCCGCATGCGGTGGCCGTCGCGTCCGACTTCGAGGTGCTCGACGACGACGGTGGACCGGCGCACCGGCTGCGCGCGTTCCGCCGCCGGTCGCAGGGCGATCTCCTCGAGGCGTTGCTGCGGCAGGACATCGCGCAGCCAGCCCGCGCCGGCAACGGCGAAGAGCGCCGCGCCGGCGAGGCTCACGACGGCGTTGGTCACGAGCCCGGCGAAGGCGAGACAGATCCCGGCGGCAAACAGCATCGGCCATGCGGTCGGGGCGGGCATCGGGATCGAGTCC
Source organism: Klebsiella pneumoniae (assembly GCA_945872365.1). GTDB lineage: Bacteria > Desulfobacterota > Binatia > UBA12015 > UBA12015 > REEB422. Next base: position 33,281 of record CAMBZJ010000014.1, read on the forward strand.
CGCTCGTTCGCGCGTCCGGTCGCCATCGCCATCCTCCTCAGCGCCCCAGGTAGACGACGGCCAACACCGCCACCCACACCGCGTCGACGAAGTGCCAGTACCACGAGAGAACCTCGGCGTGCTCCGCATGCTCCGCCCCGAGCCTGCCGCGCAGGGCCGCGCCGAGTACGAAGGCCAGCATCGTGAGGCCGAGCGTCACGTGCAGGGCGTGGAAACCGACGAGCGCGTAGAAGGTCGTCCCGAACAGGTTGGTCGCGATCGTGAGACCGCGTCCGAAGATCAGCTCGCGCCACTCCAGCGCCGTCGCGGCGAGAAAGCTCGCGCCGAGCGCGATGGTCGCGAGCCACCAGGTGCGAAAGGCACCGTGCAGGCCCGCGCCCAGCGCCCGCACCGCGAGCGAGATCGTGACGCTGCTCGACAGGAGGCAGATCGTCGCGAGCAAGGGCGTCGAAAGCACGTCCGCCGGCTGCGGACCGGTCGCGCTCTTCCCGCGGTAGAAGAGGTAGGCCACGATGAACACGCCGAAGAAGGAGGTCTCCGCCGCGATCAGGCACGCCATCCCGATCCGGCCCTTCCATGCGTGGAGATCGTCGACGGCCTCGGCGTCGTGCGCGGAAGCGATCACTCCCACCTCCCGTCGGGATCGTCGGGGTGCTTCAGGTCCCAGAGCGGGCGGCGGCTGTGCACGGTCGGCACGCTCTCGAAGTTGTACTCGGGTGGCGGCGAGGTCGTCGCCCACTCGAGCGTCCATGCGTCCCAGGGGTCATCGCCCGCAGGGGCGCCGGCGCGCAGCGACGACACCACGTTCCACAGGAAGAAGAGCAGTCCGATCACCTGGACGGCGACGCCGAGCGTCGTCACCATATTCCAGATCTCCCAGCCGCGTCCCGGCTGGTAGGTGTAGATCCGTCGCGGCATCCCGAGCAGTCCCGGAACGTGCATCGGCAGGAACGTCAGGTTGAAGCCGAGCACGAACCAGAAGAAGTGGAGTCGTCCGAGCCGTTCGTCGAGCATGCGCCCGGTCGCCTTGGGGAACCAGAAGTAGATCGCGGCGAAGAGATTGAACAGGAGACCGCCGATCAGCATGAAGTGGAAGTGTGCGACGACGAAGTAGGTGTCGGAGAGCTGCCAGTCGAAGGGGACGACCGCGAGCATGACGCCGGTCAGGCCCGCGATCACGAACTCGAGCAGGAAGGCGGTGCACCAGAGCATCGGCACCCGGAAGCGGATACGCCCGCCCCACATGGTGCCGAGCCAGTTGAAGATCTTGATGCCGGTCGGCACGGCGATCGCCATCGTCGAGGCGGCGAAGAAGGTATTCGTGGCCGGGTCGAGCCCGACCGTGAACATGTGGTGGGCCCAGACGCCCATGCTGATGAAGCCGATGCACACCGTCGCGGCGACCATGACCGGGTAGCCGAAGAGCGGCTTGCGCGAGAACACCGGGATGATCTCGCTCGCGATCGCGAAGGCCGGCAGGATCAGGACGTAGACCTCCGGGTGCCCGAAGAACCAGAAGAAGTGCTGCCAGAGGACCGCGGAGCCACCGGCCTGGGTGTCGAAGAAGTGCGCGCCGAGGAAGCGGTCGAAGAGCAGCATGACCTGCGCCGCGGCGAGGGGCGACAGGATGAAAAGCACGAGCGCCGCGTCCACGAGCATGATCCAGACGAAGAGCGGCATGCGGCGCAGCGTCATGCCGGGGCATCGCATGGTCAGGATCGTCGTGACCAGGTTGATCGCGGTCGCAGTGCTGCCGACGCCGCTCAGGAGGATGCCGAGGATCCAGTAGTCGGTCGAGTTGCCGCGGGAGAAGGCGCGCGAGGTGAGCGGCGCATAGGCGAACCAGCCGACGTCCGGCGCGCTGCCCGCGCCGTAGAGTCCCTCCGCTCCGAGGAAGCTGAAGTAGAGCAGGAGCCCGCCGAACAGGAACATCCAGAAGCCGAAGGCGTTGAGCCGCGGGAAGGCGAGGTCGCGCGCCCCGATCTGCAGCGGGACGAGATAGTTCGCGAAGCCGAAGAACATCGGCATCCCGACGAAGAACACCATCGTCGTGCCGTGCATCGTCATGAGCCGGTTGAAGGTGTTCGGCCCGAGGAAGCCGTTGAGCGGCACGGCGAGCTGGATCCGCATCAGGGCCGCCATCGAGCCCGCGACCAGGAAGAAGACCAGGGCCGAGGCGATGTACATGAGCCCGAGCCGCTTGTGGTCGACGGTGACGACCCACTCGTGGAGTCGCGCGGCCAAGGGCAGGCTCTCGCCTTCGCCCGTCCGCACCGTGTCGATGCTCTGTCCGAGGACCGCCATGCTCTCCGTCCCCCTAGCGCAACGTGAGCAGGAAGGTGGTCAACTGCTCCACCTCCGCGTCCAGGAGTTTCATCGCCGGCATGAGCACTCCCGGCTTGATCGCGTGGGGGTCGACGATCCATCCGCGCAGCTTCTCGCGGGTGTTCGGAGCGGCGCCTGCGGCGATCGTCTCGCGCGACATGAGATGCGTCAGGTCGGGGCCGAAGGTGCCGTGGGCACCGGTTCCGCCGAGCGCGTGGCAGTTTACGCAGGAGGTCGATTCGAAGATCGCCCGCCCGGCCGCGACCGCCGGGTCGCGCGCCTCGGGCTGCTTCTGCGCCGCCACCCAGGCCGCGAAATCTCCGGGCGTATCGACGACCACGCGCAGCAGCATGTTCGCATGCTGGGTGCCGCAGAATTCGGCGCACTGCCCGAGGAAGGTTCCGGTCTCCGTCGGCTCGACCCAGGTGTGGTTCGACCGGGCGGGGATCACGTCGGTCTTGCCTGCCAATTGCGGCACCCAGAAGCTGTGGACCACGTCGGCCGATTCCAGCGTGAGGAAGGTCGGCCGCCGTTCGGCGGCGTCGCTCACCGGAACGTGCATTTCGTTTGCGGTCACGATTCCGAGTTCGGGATAGCGGATCTCCCACCACCACTGGTGGCCGACGACGGTCGCCTGGAGTGACCCGGGGGGCGGCACCATCGCCTGCACGTCGTAGATCGTGCGCGCGGTCGCGAGGAAGAGCACGAGCACGATGAGCGCGGGGACGAGCGTCCAGGCTAGCTCGATCTGGTTGCTGCCGTAGATCTGAGGCGGCTCGCGGTCGTCGCCGGGGCGGGCGCGGAAGCGGACCACGCACCAGAACAGGATTGCCGCAACCGCGAGAAGGATGCCGGCACTGATCCCGATGACCAGCCAGGAGAGATCGCGGATCGCCTCGGCCGGTGCCGAGACCGGCGAGAAGATCCCCGGGATCGGGTGCAGGGGCGCGCCGGAGTTCAAGATGCCTGCTTCCCCATGGGCCCTCCGGCCGTCGCTCGACGACCGAACTTGGGTCTAACCCCGCTCGCGCGGGCAAGTCAAAAGGCCACCGGCACCCGGCGTCGTCACGCCTCGCCGTCCGCCGGCGCACCGGTTCGCGGAGCGCCGGCCGGGCTCAGGGCGGTGGCGGGATCTCGGCGAAAGCCTCGACCCAGCGAGCGCCCGGCATGTAGATGGTGCGCGCCGCACCCAGCCCGCGGACGACCCGGAGGTAGTCGTTGTAGGCGAGCTGGCTCGCGTAGCGGGCGATCGCGCGCTCCTTGCGCTCCCAGACGGCGCTCACGTCGAGCACGTGCGTCGCGTGCACGGGAACCCACACGTCGTAGGCGAAGCCGCGCGGCCGCCCGGGTCCCCAGGCGGCGAGCACCTCCTCCACGACCCGCCCGAGTGCATGGTGGTCGGGATGTACGTCGAGGCGCGGCGGGGCGTAGACGATCTCGGCGCGACTGCGCTCGATCGCCGTGCGGACCGCCGCGTGCAATTCGCCGCCGCCACGCTCGAGGATCCCGCGCAGGTCGCCGTCGGGGAATTCCCAGAAGACCGGTGGCGATGCGCCCAGGTCGCCGGCCGCCGTGCGGGCCTCGGCGCGGCGGAGTTCGCGGTAGTCGACGTCGGCGAAGCGCCCCTCGGGGTCGCCGAGTGCGCCGTCGGTCGCGATTGCGATCGACACCGGATCGCCCTGCGCGAGGTGGAGGGCGATCGCGCCACCGCAGCCGATCGTCTCGTCGTCGGGATGCGGCGCGAGCACCAGAACGCGACCGCCCTCGGGCGTCGCGCGCGGTTCGGGAAGGGGAACGGGACCGGGCATGCATCCTCTCTCGTCGGTTCGTTTCGGGGCCGCCCTCGCGCCGGCCGCTCAGAAGATGTCGGTGTCGCCCATCGTGTAGTGCCACGCGCGGCGCACCGCCGCATTCGGACCTCGGGTCTCGCCGTCCTCCCATAGGCTGGTGAGAAACGGGCTCACGCCGGTGGCGAAGCCGCGTCGGGCGAGGATCTCGCGGTCCGGCGAGGTCGCCGGCAGCCAGGCGCGCAGCACCGGGAGGCCCGACTCGCGGGCGATGGCGCGGGCCCGGTCGAGGAGCGCCCGCCAGGCGGCGTTGGCCGTCGAAGATGGCGGGACGACCCAGTCGACGACGGCCGCGAGCGAGTCGTGCGGCCAGCCCGGACGCAGCACGAGCAGCCCGAGCGGGCGCCGCGTCGCGCGGTGGCGTGCGAGCAGCAGTGCGTAATCGACGTCGGGACAGTCGGCGTAGCGCCAGCCGAGGTAGCGCGCGTCTCGCTCGACGGCGACCGGGTAACGCACGCGCGCACGCGCCCACAGCCCATCGACCTCCGCCGGAAAACGCTCGACCCGCTCGACGGCGACCAGCGCGTCGTGGAGGCGTGCCGCCAACGAGCGCGACGCATGACACGCACCTCCCGTGCCCGCCTGCGCGGTCGAGGAAAGCGACCAGGTCTCGACCGGGGCGACCGCCTGCATATCGTAGAGACCGCGCTGGATCCGGTGGATCTCCTCGAGGTTGAAGCCATACCAGGTGGTGCCGGGTGCGGTTGCGACGAAGCGGCGGTGGAACGCGCGCGCCATCGTGGCGTAGGCGCCGCGGCGGTGCAGCGCCGGATCGACCATGTGGTCGAGAAGCTGCGAGAGCATCGCGTCGCGCCCCTCGATCCGGGCGCGGTTGGGCAGTGCGGCGAACTGTCCGGCGATGCGACCGTCGCGGTCGACCGCGACCAGCACCTCGCGGCCGGCCGGGTTGTCGAGGAACTTCCAGCGCCAGTGCTCGACCGAGCGTTCGACGCCGAACACCCGGCGAAAGAGGTCGAGGATTCCGGTCTCGTCGCCGGGGCGCCATTCGCGCACCGTCACGACGGCCGTATCGTCTCCGTGGGTCGCGATGCTCAAGGCCTGTCCTCGGCCGCGGCGCTCCGCGACCGGTGGACCGTCGCGCCGCACCCGGTTCGAGTCAAGAAGGGCCGGCCGCGGCGGCGTCGGGCGCCCGAGCCCGCTCCCGATTTCGTCGCGGTCGCCACCACCGGGCCGCGGCGGCGGCGAGCGCGACGCTCGCCCAGCCGAGCGAGAAGGCGACGACCCCCGTCCGCAGGCCGGGGGCGGCGTAGCGGAATTCCACCCGATGCCGGCCCGGCGGGACGACCACGCCGCGCCCGAGGTGATTCGCGGCGAGCACGGCGGCGGCCCGTCCGTCGATCGTTGCCGTCCATCCGGGTGCGAAGGGATCGGTCAGGACGACGACCGCCGGGTGCTCGCTGCTCGCCTCGACCACGACGTGCTCGGGGGCGTCGAGTGCGATCCGTGCAGCACGCATCGTTCCCGGCGGCCCGTCGACCAGTCCGGCCCGCTCGGGGCCGCTCGCCTCGCCGACGAGGACGACCTCGTCGCGCGCCGGGAAATCCAGGGTGCGCACGACCTCGAGCGCTGCGTCGTCGTCAGCCACGAAGCGCGCCCGCTCGACCAGGTACGCGCGCGGGAAGGCTCCCGGATTGCTCCAGAGAGTCCACCGTCCCCGGGTCCCGAGCGCACGGAAGGGCGGCTCGCGCACCGGCATGGAGGCCGTCGCGCGCAGCAGGAGCGTGCGGACCGACGCCATGTCGAGCATCCCGGGTTGTGCGATCGGCTGGGTCATCGGGATCGATCCGGCGAACATGTCCGGGTCCTCGGGTTTCGGTGTCGGCTCGCCGACGAGTCCGTGGAGGTAGCCCGCGAGCCGACGCGAGGAGAGCGGATTGTAGTCCTGCAGGGCCCGGACGCCGTTCATGCCCGCTTGTTTCACGGCGATGCCGTCTTCGGAACCGCTGCCCGTGAGCAGCGTCCGGCCGCCGGCGCTCTGCCGGGCGACGATCGAGAAGAGTCGCGGCGGCCCCGCGAGGCGATTGCGGGGCATCGTCCACGGCAGGGCCGAGGAGAGCCGCACGGGTCCGAGCAGGCTCGCGGCGATCGCGGCTGCGCCGACGAGCGCGAGGCCGCGCTCGACCGGGCCCCCGCGCGCGAGCCGGTCGGCCCCGAGGGCCGTCGCGATCGCCGCGAAGAAGCCAACCAGGAAAACGAGCCGCTCCGGCTGTCGGAAACTCGAGAACCCGGGCAGCACGTGGAAGAGCGCGTAGGCGGGAAAGCCCCGCCCGAGGCACATCGCCATCGTCGTCGCGGTCGCGACGAGGAGGACCGTGCCGAACCATCCCGTCGACAGGCAGCCGACGAGTCCGAGCAGCACGACGGGCAGCGATACGATGATCGGCGAGGCCGACCCCCAGGGCGGGAACATCGCGGCGAGGATGTAGTCGGGCAGCGGCCAGAGGTCGAGTTGGTCGTCGGTCAGCGGAATCCCGCTGCGCACGCTCTGCGCCCTCCAGGCGAGCGTGGGCAGCGCCTGCGGTGCCGCCGTGGCGGCGGCGAGGAGGCCGGCGAGGGCGAGTCGCAGGAGGCCGTCGGGTCGGAGCAGGCAGCCGCGACGTGATGGATCGGCGAGGAGCGCGAGGTAGAGCACGGCCAATCCGTAGACCGCGTAGAGCGCGTGCTGGTAGCAGCCGGCGAGCACCACCAGGCCGACGGAAGCCCCGAGCGCGATCGACCATCGCCACGCCCCGGTCTCGGCCATCCGGACGAGCGCCAGTCCCGCGACGGGGAGCCAGGCGCCGCCCTCGAGGAACGACGACCAGTAGACCTGGGGCAGGGCGTAGATGCCCATGTAAACGATGCCGGCCAGAAGCGAAGCCGCACGGCCGACGCGCAGCGCCCGGGCCAGCGCGAACGTCGCGACGAAGGAGGCGAGCAGGTGTGCGACGGTGGACACGTGCATCGCGGTCGCGGGCTCGAGCGCGATCAGCAGCAGGCGCGCCGGATAGAGCGTGCCCGGGAGGAGCGTCGCGAGAAAGGGCTGGCCCTGCCAGGGATTCCAGAGCGCGAGTTGCCCGGCGCGCATGCGCGTCGCGAGGTACGCGTAGTCGGGAAGGAACTGGAACGGCAGGTCGCTGCCGGCGAAGTCGACGACGTCATGGACGCGCCCGTTCACGCCGAGGAACCAGTAGAGGAGCAGCGCCAGCGCGGCGCCGGCGAGGCAGAGGACGTCGCGCCCGGACTCCGAGAGGCCGGAGGCCGCCCCGACGGCGGCCCGGTCGGTGCGCTCGCGCCGATCGCCCCCGCCGTGGGAGCCGACCGCGGGTTGGTCCTCGCCGTCCACCTGACGCCAGAAGACCGCTTTCGCGCGGGGAGGTCAACGTGTGCCCTCGATGGATCCAGCGGCTGTCCGGTCGACCGTTTGCGACGCGCGCGGTGCCGCGGATAGGAATCGCGCCGATGGATCTCGCCTTCTCCACCCCCGCGGAAGAATTCCGCACCGAGTTGCGCGGCTGGCTCGCCGAACACGCGCCGCGCGGCTACGGCACCGACGAATTCCCGGACTTCGCGACGCTCGAGGAGGAGTTCGCCTTCCTGCGCGACTGGCAACGCGAACTCGCGTCGGGGCGCTGGGTGGGCGTGCACTGGCCCGAGCAGTACGGAGGGCGCGGCGCCGGTCCGGAGGAGAATTACGTCTTCCAAGAGGAGATGGCGCTGGCGCGTGCGCCGGAGGTGATCAACCGGATCGGCGTCAACCTGGTCGGCCCGTCGCTCATGCGGCACGGCACCGGGGAGCAGAAGCGCCGTTGGCTCGCCCGCATCCTGACCGGCCAGGACATCTGGTGCCAGTTGTTCTCGGAGCCGGGGGCGGGCTCCGACCTGACGGCGCTGCGCACGCGGGCCGTGCTCGACGGCGATCACTGGGTGGTCACTGGGCAGAAGGTCTGGACGAGTTGGGCGCAGTTCGCCGACTGGGGCATCCTGATCGCGCGCACCGACCCCGGTCGCCCCGGCGCGCGCGGTATCTCTTACATGGTCGTCGACATGCATGCGCCCGGCGTGAGCGTGCGCCCGCTGCGCCAGATGACCGGCACCTCCGAGTTCAACGAGGTCTTCCTGGAGGATGTCCGCGTGCCGCGCGACCAGTTGGTCGGCGAGGTGAACCGCGGCTGGGAGATTGCGCAGACGACGCTCGCCCACGAGCGCGGCACCTCGCCGCGGCAACTCGTGATCCACCGCATGCTGCTCGACGACCTGCGACGGCTCGCGCGCTCCGTTGCACCCGGCGACCCGGCTTGCGCCGACCTGCGCCAGCGCGTCGCGCAGGCTGCGATCGAGGTGGAGGTCGCGAAGCTCAACAACTGGCGCACGCTCACGCGGCTCGCGCGCGGCGAGCCGCTCGGCCCGGAGAGTTCCTTCGTGAAGCTCTACTGGAGCGAGATGAGCCAGCGCATGCACGACACGGTCATGCAGGCCATGGGCCAGGCCGCCATCCTCGACGGCGGACCCCGCTCGGTCGGTCGCGGCCGCCTGATGCGGTCCTGGCTCTACTACCGGGCCGCCTCGATCTTCGCGGGAACGAGCGAGGTGCAGCGCAATATCATCGCGCAGCGCGTCCTGGGCCTGCCCCGTGGCTGAACGCGACGCCGGCACCGGCGGGGCGTCGGCCGCCACCCCGGTGGCGGGGCCGGGTGCCGGGACGGCGCCGTCCGGCGGCCCGCTCGTCGGGCTGCGCATCCTCGATCTCGGCACGCGCATCGGCGCACCCTTCGCCGCGACGCTGCTCGCCGACTTCGGCGCCGAGGTGATCAAGCTCGAGCAGCCGGGCGTCGGCGACTTCATGCGCAACATCGGCCCCTTCGAGGACGGCTACTCGCTGTGGTGGGCGGTCGAGGGGCGCAACAAGAAGTCGGTGACCTGCGACCTGCGCAAGCCCGAGGGCCGGGATTTGCTGAAGCGACTGGTCGTCCACGCCGACGCGCTGGTCGAGAACTTCCAGCCGGGCACGCTCGAGGACTGGGGCATCGGCCCCGAGGTGCTGCGCACGATCAACCCGCGGCTCGTCGTCTCGCGGGTGAGCGTCTACGGGCAGACCGGGCCCTACCGGTCGCGTCCGGGCCTCGATCGGAACGGTATCGCGATGGGCGGGTTGCTGCACGTGACCGGCTACAAGGACCGTCCACCGGTCCGCCCCGGCATCATCGTGTCCGACTACCTGACGGCGACCTTCAACGCGCTCTCGCTCATGATGGCGCTCTGGGAGCGCGACCGCACCGCCGGCAGCGGGGTCGCCGCGCCCGCGCCGGCCCCGCCGGCGCAGGGCCGCCCCGGGCAGGAGATCGACCTCGCTCTCTACGGCTCGATCCTGCGCATCATGGAGCACACGGTCGCCGCCTTCGACCGGGTCGGCACCGTACGCGGTCGCGAGGGCAACCGACTCGCAAACTCGGCGCCGCTCGACAACTGGGAGACCCGCGACGGCCAGTTCGTCGCGATCGTCGCGGCGGGCGACGGGCTCTTCCCGCGGCTCGCACGGCTCCTCGGTCGCGAGGAGCTCGCGTCCGACGAGCGCTTCGCGACGCTCGCCGCCCGCGTCGCGCATGCCGACGAGATCAACGGCATCGTCGCCGACTGGTGCCGCGCCCGCGACGCGGCGGAAATCGAGCGCCTGTGCCTCACCGCCGACGTCCCCTTCGCGCGCACCTACACCGTCGCCGACATCTGCGCCGACCCGCAGGTCGCGGCGCGCGGCGATCTCGCGACGGTGGACGACCCGGTCATCGGACCCGTCCGCATGCAGGGAGTCTACCCGCGGATGTCGCGGACGCCCGGCTCGATCCGCAGCGGCGCCCCGCGCCTAGGCGAGCACAACGACGAGGTCTATCGCGGCCTGCTCGGGCTCGACGACGCGCACCTGGAGCGCCTGCGCGCGGCACGCGCGATCTGAGCCGCTCGCCGCCCCGCGCGGGATGCCCTCACGCCATCTGCGCGGTGAACTGCTGCATGTCCCAGTAGTCGCGCCACGCGGCGATGCGGCCGTCGGGTGCCAGGTCGAACGCTCCCATGACCGGCAGTACGATCCGTTTGTCTCCGATCGTCAGTGTGTCCATCCGCTCGGTGAGGACCGTGCGCCCGGTCGTCGCAATCGCCAGGATCTCGAAGCGGGTCTCCGCGCCCGGCGAGAGGAAGCCCTCCAGCGTCGCGCGGATCGCCTCACGGCCGACGACCGGGGCCATCGGTATGTTGTGATAGACGGCGTCGTCGGTGAAGCGCGCGAGCAGGGGTTCGACCTCGCCGCCTTCGACCGCCTTGCAGAAATCGCGCACGGACTGCTCGGGTGTCATGCGGCCGACGATAGCGACGGCGCCGGCGCGGGGAAAGCGGGCCCCGCCGCGGCGCGAAGTGCGGCGAGCCGTTGCTTTCGGGCCGGCGACGGGCGACGGATGTGCCGTGGATCCTGATCGCCCCCCGTCGCCCTTCTCGCCCGGACGCCTCGGACCGATCGAGTTGCGCAACCGCATCGTCAAGTGCGGCACGAACGAGGGCCTGTCCGAAGGCGGACTCGTCACCGATCGCCTGGTCGACTGGCATCGCGAATTCGCGGCCGGCGGGGTCGGCATGACGACCCTTGCCTATTGCTCGGTCGCGGCCGACGGCCGCACCTTCCGCGACCAGGTCTGGATGCGAGAGGAGGCGCTGCCCGGTCTCGCCCGCTTCGCCGACGCGATGCATGCGGAGGGCGCGCGCGCCGCGATCCAGCTCGGGCACGCGGGCTGGTTCGCGACGCCGCACGCGATCGGCGGTCGTCCGCTCGGGCCGTCGCGAACGTTCAGCCCGCATGCACAGCGATTCTCCCGCGCGATGACCGAAAGCGACGTCGAGCGACTGGTCGGCGATTTCGGCCGCGCCGCCGCGCTTGCGGTGCGCGCCGGCTTCGACGCGATCGAGGTGCACGCGGGACACGGCTACCTGCTGAGCCAGTTCCTGTGCCCCTGGAACAACCGCCGCGACGATCGATTCGGCGGCTCGCTCGAGAACCGGGCGCGCTTCCCGCGCGAGGTGCTGCGCGCGGTGCGGGACGCCGCCGGGCCGCATGCCGCAGTCTACGCCAAGTTCAATATGGACGACGGCTTCCGCGGCGGACTCTCCTGCGAGGACGCGATCGAGGTGGCGCGCTGGATCGAGGCCGACGGCTCGGTCGACGCCCTGCAGTTGACCGGCGGCCACACGACGCGGACGCCGTTCTTCCTCATGCGTGGCCAGGTTCCGCTCGCCGAGATGGCGCGCAACCAGACGAGCCTCGTGCGCCGTCTCGCGTTCCACTGGTTCGGGCGCCGCATCATCCGCGCGTACCGCTTCGAGGAAGCCTTTTTCCTGCCGCTCGCGCGGCGCTTCCGCGCGGCCCTGCGCCTGCCGCTCATGCTGCTCGGCGGCGTCACCCGGCTCGACACGATGGAGTCGGCGCTCGCCGAGGGGTTCGACTTCCTTGCCCTCGGCCGTGGCCTGATCCGCGACCCCGACCTGGTGCGGCGGCTCGAGGGCGGTATCGCGACCGCGTCGCGCTGCGTGCCGTGCAACCGCTGTGTGGTCGAGATGGACCGCGGTGGGACGCGCTGCCCGATGCGGACCTGAGGCGCGGGCATCCTCCCGGCGCGGGCTCCCGCTATCGGGCCGTGTGCGGGTCGTGCTACGGCTGGCGTGCGGCGGCGAGGTGCGGCCCGTCCGCACTGCCACCATGTCCTCGAACCGGAAACGTCGCAGTCGCAGCCCCGGGCCGGCGATCGCGGGCGGTCGAGTGGACGTTCGCGAACGCGACGCGGGCGCGAACAGGTCCGTCGCCGGCGCGATGATACGCGGCGCCGGCGGCTCGCGGCCGGGTGGGGACGGATTCCGGTCGGCGGACCAAGGGGCGGCGGTCGCCTCGCCGCTCTCGGCCGTCGATGCGGGGCTCGCGGCCCTGCTCGCGGTCGTCACGTTCGCGCTCTTCTCGCGCATCCTCGGCAACGGCTGGGTCAACTACGACGATCCGGTCTACGTGACCCACAACCCGCACGTCATCGCCGGTCTCGGCTGGGACGGTTTCCGCTGGGCACTCACCTCGGGCGAGGCGACGAACTGGCACCCGCTCACTTGGCTGTCGCATATGCTCGACATGACACTCTTCGGCGACGACCCACGCGGGCACCATGCGACGAGCGTGCTCCTGCACTCGCTCAACGCCGCTCTTGCCTTTCTCGCGATGCGCCGCCTCACCGGGGCGCGCTGGACCAGCGCCGCCTTCGCGGCGCTCTTCGCCTGGCACCCGCTGCGCGTCGAGTCGGTCGCTTGGCTCTCCGAGCGCAAGGACGTCCTGAGCGGATTCTTCTTCTTCGCCACGCTCTGGGCGTGGGCGGAGTACGCGCTGCGGCTGGGGCGCCCGGGCACCCACCCGCGTTTCTACTACGTGCTGGCCCTCCTGCTCCTCGGGCTCGGGCTCTGCGCCAAGCCGATGCTGGTCACGGTGCCCTTCCTGCTGCTCCTGCTCGACGCATGGCCGCTCGGACGGCTCCGTCTGCCCGGCGTCGCCGCCGACCGGCCGCCGGGTCCCGTGCCCGGCCCGCTCTTGCTCGTCCTCGAGAAGTTCCCGTTCCTGCTCCTCGCTCTCGCTTCCTCGGTCGTCACCTACCTGGTGCAGCGCGGGGGCGGGGCCTTCTCGATCCGCGTCGATCTCGCGGAGCGCCTCGCCAACGCCCCGGTCGCGATCGCGCGCTACCTCGCGCACTTCTTCTGGCCGTTCGGGCTCTCGCCGATCTACCTCCACCCGATCCACTGGCCGGCATGGGCGGTCGCGGGGGCGACGGCGCTCGTGCTGCTGCTCTCGCTCGCCGCGCTCGTCGCGGGGCGCCGTCGCCCGTGGGTCGCCGTCGGCTGGGCCTGGTTCCTCGGCATGCTCGTGCCGGTCATCGGCATCGTGCAGGTCGGCCTGCAGGCGATGGCCGATCGCTACACCTACCTGCCCATGCTCGGCGTCGAGGTAGCGCTCCTCTGGACGCTGCGCGAGTTCGCGTCGAGCGCAGCACTGCGCCGCACGACCGCCGCAGGGCTCGCCCTGGCACTCGCGGGCTGCGGCGTTCGCACCTGGCAGCAGTGCGGTGTCTGGCGGGATTCGACGACTCTCTTCGAGCACGCGGTGGCGCTCGACGACGGGAACTACGTCGCCCGGCACAACCTGGCGATCGCGCTGCTCGATGCGCAGCGCCCCGAGGATGCAGGGCGACACTTCGCGCGCATGTTCGAGACCTTGGCCCCGTTCGAAGACCGTCTCTCCGACGGCGTGCGCGCTCTCTACTACGGCGAGGCGAGCAGCCACTACGGCGCGATTCTGGCCATGCAGGGCAAGCTCGACGAGGCACGCGCCCGTTTCGAGACGGCGCTGCGCCACAACCCGCAGAGCGTCAACGCGCACGGCAATCTGGGCAAGATCTACGCGATGACCGGACGTGCCGACGAGGCGATCGAGCAATTCCGCATCGTGCTCGAGATCGAGCCGAACGATGCGCGCACCGTGTGCAACCTCGCCGACGCGCTGGCGACCCGCGGGGAGCAGGCGGAGGCGGCGGCGCTCTTCGCGCGCGGCGTCGAGATCCTCGGCCCGCCGGGCTGCCCGGGCCGCAAGGCGGATACCGGACCCTCCTGCGGCTGATGGGCGGGCGGCGGCCTGCCCGAAGCGGGGCGCCGCCGCGAATCGCTGCTTCCCGCCCCCGACCGGTCGCCGCGCTCCATGCGTGAGCAGAAGCGGCGGCAAGGGCGGCTGCCGATTCGCCGGTGGCCGTCGCGATCGATTCACTTGTCTCGGGCGGAACTCGGGACTAGGCCTCGGGCATGACATCAAAGCCGACGGACGCCGCGCACAAGGGGCGCGCCGACCGCCCCGTTCCACCCGTCCTCACCGGGGCCCAGCGGCACTCGCTGCGCGGTCGGGCCCACGTGCTGCGGCCCGTCGTACAGGTCGGGCATGGCGGGGTGAGCGACGCAGTGCTCGACGCGGTCGACGAGGCACTGGAAACGCATGAACTCGTGAAGGTCCGCCTGCACGAACCCGGAAACAAGAAGGGCGATGCAGAAGCGCTTGCCGCGGGCGCGCGTGCCGTGCTCTGCGGCCTCGTTGGTCACACCGTGATCCTGTGGCGGCCGCGCGAGGAGAAGCCCTCGGTCGTCCCGTGAGCCCGCGCGCGAGTGGGCGAGTCGCGGCCGCGGAGCCGCAGCCGCGGCGCCGGACTGCCGCCCGGAAAACCGGGTCGGGGAAGCCCGCTCTCCCGGAAGCTCCGTCGCCGGACACCGGCTCCGCAAGGAGCGACGCTTCCTTCCACACCGCGGCGGAGCGACACCTTCGCCGGGTGGACGCGCGGCTCGGCGCAGTCGTCGAGCGTGTCGGCCCCTGCAAGCTGCGGCCGCGTATCGATGCCGGCGCCCGGGCGGATGCGCCCTGGGCCGCGCTCGCGCGCGCGATCGTCTTCCAGCAGCTCAACGGGCGCGCGGCCTCGACGATCTTCGGCCGCGTCCTCGCGCTCTTCCCGGACGGGGAACTCCCGGCACCCGCGCGTCTGCTCGAATTGCCCGACGGCGAACTGCGTGGCTGCGGGCTTTCGGTCGCAAAGACCGCAGCGCTCAAGGATCTCGCGGCCAAGACCATCGATGGCGTCGTGCCGTCCTCGCGCGAGATCCTCCCGCTCACCGACGAGGAGATCGTGGAGAGGATCACCGCCGTGCGCGGGGTCGGCCCGTGGACCGTCCAGATGATGCTCATGTTCGACCTCGGCCGCCCCGACGTGCTGCCCGCGCGCGATCTCGGCGTCCTGCAGGGCTTTGCGCGCGTCTACGGCAGGCGTGAGCGCCCCGATCCGCGCGAGCTCGAACGGTACGCCGAGCGCTGGCGTCCGCACCGTACGGTCGCCTCCTGGTACCTCTGGCGCGCGCTGGAACTCGGGTGAGCATGCGGACGTGGCCAGTCGGGGCGCGCGGGCGCGGCGCCACGGCTGTGCGTGCACGGCCCGGACGTGGCTCAGCCGAGCGGCGCGCTCGCGACGAGGTAGCGCACGACCGGGGCGCGCACGCCGACGTGGAAGGCAGTCGCCCGGCGCCCGATCTCCCGGTCGACCACGGTGAGCCGCTCGCGCTGGCGCAGGTAGTCGAGCCACGACTCGACGAGAAAGGACTCGACGTATGTCCCCGGTCGCTCGGCGTCGGCGAACAAGCCCCACCGCCAGGCGCCGCGCCGCCGGCGCATCCGCCGCACCGCCTGCATGGTCGCGAGGAAGGCCTCGGCGCGTTGCGGGTCGATCTCGTACTCGATCGTGACCAGCACCGGTCCCTCGTCGTGGTCGATCGCCTGCGCCACGGCTCCGGGCAGCCGGAACTCGGCCGGGGTAAAGTCGGCGCGCGATGTGTCGGGCAACCGGACGCGGAGCGCCACGAGTCCGCTCGCGAGGAGCGTCGCGGCGGCGAGCGCGAACGCCTGCGGGGTCCCGAGGCGATCTGCGGCCCAACCCCAGGTCGCCGAGCCGATGGCGATCCCGCCCTGCATGACCAGCAGCAGGACGGCGAGCGCGCGTGCGCGGACCCAGCCGGGCACGGCGCCCTGCGCGGCCGCGTTCAGGCTCGACAGCACGGCCATCCAGGAGAGACCGGCCACCACGAGCGCCAGCAGGGCGACGGGCGGAGCGGGAACGGTTGCGAAGACGGCGAGCACCGCGGCGAAAAGCAGCGTGCAGAGATCGATCGCGCGGTCCACTCCGAGTGCGGCGCGCAGGCGTGGCAGGGCGACCGTGCCCGCGATCGCACCGAGCCCGAAGCCGCCGAGCAGCAGTCCATAACCGCCCGCGCCGAGCTGCATCTCGCGACGCGCGAGCACCGGCAGGATCGCCCAGAGGGCACTCGCGCCCACGACGAAGAGCCCGATCCGGGCGAGGATGCTGCGCAGGCCCGGCGAGTGGCGCGCGAAGCGGAGCCCCGAACGCATCGCTCCGAAGACCTCCTCGCGCGGCAGCTCGCTCGTCGTCGTCGTCCGTCGCCAGCGCAGCAGTACCGCGATGACCACCGCGAACGACGCGGCGTTCAGCAGGAAGGCGGCGCCCGTCCCGAGCGTGGAGACCATGAGACCACCGATCGCCGGGCCGACGGCGCGCGCTCCGTTCACCGCCGCCGAGCCGAGTGCGATCGCGGCCGGCAGTTCCGGCCGCGGCACGAGTTCGGTCTGGATCGCCTGCCATGCCGGCGCGGTCAGGGCGGATCCGATGCCGAGGGCAAAGGTCAAGCCGAGCAGGCTCGACGGAGCGAGTCGCCCCGCGAACGCGAGGCCCGCGAGAGCGCCGGCGACGAACAGCATCCAGGCCTGGCTCGCGATCAGCAGCCGCCGGCGATCGACCACGTCGGCCAGAGCGCCCGCGGGCAGGGCGAACAGGACGAGGGGCAGGCTGGCCGCGGTCTGCACGAGTGCGGTCATGCCCGGCGAGGGCGAGAGCGAGGTCATGAGCCACACCGCGGCGACGCCCTGCACCCAGGTCCCGACGTAGGACGCGATCGATGCACTCCAGAGGGAGCGGAAGTCGGCGTGGCCGAGCGGTGCCCAGGGCGAGGGGCCGGGCCCGGGAGCCGTCGCGCCCCCGGCAGCGATGGCCCGTCCGCCCTCGGCGGCGTCGGCGGAGGTTCCTTCCGGCGCACGGTCCATGCCTCCCCGGTCCTAGCACGGGTGGTCGGGGCGCCGAGAGTCGCGCCGCTTGTCCGGTCCCGGTCGGGTGTGGTGAAGAGGGAGCCATGGACGTTCTGAAGGGAATCCGCATCCTCGAAGTGTCGGAATGGGGCTTCGTGCCTTCCTGCGCGACCGCGCTCGGCGACTGGGGGGCCGAGGTCCTGAAGGTCGAGCATCCGGTGCGTGGCGACGCGATCCGGGGTCTCATCACCTCGGGCATGATCCCCGGGGCAAAGGGCGTGAACTTCTTCGTCGAGCAGCTCTTCCGCAACAAGAAGAGCGTCGGCATCGACTTCACCAAGCCCGAGGGCCGCGAACTGCTCTACAAGCTGGTGAAGGTCTCCGACGTCTTCCTCACGAACTTCCTGCCCGACGCGCGCGAGAAGCTCGGCATCACCCACGCGGACCTGAAGAAGGTGAACCCGCGCATCATCTACGCGAAGGGCCACGGCCAGGGGCAGAAGGGTCCCGATGCGAACCGCGGCGGCTACGACGGGCTCTCATTCTGGGCGCGCGGCGGCGTGTGCGACATGCTGACGCCGCCGGGCCAGCCCTTCATCCAGCAGCGGCCGGCCTTCGGCGACTTCACCGGCGGCATGTTCCTCGCGGGCGGCATCGCGGGTGCGCTCTTCCATCGCGAGCGCACCGGCGAGGCGATCGAGGTCGACGTGTCGCTGCTCGGCGAGGCGGTCTGGATGCTCTCGCCCGACATGACCGCGGCGATGACCTACGGCTTCGAGCTGCCCAAGGGTGGGTCCGGCGGAACGCCGAATCCGCTGGTGGCAAACTACGAGTGCGCCGACGGCAGGACGCTCGTGCTCATGATGCTGCAGCACGACCGTTTCTGGCCGATCTTCTGCAGGGCGGTGGGTCGAGACGATCTGCTCGCCGACGTGCGCTTCAATCCCGACGCGGCGCGCGCGAAGCACCTGCCCGCGCTCTTCGACGATCTGCGCGCCATGTTCAAGCGCGAGCCGCGGCCCCACTGGGCGGCGCTCCTGAACGCGACCGAGTGCATCTGGGGCCCGATGCAGACGCCGCTCGAGGTCGTCGCCGACCCGCAGGTCGTCGCCAACGGCTACATTCTCGACGTCGCGCACCCGGTGCACGGCAAGGTCCGCGTCTGCGCGAGCCCGGTGCAATTCAACGGCGAGCCGCCGGTCGTACGCAACGCGGCCCCCGACTGCGGCGCCGACACCGAAGCCGTCCTGCTCGAACTCGGCCTCACCTGGGACGACCTTGGCCCCCTCAAGGAAAAGGGTGTCATCTCCTGACCTGCGCCGCGCACCCCCTTCGGCGGTAACGCAGCCGCCCCGCACCAACGCAGGCGGGGTCGCGCGCGACCCCGCCTGCCACAAGAGTGCGAGCGTCCGCCACCCCCAGCGGGTGCGTCAGCGTCGCGCCGTCGCCGTGATCAATTCGATCACGTGTCCGTCGGGATCGCGCACCCAGAGTTGCCCGATCTCCGGCGTTGTTTCGATGACCTCGAGTTCCCGCTCCCGCACGCACCCGAGCGCCTCCGCGTAGTCGTCCACCGTGAGGGCGAGGTGGCTCGCGAGCGGGCTCAGCGACGGTGCGGGCTGGTCCACCGCCAGGCCCTCGGGGGTCACGATCAGGTGGACCTGGGCGTCGCCGACGCCGAGCCAGGCGCCGGCCATCGGGAAGTCCGGGCGCGGGACCTGCGCGAGCCCGAGGAAGTCGCGGTAGAACGCGAGCGACCGATCGAGGTCGCGTACCGGCAGCGAGACGTGGTTCACTGAACGAACGCGCATGGCGATGCTCTAGCCCCGGGGTTGATCCGAGCCAAGCCCCGGGCGACGAAGCTCACGCCGCCGTCGCGTCGGCGCTGCACAGACACGCGACTGCTCGCCGACGGACTCGCGAAACTCGGCTGGCCGAGGGCGTGCGTCGAACGCCTGATCGAGGAGGCGTCCCCGGCGACCTTCCCGGTGGGCCGCACGACCTGCCGCCACCGCGCGGCATCGCGGCCTTGGCCGCGCGCGGGCTGGTCCGCCGCCGGCGTCGTGACCTGTTCGTCCGGGTAGGGGAACTGTTCGATCTCTGCGGCGGTTGACCACCGCGTGTCGCTTGCGGTCCCGCCGTCGAGCGTGGATCCTGTCGGCGTGCGCTTGGTCGATCGTTTTCGCCGGTCCCCGGATCGCGCGGGGCGCGCGGGGCGCGCGGGGCGCCGGGAGTGCAAGGCGCACGTGGTCGCGATGGCCGGCGTGGCGCTGCTGGCGACGATCTGCCAGACGCCGCCGGCGCGAGCGCAGTCCGCCGTCCCCGGAGCGGCGGTCCCCGCGATCGGCGGGGAGCCCGCCGAGACCGTGGCCGCCGTCGCCCCGCCCACACCCGGGACCCAGACTTCGCCGGGGGCCGCGCCGGGTGATCCGGCCGCGCCTGCGCCCGCGCCGATTCCGGGAGGGACGTCGGCTCCCGTGGCCCCGGACGACCTGGCTTCGATCGCGACGACCGCGACTCCGAAATCCGACCCGCGTCGGGTGACCGCACTCCTGCTCAACGGCGGAGCGCGCCCCGCTGTCAACTACCAATCGCACGTGGCCCACCTCCGCTCGATGCTGCACTGGCTCGAACGGGTCGGGGTGCCGCCGTCGCGGATATCGGTCTTCTCCGGCGATGGCGACGACCCGGCCGCGGACTTAGCGGTGCGCGAGTTCCGCTCGGGAGAGGGGGACGAGGCCGCGCTGCTCGACGGAACCCGGGTCGAAGGGAGATTCGGCCATCCCATCGAGTATGTGAGCACGCGCATCGAGGGAGTTCGCCTGCTCCCCGCGAAGAAAGCCGCCCTGCAGCGCTGGTTCGCGACCCGAGGGCGTTCGCTGCGCGCCGGCGACACTCTGCTGCTCCACGTCACGGACCACGGCACCCGCGGCAAGAAGGATCCGGACGAAACCCGGATCCTGCTGTGGGGCGAGCACGAGTGGATCACTGCCCGCGAACTCGACTCCCTGCTGGCGCGCGTGCCCGCGGGGGTGCGGGTCGTCTCGCTCATGTCGCAGTGTTTTTCGGGCGGATTCGCGCGGCTCGGACGGACCGCTCCCAAGGGCGTCGCGGGCCTGCCGACCGGCCGGTCCTGCGGCTACTTCTCGTCGACCGCCGACCGGCGCGCCTACGGCTGCTACCCGGAGAATCGCGGCAAGGCGAACGTCGGCCACTCGGTGCGCTTCATCGAGGCACTCGAGCGCACCGGCGACTTCCCGCTGAGCCAGGAGATCGCCCTTCTGAGCGACCGGACCCCCGACGTTCCCCTGCGATCGTCCGACGTCCAACTCGAGCAATTGCTCGAAGCCGCGGCCGCCGCGCGCGGCCAGACGCTGCGCGAGTACGCCGACGCGATGCTCGAGGAGGCATGGCGCGACCGGGCGGCATGGGAACCGGAGATCCGGTCGATCGATCGCATCGGTCGCGCCTTCGGGATGGCGTCGCCGCGCTCGGTCGCGGAGGTGGACGAGCGGATCGACGAACTCCCGCAACTCGCCGGCCCGCTCGCGACCTGGGCGCGCGCCTGGTCCGAGTCGCGCGACGACCTTTCCGAGGCGAACCTCGGGAGATTCATGGAGAAACACCCGGAGTGGAGCACGCGACTCGCCTCCCCCCAGGCGACGCCGAAGCCCGCGCCGACACCCGCGACGCCGACTCCCGCGCCGACTCCCGCCGACCCGGCGAACGCCGAGTCGGATTCGGTGCGGCACGGCCGCGAATTGCTCGCCGAACTCGTCCCGTTCACCCGTTCCGACGAAGTGACCGATGCGCGCCTGCGTGTCCTGCGCGAGCGGGCCAGGCTCGCCCACGAAGCCTCCTACAGGATGGAGGTGCGCGAGGCCGCGCTGCGCCGCATGCGCGCCGGCCTGATCGGGATCGCGGGAAGGGTCCACTTGGCGAGGCACGCGAGCCCGGTCGCGCGGACCGCGTTCGCGAGGCTCTTCTCCTGCGAGGCCTTCGCGCTGCCGCTTGCCGGCGCGACCGGGGCGATCCCGCCGCTCGAATCCGAACCCGCTTTGCCGCCCTACGCCGAGGACGTGCGGGTCGCGCACGAGGTCGCGCCCGCCTGGATGGGAATCTCGTTTCACGCGCCGAGCGATGCGCAGCGCTCGCTCGTGCCGGAGTCGGCTCCCGGTGCGATCGCCGTGCGCGAGGTGTACCCGGACTCTCCGGCGCAGCAGGCGGGTCTCGAGGTCGGCGACGTGATCCTCGGGCCGAGCGGTTCGCCGTTCCGCGAGCCACGCCAGGTGCGCGAGTGGACGATGCTGCGCCCGGTCGGCTCGCCGGTCGTGCTCGACGTGCTGCACGAGGGAGCTGTCGTGCAGCGGACGCTCGTCCCGGGTCCGCATCCCGGGAAGTTTCCCGAGTTGCCCGGTCCGCCGGAACCCGGCTCGCCCGCGCCGCCGCTCGACCTGGCATCCTACCGCGGCTCGGTCCCGGCGTCGCTCGCCGACGGAAAAACGCGACTCCTCTTCTTCTGGGCCACCTGGTGCATGCCGTGCAAGGAGTCGCTGCCCGAGGTGATGGCGTTCGCGCGCGAGCGCGGTACCGAGGTGCTCGCCGTGACCGACGAGGAAAGCACCGCGCTCGATGCGTTCTTCGCCGCATCCGCAGTCGAGTTTCCGCCGGTGGTGCTGCGCGACGTGCGCCGCCGCACCCACCGCACCTGGGGGGTGAGCGGGACACCGACCTTCGTCCTGGTCGACGGGGCCGGCAAGGTGGTGAGCGTCTCGAGCGGATACACGCCGGCGAAGGGCCTCGGCGTGCCGGGGTGGAAGTGGAACGGCGCACTTCCCGCGCCGACCGCGGGCGGCTCCCCTGCGGACAGCGCGTCCGCGGATCCGGGAACGGGTATGCGCCGGCAGCCGGCCGCGTCGCCGCGCTGATCGCCGCGCGCGGTCGAAGCCGGTGCTTCTCGCTGGACGGGGCCGTGGTGCTGGGTTAGGACCGCCACGCGCGGGGCCGCTTTCCGGGTGAAGCCATGCGGCGCAGGACGGCCAACGGAGGACTCATGAATCGCAGGATCGCTTCGCTTCTCGGGCTCTCGCTCGGCTTTTCGCTGCTCGCCGCGGATCCGGTACTGGCCGACACCTTCACGCCGGACACCTTCGGCGACGCGGCCGATCCCAAGCCCGGGGACGGCATCTGCGGTTCCGGCAAGGGGACCTGCTCGCTACGCGCCGCCGTGCAGGAGGCCAACGCCTCCACGCACGCCAACCGGATCGAGCTCGGGCAGGGTACGTACTCCCTGAGCATCGACGGGCCGGACGAGTCGCTCGCGGTCTCGGGAGATCTCGACCTGAACACCGACATCGAGATCGCGGGTCGCGGGGTCGGGGTGACCATCATCGAGCAGCGGGTGAAGCACCGCGTCTTCGAGGTGACTCCCAACGGCACGGCGAAGATCGGCGACGTCATGGTGCGCGGCGGCATGTCGCTCGGCGACGACGGTGGCTCGATCCTGAACGACGGGCGGCTTCGGCTGGAGAACGTCACCATCGACCACGGCCGCGCCAAGACCGATCCGACGAACTCGAACGGACGCGGCGGCGCGCTCCGCAATCGCTCGCAGCTCGATGCGATGAACCTGATCGTCGGGTCTTCGGTGGCGGACGGGCGCGGCGGCGCCATCAGCAACAGCGGTGTCATGACCCTGACCAACTCCCGGATCGTCGACAACGCCTCGCGCACCGACGACGGCGGCGCGATCGAGAACGACGGCGACCTCACGATCGCCATCTCCTCCATCGCCATGAACACCGCCGACGACGGCGGTGGTCTCGACAACATCGGCGGCAAGGTCCGCATCGTCGACAGCACGTTCGATGGGAACAAGGCCACCGGCGGCACCGGCGGCGGCATCCGCAACAGCGGGACGATCACGATCGTCAACTCGACCTTCAACAGCAACGTCGGCCAGAAGCAGGGCGGTGCCATCGCGAACCTCGCGGCCGGCACGATCGACCTGAACAACGCGACGCTCGCGTCGAACGCGTCGGGCTCCGGCGGCGGCATCTGGGCCGAGAAGGGCGGCACGGTGACCCTCTCGAACACGATCGTCGCCACCAACACGGCGGGCCCGGGGGGCGCGCCCGATTGCGAGGGCACGGTCGTGTCGCGCGGCTACAACCTGGTGCAGCAGCCCGGGAGCTGCTCCTTCGGGGCGCCCGGAGACCAGACCGGCAAGGATCCGAAGCTCGGGGAACTCGCCCCCAACGACGGTCCGACGCGCACCCGTGCGCTGCTCGACGGAAGCCCTGCGATGGGCGGCGGCAACCCGAAGACACCCGACGGGAAAAACGGTGCCTGTGCGCCGGCCGACCAGCGCGGCGTGAAGCGGCCGCAGGCGTGGGGCAGCAAGACCGTCCCGAGCTGCGACATCGGCGCGTACGAGGCAAAACCCACCCGGCCGTCACCGTCCCCGTCCCCGTCGTCGAAGAAGACGTCGATGATCGATCCGATGATGCGCACGGCTCGCGAAGGATGAATCCCCCGCCGGCCAGTCCGGCGGGGCGCACGGTCCTGGTCCTGACGTTCCGCTGGCCCCCGCAGGGGGGCGGCGGGGTGCAGCGGACGCTCAAGTTCGTCAAGTACATTTCACGGCTCGGCTGGAGCCCGGTCGTGCACACGGTGAGCAATCCGTTCACCGATCTTTGGGACCCCGGCCTCGGATCCGAGGTGCCGCCGACGGTCGCCGTCTATCGCACGCCGACCGTCGAGTTCGAGTCGATCGAGTCGGGGATCTCGCGACTCGGGGGCCGTGCGCGCGCCTTGCTGCGCGGGAGGAAATCCGCGCAGAAGGCCCCGTCGCGGGCCCCGGCGGAAGCCGGAGCGGCGCCCGTCGCGTCGAGCGCCGGCGGGGCCCGCGTCGGACCGACGGTGGGCGACCCCCGGCGGGAGGGACCTACGCCGGCTGCCGCAGCGATCGTCGTCGGCGAGCGGGCAGCGCGGCTTTCACGCGGCGGGCGACTCGCCCGCGTGCAGGACTTCGTCTGGTCGCGGCTGCTCGTGCCCGATCCGCAGGTGGTCTGGCTCCCGGGCGCGCTCCTGCGCAGTCTCGCGATCGCGCGCCGTCACCGGGTCGACGTCATCTACTCGACGGCGCCGCCGCAGTCCCTCAACCTGCTCGCCCTCGAACTCCAGCGGCGTACCGGGCTCCCCTGGGTCGCCGACCTGCGCGACCCGTGGACGAGCGGGCTACACCGCAACCAGTGGTACCCGGACCATCCCGGTCGCAAGGCGCGCGAGGAGCGTTGGGAACGGATGATCTTCGAGCGTGCCGACCATGTGATCGTCGTGAACGAGGCGGCTCGCGACGAGTTCCTCGCCAAGTACCCCTTCTGTCCGCCGGAGCGGATCTCGGTCATCACGAACGGTTTCGACCCGGCGGACTTCGCCCATGTGAGCCGGGAGCCGCGCTTTCTCGAGGGCGGCCTGCTGCACGTGACGGTGACCGGACACGTCGAGACCATGTTCGACCTGTTGCCCTTCTTCGAGGCGGTGCGCCGGGTCGTCGAGGCCGGACCGCGCGATCGTGCGCAGCTGCGCATCGACTTCGTCGGTACGAAGCGCCAGCCGCGCTACGACGCCTGGATCGCCGAGCACGAGCTCGGCGACGTGATCCGCTTCCACGCCTACGTGCCGCATGCCGACAGCGTACAGTACCTCACCGACAGCCAGGTGCTCATGCTCTGCATGACGCCGGTGAAAGAATACGGGGCGGTGAAAATCCTCGGCAAGATGTGCGAGTACCTCTACACCCGCAAGCCGGTGCTCGCGCTCACGATCCCCGGCGTCACGAGCCGCATTCTCGAAAGCGCCGGCGTCGGTGTCACTGTGGACCCGAACGACGTGTCCGGGATGAGATCGACCCTCGAGCGCTTTTTGGCCGACTTCCGGGCCGGTCGCCTGCAGGCGACGCCGAACGAGGAGGTCATCGCGACCTTCGACCGCGAGCGGCAGGCGGCCGAACTCGCCGGGATCCTCGCCGGCGCGATCGCCCGCCCTGGTCGGAACGGCGCGCTCCGGCCCGCCTGACTCGCCTCGCCCCGGGCGACGACGGCCGAGCGTGGCGGCGCTGCCGCCGGATCACTTCGCGAGCAGGCCCTCGCGCGCCATCTCGTCGGCCACGGCCTGGGCGATTTCGGTCACGAAGGAGTCGACCCGGTTCGGGTTCACCGTCTCGCTCAGGCCGGCCCACAGGATCCCGTCGCGGTGCAGCGAGTAGACCATGGTCTCGACCGAGACGAGGGTCTCGCTGCGGAGGTAGCCCGGCGTGTAGGCGGCTCGCCAGCCGTAGCCCCAGAAGCCCCACGGCGACGGGCCCGGGTACCCCGGGACGACCGTCGCCTGTTGCCGGCTCCCGACCAGTCGCATCATGACCACACCGTCGACGTGCGCGTCGGTGAACTTCTGGCGCGCGACGTTCTCGTCGAGGTCCTCCCTCGAACTCAGGATCTCGTACCCGGGGACGCCGCTCACGCCGCTCCGGGAGAGGTCGCGGGCGAGAGCGTCCTCCGCGACGTGGCGGGCCCCGTCGTCGTCCGACATGAACACCGCGGCGATCCGCTGCCCAACCAGTCGTACGGGCGCCGCGCCCGGTGCCCGCCATGTCGAGCGGAAGGTCGTCGACGAACACGCGGCGAGGAGCAAGGCTAAGAGGAGAGAAGGGCCGACGACCGCCCCGCGGCGGCGGCCCCTGTTGCCGTTTGCGATCATCCGACCCGCCCCGGGGTTCAGGGCAGTGCGACGATGCACACGCCGCAGGCTTGTGGCGCGCCACCGATGTTGTGCGAGAGCGCCACGGTGGGGTTCTTCACCTGCCGCTTATCGGCTTTGCCCTGCAGCTGCTTGTAGTTCTCGTAGATCATGCGCACGCCGGTCGCACCGGTCGGGTGGCCGAAGGTCTTGAGCCCGCCGTCGGTGTTCACCGGCAGTTCGCCGCCGAGCTCGAAGGTGCCCGAGGCGATGTGCTCCTTCGCCGAGCCCTTCTCGCAGAAGCCGAGGTCCTCGTAGGCGAGCAACTCGGTGAGCGTGAAGCAGTCGTGCACCTGCGCGACGTGGATCTCCTTGCGCGGGTTGGTGATGCCCGCCTGCTCGTAGACCTGGCGCGCCGCCATCTCGGTCGGCTTCCAACGCAGGAAGTCGAAGTCCGGATCCTCCTTAGGGTCGGCCGCGAGCGCGATGCCGATCGCGCGGACCAGCACGAAGTCGTCGCGGAAGCCCTTGGCGAGCTCGCGCCGGGTGAGGATCGCGGCGGCCGCGCCGTCGGACTGGGCGGCGCAGTCATAGAGCCCGAAGGGCCAGGAGATCATCCGCGCGTTGAGCGCCTCCTCGACAGTGATCTCGCGCTTGAGCATCGACTTCGGCGCGAGCGTGCCGTTGTGGTGGTTCTTCACGGCGATCTTCGCGAGGTCCTCGCGGCCGGCGCCGAAGGTGTCGAAGTAGCGCGCAGCACAGTGCGAGAACCAGCCGGCCGGGGTCGCGGGCAGTCCTCGCACGCCGGTCACCGCGACGCTCGGGCCCGAGACGCCGCGGTCCTTCGGCTTGTCGAAGCCGACGACCAGCACGGTGTCGTACATGCCGCTCGCGACCGCGAAGACGCCGTAGCGGAAGGCGTCGGTCCCGGTCGCGCAATAGTTCACGACCATGCTCACCGGGCGGTCGTAAAGCTTGAGGGCGTCGGCGACCTCGGCGGTGCCCTTCGAGGGGTACTGTGCACCGCAGAACACCGCCTCGATCTGCTTCTGGGGATCCTGCAGCCCGGCGTCGGCGTAGGCCTCGTAGGCGGCCTCGACGATCATGTCCTGGGGGTCCTTGTCCCAGTTTTCGCCGAACTTGCAGCAGCCCATGCCGACGACGGCGACCTTGTCCCGGATGGCGTCCTTGTTCATCGCGTCTGCTCCTCCGGCGCGGTCCGCGCCGGCGTGCACTTCCAGAAGTAGTTGGGCGTCCCGCCGGCGTCGTGGATCTTGCGGAAGACCAGCTCGACGGGGAGGTCGAGCTTGACCTCCTTCGGGTTCACGTCGGTCATCTGCAGGTAGAGCCGCGCGCCCGCTACGTCGGTGACGGTCGCCACGAGCGGCGGGTTGGGGCTGCCGGCGAAGTTGTCGAAGGTGAAGGACTTGAGCGTCCCGATCCGGTCCGAGAGGCGGACGTGGTCGAACTCGTCCTTCGCGAAGCACTTGAAGCAGACGCGCTGGTGCGGGTACTGCACCTGGCTGCACTTGCGGCACTTCTGCGCATGCAGGCTGATCTCGTAGTCGCGGTCGCGGAAGTGCTTGGTCGCCGAGATCCCGGCGCCGGCGCGACGGTCGTTCTCGGTCGAGAGCAGCTGCCGGAAGCGGATGTACATGTCGTAGCTCGGGAACTCGCCGCGCCGCTCGAGGTGCCAGCGCACCCCGCGGCGGTCCGACAGCCCGGCGATCGGCCCTTCGACGCGCAGCGCGAGGGCGTCGGCGCCGTCGCCGTAGCTCGCGAGCAGCAGCGTGTCGCCCGGTTTTGACGTCTCGAGCGCGGCCACCAGTTGCAGCGGCGCCGCGGCCGCGCCCGCATTTCCGACGCGACCGAAGAGTGCGTCCTGCAACTGCCTGGCGGGGTCGAAGCCGAGTTCCCTGGCGAGCGCCGCGTGGCTGCGGGCATCCGGCCCGTAGAGCACGAGGCGGGTGAAATCGGCGGGCTTGCGGTCGAGCTTCGCCAGCAGTCCGCGCACGGCCTCGCGCACGTTGGTGCGATAGCCGTGGTCGATGACGAAGCGGTCCTCCCAGGCGTGGACGAAGGGGTCTCCCTCGGTGCGCCAGACGTCGATCATCTCGTCGGTGACGGCGTACGCGTCCTCGATCGTGACGGCCGGGTCCCCGTCGCCGACCAGAAAGGCCGCTGCCGCGTCGCCGAGATTCGCCTCCAGCGCGGAGCGCGGCGAGGCCATGCGGGTGTCACCGACGACGACCAGGACGCGGCTTGCCGAGCCGGCGCGGACCGCGTCGAGTGCCGCGCGCAGCGCCCCGGTGCCCGCGCGCAGCGAGTCGCCGATGTCGGCGGTCCTGACGTCCCGGCGCAGGTCGAGCGCCTTGGCGATGATCGTTGCGCCCTGCTTCTCCTTGAAGGCGAACGACGTCGAGGCGAACAGCACGCCGTCGATCGTCGCGCGGTCGTGGCCGCGCAGGCAGTCGATCGCCGCCGCGACGGCCATCGTGAGCGCGTCCTCGTCCCAGTTCGCGACGGCCTTCTCAGGACCTCCCTCGACCTTCTTGCCGCCGGCGATGGTCGCGAGCGGCAGGCGCATATAGGGGACGTAGGCCCCGTACGAGATGATGCCTGCCATGGATGTGGGTCTCCTCAGGTTGAGTCCCGCAGAACTACGACCGTCGACCCGCGGGCGCAAGCGATCCGCAGGAGGAGTCGTCGGGCGGCGGCCCGGCCGGCGAAGTTCAGAGGGCGACGACGAGGCCGTCGTCGGCGAACCGGTCGGGCAGCT
Organism: Klebsiella pneumoniae; assembly: GCA_945872365.1. Classification (GTDB taxonomy): domain Bacteria; phylum Desulfobacterota; class Binatia; order UBA12015; family UBA12015; genus REEB422. The sequence continues at coordinate 61,662 of CAMBZJ010000014.1, forward strand.
CCGCGCTGCGCCCGCGCATCTCCCGGCCGAGATGGGTGAGCAGGAGATCTCGGCACTCGAAGCGCCGCCGGTTCTCCTCGATCTGGCGCCAGCCCACGTGGCCCGGCACGCGACCGTCGAAGCTGGTGCACTCGCACACGAAGAGGTCGGCCCCGCGCGAGTGTTCAAGCAGGTCGTCGGTCCACTCGGTGTCGCCCGAGTAGACGATGCTGCGTCCACCTGCGCTCGCACGGAAGCCGTGCGAGCGGCCGCTGCGCACGTGCGGGACGTCGAAGGTCTCGATCCGCAGGTCCGCGAACTCGAACGGACGCGCGGCTTGCGCCTCGATGAATCGCAACGGAAAGGTCGTCGGTTCGTCGGAGGCGTCACGGTAGTAGGCGCGGTAGAGTTCCCGGATGCGGCTCTCGGTGTCCGGCGGTCCGACGATCGCGAGCGGCCGCGTTCGCGGGGTCTCGAAGGTGGCCTTGAGGAGTAGGAACGGGATGCCGCCGAAGTGGTCGCCGTGGAGGTGGCTCACGACGATCGCGTCGATTTCCTCCGCCTGCTTGTCGTTGCGCGCGAGACCCGACAGCACGCTCGGGCCGGCATCGAGGAGGATCCTCGCGCCGGGCGTCTCGACCAGGTAGCCGGCGCAGTGGCGCCCGCCGGTCCCGAAGGCGTCACTCGTGCCGAGGCAGGTGAGCGTCATCGCGGGCGGCGGAGTCATTCCCGGCGCCTCGCCACCATGCCCGCGCGTGGAATCAGTGGACCTCGGGCGGCGCATCCGCGGCGGCTGCGGCCGGGGCATGCGCGGCGGGTGCCGCGGCGGCACCGGTCGCCGTGCCGGCCTCGGGGCGTCCGGCCAGGGCGGCCACCCTCGCTTCGAGTCGCGCCAGGGCCGCGTCGGCTTCTCCGAGTCGCTTGCGCACCGCCTCGCGATCGCCTTCCGAAGCCTTCAGGCGGGCTTCCATCTCGAGTACCCGTGGACTCGACCCGATCAGGTAGTCGCCGCCCTTGCCCGTCGTGAGGAAGAACGCGGTGCCGCCGATGCCGACGAGCATCCCGAGAAGAAGGCCGATGAGGAAGCGCATCTAGGATTCTCCTGGTTCCGGTCGACGGCCCGAGCCCCCGACCTTGGTAGCGTCACCGATCCGTAGCGGGAGGGACCGCCGGGCTGCAAACCCTTCGAAGCCGGCACTGGCGAAGAGCGCCGAGAGGCCCTCGTCCTCGCAGGCCGCCTCGATCGACACGCAACCGCGTCTACGCGCCCGTTCGAGGACGCAGTCGAGCAGGAGACCGCCCACTTCGCGGCTCAGGACGGCTCCGGTCGGGTCGAGGGACGCCAGGACGTCGACTGTCCCGACCAGACCGCCCCGGGCGATGCTGCGGTGGTAGGCCACCATCACGACCCCGCGGGGCCCCGCCCCGTCGAGTGCCAGGTAGACGTCGGAGGCGAGACTGCCGAGGATTCTGCGCAGGCATCGGATGCGGCCCGCCTCGGGGCCGCCCGTCACGGCGGCGAGAACACCGATGTCGTCGCGTCTTGCCCGGCGTAGCCGCGGCCCGAGGCCTTTCTCGGCTCCTCCATGGGGCATCGCTTCGCGCCTAGCACGGCGCGTCGGGTGGCGCAGCATGCCACCCCGGGTCTTGCGAAAGCGCGGTTGACTTGTCGAAGACCCGGTCCGTATCGTGACCGGTGGGAGCACCCTATCTCGGCGCTCCCGCTGCCGCGATCGCCGGACGAGCCGGAACATCGGCGGAGGGTCATTCGGATGGCGAAGCAGGAAAAATCCCCGGCCAAACCCAAGATCACCATCATCCCCGGGCGCGGGGTCTCGCAGACCATCAACTATCTGCTCGAGGACCGCGACGATCTGGAGTGGCTGGTGGCGGTGGGCCGCAACAAGAGCGGCGAGATCTTCTTCTACGACACCGGCGGCGACATCGTCGAGGACCTGGGCACGCTCGACTACCTGAAGCAGCGAATCATCCGGGCACACTTCGGGGACGAGCCGGACTAGAGGTCTCGTGCTCGTCGCGGCGGGCGGCGCTGCGCCGCCGCTTCAGGGAAGCGGGTCGGGGCAGAGGGCCCATACCGCGCCGTCGCGCTCGACCAGCGGCACCCGGAAGAGCGACTTCCCGCAGGCTGGTCCGGCGATGCACTCGCCGCTGTCGGGCAGGTACATCGCGCCGTGTGTCGGGCAGAGGAGATAGGCACCGTCCTCGGTGAAAAACTGGTTCTCGACCCAGTCCATCGTCATCGGGACGTGCCGGCACTCGTTCACGAATGCGTGCAGCCGACCGCCGTACCTGACCACGAAGCACTCGAGTTCGCGCCCGGCGCCGTCGAGCACGAACTTGTGCGAAGTGCCCTCGGCGAGTTCGCCCACTCCGAGGATCCGCGTCCCGGTGGGTGGGGACGCGTGGTCGTGCGCTTCCGGTTTCACGGGCGCCCAACCTAGCCGAGGACCGCTCGGGTCGCCACGGACGTGCCGGACTCGCCTGCCGCACGTTTCCCGCCGCACCCCGGCCGCCGAGCGCTGCCGCAGCGGGTCTCTTCCGCCATAGCGCCGTCATCGGCAGTACCCGCGTCGCTCAGCGTACTGCCACCGCGCGCAGCGCTCGCAGCAGTTCTCCGAGCGAGACCGTCTCGAGGAGCAGATCGCAGTGCGGCGCATAGGCGGCGAGCGCGCTGTCGCCGGTGTTCCAGCGCACCCTCGGCTCGGCGACCGCGAAGACGACCCCGCGGGCGCGATGGCGCAGCCGAGCCAGCGCGTCGGCGCGATGCGCGAGCCGGTTGTTGCGCCCGTCCCCGAGCAGCAGGAGCACGGTCGACCGGTCGACGAGCGCCGCGTGCCGCGCCTCGACCTCGCACAGCACACGGCCGAGGTCGGAGCGCGCCCACAGGTCGATCTCCCCCTCCGGCACGACATGGCCGCCCTCGAAGGAGGCAGGTACCGCGCGGTCGACGTAGATGAAGCGCGAGACCCGGCGGAAGGCGGTGTCGGCCGCGCCGAGGATCGAGAGCAGGATCTCGGTCGCGCGCGACACCGAGCCCGACACGTCGCACAGCACGACGAGTCCGGGCCGACCGGGGCGCCGCCCGCGGCGTTCGAGCCGGAACATGGCGCCACCGCGTCCGATCGACGCACGGATCGTCCTTCGCACGTCGATCCTGCCGGTTCGTTCGCGTCGCCACCGTCGCCCGGCGCGGGCCGCGAAGCGGCGGCCGAGTTCACGGGCGAGTTCGCGCGCCGCGTCGAGTTCGTCGGGCGTCATCTCGGCGAGCGGCCGGCGCAGGAGCGCCCGCGGGTCGATCGCACGGGTGGCGCGCAGTCGGTCCGCACCGCCCGCGGCAGGCGAGTGCGCCGGCGCCTTCGACTCCCGGTCGGACTCGCGCGCCGTCGACTCGGCCCGCGGCCGGTGCTCGGCCGGCGTCCTGCCGCGCCGAGACGTCGTCGTCTCGGGTCGCACCGGCGGCGCGGCCGACGGTCGTCCCGCGTGTCGGTCCGGGGACGGCTCCGCGTCGGGCGGAGGCTTGCCGCCCGCGGTCGCGCCCGAGGCCCCCGCGCGACCACCGCCGCGCCCGGCCGACTCGCCGCCGGCGGGGCCGGTTCCCCGTCCGCGGCCGGGTCGGGTCGGCGTCGCCGGCGCGGCGAAGTACGCGTCGAAGGTGCGCTCGAAAGTCGCGCGATCGAGTTCGTCCTTCACCAGGGTCGCCGAGAGGCTCTCGCGCAGGCGCACGGGATCGATCCCGACCACCACGACGGCCGCCATGGCGTCGAGGGTCTCGGCGACCGAGACGCGCAGCCCCGCCACGCGCAGCTGCTGCACGAACTCCACCAACTGCGCGCGCATGCCCGCTCCTCAGGTGCTCGCCCGGCCCGCAGCGTCGTCACGGGGGGGCAGCAGGAGGGCCTTCTCCGGTGCGAAGTGCGCGCCCACCGCGTCGCCACGGGCGAAGCCCCCGGCCTCGCGCGCGGGCAGGAGCGCGACGATCGCGTCGCCGTTCGCGGCGCGCAGCAGGCAGCGCACGGTCGGCCCCTCGAAGGCGATCTCCTCGACGTGGGCCGCGACGGCCTGGTCGCCCGCACCGCCGGGTACGGATGCGCTGCGCGCTTCGCCCGCGCGGCCGACGCCGACGTGCTCCGGTCGTACGACGAGCACGGCGGGGTCGCCCGGAGCGAAGCCGGCGCCGGCGACGCGGACGCGGACCAGCGTGCCCGCCGCGCGCACCTGCGCCTCGCCCACGCGGCACTCCTCGACCCGCGCGTCGAGCAGGTTCGCCTGGCCGATGAACCCGGCGACGAAGGCGTCGGCCGGCTGCTCGTAGACCTCGACCGGGCTGCCGATCTGGCGGATGCGTCCGGCTTCGAGAACGGCGATCCGGTCGGAAAGCGCAAGCGCCTCCTGCTGGTCATGGGTGACGAAGACGAACGCGATCCCGCTGTCGCGCTGCAGGCGCTTCAACTCGATCTGCATCGTGCGCCGCAATTGCGGGTCGAGGGCCGAGAGCGGCTCGTCGAGGAGCAGCGCCTCGGGCCGGTTCACCAGCGCGCGGGCGAGTGCGACCCGCTGGCGCTGGCCGCCCGAGAGTTCGTCGGGTCGGCGTCGCGAGAGTTCCTCGATCCGCGCTGCGCGGAGCGCCTCGTCCACCCGTCGCGCGACTTCGCCGGAGGCCAGACCGCGCGAGCGTGGCCCGAAGGCCACGTTGTCGGCGACCGACAGGTGGGGAAAGAGCGCGTACTGCTGGAACACCGTGTTGACGTCGCGGCGATGTGGCGGCAGGGCGGTGACGTCGCGTCCCGCGATCCGCACCGACCCGGCGCTCGGAGCGGCAAATCCCGCGACCACGCGCAGCATGGTCGTCTTGCCGCATCCCGATGGTCCGAGCACCGAGAAGAATTCACCGGGGCGGATGGCGAGTCGCGCCCGATCGAGCGCGAGCACCTCGCCGTACCGGCAGGACACGTCGAGCAATTCGATCGTCGCCGGTGCTGCCTCCGTGCGCGCGTCGTCGGGGGCGAAGACCATCGCCGCGAGCAAAGCACAGCGCGGCGGATGGTGGAAAGACGCACCGAGGCCGCGGCCCGCGAAAAGACCGGGCTCCGGGGGTCAGGCGAGCGGCAGGAATCGCGGCGCGGTCTCGGCAAGGATCCCCGCGGTGCGCACCTGCACGCCGTCCTTCCGCTCCGGATGGGTGAGGACGTAGAAGCGGGGCTCGTGCCGGGCTCGCCGGTCGCAGGAGGATCGGCACGAAGGTGCGCACACCGTGGATCACACCCCAGAGATTCATGCCGAGCACCCAGTGCCAGTCCTCGAGTGTCGCCTCCCAAACCGGCCCGGAGAGCGCGACGCCCGCGTTGTTGAACACGACGTGGACCGAGCCGAATTCCGCCAGCGCCGTATCGGCCAGTCGCACGACGTCGCCCGGCGACGACACGTCGGTCGGGACCGCGAGCGTGCCCCGGCCTCGTCGCGCGATCTCGTGCGCGGCCTCGTCGAGCGCCGGTCGCTCGACGTCGGCGAGAACCACTCGCATGCCGGCCTCGGCCAGGCGACGCGCGGTCGCGCGGCCGATGCCGCTCACGGCGCCGGTCACGACCGCGACCTTGTCCTCGAGATCCGCCATCACGCCACCCCGCCCGGTCCGGGACTCGCCGGGAGCGTCACGGGTTCGAGCCTAGCGCGCCGCGCGGGGCGTGGGCGAGGGCAGCGGGGCAGGCGCCGGTTGGGCCAGGTCCCAGATCGCGACCCGTCCCGAGGTGTCGCCGGAGACCAGGAGGTCGCCGGCGAAGGCGAGTCCGGTCACCTCGGCCCCGTGCCAGAGCAGGCGCTCGACCGGACGGCCGTCGACGTCGACGATCCGCAGGTCGCCTTCGAGACCGCCGATCGCGATTCGCCCGCGTGCCGCGTCGATCGCGAGCGACTGGAAGCCGCGGCCGTGGGGACTCTCGGCGAGCCTGCGCCCGGAGGTCGCATCCCAGGTCGCGACGATGCCCTCGCGCGACGCGGTGACCAGGCGGGTGCGGTCGAGGAACGCGACCGCGGTGACGGGCCTTCCCGCGGGATCGACCGAGATCGACCGACTCCCGCTCGCGGTGTCGAAGAGGGTGGTGCCGCCCGCCGCGCCGCCGACGGCGAGCGTCGCCCCGTCCGGCGAGAAGGCGACCGCCCAGGCCTCGCGATCGACCTCGAACCCGGTCGCTGCCGCCCCGCCATCGGTGCGCAGCACCCGCGCCGTCGGGTCGCCGCGCACGATCGCCGCGAGCCGCTTGCCGTCCGGAGACCAAGCGAGCGCTCGCACCGGGCCCGCCGGCAGGCGCCACGCGCCGACCGGGGCGCCGTCGGACATCGACCGCCGCAGGACGCGGTCGCCATAGGCCAGAGCGGCCTCCGCGCCGTCGGGTCGAATCGCGATCGCGTCGGCTTCGCGGTGCGGCACGGACTCATCGCCCGACGTACCCGATTCCGCAGCCGGCGGGGCGAGCCCGAACAGCAGGCTCGCTTCGGGAAGTTTCCACTCGCTCACGCCTGCGTCCATGCCGGCGATGAGCATGCGATCGCCGGCGCGCGTCGCCGCGATCGCGACGACGTCGCGCCGGAAGGGCAGGACGCAGCGCGGGAGTCGACGAGCGCCGCGCAGGATGTGCGGGTCGAGCGGCTGACAGCCTTCCACCGGGATGCCTCCGGCGCCGAGCGTGCGGCCCGACACCGGGAGCCGGAACTCGATCAGGATCGGTTCGTCGCCGAGCGCGATCTCGAAGCGTGCATCGACGTCGTCACCGGCGAGCTTGGGCCCTTCCGCGACGAGGCCATCGCTCTCGGCGGCGAGTTCGAGTCGACGCTTCTCGCCGCCGAGGTCGATCGTCACCGTTCCCGCCATGTCGTCGAGCGGCATGGGCGTGCGCCAGAAGTCGGTCACCCAGACGCGGATCGTGCCGTTGGCGCGCGCGACGGCTTCGACGTGTCGCTGCCCCGACATGCCGACGACGCCGCCGTGCCGCGGCGTGTGATCATGGACGGCCGGCCGCGCCGGCGCCTCGGCGACGGCGGCCTGCGGTGTCGGCGTCGGTGTCGCCGCCGGCCCGCCACTCCGGCAGGAGGGCGCCCCGAGCAGGGCGAGGAGGAACGCGACGCGGGTGGTCGAGGCTAGCCGCGGGCGCGGCAGGGCGTCGCTCGGACGCCCCGTCGTCGGTACGGCGGCGGGTGTTCTCGGCGGATCGGGCCACGGCGTTCGCATGGGAATCTCCGGACGGCGCCCCACGAGGAAACCCGCTCGCCCCGGCCGGTGCAAACCGCGCGCGCCGTCCCGAGCGGTGCGTGGCTCCGTACCCGACCGCGCCCCCGCGGGAGCGCGCGGGTCGCAGCTGCGGCGAGACACTGCGGCATCCTCCCTTGAAGCGCCGGGCAAAGGCTGGCTTGGTGGAAGGGCCCGATGCCGACACTTCTGCGCCGCAGCCTCTCCGCCTGGACCGCGATCGTCCTGCTCTTCCTGTGGCTGCCGATCGGGATTCTGGTCGCATGGTCGTTCAACGACTCCCGCCTGAACGTGCTCTGGCACGGATTCACTTGGCGCTGGTACGGGGCGGCCTTCTCGGACGCGGGACTCCTGCGCTGCCTCGGCAACAGCCTGCAGGTGGCGCTCTGGACGACCCTGCTGGCGGTTCCGCTCGGCACCGCCGCCGCGTTCCTCCTCGAGCGGTTCCGATTCCGCGGACGCATGGCCCTGGAGACCCTGCTGTTGCTGCCGATGATCGCGCCCGAGGTGGTGATCGGCGTGAGCCTGCTCGCGCTCTTCGTCGCCGTCCACCGCGAACTCGGTGTCGCCACCGTCGTGATCTCGCACGTGACCTTCTGCATCCCCTTTGTCCTGGTCGCGGTGCGGGCTCGCCTGGCGACGCTCGATCCCGCGCTGGAGGAGGCCGCGCTCGATCTCGGGGCGACCCCGACCGGGGCGCTCCTGCGGGTCGTCCTGCCGGTCATGGCTCCGGCCATCACGGCGGCCGCGATCCTGTCGTTCATGCTCTCTTTCGACGAGTTCATCGTCACCTGGTTCACCGCCGGCCCCGGTTCCCGCACCCTGCCGATCGAGATCTACGGCCGCGTGCGCCGCGGCCTCGATCCGAGCCTGAACGCGATCTCGTCGGTCCTGGTGCTCGCGACGCTCCTGCTGGTCGCGGCGGTGGGCTGGCTGCGCCGACACTCGCCGGGGCCGCGCCGATGAGGAGTCGTGGCGTGCGCCTCGTGCTGGCGGCGGTGCTCTTCGCCTGGGTCCCGGCCGCGGCCTGCACGCGGCGCGAGCCGGCCCCCGAGCTCCAACTCTTCGCATGGTCCGAATACGTTCCCGACGAGGTCGTGGACGGGTTCACCACGGAAACCGGCATCCGGGTGAATCGCGAGACCTTCGCCTCGAACGAGGAGATGCTGGCGAAACTCCTCTCGGGCGCCACGCACTACGACGTCGTCCAGCCCTCGGACTACACGGCCGAGGCGCTCGCCCGGGAGGGGATGCTCAGGCCGATCGACTGGTCGAAGGTGCCCGGCCTGCGCAACCTGGCGCCGGAGTTCCTGCACCTGCCGCACGACCCCGACCAGAAGTACACGCTGCCCTGGATGGGGGGCACGGTCGGCATCGTCGTCAATGCGGAGCGGCTGTCGCCCGAGACGGTGCGCTCGTATGCCGACGTATTCCGCGGCGAACACCGCGGACGCATCGCCGTGGTGGACGATCCGCGCGAGATCGTGTCATGGGCGCTCGCGACCGAGGGCCTGCCGATCAACCGGATCGACGCGTCCTCGCTCGCCCGGGTCGAGCCGCTGCTGCGGGCGTGGTTGCCGCAGGTGCGCGTCTTCGACTCCGATAGCCCCAAGACCGCGCTTCTCGACGGCGACGTCGACCTCGGCATCGTCTGGTCGGGCGAGGGGGCGCTGCTCCTCGACGAGGACCCGAAGTTCCGCTGGGTCCAGCCCACGGCGGGTGCGCACCGGTTCGTCGACACGCTCGCAATCCCGGTCGATGCGCCGAATCCCGAGGCCGCGCACCGCTTCCTCGCATACGTGCTGCGGCCGGAGGTGAGTGCGCGGATCTCGGCGGCGTATCCCTACACCAACCCGAACCTCGCGGCCCGCAGGCTGCTCTCCGCGAAGCAACTCGCGAACCCTGCGAGCTACCCTCCGCAAGAAGCGAAGCTCGAGTTCTTCCGCGACATCGGCGCGGCCGCCGTGCTCGTCGATCGGGCGATCGCGCGCCTGAAGGCGGGTCTCTGAGCCCGGGCGTTCGCGGGGCAGGCCCGCAAGGCGCCGGCCCCGTCTCCGTGCTGCCCGCCGCAGGCGTCGGGCCCGGGGTGGCTCGCCGCCCGGGCGTCGCGGCCCGACTGCTGATCCTGCCGCTCGTCGCCTGGGCCGGGGCGTTCGTCGTGCTGCCGACGGCAATCCTCGTCGTGTACGCCTTCGGCCGCCGCGGCACCCTGGGTGGCGTCGAGCCGGGATTCGGGCTCGACGCCTGGAGCCGCGTCCTCGATCCGACGGTACGGGTCGTCCTCGCGCGTTCGCTCGCCTGGGCCGCGCTCGCGACGGTTGCGTGCCTGGTGCTCGCCTGGCCGGTCGCCTGGACCATCGCGCGCGCGCACCCGCGCCGTCGCACGCTCCTGCTGGCGCTGGTCGTGGTGCCCTTCTGGACGAGCTTTCTCATCCGCACCTATGCCTGGGTGACGATTCTCAAGGGCGAGGGTCTGCTCAACGGCGCGCTCCTCGCAGCCGGGATCGTCGCTGCGCCGATCGAGATGCTCTACACGCCGGGCGCCGTGCTCGTCGGGCTCGTCCACACCTTCCTGCCGTTCGCGATCCTGCCGCTCTATGCCGCGATCGAGGCACTCGATCCGGCGCTCTTCGAGGCGGCCGCGGACCTTGGTGCCGGCCCGGTACGGACCCTGCGCGAGGTCGTCCTGCCGCTCACGCGACCCGGCATCGAGGCCGCGGCGCTGCTCATCTTCGTGCCGGCCCTCGGACTCTACGCCGTCAACGACATCCTCGGCGGCGGTCGCGTCGACATGATCGGCAACCTGATCGCCGACCAGTTCAAGGGTGCGGCCCGCGACTGGCCGTTCGGCGCCGCCCTCTCGGTGACCCTCCTGCTCGCCTTCGCTCTCGCCTGGCGTCTCGCTGGCCGGGGCCGCTCGCTCGCCGCCGGCCTCGACCGCTGAAAGGCGGTTCGGAGCCGCGCGTCTTGCGCCGTGGGCGCCTTCCGGTAGATGCTGCCGGCTCTCAATTCCGAGGAGGCGACGTGTCCGAACAGACCAAGAAGAGACGGCCGGTGAAGACCGGCTACTTCACCGTTCCCGAGAATCCCGCGGAAGCTCCGCGGCTGCTGGGCAGCCGCTGTGAGGACTGCGGAGAGCACTTCTTCCCCAGGCGGGCGGTGTGCGCCAAGTGCCTCTCCGAGCGCAGCGTCGAAGCGCCGCTCGGCCCCGATGGCACGCTCTACAGCTTCACCTTCGTCCACTTCCCGCTGTTCGGGTCGATGAAGATGGAGCACGTCGGCTACGGCGTGGGCCAGATCGACCTGCCCGAGGGACCGCGGGTCCAGGTGCCGCTTGCCGGCAAGCAGGAGGAGTTCTCGGTGGGCATGCCGCTCGTCGCGGAACTCGAGTCGATCCGGGAGGAGGGCGATACGGAGGTCGTCATCCTGCGCTTCCGTCCGGCCGTCGCCGCGGTAGGTGCACGATGAGAAAGACCAAGCTCCACGACGTCGCCGTCCTAGGGGTCGGCATGCACCCCTTCGGGATGTTCCCCGACTCGAGCAACGCCGACATGGCTCGCATCGCCGGTCTCGCCGCGATGAAGGACGCCGGCGTCCGTTTCGACGAGGTGGACGCCTCTTACGTCGCGCAGATCTTCGCGCCGGTCATGACCGGCGTGCGCGTGATGAAGGAGTTCGGACTGACCGGCCTGCCGGTGCAGCGTCTCGACAACGCCTCCGCGACCGGCTCGGCCGCCTTCTTCGAGGCCTGCCACGCAGTCTCCTCGGGACGCTACGACGTGGTCATGGTGCTCGGCTTCGACAAGATGACGAGCATGATCCAGGAGACGTCGATGAACACCGACCCGGCCTACCTGGAGGACTCCATCCTCCCGGCCGGGTTCTTCGCGATGTGGGCGACGCGCCGCATCCACGAGCGCGGCACCAAGCCCGAGCACCTCGCGAGGATCGCCGCGAAGAACTGGAACAACGGCGCGCTGAACCCGATGAGCCAGCGCCGCCCCGACAAGGTCATCACCGCGGAGAAGGTGCTCGGCTCGCGGATGGTTGCCTGGCCGCTCACCGCCATGATGTCGTGCCCGATCGGCGACGGCGCGGCCTGCGCGATCGTCGGGCGCGCCGACCTCGCGAAGAAGCTGCGCCCCGACCGCCCGGTGGTCCGAGTGCTAGCCTCGGACCTGCAGTCCGAGCGCTACGAGCGGGGTCACCTGTTCATGGGGCCCGTCGTGGGGCCGGCCCGCATGACCGTCGACACTTCGACGGCGGTCTACGAAGGCTCGGGCGTCGGCCCGAAGGATCTCGACCTGGTGCAGGTGCACGACGCCTTCGTGATCGAGGAACTCGAGTACTACGAGCTGCTCGGCCTGTGCGGGCGGGGCGAAGCCGAGGCCTGCATCGAGCGCGGCGACTTCGAGCGCGGCGGCCGCGTTCCGGTCTCGACCGACGGCGGATTGATCGCGCGCGGGCACCCCGGTGGCCCGACCGGGCTCGCCCAGATCTGGGAGACCACCCTTCAGCTGCGCGGCGAAGCGGGGCCGCGCCAGCTCGAGCGCGCGCGCACCGGGCTCTGCCAGATGATGGGTGGCGGCAGCGTCTGCTGCATCAGCGTCCTGCAGCGCTCCTGAGGGTCGGTTCGCCCGGTTCCGGAGCGCCTCGCGCACCGGGGCCGGGCGTCGCCGCATCGTCGGCGGGGACGATGCGTGGCGTCCTCCGCGGGAGCCGCCCGGGGAAGAGCTTGTCGAGGAGCGCCGGCATCTCGGCCGCGAGGTCGGAGCGGCCGACGACTCCGTCGATGCCGAACTCGCGCGTCTCGCGCGCATAGACCGAGCCGTTGCCGAGGCTCACCAGCACGACCTTGGGTGCCGAGGGGCGACGCTTGAGGGCGGCACCGATCTGCAATCCGCTGCGCCCCGGCAGGAGGAGGTCCATCAACACGAGATCGGGCCTGCGCCTCGCCCTGACGAGAAAGAGCATGCGTACGATGGCTCCGACGGCTACCGGGAAATTCCCTAGGCGCCGGATCGGACCGATATCCCGGTCGCTCAATCCTCCGCGCGGACGAGGCCGATGCGGATCGCGAAGCGAACGAGGCCGGCGACGTCGTGGATGCCGAGCCGATCCATGAGCTGGGCGCGGTGCGTCTCCACCGTCTTGCTGCTCAGGCCGAGATCGTAGGCGATCTCCTTGGTCGAGCCGCCCGCCGCGATGCGCCGCAGGATGTCGCGCTGGCGCGGGGTGAGCTTCGCCGAGGCCTCGCTCGCGTTGGTCACCAGGCCCGCCGCGGCACCGGGTGGCGGCGTTTCGCCCGGCGCCATAGCGGAGCGCACGATCGCGCCCGACACGGCCGGACTGAGGTACTTCTCGCCGCGCGAGGCCGCCTCGATGGCAAGGCCCAGTTCCGCGGTTGCCGACTCCTTCAGCAGATAACCGGCGGCGCCGACGCGCATCGCCTCCAGCACATACTCGTCGGCGCGGTGCATCGACAGGATGAGCACCTTCACCAGCGGCTTCTCGGCGCGCATGAGGGCGGTCGCCTCGAGCCCGTTCATGTCGGGCATGCCGATGTCCATGACGACGACGTCGGGACCGAACTGGCGCATGCCCGCGAGAGCTTCCCGCCCGGTGCCGGCCTCTCCGACGACCTCGACTTCGGGGATCGCCTCGAGCAGCTTGCGGATCCCGGCCCGGACCAGGGTGTGGTCGTCGACCAGCAGTACGCGGGTCTTCGGTCGATCGCTCATGTCGGCAATGCCTCGGTGGTCGTCTCCGCTTCCTGCGTCGGCAGGGACACCCGGATCTCGGTCCCGCCGCCGGGTCGTGAGACGACGTCCAGCGACCCGCCGAGTAGGGTTGCGCGTTCTTCCATCCCGATCAACCCCAGGCTCGGCTGGTGTCGGCTGCGCTCGCGTGCCTCCACCACCTCGAAGCCCCGGCCGTCGTCGGAGATCGTCAGCACGGCATGGTCGCTCTCGACGCCGATCGTCACCGCGATCCGACTGGCATGGGCGTGCTTGACCACGTTGGTCACCGCCTCCTGGCAGATGCGGAAGCAGGCGGTCTCCACCGGCTTGGGCAGTCGGCGGTCGAGCCCGCTCGAATCGAGCGTGGTCACGAGCCCGGAGCGCTCGGATTGGCGGCCGAGGTACCAGCGCAGGGCC
>CAMBZJ010000015.1 GCA_945872365.1 Klebsiella pneumoniae
CGCTGCCCGGCACCGAGCGTCGCGCAGATCGTGTCGCCGCGGCGACTCGCCGCTCGCAACGCGCTGCGCCGCGGCTGGCGGAGGCCGCTCGTGCTGGGAGTCCTCACCACGCTCTTCTGGGGCGCCTCCTTCGCGCTCTTCGCGCGCGCTCGTCCCGCTCGGGCCTGGGAATGCCGTAGAGGCCGCCGACGAAGCCCAGCATCTCGGTGCCGGTCAGCTTGTCGTAGAGGTAGGGGTGGTCGGGCAGGTAGCCGGTGATCGACTTGGCCGCCTCCGCGTCGGTGCGGATGTCGTGTCCACCGAGGAGCACGGTGCCGGCGCTCGGCTCGGTGAGGCCCATCATCATGCGGATGGTCGTCGTCTTGCCGGCGCCGTTGCGCCCGAGAAAGCCGAAGACGCAACCGGTCTCGATCTCCAGCGAGAGCCCGTCGACAGCCGCCATGGCCCCGAAGTCCTTGCGCAGTCCACGGATCGAGATCACCTGGGTTCCTCCACCCGTGCGAACGAGAGCCGGCCGATGATCCGGGCGAGATCCCCGTGGTGCTCGGGGCCGCCGTCGATCAACTTCACGTGGGTCGCATCGGTCGGCATCTGGCGGAACACCGCGTCCGCGCTCACCCAGGCGCCGAGCCAGAACTCGACCCAAGCGTGGTACAGGAACGACCCGTCGGCGTACATCGCACCCGCCGCAACCCGCGACGGCAGGCCGGCGGCGCGGCCGAGCGCCGCGAGCAGGACGGCGTGCTCGTTGCAGTCGCCGCGCCTCTCGCGCAGCGCCTCGCGGGCGCTCGGCACGGTGAGCGAAGGCGCCTGCGTCATGTTCTCGTTCACCCACTCGAGCAGGCGCTTTGCGGCACGTACCGGGTTGGTCTCCGCACCGATGATGGAGCGGGCGAGTCCGACGATCGCCGGGTCGGCGGACTCGATGAAGGGCGACGGATCGAGTTGGCCGGCGACCTCGTCGGCGAGGTCCGTCATCGGCAGGGTCGGCGGCCGCGCCGGAAGCGTCTCGCGCACGATGCGCAGCCGGTCGCCGTCGCGCGACTGGCGCGGAGGCGAGGCGGGCACGAGGTCGGCGGCCACCCCCTCGACGCGCAGATCGAGGCGGGAGAGGTGCCGCGGATCGTCGATCTCGCCGTGGAAGGGAATGCGGCTCTCCAGGGCCAGGTCCGGGGGATGGTCGAGGTCGATGCCGGTGCGCGCGCTCGCGGCGTCGCTGCGCTCCATGACGAACCCGAGCGTTCCCTCCTCGCGCACGACCGATCCATCGTCGGCGATCCAGGCGCGTGCCTTCACGCCCTGGTTCTCCTCGAGCAGCCGGGTGGTCTCGACCTTGCCTTTGCGTCCCTCGATGGTCTCGCGCCCCTCGACCAGGATCGTCATCGGCTCGTTGCGCATGGTGAGCGGGCTGAAGACCATCGCACTGATGCGCGTGCCCGGGGCCGGGTGGCCCGCGACCACGCGCGGGCGCAGCGTGGTCGGCAGGTGAACCGGCTCGGCGAGGACGAACTCGGTCGAACTCTCCCGCCCTTCCGGCCCGTAGGTCACCGCGAGGCGCTGTCCGTCGGTCTTGCCGGTGGCGTGGAAGCGCATCGCCGGCGAGACGATCGCGAACTCGAAGTCGCGCAGGGCCCAAGCGAGATCGGTACGTGCCTTGATCGACGTGCGCACGGTCTGCGGGGTGCCGAGCATGGCGAGCGAGAAGTTCGAGTCCTCGCGCATCCGCCAACCGCCTTCGCCCTCTTCCTCCCGCTCGAGCACGCGATGCGCCCAGCCGATCTTGTGGCCGTCGTGCAGGACGTCGAACCACTCGTCCCGCTCCGCGGAGGCCCCCGTCGGATCGGCGGGGGCCGCCTCCTCGAGCGGTAGCGCGGGGGTGATGGTGCTGCCCGTGTGACGGCGCGCGAGTTCGACCAACATGCCCACCCACAAGGCCAGGACGGCGGCAGTCAGGGCATTGCGACGGTAGCGGTGATCGAGCGTCATGCGCGGGTGGGCCAGGGGTCCGGCCCTCATTCCACCTTGCCGAGCCGGCGGCCGCAAGGCGACCCGCCGAACGCTCGCCTACGCGGCGCAGACGTAGTCCTGGAGTTCACGGAGGCCGAGTCCGTCGAGCGCCTCGCGGATCAGCCGACGCGGCTTCTCCCCGGCAACCGAGGCGACGATCGGTCGGCGCGGCAGGTCCGGGATGGCCTCGGGCGGCACGACCGGCGCGCCGTGGATCGAGTTGCCGAGTCGCCCCGGGTGCAGTTCTACGATCGCGATCGGACGCTTGCCGAGCGCGAGCAGCGCGCGGTGCAGGGCGCGTCCGGTGTGCCCGAAGCCCCACAGCACGTACTCGTCCCCGCTGGCGAGGAGCCCCTCGGCGAGGAAGGCGGCCTTGAGCGGCGGGAAGCGCTCGGGTCGACAGGCCGCGGCGACGCGCGTCTCGCGCCCGGGACGGTCGCGCCAGGCGAGCAGGCGTCTCGGGACGACGCCGAGTTCATGGCCCGCCGCGAGCAGTCGCAGCAGCAGGTCCCAGTCCTCCGGCCAGCCGCGCGCGCGATAGCCGGCTGCGCGGAGCACCGCCGTCCGGATGGCGAGCGTCGGGTGTGCAATCGGGCACTCGACGAAGGCGTCGCGCCGAACTCGATCGGGGGAGTCGATGCCGTTCAGCCAGCGCTCATAGTCGCGCATGCCGTCGCTCAGAGCGCTGCGCGGAAACAGCCGGACGTGACAGCCGACGCCCGCGAGCCCCGGGTCGGCGTCGAGGGCCGACATTTGGACGGCGAGGCGTTCGCGGTGCATCAGGTCGTCCGCATCCATGCGCGCGACGATCGCCCCGCGGCAAGCCGCGAGGCCCGCGCCGAGTGCGCCGACGATGCCGCGGTGCGGCTCGGCGAGTACCCGGAAGCGCGGATCGCGCGCGGCCCACCCCAGGGCGAGCGAGCGCGTCGCGTCGCTCGATCCGTCGTCGACGACGATGCACTCGAAGTCCTGCAGCGTCTGCCGGGCGACGCTGCGCAGGGCGGCATCGAGCGTCGCCGAGGCCTCGAAGGCGGGCAGGAGGATGGAGACGCGCGGCACGACAGGCAGGCTCGCGTCCCGGCATGGGCTTGTCGAACCGGCCGCGAAGCGCCACGATCGGAGCCGATGGAAGCCGTGCCGGCGATCGCCTTCGACCACGTCCGTCTCGGCGCCCCCGATCCGGTCGCCGCCGCGCGCGACTGGTCGGTCCTGCTCGGCGCGGTGGCGGTTGACCGTCCGTCCGGCGGCTACCGCTTCCAGCTCGACCGCGGCGCGCTCGAGATCGTCGACGGCCCGCCCGGATTGCTCTCGCTCGGGTTCTGCGTGGCGGGCGCGCCACCTGCCGCGATCCACCCGCACGGGATCGCGCTCGAGTGGGTGGCGGTGGTCGGCTCGCCGGCCGCTGTGGACCCGGGTCCGACGTCGGGCGCAGGCGTGGGCGGACCGCGCGACGTCGACACGGCCGGTGACCGGGCTCACGCGATCGACCACGTCGTCGTCCGCACGACGGACCCGGAGCGTGCGGTCGCACTCTGGCGCGACCGGCTCGGGCTGCGCCTCGCGCTCGACCGTGCGTTTCCCGCCCGCGGCCTGCGCATGCTGTTCTTCCGCAGCGCCGGCGTGACGCTCGAGTTCGTCGCCGCGATCGGGGAGCCGGATCCGGCCGGCCGGGATGCGCTCGACGGGATCGCCTGGCAGGTCCGCGATCTCGATGCCTGCCGCGTGCGGCTGGTCGCGGCAGGACTCGACGTGAGCCCGGTGCGCGACGGCTTCAAGGCGGGCACGCGGGTCGCGACCGCGCGTTCGGGCACCGGCGGCGTACCGACGCTGCTCATCGAGCCGGCGCCATACGCATGATTCCGCCGGGACCCGACGGGAAGGGGAACGCCATGGACTGGACGCGAGTGCCGCTGGTCACCCAGGTCGCCGAGGCGGCGCGGGTGGTCTCCGAGGCGGAGATCGTGCTGGAGTTCGAAGGCGGAGTGCGCGGGTGGTTTCGTATCACCGTCTTCGAGGACCTGAAGCCCGGCGACGGAGATCGCTTCTTCGCCCGGGCCGTCGAGCGCGAGGATCCTCTGCTCCAGGCAATGTCGACGGCCGCGACGCCCGAGGAGGCCGCGACGCACTGCCTGCGCGAGGCGGGCGTCACCCTGCGTCGCGCGCGCGGACGCTAGGGCGCGCGACGCCGAAGCTTCAACGCCCTGCGGCGGCGGGGTGCGCCCGGAAGTGCAGCGCGAGCCACACCGTCGGGTGCCGCGCATCCGTCCAGTCGACGCGGTGACGGCGATGCGACGCGATCAGGACCTGGTCGCCCGGTTGCAGGTGGCGGGCATCGGACTCGTCCTCGAAGCGCAGCGCGGCGGAGCCGGCGAGCAGGAGTACCCACTCGTCGCGCTCCTGGTCGAACCACTCTCCCTCGGGCGTCGCCTGTCCGGTCGAGACGATCCGCTCGAGCTGCAGGTCGCCGGCCTCGAGGATCGTCGCGAAGGACTCCTGTCCCGGTCCCGGGCGCGCGGGGAGATCGGCGAGAAGATTCCCGTCGATCACTCGATGATGTCGGCCCAGCCGGACGAGTCGTCGAGGAAGTCCTTCGTCCAGCCGTCTACGCCGACCCCGCCGATCGAGAGCGTGTAGAAGTACGGGGCTCCGAGGATGGTGTGGCCGCGGCCGAGCGGGAAGAAGCGCTCGAGACGCTTCGGATGACGCGCGCGAACCTCGCCGGTCACGTCGATCAGGAGGGACTGGTAGGCCGGACCGCTCAGGTCGAGGAAGGCGCTGATGACGCCGTCCTCCTGGTAGGAGTACATGGCGACGCGGGCCAGGGGGTCGCGCGTGAGCATCCAGTCGAGCATAAACGTGTACTGGGTCGAGCACTCGGTGCACGACGGCGGGACGCGCTTGGTGAAGTCCCAGTTGGCGACCCGGTCGTTCACGTCCTGGTTCGAGTCGGGATTCTGCAGGCCCGGGCCGGAGTCGTTGTAGACGAGGATCGGCGTGTCCGGGTAGGCGACGCGCGTCACCGAGTAGCCTGCGAAGGTCCCGTAGCCGCCGGCGCTGCTGCCGGCGACGACGATGCGCGAGGGATTCGGGAAGTTGGCGGTGGCGATGTCGACCGCGGCCGACAGGTTCCACAGGCCGTGGTGCCAGGTCTCCTGACCCTGGTAGTCAGCGACGTGGTCCCCGCTGAAGATCGAGCCGTCGCAGTACGAGGCGTAGACGACGTTCCAGCCGAAGAACGGACTCGCCGGATTCGACGGGTCGATGGCACCGCTTGGATCGGCGCCGTTGGCGTTGGTCTTGGCGGTCTTCAGGACCCAGCAGGTCAGGTAGTCCCAGCAGGCACCGCCGCCCTCGAGGTAGATGAGCAGCTGGTCGTTCGTACCGCGGTAACTGCTCGCCTCGTAGCCGCTGCCGTTCATGCAGATTGCCTGCTGCGCGGCCGGGTCGTAGAACCAGTTCGTCCAGCCGCGGTTCTCCTCCGAGCGGTCGGGTGACTGGACCCCGAGGTAGTCGCCGAAGCCGCTCGCGGCGAGTTCGCGGGCGATCGCGGCGGTCGGCGACTCGTCCGGCCCCGAATTCCCGTCGCTGCAGCCGGACCCGGCCACGGCGACCAGCAGGCCTGCGGCCACGGCAGCGAGGCCACGCGCGAGTCGCTTGCGCGCAGGAAAGAGGGATGGTTGCGGACGGCGCGAAGAGGAGGAAGAGAGATTCATGATGCGCCCTCGATAGCCCATCGGGCTCTCGGGGGGAAGCGTAGGGACTCGCGAGGCGCCGGCGCGCAGGCCGGCAGAGCGGGGGGGGGCGATGAAGGCGATCGTGGTGGAGAAGCCCGGCGACGAGGATGCGATGCGGATCGGCGAGGTGCCATCGCCTCCGGCCGGTCCCGAGGACGTCCGGATCCGCGTGCGGTCGACCGCGGTGAATCGCGCCGACCTGCTGCAGCGCCGGGGTTTCTACCCGCCCCCGCCCGGAGCCTCCGAGGTGATCGGGCTCGAGTGCGCCGGCGAGGTGCTCGCCACCGGGTCCGCGGTCCCGCCGGGGTACGCCGTCGGCGACCGGGTGATGGCGCTGCTGCCCGGCGGCGGATACGCCGAGGAGGTCGCCGTGCACCACGGATCGGTCATGCGGGTTCCGGCCGCGCTGGAGCTCGCCGCGGCGGGCGGATTCCCCGAGGTCTTCCTCACCGCGGACTCGAACGTCTTCGGCTTCGGCGCGGCCCGGCGCGGCGAGACGCTGCTCGTACACGGCGGCGGGAGCGGCGTCGGCACCGCGGCGATCCAGCTCGCGCGCGAGGCCGGCCTGCGCTGCTTCGTCACCGCAGGCAGCGAGTCGAAGTGCAGGCGTTGCCTCGAACTCGGTGCCGACGCGGCGATCGACTACAACCGCGAGGACTTCGCCGAGCGCGTCCGGGAACTCACGGACGGCGGCGGCGTCGACGTGATCCTCGACTGCATCGGCGGCTCGTACTTCGAGCGCAACGTAGCGAGTCTCGCGATCGGCGGCCGGCTCGTGATCATCGGCCTGACCGGAGGTGCCCAGGCGACGATCCCGCTCGGCCTGGTCCTCACCCGCCGCCTGCAGGTGATCGGTTCGACGCTGCGCGCCCGGACGGCGGCCGACAAGGCCGCGATCGTCTCGGCGTTTCTCGCACGCTTCGGCGAGGCGCTCGAAGCCGGTCGACTGCGCGTGGTCGTCGACCGGGTGCTGCCGCTCGCCGAGGCACCCGAAGCGCACCGCGTGGTGGCCCGCAGCGACCACTTCGGCAAGGTGATTCTCGCCGTCTGACGGGAGGTTCTTTCATGCAGAGCACGATGCAGGACTTCCCGCTGACGATCCGCGCCATCCTGGAACATGGCGCATCGGTCCACCCGGGCAGCGAGGTTGCGACCTTCGATGGCGCCGGGATCGTGCGCGCTAGCTACGCCGAGGTGGCCGGCCGCGCCGCCCGGCTCGCCGGCGCGCTGCGCCGGCTCGGCGTCCGGCCGGGGGACCGGGTCGGCACCTTCGGCTGGAACACGCAGCGCCACCTCGAGGCCTACCTCGCCGTGCCGTCGATGGGGGCGGTGCTGCACACCCTCAACATCCGGCTCGCTGCGGAACAGCTCGTCTACATCGTGAACCATGCCGAGGACCGCGTGGTTCTCGTCGACGACGACCTCGTGCCGCTGTTCGCGCGTATCGCCGGGGGCCTCGAGACGGTGCGGCACGTCGTCGTCATGGGAGACGGCGACGTGGGCCCGCTCGCGAACGTGCTTCGCCACGAGGATCTCCTCGCGGCGGAGAGCGACGACTTCGACTGGCCCGACCTCGACGAACGATCGGCCGCCGCGATGTGCTACACGAGTGGCACGACCGGGAACCCCAAGGGCGTCGTCTACAGCCACCGCTCGACGTTCCTGCACTCGATGGCGCTCTCGTCGGCGCAGACGCTCGCGCTGTGCGAACACGACCGGATCCTCGCGATCGTGCCGATGTTCCACGCCAACTGCTGGGGACTTCCCTACGGCGGGTGGATGGTGGGCGCCGATTTCGCCCTGCCGGGTCGGTTCCTGCAGGCCGAGCCGCTCTGCCGCTTCATCGCGGAGGTGCGTCCGACGATGTCGGGTGCCGTGCCGACGATCTGGAGCGACGTCCTGCGCCACGCGGAATCGCACCCGGTCGATCTCTCGTCGTTCCGCATGGTGGTCTGCGGTGGCTCGGCGGTGCCGCGCTCGCTCATGGAGCGCTTCGAGGAGCGCCACGGCCTGCCGGTCATCCAGGCCTGGGGTATGACCGAGACGAGTCCGATCGCGGCGATCGCGCTCCCGCCGCGCGACTGCCCGCCGGAGCGGGCGATGGACTTCCGTGCGCGCACCGGCCGGGTCGTGCCCGGCGTGCAGATGCGGATCGTCGCCGACGACGGCACTGTGCTGCCCAACGACGGGCAGGCGGTCGGCGAGATCGAGGTGCGCGGCCCCTGGATCACCGCGAGCTACTACCGGGACCCCGCCTCCGAGAAGTTCCACGCGGGCTGGTTGCGCACCGGCGACGTCGGTTTCATGGAGCCCAACGGCTTCGTCCAGATCACCGACCGCGCCAAGGACGTGATCAAGTCGGGCGGCGAGTGGATCTCGTCGGTCGAGCTGGAGAACGAGATCATGGCACACGGCGACGTCGTCGAGGCGGCGGTCGTGGGCGTGCCCGACGAGCGCTGGCAGGAGCGGCCGCTCGCCTGCGTGGTCCTCAAGCCAGGCGCGCGTGCCGACGCGGCGGAACTCGCGGCCTTTCTCGGCCCGCGGGTCGCGCGCTGGTGGATCCCGGAGCGCTGGTCGTTCATCGACGAGGTGCCCAAGACGAGCGTCGGCAAGTTCGACAAGAAGGTCCTGCGCGCGCGCCACGCCGAGGGCGGTCTGCGCGAGGAGAGCGTGTCGCTCCACGGCGACCCTACGGAACGAGCGTGAGCGTGGACGCGACCGAGCGCGGCGCGGCGGTTGCCCCCGCGAGCGGCGGCGGATTCACGCTCGGCGACGCACTCGCGACCGCGGCGCTCCGCGGCGAGCGCTGGGCGCGGGTCGTCGAGGAGGGCCGCCACACCGCGGCACCCGGGCTCGACGCGGCGGCGACCCGCTTCGCTCGCGCGCTTGCGGACGCGGGCGTCCGTCCCGGCGATCGCATCGGGCTCGCGGTGCGGAACTCGTCGCCGCACCTCGCCGCGGTATTCGGTGTATGGCGCGCCGGCGCGGCGCTCGTGCCGCTCAACCCGCGGCTCACCCCGGGCGAGGTCGACGGCTTGCTCGGCCACGCCTCTGCGAGCGCCATCTTCGAGGTTGACGAGCGCGACGGCACCTGCCGCGTGGTCGCGCGCGGCGGACCGCGCTGTCCCGCGGCGACGCGGCTGGTCGCGGGCGCGGCGACGCCGGTCGCGGGCTCCGAGAGTGTCGCGGTGATCGCCTACACCTCGGGGACGACCGGACGCCCCAAGGGCGTCGTGCTGACCCATGCGAACCTACTTTGGGCGGCGGCCGCGGTCGTGCACACGCGCCGCGACGGTCCGCGCTCGGTGGCCGCCGTGGTGAGCCCGCTGTGCCACGTGCCGATCTTCGTCTCGCACTACCTCACCCGCCTGTTGAGCGGCGGCACCGTCGTGCTGGGCTCGTTCGACAGCGAGCGCCTCGCGCGCGCGCTTCGGGAGCACGGCGTGACCGACTTGCCGCTCGTGCCCGCGATGGTCGGGCCGCTGCTCGCGACGGCGACGCGCGAGGACATGGAGCGGCTCGCGAAGGTGACGGTCGGAAGCGCACTCACGCCGATGGAGGTGAAGCGCGAGCTCGCGGAGCGGTGCCGCAACGCCGAGATCCTCGAGGCCTACGGCCAGACCGAGAGCACCGACGGACTCACGATGTCGGTGGGCCGCGAGGCGATCGAGCGTCCCGGGACGGTCGGGCGTGCGCACGGGATCCTTGCGCTTGGCGTGGCCGGCAAGGACGACGCGCCGCTCCCCCCCGGCGAGCCGGGCGAGATCGTCGCGCGCGGGCCGACGGTCATGCGCGGCTATCTCGAGGATCCGACGGCGACCGCGGCGGCGCTGCGCGGGGGCTGGCTCCATACGGGCGACTTGGGCCGCCTCGACGAGGACGGCCATCTCTACATCACCGGACGCCTGAAGGAGATCATCATCACTGGCGGCGAGAACGTGAGCCCGGAGGAGGTCGAGGCCATCCTGGCCCGCCATCCCGCCGTCGCCGAGGTCGCCGTCTTCGGCACGCCGCACGAGCGCTGGGGCGAGCAGGTGACGGCCGCTGTCGTGGCGCGCGGCGTGGTTTCCCAGGAGGATCTCGCCGAGTTTGCGCGCCCGCACCTCGCCGGTTTCAAGTTGCCGCGCGCGCTCGTCGTCGTCGAGGAGCTGCCGAAGACCAGCGCGGGCAAGGTGCGGCGTGGCGAATTGCGCGAGCGCTTCGGCCGCACCGGTCGCTGAGGGCCTCATGGTCCGTCGACCCGCACGGTCGCGACGTGGGCGCTGGCCGACCCGCCGCCCGCTCGCAGCACGAGGTCTATCTCCTCGCGCACGAGCCCGACGTCGGGTGCGAGCGTCTCCTCGCCCGTGACCTCGAGCGAGAGCGAGATCGTCCCGACCGGCGTCGGCACCGATGCTCGCCCGTTCGCGACGACGCCGAAGCGGATCGCGCCCGGGTAGACCCGGCCGTCGACGGGCGCCTCGTCGAAGCCGAGCGCGGTGCGCTCCGAAGTGCCCTCGAAGGGGACCTCCCGACGGACGTCGCCGTCGCCGGTGTGCAGGACGACCGCGAGCGAGCGATGGAAGCCCCCGCGGATCGTCTGCCCCGCGACGACCGGTGTGCGCACGAGCACGGCCGGCGGGGCGAGCGGCCGCAGGCCGGCCTCGGCGTCCTCGAAGGCCTCCGCCCGGATCTCCTCGCCGTCGTCTCGCGCATGGAGCCGCGTCCACGCGCCGTCCTCTGAGCGCTGCTCGACGACGAACGAGGTGCCGTCGTCGGTCAGCACCCGGGTGGCGAAGGTGCCGGTGGTCGTCTCGCCGGCGGTGGTTGCGACGGCTCGGAAGCTCGCGGTGCGCCCGGCCTCGTGTGGCAGGAGCCGCCTCGCGGGGCCGTCGAACAGGACGCTTGCGTCGCCGGGGGATCGTGCAGCGTCGCTCCCATCGCCCCCGCAGGCCGCGAGGAGCACCGCCACCGCGATCGCGATCGCGATGGGTCGTTCGCCGCGGACTCCCGTCCCTTCGCGGTGGACGAAGCGCCGCCGGAGCGGAGGCGCGGTGCGCCTGCCGGAGGTGGTTCGATCGAGGCTCGTGCGGGTCTGATCCATGAGGAGTTCCTCCCTTCTGACGACGTGCAAATCACCCGGGACCGATCACGGCCATGCACGGCGAGACATGGATCGGTCTCCGACCCGGGTCGCAAAGCGGCCCGGCCGGGTTTCGCCGTTCGTCGACGAACCTTGCGGACACCGAGCCCCGTGGATTATGTTTCCGGAATGATGCGAAGGTTGTTCTGCCTGCTCGTCGCGACGGTCCTCCTCGCGGTCCAGGCCACGAGGGGTGCGACGCTCGGCACCGAGCCGCTCTCGGTCGCGGACCCGCTGGAGACGGAGGATGCCGCCCTGCCGGAGGAGGCGCTGCCCGGCACGGCCGGGTTCGAGGCCTGGGAGTCTCCTCCTCCGACGAGCCCGGCGCCGCGGGCGCGGCGTCGACCTGCGACCGAAGCGAGATCCCGGCGCCTCGCGCCGCGCGACCTCGCGACGCTGCGCGCACGCCTGCTCGCGCCTCGAATCGCGCAAGGGCGTTTCGACGACCCACCCGGCCGCGCCGCTTAGACGTCCCGCCGTCTGCACGCTCGCGCCCGCGCTTGCGTGCGTGCCAAAACGCCGCCCCGCCACTTCTTGCAGGAGGATACACCCATCTCCGATTCGATCCCGGGCCACGCTGCACGCGTGCCCCGATCCAATATCTTCGCCCACCTCGATCGCGACGTCCCTGCCGGGCTCGTCGTCTTTCTCGTCGCTACGCCGCTCTGCCTCGGGATCGCTCAGGCGTCCGGCGCCCCGCTGCTCTCGGGGCTGATCGCCGGAATCGTCGGAGGCCTCGTCGTGTCCTCCGTCAGCCGCGCGGCACTCAGCGTCAGCGGTCCGGCAGCCGGCCTCGCCGTGATCGTCGCCGGGAGCATCCAGCACCTCGGTTTCCGCGGCCTCCTCCTCTCGTCGATGCTCGCGGGCCTATTGCAGATCTGCATCGGGTTCGCGCGATTCGGAGACATCGCCCACTTCTTTCCCAACGCGGTCATTCGCGGGATGCTCGCGGCGATCGGGATCCTGATCGTGATCAAGCAGCTCCCGCACGCCCTGGGCTACGACCACTCGGCGCTCCTCGACGATGCCTTCGAGGACGGGTTCTTCGACGGCTTGCACGAGGCCCTTGCGGCGGTCACTCCTGCGGCGATCGCGATCTCCGCGATCTGCGTCGGGGTCTACCTCGCGTGGCCGAGGCTCCAGCGCGGATTGCTCCGCTCCGTGCCCGTGCAACTCGTCGCGGTCCTCGCGGGAGCTCTCGCGGCGACCGTCCTCCGGTCGGTCTGGCCCGCGGGGGCGCTCTCGCCCGAGCACATGGTGGCCCTGCCCATCTTCCGAGACCTCGGCGATGTGAGGTCGGCGCTGGTCACGCCCGACTTCTCCCGCCTGTTCGACCCGGCGGTCTGGACCGCGGGGCTCACGATCGGGGTGGTCGCGACGATCGAGAGCCTGCTCTCGATCGAGGCCGTGGACCGGCTCGACCCGCACCGCCGCATCACGCCGCCCAACCGCGAGCTGATCGCCCAGGGCGCGGGAAACGTCGTCTCGGCGATGGTCGGAGGGCTGCCGGTGACCTCGGTCATCGTCCGCAGCTCGGCGAACGTGCAGGCGGGCGGCGAGACGCGCATGAGCGCGATGGTCCACGGCCTGCTGCTCCTCGTCGGCGTGCTCCTCCTCCCCGGCCTGTTGAACCATGTGCCGCTTGCCGCGCTCGCCGTTGTCCTGGTCGTCGTCGGTCTGAAGCTCACGCCCGTTTCGCTCTGGCGTTCGATGTGGCAGGCCGGGCCTTCGCAGTTCGTGCCGTTCGCCGTCACGGTCGCGGCGATCATCGGCTCGGATCTCCTCAAGGGGACGATCGTCGGGCTCGCGATCGGCCTCCTCTTCGTCGTGCGTCGACAGCAGGAGAACGCGGTGACCGTGACCACCCAGGGGAGCACGACGCTGGTCCGCTTCTCGAAGGACATGACGTTCCTTCAGAAAGCCCGCATCAAGGACGTGCTCCGCTCGATCCCCTCCGAAGGAACGGTCATCATCGATCGCAGTCGGGTCGACTTCGTCGACGACGACATCGAGGAGCTGCTCGCCGAGTTCGAGTCCAGCGCGGGTGAGCGCGGGATCGAGCTCCACGAGGAGCTGAGCGAGCGCGACCGCACCCGCAGGGCGGCTATCGCGGCCGGCCCCAGTCACTGATAGGAAGGACGGAACGTGTCCCAGACCAAGCCGAGCGATATCCTCCTCCTGAAGAATCGCGCGTGGGCCGAGGAGACGAAGGCCCGGGACCCCGCGTTCTTCGAGCGCCTCGCGCAGACCCAGTCGCCACGCTTCCTCTGGATCGGCTGTGCCGACAGCCGGGTGCCGGCCGACGCCATCACCGGCACCCGCCCCGGCGAGATCTTCGTCCACCGCAACATCGCGAACATGGTCGTCCACACCGACCTGAACATGCTCTCGGTGCTGTCCTACGCGGTGAACGTGCTGGAGGTCGAGCACGTGATCGTGTGCGGACATCACGGCTGCGGCGGCGTTCACGCGGCGATGGGCCGCAAGGACCTGGGTCTCATCAACAAGTGGCTCCGCAATATCAAGGACATCTGCTTCGCGCACCGCGATGAGCTCGACGCGATCGCGGACCCGCAGAAGCGCGAGGACCGGCTCGTCGAGCTCAACGTGACGGCGCAGGTCCACAACCTGATGAAGACCTCGATCATCCAGCGGGCGTGGAAGCGGAGGAATCTCCCGTGGCTGCACGCCTGGGTCTACGACCTGGGCGACGGCATCCTGCAAGAACTCGAAGCGATCGAGCCCGGGACGGCGCTCGAGTACCCGTTCGCGCTCGACGTCGGGGAAGACGCCGAGCCGGAGTGAGGCCGCGTCCAGCTCCGCCGGCGGGCGCGACGCATCGTACGCTCTCGAGTCACCCGGCGTCGGACACCGACGTCGGGCGACGCTCATGTGCCCCCGGCCCCGCCCCGGATCGCCGCGGCGATCTCGTCCCAGAAGCGGACGCGGGCCTCGAGCGAGCGCACGGCGGCCGCCTCCGCTTCGGCGAGGCGCGCCGGGTCGCCGGCACAGACGCGTTCGACGAGGGCTCGAGCCATCGGCCCGTGCCGGGATTCGTCGTGCTCGATGTGCAGGTCGAGGTAGTGACGGAACAGGCTCCACCGCAGCGGCGAACTCTCCGCGAGCCGGCCGACGAGCCGGCGGAACATGCCCGGAATCACGTCCTCGCGGCCGTGGCTGAAGGCGGCGACGGCCTCGTGCAGCCGGCCCGACCCGAGCGTCGAGAACGTCGTGCCGACGAAGGCGGCGACACCCGGTGGCAGGTCGTCCCGAAGCAGGGAATCGAGTGGCCGCCCCGCGGCCAGTGCGCCCATGAAGACCTCGATCGGGCCGGTATCGGCGCCGGCCCGGTGCATGGCGTCGAGGTACAGCTCGAAGTGTGAGGCGAAGCCCCCTTCCGGGTGCTCGCCCGACTCCTCGTCGAGCGAGATCTCGTTCACGAGGCGGCGCGCCTCGCGGTCGGCCGTCGGATGCCACGGGACCGTCGTGCAGGACAGCGAGGCGCGCAGGGCGGCTAGGACCGACTGGAAGTCCCACACGGCAAACGCGTGCGAGGCCATGAACATGCGGAGCGACCTCTCGTCCCTCACCTCGGCATAGACCTGGTGGTCCATGAGGTGCCGGCGGAGCGCGTCGATCCTGCAGAAGTCCATCGTCGTCGGCCCTCACCCGGACGACAGCATGGATCGAGACTTCGGGCGAGCCCGGCTTGGGTCGCCGGGACGACGAAGGCCCGCCGGTGCTTCGACCGGCGGGCCTTCGCGACTCCTCGGCGGGGGGCGTCGCGGCCGCCCCGCCCCCCGCGACTCGGGATCAGGCGTCGTAGTACAGGGCGAACTCGTAGGGATGCGGACGCAGGCGCATCGGGCTCACCTCGTTCGACATCTTGTAGTCGATCCAGGTCTCGATCACGTCCTCGGTGAAGACGTCGCCCTTCAGGAGGAACTCGTGGTCCTTCTTCAGGTTGCTGAGCGACTCCTCGAGGGAGGCCGGCATCGACGGGACGTCCTTCAACTCCTCGGGCGTGAGCGAGTAGATGTCCTTGTCGAGCGGCTTCTTCGGATCGAGCTTGCGCGCGATGCCGTCGAGGCCCGCCATCATCATGGCGGCAAACGCGATGTAGCCGTTTGCGGTCGGATCGGGGAAGCGGACCTCGATGCGCTTGGCCTTCGGCGAGGGCGAGTACATCGGGATGCGCACCGCAGCCGAGCGGTTGCGCGACGAGTACGCGAGGTTCACCGGGGCTTCGTAGCCGGGGACCAGGCGACGGTAGGAGTTCGTCGTCGGGTTCGTCAGCGCGGCCAGCGCCGGGGCGTGGTGGATGATGCCGGCGATGTAGTGCATCGCGAGCTGCGACATCCCGCCGTAGCCGTCACCCGCGAAGAGCGGCTTGTCGCCCTTCCAGATCGACTGGTGGACGTGCATGCCGCTGCCGTTGTCGCCGAAGATCGGCTTGGGCATGAACGTCGCTGTCTTGCCGTGGCGGCGCGCGACGTTCTTGACGATGTACTTGTACCACATGAGCGCGTCGCCACACTTGACGAGCGGCAGGAAGCGGAAGTCGATCTCGGCCTGTCCGGCCGTCGCGACCTCGTGGTGCTGCTTCTCGACGCGGATGCCGACCTTCTCCATGAGCAAGACCATCTCCTGGCGGAGGTCCTGCATCGTGTCGGTCGGGGAGACGGGGAAGTACCCCTCCTTGTAGCGCACCTTGTAGCCCAGGTTCAGGCTCGACTCCTCGACGTTGGTCACCTTGCCGGTGTTCCAGCGCGCCTCGTCGGAGTCGACGTGGTAGTAGCTCTCGGACTGGTTCGTGTCGTAGCGCACCGTATCGAACACGAAGAACTCCGGCTCGGGGCCGAAGAAGCAGACGTCGCCCACGCCCGACTGCCTCAGGTAGGCCTCCGCCTTCTTCGCGATGTTGCGCGGGTCGCGGGTGAACTCCTCCTTGGTGATCGGGTCGATGATGTTGCCGATGACCGACAGCGTCTCGGCGGCGCAGAAGGGGTCCATCACGACCGTCGTCGGATCGGGCATGACCAGCATGTCCGAGGCATTGATCGGCTGCCAGCCGCGGATCGAGCTGCCGTCGAAGCCGCTCCCCTCCTCGAAGATCTTCTCGTCGAACTCGCTCATCGGGATGGTGAAGTGCTGCCAAGTCCCGAGGAAGTCGAGGAACTTGAAGTCGACGCAGACCGCCTTGTTTTCCTTCGCGAACTTGACCGCTTCTTTGGGCGTCATTCTCCGCTCTCCATTTCTTCCATGCCGTGCTTGCCGGTTCGTTGTCGGGACGCGAGCCGCGCGAGGCCGGTCGCTTCGCGGTCGCGGTTCGGCGCGAACTCCCCCGGGACCCCTTCCCGGGCGCATCGCCGACTCCGGATCGACGCCGCGCTGCTCGCGCGCCGCCGCCCGGCTCTTTTTTCCTTCGTTGTTTCGTCGAGGCTGAAGGCGTCGCGGTCAGAGTGCTTCGCTGCCGCGTTCGCCCGTACGGATGCGCACGACCTCTTCGACCGGGAGGACGAAGATCTTGCCGTCGCCGATGCGGCCGGTGCGCGCGGCCTTTTCGATGGTCTCGACGACCTTGGCGACGTTCTCGTCGCCGACGATGATCTCGAGCTTTACCTTCGGCAGGAAATCGACGACGTATTCCGCTCCGCGGTAGAGTTCGGTGTGGCCCTTCTGCCGCCCGAAGCCCTTGACCTCGGTCACGGTGAGTCCCTGGGCCCCGATCGAACTGAGGCTTTCCTTGACCTCGTCGAGCTTGAAGGGCTTGATGATCGCTTCCACTTTCTTCATGGTTCCCTCGATACGGAGTTCCTCCGGCCGGTTCAACCGACGGGGCCTTCGGCCCCGGTCTCCCCCACCGGAATTCCCCGTCTACCCTCCTGATGATTCAGTCGGCTAACGAGCCCAGGACGTAGGCACGCTCGCTGTGCTGGCTCAGGTCCAGCCCGGCGAACTCGTCCTCTTCCTCCACGCGGAGGCCCACCAGGGCGTCGGTGATCTTGAGCAGGACCCAGGCCCCGGCAAAGCAATAGACCAGTGTGGCGACGACTGCCGCGATCTGCGTGAGCAGCAGGCCGGGAGCGCCGTGGAGCAGGCCGTCAGCACCCGCGGAATTGACCGCCTTCGAGGCGAAGATCCCGGTTGCGATGGCGCCCCAGACCCCGCCGACGCAGTGGACGCCCACGACGTCGAGCGCGTCGTCGACATCGAAGATCTCCTTCAGGTGGAGCCCGTAGTAGCAGATGATCCCACCGAGCAGGCCGATGGCGATCGCGGCGAGCGGCGTGACGAATCCGGCGCCCGGGGTGATCGCGACGAGACCGGCGACCGCGCCCGAGGCGGCGCCCAGCACGGTGGGCTTGCCGCGCTTGATCCACTCGACGCCCATCCAGCCGACCGTCGCCGCGGCGGCCGCGACGTGGGTGGTGACGAAGGCGTTGGCGGCGAGGCCGTTGGCGGCAAGTGCGCTGCCGGCGTTGAAGCCGAACCAGCCGAACCACAGCAGCGCGGCCCCCACGACCGTGAAGGGCAGGTTGTGCGGCGGCATCGGTTCGTGCCCCTGTCCGAGGCGCTTGCCGATGACCATCGCGGCGGCCAGTGCCGAGACGCCGGAGCTGATGTGCACGACCGTGCCCCCGGCGAAGTCGAGCGCACCGAGTTCGCGCATCCAGCCGCCCACGCCCCAGACCCAGTGTGCCATCGGGTCGTAGACGAAGGTCGCCCAGAGCAGGGTGAACACGACGAAGGCGCTGAACTTCATCCGTTCCGCGAAGGCGCCGGTGATGAGCGCCGGCGTGATGATCGCGAACATCCCCTGGTAGGCCATGAAGACCAGGTGCGGAATCGTCGCCGCGTAGTCGGCGTTGGGTTCCTGGCCGACCCCGGCCAGCCCGACGAAGTCGAGGCCCCCGATCCAGCCACCGTGGGTCTTGCCGAAGGAGAGCGAGTACCCGAAGAGCACCCACTGGAGGGTGAGGATGGCCATGCAGGTGAAACTCTGCATGATGACGCCGAGCACGTTCTGGCTGCGCACCAGGCCGCCGTAGAACAACGCGAGGCCGGGGGCCGTCATCATCAGGACCAGGGCCGTCGACACGAGCATCCAAGCGGTGTCGCCGGAGTCGATCTTCGCGGCCTCTTCGGCCGCTCCCGCCGCACCGGCCCAGAGAATCCAGATCAGGAAGGCCCACGTCCCTAGGCAGATCCCTACCAGGGGCCGGGGCCGATGAAGTCGAATCGGTCCGATCATGGCGCAATCCCTCCGCAGACCGAAACCCAGCAAGCGCGGTGCCGAGTCTCGGAACGAGGAAAAGCATCGGATTTGCTCGCGGGCTGGGCATTCGGACTGCCCATGAATCAGGCAGTGCAGCGAATTTGGGCAGCACAGGCCCGGGAGTCGTGCCTCAGAGTCGGAAATGTCCCTCGCGGCGTTCACGGCGGCGCTGGGCACTGCGTCCCAGAAGGAAGCCGAGCAGGCCGGTGCAGGTCGCCACACTGAGCAGAATGATCGGCTCGTCGAGGCGCGGGACGGGCGTCTCGATGCGCGCCGCCATCCTTTCCTGCATCTCGAGCAGCCGTTCCATCCTCTGGTCGAGACCGTTTCCGAGGCCGGAGGCCCAGGGCGGTGGCGCCTCCCCGTGGGCGAGGGCGTCGATCTTCGAGGACAGGCCTGCCATGGCCTGCGGCGCTCCGCCCGAGCCGGGGGCGGGGGGCACCCCTGCGGCCTGACCGCCCTCGCCCCCGCCATCCGCCCCGGTCGCCGACTCCGCGGTTCCGGCCTCGGCCGCGGCCGCGGCGGATCGTGCGGCGGTGCGCACGCCGCGCCGTACGCGGGGCGCGGTGGCCTCGACGGACCCCGCGGCGGAGCGCACGCCGCGCGGCGCGCGGGGCGCGGTGGCCTCGACGGACCCCGCAAGCAGGGCGAGCGCGAGACCTGCGAGCGCGATCGCGCGGCGTGCGACGGGCCGACGGATCACGAGCGCCGGCATAGGACACTGCCCATCGCCCCGCAAACTCATCGCGCTCGAGGCAGGTTCGCGAGGATTTCGGCGCGGTCGCCGTCGAGTTCGGGGGGCGGGCGATGCCGTGCGGGTGGCTCGCGCCCGGCGATCTTGATCGGGCTGCCGGCGACGCGCAGGCGGCCGAGTACCGGGTCTTCGATCTCGAGGAGCATGTCGCGCGCGGCGACCTGGGGATGGGCGGCGACTTGGGCGACATCGTTCACCGGCGAGCACGGGACACCGGCGTCCTCCAGGACCTCGAGCCAGCGCGCCACCCCTTGCGTGCGCAGGGTCGTCTCCAGGTCGGCTCGCAGCAGGTCGGCATTCGCGAGCCGCCTGTCCGGGGCGTCGAAGCGCGGGTCCGCCGGCAGGTCTTCGCGCCCGATCGCGGTGCAGAGCCTGGCGAAGAGCCGGTCGTTGCCGGCCGCGATGACCAGCGGCCCGTCGGCCGCGTCGAACACGCCGAAGGGCGCGATCCGGGGATGCCGGTCGCCGAGCGGTCCGGCGATCTCGCCGGTGGCGCCGTAGACGGTGAGGGCGCCTTCGAGGATGGCGACCTGGCAGTCGAGCATGGCGACGTCGATCATGCTGCCGCAGCCGGTGCGCTCGCGTTCGAGCAGCGCCGCGGCGAGCCCGGTCGCGAGGTAGAGGCCCGCCGTCAGGTCGCCGATGGAAACGCCGACCCGGGTGGGTGGCCCGCCGGGATGGCCGGTCACGCTCATGACGCCACCCATGCCCTGCACGACCATGTCGTAGGCGGGCCGGTGCGACAGCGGGCCGGTCTGGCCGAATCCGGAGAGCGCCCCATAGACGAGCCGCGGGAAACGGGCGCGCAGCGTCTCCCAGCCGAGTCCCAGGCGATCCATCGTCCCGGGCCGGAAGTTCTCGACGAGCACGTCGGCGTCGGCGAGGAGCTCGTGGAAGACGCCGCGATCGGCCTCCGACTTGAGGTCGAGCGCGATGCTCTGCTTGTCCCAGTTCACCGACGAGAAGTAGAGCGATTTCCCGTTCAGGTGGGGGCCGATCGCGCGGCCGTCGTCGCCGCCGCCCGGCGACTCGACCTTGATCACGCGCGCGCCGAGCTGCGCGAGGATGAGCGTGCAGAACGGCCCCGCCAGGACGCGCGAGAGATCGACGACGCGGATGCCGTCGAGGGGTCGGTCGCCCGGACCGGGGGGCCGTGGAGTCATCGTCGCTCCCTGCCGTGCCCGCCCGATCCCACTGGCGGATCGGGCCGGCGGAAGGCTCCGGCGAAAGTCGGGGTGACAGGATTTGAACCTGCGGCCCCTGCGTCCCGAACGCAGTGCTCTACCAGTCTGAGCTACACCCCGATGAAGATCGACAGGGGCCTCGCGACCGCCGTAGCGACCCTCGGTCCCGGATCCGCCGCACCTAGCACAGGGGGGATCGGCCGCAACCGCCGGGGTGCCGCCCGCCGCCCCGATCAGCGGCCCGGGCCGTCGTCGCGGCGCAGGCGGACGGCGAAAAACCCGTCGAGTCCGTCGACGTCGGGCGAGGTGCGCAGTGCGCCGTCGTGACCGACCAGGTCGCGGGCCTCCGGCGGCAGGAAGGTGCCGGCGTGCTCGCGCTGCCAATGCGGCTGCTGCGCGAGAAGCGATTCGACGACGTCCTCGTTTTCCTCCCGCAGCAGCGTGCAGGTCGCATAGACGAGGCGGCCCCCGGGGCGCACGAGCTTTGCCGCCGCGCCGATCATGGCGCGCTGCACGGCGGCGAGGCGGGAGACGTCCGCGGCGGTGCGACGCCAGCGGATCTCGGGGTGGGAGCGCAGCGTCCCGAGACCCGAACACGGCGCGTCGAGGAGGACGCCGTCGAACGAGGCTTCGGCGAACGGTGGCGCGAGAACGTCGGCGACCAGGGGCGCGATATGTCTCGCCCCGTCGGGCAGGGCATCGTCGCCGCGCGCCAGCCGGGCGACGCGGCGCAGGCCGGTGCGCGAGCGATCGGCGGCGACGACGAAACCGCCGCGAGCGACCCCGCCGAGTTCCATCGCCTCCGCGAGCGCGCCGCTCTTGCCGCCGGGCGCGGCGCACAGGTCGGCGATGCGCTCGCCGGCCCGCGCGCCGACCAGGTCGGCGACCAGTTGCGACGCCTCACCTTGCGGGGCGGTCGCGGCGAGGGCGAGAGCCCCGCGCGGAGCGCCGACGATCGCGACGCCGGCGCGCGCGCGCGTTGTCGCTACGGCGGCGACCCCCGCCGTGGCGAGTTCGTCCACGACCGAACCCCGCGTGCGTCTGCGCAGGTCGACGCGCAGCACGGTCGGCGCCTGTCCGTCGTCGGCCTCGAGCAGCCGCTCGGTGCCCTCGCGGCCCCGCTCCGCGAGCCAGCGCTCGACCAGCCACGGCGGGTGCGACCAGCGGATCGCGAGAGCGCGCGCGACGCCTTCGGCCTCCGGCGGCGGCGGCCGCTCGCCCTCGCGGATCGCCGCGCGCAGCACGGCGTTCACAAAGGATGCGGCACCCGCGCCCGCAGCGGTCTTGGCGAGTTCGACGCTCGCGTTCACCGCGGCGTGGGCCGGTACGCGGTCGAGCCGAAGCAACTGGAAGAGCCCGAGCCGAAGCGCCGTTCGGACCGCGGGGTCGAGCCGGTCGAGCGGCCGGCGCGCCAGGCCCGCGAGCGTCCAGTCGAGCCGGGCCTGCCAGGCCGTCGTCCCGTAGGCGAGGCGCACGAACAGCGCCGCCTCGCGCGGATCCATGTCGCCGCGCGCAAGCGTTTCGCCGACGAGCACGTCGCAGAAGGCCCCGCGCTCGACGCGCTCGAGGACCGCGGCCGCGCGGCTGCGCGCATCGGTTGCGGGCATCACTTCGAGCTCAATCGCCGAGGCGCTCGCCGACGGCGAGGCGCGCGCCGCGGGCGAACTCCGAAGCGGGCATGCGCCGCTTGCCAGCCGCCTGGACTTCGAGCAGGCGCAGGAGCCCCGCGCCGGTTGCGACCGCGGGACCGTGCGCGTCGAGCGCGACCACGGTGCCCGGAGGCGGGTCGGCGACCGCAGCCGCGCCGGCCACGTCCCGGTCGGCGACCTCCGCCCGCCACACCTTGAGCGCGTCGCCGCCGCGCGCGGTGAAGGCGCCCGGCCACGGGGCGAAGGCCCGCGTCGCGCGCTCGATCTCGGGTGCGGGGCGACGCCAGTCGATGCGACCGTCGCCCTTGCGGATCATGCCGGCATGGGTCACGGCCGCGGGATCCTGCGCGGTCGCGCTCAGGCGGCCCGCGCGCCAGGCCGCGAGGGCGTCGGCGAGTGCAGCTGCGCCAAGCCCGGCAAGCCGATCCTCGAGTGATTCTCCGGTGTCTTCGGGGCCGATTGGCGTCGCCGCCTGCCAGAGCGAGTCGCCCGCGTCCATTTCGAGAACCATCCGCATGATCGTGACGCCGCTTTCGCGGTCGCCTTCGAGGATCGCGCGGGTGATCGGATCGGCGCCTCGCCAGCGCGGCAGCAGCGAGGCGTGCACGTTGACGCAGCCGAAGCGCGGCACGTCGAGCGCCTGCTGGGGCAGGATGCGTCCGTAGGCTGCGACCACCGCGAGATCGGGTGTCAGGGCGCGCAGCGCGGCCACCGCTGTGCCGTCCTTCCAGCGCGTCGGCTGCTCGACCGGGATGCCGTGGTCCAGTGCCAGGCGCTTGACCGGTGGTGCGACCATCTCCAGGCCGCGCCCGCGCGCCGCGTCGGGGCGGGCGAACACGCCGACGACCCGATCGGGGCCTTCGAGCAGGCCGCGCAGGATGGTCGCCGCGAACCCGGGCGTCCCCAGGAAGACGATGCGCAGCGGCGGCGGCGGCAGCGGTGCCAGCGATGTCGGGGTCAATACCCGGCCGCGCGGCCCGTCGCGCCGGGGCGGCCGTCGCGCAGGGACTTCTTCAGGCGGCGCGAGTACATGTCGCGCTTGAGGCGGCTCAGGCGGTCGATGAACAGCGTTCCCTCGAGGTGGTCGATCTCGTGCTGGAGGACCACGGCGAGCAGTCCGTCGGCCTCGATCGAGACCTCCTTCTGCTCGGTGTCCCATCCCTTCACGAGGACCCGGGCGGCGCGCTTCACCTCGGATCGGAAATCGACGACCGAGAGACAGCCCTCCTCGAAGATCGACTCGCCCTCGGCCTCGGTGATCTCGGGGTTGACGAGCTTCACCAGGTGTTTGCCCCGCTCGACGCCGTCCTCCTCCTCGTCGCCGATGTCGAGGACGACGATGCGCTCGGAGAGGCCGATCTGCGGGGCGGCGAGGCCGCATCCCGGTGCCGCGTACATGGTCTGCACCATGTCTTCGATCCACGCGACCGTCTTGCCGTCGATGTTCGCGACCGCCTTCGCCGGGTTGCGCAACGACTCGTCGGGATGGGTGAGGATGCGTCGGATAGCCATGGGTTCGCCTGCGGCGCGACGCGGTTCGCGACGCCACCGCGATCCAGTTTCATAACATGCTGGTCGGATCGACATCAACGAGCACTCGCACCTCGCTGCCCCCGTCCCGGGCCGCCGCGGACTCGAACACCGGCCGCGCGGCGGCGAGCAACCGGGCGATGCTCCGACTGTCGCGTCCCTTGACGAGGAGCTGGTGGCGGTGGCGGCCGCGCAGCCGCTCGATCGGCGCCGGCGCCGGGCCGAGCACGCGGAGTTCGTCGGGATCTGCGACGCATCCCGACACCACCCGTCGCAGCTGCTCGCCGAGCCGGGCCATGCGGGCCTCGACGACCGCCTCTTCGCCCTCGAGGACCACCCGCAGGAGGCGCCCGAAGGGCGGGTAGCCGAGCTCCCTTCGCGCGCGCAATTCGCCTGCGGCGAAGGCGGCGAAGTCGTGCCGGCGAGCGGCGACGAGACTCGGATGCTCGGGCTGGCGCGTCTGCACGATGACCCGCCCCGGCTTGTCGCCGCGCCCGGCCCGTCCGGCGACCTGGGCGATCAGCTGGAAGGTGCGCTCCGCGGCGCGGAAGTCGGGAAAGTTGAGCGAAGCGTCGGCGAGGATGACCCCGATCAGGGTGACCCCGGGGGCGTCGTGTCCCTTGGCGACCATCTGCGTTCCGACCAGGACGTCGAGGGCACCGTCGCGCCACGCCGCGAGCGTGCGCCGCACGAAGCCCGCGTCGACGGCGGTATCGCGGTCGAGCCGGGCGATGCGGGCGGCGGGCAGAAGGGTGTGCGCTGCGGCCTCGACCTGCTCGGTGCCGAAGCTGCGCGCGGCGAGTTGCGCGCCGCACTTGCGGCAGGTCGCGGCCGGTGGGCGCGCATGGCCGCAGTGGTGGCAGACCGCGGCCCGGTGCGAGCGGTGCACCGTCAGGCTCACGCTGCAGTCCGGGCAGGCCTCGACCTCGCCGCAGGCTTCACACTGCACGAATCGGTCGAACCCGCGGCGATTCAGGAAGAGCACCGACTGCTCGCCCGCGCGGTAGGTCTCGACGAGGGCGCGCTCGAGGCTGGCCGAGAGCACGAGGGGCGCGCGGCGCGGCGGGTTGGCGGCGGTGCCGCGGGGCGTGGTCGGCGCACCCGCGGCACCGTCGGCGGGGCGAAATGGCTCGACGCGCAGGTCCACCAGTTCGACGGTCGGCAGGGCGGCGAGGTTCGCACGCTGCGCGAGTTCGAGCAGCCGGTAGCGGCCGTCCCGCGCGGCCTGCCAACTCTCGAGCGAAGGCGTCGCCGAGGCGAGCACGATGGGACAGCCCTCGAGCTTCGCGCGCATCACCGCGACGTCGCGGGCCTGATAGCGCGGCGACTCCTCCTGCTTGTAGGCGGCGTCGTGCTCCTCGTCGACGACCACCAGGCCGAGCCGCGCGAGGGGTGCGAAGACCGCCGAGCGTGCGCCGATCGCGACGCGTCGCCGGCCGCTCGCGAGGTCGCGCCAGGCGGCCGCCCGCTCGCCGTCGGAGAGGCCGCTGTGCAGTACGGCGACCGCGTCGCCGAAGCGCCGCGTGGCCTGCACGACGAGTTGGTGGGTGAGCCCGATCTCGGGGACGAGGAGCAGTGCGGCGCCGCCGCGTGCGAGCGTGCGTTCGGCTGCCCGCAGGTAGACCTCGGTCTTGCCGCTGCCGGTGACGCCGAAGAGCAGCAGCGGCGCGAATCCGCCGTGCGCCGAGTCGATCGCTTCGAGGGCCGCCGCTTGCCCGGGGTGAAGCGCGACACGCGACCCGTCGCCGGCCGGAGCCACCTCGGACTCGGCCGACCCGGGGGCTCCGATCGGGGTGTCGTGGTGGACCGCCTCCCCGGGCGAAGACTCGACGCGCCGCAGCAGCCCGCGTCGGGCGAGCGATTCGGCGACGCGGCGTCCGCCGGGGATGCGTGCCTCGAGCTCCGCCGCGCTCACCGGGTGAGGGCTCCGTGCGACGACGTAGTCGAAAACCCGGCGCTGCGCGGGTGCACGCGCGGCCGGTTCGCCGCCGCCCTCAGCCGGGGCGAAGGCCGCTGCGACCGCGCGCCGTTCGACGTCGATGTCACCGACCGTCACCAACCCGCGTGCCGCGAGTCGGCGGACGGCCGCCGCCGCGCCGCCGCCGAACTCCTGGCGCAGGGCGTCGGCGTCGATCCCCGTGGGGGGCAGGCGTTCGAGGATGCGCGCTTCGAGCGTATGCGCGGCGGGGGGCGGCGGGTTCTCCGCCTCTTCCCGCCCGGCCTCCGGGGCGGGCCGGGGGCACACCTGCCGTCGCCGCCCGCCGCGTACCGAGGGTGGCAGCACGGCGCGCAGCAGGCTGGGGAAGGACGCGCCGTAATAGCGCGCCGCCCAGGCGGCGAGCTCGAGCAGGGGAGGGGGCACGGCGAGTCCGGGTACGATGCTCTCGATCGCGCGCAGTCCTCGGGGCGGCTCCGCGGTGGACTCCCCCAGCACGATGCCCGTGACGCGACGCGTTCCGAGCGGCACCACCGCGAGCGCCCCGGGGACGGCGTCTGCGCCGAAGGCCTCGGGCACCGCGTAGGTGAGGCGCGCCGGGGCTCGACCGGCTTCGACCAGCGCCACGTCGACGCGGCGCTGTGCTGCGGTCGGATCCGCCACCGGACGGGGTTCGCTGGAGGGCGCATGCATGGCTTGCAAAGACTAGCGTTTGCGCGCGCGCGACGTCGAGTCGGGGTGGATTCAGGTTTGCAGGGGAGAGCGCGACCGTGCTAGCGCTTCGCCGGGTGGTGGAGCGGTCGCGGATGCGCGGATGGGCGTCCGGAGGGGTGCGGACGACCGTGCTCGTGGAGGGGTTTTCAGGATGGAGGTCGGACCGGGCTCGACCGGATTGCTGCGTCCCTTCGCGGCACTGTGGCAGCGCCTTCATTCCCTAGGCGGCAACTCCTTCCTTGCCCTCGACATCGGTTCGAACGCCATCAAGGCCGTCGAGGTCCGCGGGTCGGGCTCCGACATCGAGGTCCTGAGCGTGGGCACGATCCCCATGCCCGAGGGCGGCCTGGTCAACAACACCCTGGCGGACCCCACCGGGGTCGCCCGTGCGATCATCGACCTGCGCAAGCGCAGCAAGATGACGACCCGCTCGACGATTACCGCGGTGCCCGGCCCGGCGGTCATCGTGAAGAAGGTCAGCTTTCGGCCGGGACCCGACGACGACATCGACGCCCTGGTCACGATCGAGGCGGCGAATTTCATCCCGGAGAACATGGAGAACGTCAACCTGGACTTCCAGGTGGTCCGGGCCGAGGGAGCCGAGATCGAGGCGCTGCTCGTCGCCGTCCGTAAGGACATCCTCGCGGGCTTCACGAGCGCGATCGCCGATGCCGATCTCGAACTCAAGATCGTCGACGTGGACAGCTTCGCGCTCGAGAACGTCTACGAGATGAACTACCAGCCGGGTGCCGAGGACGTCGTCGGCCTGGTCGACATCGGCGCCCGCTACTCGACCGTCAACATCGTCAAGGGCGGTCTCTCCGCAACCACGGGTGACGTGCCGGCCGGCGGAAACATGGTGACCGACGCGCTGGTGCGCCTCGGTGGTCTGACCGCGGTCGAGGCCCGCCGGATGCTCTCCGGCGCCGAGAGCGAGGACCGGGTCCGTGCGATCGCCGACGACGCATCGAAGCAACTCGCCGATGCGATCGGCGACTTCGTGAGTTTCCTGTCGCGCACCGGCGGCAGCGACGCCCCGATGCGCGCCGTCTACGTGGGCGGGGGCGGAGCCCTGATCCCCGGGGTCGTCGAGCGGCTCGGCGAGAACGTCGAGGTGCCGGTCGAAATCCTCGATCCCTTCCGGCGAGTCCGGCTCCACTCGAATGTCGATGCCACCGCCCTCGCCGCCGTAGCACCGCTCTTCGCGGTGGCGATGGGGCTGGCCACCCGCCGGCCGGGGGACGCGTGATCCACATCAACCTGATGCCGCGCGAGATGGCGCGCCGTCAGGCGGCCTGGTTGCGCTATCGCAACTACATCGCGATCGCCCTGCTCGCCTTCGCAACCCTCCTGCTCGCCGCCGAGTCCTACACCCGTCGCATGGCCAACCAGATGGACGACGAGGTGGAGAACTACCAGTCGCAGCTGTCCGAACTCACCCGGCGCCACCAGGAGGCGAAACAACTCGAGAAGCGCCGCGCGAACCTCCAGGTGAAGCTCGCGACGATCGGCACCCTCGAGCGTCAGCGCCGCGGTCCGGCGCAAGCGCTGCTGGACCTGAGCGCCGCGACCCCCGAGCGCCTCTGGCTGATCGAGATAAAGGAGACCGGCGGCAGCGCCTCACTCGTCGGCAAGGGACTCGACAACCAGACCATCGCGGAGTTCATGCGGCGGCTCGCGGCCTCGGAGTACTTCTCCAATGTCGATCTCGTCGAGGCCAAGCAGGTCGAGGAGGGACAGGCGAAGCTCAAGCAGTTCACGATCAGCGCTCGCGTGAACTATGCCGGACAGTCGGCCCAGGCCGATGCTTCCGGCGGAAAACGGGCACCCGGCAGGGCTGCACCACAAGGCGTGCCGGGTGCCCCCGCGCTGCCGCAGCGGGTGGCACCGGTCGACCCGGCGGCGGTACCGTCCGCCGCCGCTGCCGCGATCACGGTGCCTCTATCGACCGCGCGCACGGCCGCCGGCGTGACCGAGGGTCGCGATGCGGCGACCGCCCGCGCGATCGCCGCGCCGCCTCCGGGAGGCGCCCCGTGAATCGCATCTGGGAGTTCTTCGACGAACTCGACCAGCGACAGCGCCTGGCGCTGGCGATCGGGATCCCGCTGCTCCTCGCGATCGCCTACTGGTTTCTCGTCCTGAACCCCCGCATCCTGCGCGCGTCGGGACAAAGCTATCTGGTCGACGAATTGCTCGAGGAACGCAAACGCAAGATTTCCGAGACCGCGCGCCTCGGGGAGCGCAAGCGCCAGGTCGAGGACCTCGACACCCAGTTGCGGCTCGCCGTCACCCGACTCCCCGACCAGAAGGAGATCCCCGACCTCCTCAGCTCGATCTCCAACCTCGCCCGGGACTCCGGGCTCGACATTCTCGCCTTCCGTCAGAAGCCGGAGACCTACCAGGACTTCTATGCCGAGGTTCCGGTCGATATGGTCGTCCGCGGCAGTTTCCACCAGATCACCGGATTCATCTATGACGTCGGACGCCTCGACCGCATCGTGAACGTCTCCGACATCTCGATCCGCGAGCCCAAGGTGGTGGACGACGCGATCGTCCTGCAGGCCGCGCTCCAGATAACGACCTTCCGGTTCCTCTCCGACGACGAGCGCCAGCGCCTCATCAAGGAGAAGAAGATCAAGGGGGATCCGAAGCCCGAAGCCCCGCCCGATGCCAAGGGGGAGGCCAAGTGAGGGCGCGGGTCTTCGGTGTCTCCGCTCTCGTCGGGGCGATCGCCCTCGGCGGCCTGCCTGCCTTCGCGCAGGAACCGCCGGCCGCCAAGCCGACGCCGCTCATCCCCCATCCGGGCGAGCGCATCCCCGCCTACGACGCGGCCGGTCGGCGCGATCCCTTCCGCCCGTTCGCGCTCGCCCAGGAGCAGGCCAAGGCGGTCGCCGGCTCCCCGCTCCAGCAATACCAGGTCGGGCAGTTGAAACTGGTCGGCGTGATGGACGACGGCCAGCCATCGGCCATCGTCGAGGACGACCAGGGAAACGGCTACGTTCTCCGCCAGGGAACCCCGGTCGGTCCGAACGGCGGGATGGTGGTTTCGATCCGCGGCAGACAGGTCACCGTGGTGGAGTGGGAGACCGATATCGTGGGTGAGAGACATCGAAAGGAATACGTCCTCCAGATGCCGTCCGACGAGCCTTCGAAGCCGAGGCCGCGCGGATGAGACACTCCACGACCATCGCCGTCGCGTCGGCGCTGTTTCTGTTCGCGGCCTGTGCCGCGCGGCAGCCCGCTCCCGGCAACCCCGCGGAGCCGGTGCCGGAAGTCGAGCCCGAGCCAACCCTGCGGCTGGTCGAGGTCCGGGGACTCTCGGACACTCTCGGGACGCGGCTCGTCGCCCAATTCTCGCGCCCCCCGGAGAAGATCCGCACCTTCCAGCTCGAGAAGCCGAGTCGTTGCGTGGTCGACGTCGACGGGCCGGCTGTCCTATCCGCCAAGGAGGTCATCGCCACGCGCGACGCGCAGGTCCCGCGCCTCTCGGTCGCGGGCTATGCGGACCACGTGCGACTGGTGCTCGAACTCGGCGCCGCGGGAACCTGCCAGGCCCGGCCCGAGGGGAGTGCCGTGGTATTCGCCGTCGGGCCGAAGCCGTCCGGAGGCATCCAGGACGTTCTCTGGACCGCGGCCACGCCGCCGGCCGGTGCGAGCGCGCATGCGGCGGCCGTGCTCGCTTCGGAAACCGGCCCTGCCGTCGCCACCGCCCCGGCTCCGCCGCCCCTGGCCTACGTGCCGCCGCCCCCGCCGCGGGTTCCACCGCGGCCCGAGCCGATCGAGCCTGAGCGGGGGGTACGGCGGGAGCGGATCGAGCAACCGCGCCCCGCGACGGCTGCCGCGGGCTCGCGCACGCCGTCGCACCGCTATGCCGGCCGGCGCGTCTCCCTCGAGTTCAAGGACGCCGACATCCTGAACGTGCTCCGCGTGATCGCCGACGTCTCGCAGAAGAACATCGTCGCGACCGACGACGTCGGGGGCCGCGTCACGATCATCCTCCACGAGGTGCCGTGGGACCAGGCGCTCGACATCCTGCTGCGCTCCACCGGCCTCGAGAAGGTCGAGTACGAGGACGTGATCACCGTATCGACCTCGAAGCGGATCGAGGAGGAGCGCCGTTCGCGCCTCGCCGCACAGATCGCGGGAAGGGAACTCGAGCCGCTGCGCACCGAGTACATCCGGGTCAACTACGTGAAGGCGACCGACCTCGCGCCGATCCTGAAGGGTACGACGACCGGCTCGGCCGCCGGCTCGATCGCCGCCCAGCAGATCCAGGGCGACACCACGATTCAGGCGGAGGCGGCCGCCGGACAGATCCGCGGCCTGCTCTCGAATCGCGGCAGCGTGCAGGTGAACGAGCCGACCAACACCCTGATCGTGCGCGACGTCTCCGAGGGCATCGCCAACGCCCGTGAGCTCGCGGCGCGCCTCGACGTCCAGACGCCCCAGGTGGCGATCCAGGGGCTCATCTTCGAGGCCGACACGAGCACCGAACTCGACCTCGGCATCCGCTGGGGCGCCGCCTACAAGGCCGGACCCGGCACCGGGAACCCGACCGGGCGGAACTTCCCGGGCCGCATCGGGATCGGTGGTGCCGGGCCGAACACCAACGTCGACGCCAACGGCGACCGGGTGCCGATCATGGTCGACTTCCCGGCGGGTGCGGTGAAGCCGGGGTCGGGCAGCACGCTCAACCTGCTGCTCGGATCGCTCTCCGGCGCCGAGGCGATCGACGCCCAGATCACGGCCCTCGAGCAGGCGGGCAAGGGCAAGGTCATCTCGCGCCCCAAGGTCATCACGCTCAACAACTCCGAGGCGTCCATCGAGAGCCTCGAGATCATCTACGTGCGACTTCCGCCCTCGGGCACCTCGATCAATACCGGCCAGGGCGGCAACGCCGGGGGCAACGGCGTCGCGACGCAGGCGATCGACACCGGCATTATCCTGAAGGTGAAGCCCCAGGTGTCGTCGGACGGTTACGTCCTGATGGACCTGTTCGTGAAGTCGAGCGTGCCGAGCGAGCAGAAGACCGACGAGATCCCCAACGAGATCAGCCGCCAGGCGACGTCCCGGGTGCTCGTGCGCGAAGGCGAGACGGTGGTGATCGGCGGCGTCTATCGCCAGCGTGCCGCCAACGCGATGACCGGCATGCCATGGCTCTCGAAGATCCCGGTCCTCGGCTGGCTCTTCAAGACGACGCGCGACTTCGATAACCGCCAGGAACTGCTGGTGTTCATCACGCCGCGCG
Source organism: Klebsiella pneumoniae (assembly GCA_945872365.1). GTDB lineage: Bacteria > Desulfobacterota > Binatia > UBA12015 > UBA12015 > REEB422. The sequence continues at coordinate 31,158 of CAMBZJ010000015.1, forward strand.
TGGTGTGGCGCCCGGCCACCCCGGGTGGGCTCCCGAGCGCCGAAGATTTGTGGCGCAACCGCGGCGCCTCCGCCTATCCCGAGGGGGCCGATCCGGAAGCGGCGGCCTACGGGTCGCCGTCGAGTCCGGCAGCGCCGCGCTGGTAGAGCATCCGTTCTTCGTCGGCTAGGAATCCGAATATGCTGCGTTTCTTCACTGCCGGTGAGTCCCATGGTCCCGCCCTCACGGCGATCGTCGAGGGTTTCCCCGCCGGCGTTGCGGTGAAGCCGGAGGACATCGACCGGGATCTCGCCCGCCGCCAGCAGGGCTACGGCCGCGGCGGCCGCATGAAGATCGAGCGCGACCAGGTGCAGTTCCGCTCGGGCATCCGCTTCGGCGAGAGCCTGGGGTCGCCGATCACGCTGCTCGTCGAGAACCGGGACTGGCGCAACTGGACGGGCAAGATGTCGCCGCTCGCCGAGGATCGCGACCCGAAATACACGGTCACGCGACCACGACCGGGACACGCCGACCTGGCCGGCGTGCTCAAGTACGACCGCCGCGACGTCCGCGACATCCTGGAGCGCGCGAGTGCGCGCGAGACGACGATGCGCGTTGCCGTCGGCTCGCTCGCCAAGTGCCTCCTGCGCCCGCTCGGCATCGAGGTGCGCGCCTGGGTGAGCGAGGTCGGTGGCATCCGGGCACGCCACGAAGGCCTCTCGCCCGACGAGATCTTCGCCGCCGCGGAGAAGAGCGAGGTACGCCTAGCCGACCCGCAGGCGGAGCGCGAGATCATCGCGCTGGTCGACGAGTGCAAAAAGGCGGGCGACACGCTGGGCGGCGTCGTCGAGGTCGTCGCGACCGGATTGCCGCCCGGACTCGGCAGCCACGTCCACTGGGACCGCAAGCTCGACGGCCGGCTCGGCGGGGCCCTGCTCTCCCTGCAGTCCGCCAAGGGCGTCGAGATCGGACTCGGCTTCGAGGCGGCGCGCCGCCGCGGTTCGCGCGCCCAGGACGAGATCGGCTGGGATGCGACCGGCCGGGAGTTCCGCCGCGCGACGAACCACGCGGGCGGCACCGAGGGCGGCATGAGCAACGGCGCTCCGCTCGTCGTGCGGGTCGCCTTCAAGCCGCTCTCGACGCTGATGAAGCCGCTCGCATCGGTCGACCTCGCTACCAAGGAGGAGACCCGGGGCGTCATCGAGCGTTCGGACGTGATGGCGATCCCGGCCGCCGCGGTCATCGCCGAGGCGGTGGTCGCCTTCGAACTCGCCGGCTTCGCACTCGAGAAGTTCGGCGGCGACGGTCTGCGCGAGATCCTTCGCAATTCCGATGGCTACCTCGCACAGGTCCGCGAGGCCTGAGCTAGATGCGCATCGTCCTCACCGGCTTCATGGGAACGGGCAAGACGGCCGTGGGGCAGCGGGTCGCGCAGCGACTCGGGAGGCCCTTCGCCGACACCGATGCGCTCGTCGAAGTCTTGGCGGGCAAGGCCGTGCGACGGATCTTCGCGGACGAGGGCGAAGACCGGTTCCGGGAACTCGAGCGCGAGGCGGTGGCGCGTGCCTGCGCGCTGCGCGACACCGTGGTTTCGACGGGTGGCGGCGCGCTGCTCGACGATCGCAACTTCGAGGTGCTCTCGCGCGACGCGCTGCTCGTCTGCCTGGTCGCCGACCCGCGGTCGATCGCGCGCCGCGTGCGCGCGACGGCGGCGGACCGGCCGTTGCTGCAGGGCGGGGGGACTCTCGTCGAGCGCATCCGCGAACTGCTCGAGCGGCGCTCGCACGCTTACGCCCGCGTGCCCCTGCGGGTCGACACGAGCCGTCGCTCGGTCGAGCAGGTGGCCGATCAGGTCATCGCGGCTCTCGAGCACACGCTGCGCGGTGGCGAGGCCCGCTCGACGGCGGCGCCCGCGACCACTTCGCCGCACGCGCCCGCGGGAGGCGCACGGTGACCGCGCCGGAACCGATCGCGGTCGAACTCGGGCCGCGCTCCTACGAGGTACACGTCGGGCTCGGGAACCTCGATGCGACCGGGGAACTCGCACGCGCGGTCGCCGGATCCGCCGCCGTGGCGCTTCTGACGAACCCGACGGTCGATGCGCTTTACGGCGAGCGGGTCCGCGCTTCCCTCGAAGCCGCGGGCGTGCGCGCGACCACGATCGCCATCCCCGACGGCGAGCGGCACAAGAACCTGGAGACGCTGGGCCGGATCTGGGATCGCCTCGCCGAGGCGCGCATCGAGCGCGGTGGTGCGCTGCTGGCGCTCGGCGGCGGCGTGGTGGGCGACGTCACCGGCTTCGCCGCCGCCACCTGGTTGCGCGGCGTCGCCTTCGCGCAGGTTCCGACGACCCTCGTCGCGCAGATCGACGCGGCGATCGGTGGCAAGACGGCGATCGACCTCCCGGGCGGCAAGAACCTCGTCGGGGCCTTCCACCAGCCGCGCTTCGTGCTCGCCGACGTCCGGACGCTCCTGTCGCTGCCGGAGCGCGAGTATCGCGCCGGCCTCGCCGAGGTGGTGAAGACCGGCGCGATCCTCTCGTCGGGGCTCTTCGAACTGCTCGAAAGGGAGTCCGATCGTGTGCTCGCGCGCGACGAGGAGTTGCTGCTGCGCATCGTCCACGAGTGCGCGGGCCTGAAGGCCCGGGTGGTGTCGGTCGACGAGAACGAGGGAGACCTTCGGGCGATCCTGAACTTCGGCCATACGCTCGGACATGCCGTCGAGATGCTCCAGGGTTACGAGGGCCTGTTGCACGGCGAGGCAGTCTCGATCGGAATGGCCTTTGCGACGGGCGTCTCGACGACGCGGTGCGGCCTCGCGCCGGAGCCGGGGGGGCGGCTGCTGGCCCTGCTGGGGCGCTTTGGGCTGCCGACGCGGATCCCGGGAGGTCTTTCCCCGCGGGCGCTCGCCCGGGCCATGGAAGCCGACAAGAAGCGCACGGCCGGTCGGGTCAAGTTCGTCTGTCTCGAGGAACTCGGGCGGACCCGCTTCGAGAACCTGGCCACCGACGACCTGGCGCCGATGCTTGCGAGTCACATGGGTGTGAACGACGGTTGACGGATCCCCGCGGCACGGCGCAGAAGGGGATTTCGTGAGGAGGGGTGGGGAGATGGAGAAGATGAGGCGATTCGACCGATCGGGGCCGTGGGGCGTGGGACTGCTCCTGGTGGCGGCCATTCTCGCCGGCTGCGGCGGCGGCAGTTCCAACAACGACCAGGGTATCGTCTTCCGGGCGACCGGGATATTCCGCGGCCAGGAACAGATCACCCAGGGTGCGCTCACCTGCACGGTGCCGACGGCGAGCGACAACATCGTCGATGCGTCCTACACGCTTTCGCTCGGCCTGGTGATCGACTTCCCCAATCGCCTGCAGCCCATCGCGAATCCCTGCGGCGGCTTCATCGGACTGCAGAACAATCTCGATACCCAGTCGATCAACGTCCAGGAAATCTCGATCACCTACGAGATTCCCGGGGCGACCATCGGCATTCCACCCACCTCGGTCACCTTTGGCCAGACCATCCTGCCCGCGCTCTCCCAGCAGGAGACGCCGAGCGGCCAGGCGAACCTGCTCTTCTCGCAACTCGTCGGGCAGATCGTGCCGCGCAACCTCGTGGTCTACCTGAACGCGAACGCGAGCCGTCTTCCCGCGACGCCCTACCTGATGAACGTCTACCTGGTGGCGCGCGGCCAAGCCGACGACGGCACGAGCTACCAGTCCAACGAGATCGGCTACCAGTTGACGATGGTGCAGTGAGAACACCCGTCGGGGCGAGGTGCATGTGATGGACGTTCGTTCACTGGGTCGATCGGTGCGAGGCGTGCTGGCGCTCGCCCTGTTGGCGGCGGGTTGCGGCGGTGGCACGGGCGGTGGCGGCGGGGAGCGCACGCCGCAGTTCGTGCTCAAGCCGGTGGGTAGTTCGAGTGCCGCCGGGACCATGCTGGTCGGGATCGATCGACGCAGCATCGACGCCAACCAGTCGGACCAGGTGCGGATCACCGCCCAGGTCATCGACCCGACGGGCCGTCCGCTCGCGGGCATCGGCGTCACCTTCCACGCCTCGATCGCGGACGTCACGTTCGTCGACGGCGTGCCGGTCAAGGTGAACGACAACCTACCGGCCGCCGAGGCCATCACCGACGGTGCGGGCATTGCAGTCGTCACCGTGCAGTCCGGCGCGACGCCGGGTCGCCTCGCGATCCAGGCGTTCACGAGCAACCTGAACCTCGACCTCGGCGGCGTCGTGTTCCTCCAGATCGCCGATGTCGGATTCGTCTCCGGCGACCTCCAGGTTCTGCCCGACCAGATCGACGTGTCGGATCCCAAGCCGGGCACGACCCTCGAGTTCCTGGTGACCGGCGGCGAGCCGTTCACGCCGCCGTCGGCACCCTACCGTCTTCAGGACGCGACGAGCGCCATCGGCACCGCGGTCCTCGTCGACCAAGGCACGTACCCGGTGTCGATCCGCTACACGATCAGCGGAAAGGCCGCCGGCACGCACGTCTTCAACGTCGTCGACGCCAAGGGCAGCCTCGCCAGCGGCTCGGTGGTGGTCGCCGTCTCGACAATGGCCTTCCAGCCGACGAGCGCGTCCGTCACGGCGGGCGGCAAGCAGGTCTTCGCCATCGGCGGCGGCGTGGCCCCTTATCAGTGCAGATCGTCGGCCGGCTCGATCTACCCTGCGACGGTCGAGCGCGGCGGAACCCTCACCTTCGACTCGTCGGGCATCGGGATCCCGACCACCGTGACGATCGTCTGCACCGACGTCTCCGGTCAGTCCGCCTCGGCGACGGTCACGGTCGCGGTCCCGACGATCTTCGTCCAGCCGTCCTCCGCCTCCCTCTCCGGAGGGCAGAGCCAGACCTTCGTTCTGGGCGGCGGTGCGCCGCCCTATCGCTGCGAGGCGACCGGTGGCACGATCGTCCCGAGCGAGGTCGCGAACGCCGGGGGTTCGGTGACGTTCACGGCCACGCCGACCGCGACGACGAGCACCGGGAGTCTTTCCTGCGTGGATTCCGCGGGCCAGGCGGTCACCGCTTCGATCACGATCAACTCGCTCACGCCGAGGATCGACCCCGCCCAGGCCACCATCGGCTCCGGCGCGAGCCAGGTCTTCGCCGTGTCGAGCGGTACGGCACCCTACGAGTGCTCGGCCACGGGCGGAAAAGTCTCGCCCGCCACGGTCTACGAAAGCGGTGGCACCTTCGTGTTCACCGCGGACCAGACCGCGGTGAACACGCAGGCGAGCGTGCTGTGCCGCGATGCGACCGGTCAGGTCGCGACGGCCTCCATCAACGTGACCACCACCGCTCCGAAGATCGAGCCGGCCCAGGCGACGGTCGTCGCGGGTTCGAGCCAGGTCTTCGCCGTGTCGAGCGGTACGGCCCCGTACCGGTGTTCGGCGACGGGCGGGACGATCGCGCCGGATCTGGTGGCGACCCCGGGCGGAACGCTCACCTTCACCGCCAACCAGACGGCGGTCGGGGTCCAGGGGAGGATCGTGTGCACCGATGCGACCGGCCAGGTGGCGACGGCGACCATCAGCGTGACGACGACCGGGCCGAAGATCGAACCGTCCCAGGTCACCCTCGCCGCGGGGGCGAGCCAGGTCTTCGCGGTGTCCGGCGGCACGGCCCCCTACGTCTGCACGGCGACGGGCGGCACGATCGCGCCCGACACCGTGACCATCCCCGGCGGGACACTCCTGTTCACCGCCTCGCAGACGGCGTCCCAGGCGACGGTGGTGTGCCGCGACGCGAGCGGCCAGGTGACCACGGCCTCGGTCGTGATCGGCGCCTCGAACCTGGTCGTGGCACCGGCGCAGGCGACGTTGCCCGGCGGCGGCAGCCAGGTCTTCGCGGTCTCGGGCGGCTTGCCACCCTACCAGTGCCAGACCACGCTCGGCACGCTGTCGAACGCGACCATCGCGGCCTCCGGCGGCACGACGACCTTCACCGCCGACCTCGTCTCGGCGAACACCTCCGCCAGCCTCGTCTGCACCGATGCGAGCGGTCACGTCGCATCCGCCACCATCTCGGTCACGACCACGCCGCCCAGGATCGAGCCGGGCGCGGTCACGATGATCGGCGGGCAATCACAGGTCTTTGCCGTGACCGACGGCGATCCGCCCTACGACTGCGTCTCGAGCGCCGGCGTTCTCAATCCCCGGACGATCAACGAGCGGGGCGGCACGACGGTCTTCAGCGCCGCACCGGTGGCGCAGCCGGCGACCGCGACCATCATCTGCACGGACGCGACCGGGCAGGTCGCGACCGCCACGGTGACGATCAACCCGCAACCGACGCCGACACCGGAGCCCTCGGGTACTCCCTCGCCGTCGTCGAGCCCGCCGCTGCCGACGCCGACGCCGGTTCGGATCAGGACGATCGTGCTTCGGGCGAACCCCTCGAGCCTCGACGGCGTAGCCGGCGGCACGAGCACGATCGTCGCGACCGTGCTCGACGACTTCAACCAGGTGGTTCCCGGCGTCACCGTGCTGTTCACGCTTCCGGGCCAGACCGGTGATCCGACCGCGTCCATCCCGACCGTCGACCCGCTCACCGAAACCACCGACGGTGCCGGCCGTGCGGTGACGACGCTCACGGTGCCGCCCGGTACCCCGCCGCAGTTCCTCTCGGTCACGGCGACGGCCCGCGACGTGAGTGGCACGGGCCAGGTCGCCATAGTCGCCCACAACGTGAATCCGCCGGGTCCGCCGGTGCACGTGACGGCCGCTCTCTACTCGGACAGGTCGGGTCGCAACGGCGACGGCACCCTCGTCACCGTGCTCTCGGCGCTGGTGACCGATGCAAACGGCAACCCGGTCGTCGATGGACTCGACGTCACCTGGAGCCTGCTCTCGCCGCTCTCGGCGAACGTCACGAGTCCGACGGCGACGAACAAGCTGCCGCCGTGCGACGTCGCACCCTACGTGGAAGCGACCGGCATCGCGTTGACGCCGCAGCCCGGAACGGCGCTCACCTGCCTGATCTTCCCGGCCGACCTGGTCGGACAGACCGCGACGATCCGGATCTCGGTGCCGGGGACGACCCTCGTCGAGACCAGCACGCTCAGCTTCCCGGCTCCGCCGCCCCCGCCCTGAGCGCAGGCGGGGCGCGGTGCCGATTCGGTGCCGCGTCTCGCCTTCAGCCGCGGGGTGTCGCGCTCGGGCGGCCGGCGGCGCCCTGGGTGTCGCGCGCGGCCTCGACCGCCGCGCGCAGGCCGAGCAGGTAGCTCTGGGGACCGAAACCCGAGATCTGGCCGAGGGCGATGCCCGCGATCAGCGAGACGTGCCTGAAGCTCTCGCGGCGGTGGATGTTGCTCAGGTGGACCTCGACGATCGGGACGTCGGCCGCCGCGAGAGCGTCCCGCAGCGCGACGCTCGTATGGGTGAAACCGCCGGCATTGACGACGATCGCCCCCACGCAACCGCGTGCGGCGTGGATGCGGTCGACGAGTTGCCCCTCGTGGTTCGACTGGAATGTCTCGACGGCGACGCCGAGTTCCGCGCCGAGAGTCGCCAGGGATTCGTCGATCTCGGCGAGGGTGGTACGGCCGTAGACCTCGGGCTCCCGCTCCCCGAGCAGGTTCAGGTTGGGCCCGTGCAGCACGAGGATCGTGGTCACGCAGACTTCCTAGGCGCCTGCCCACCGGGGGTCAACTCCGCTTGCCGGGGCCGCCGCGTTGGCCTAGCGTCCCGGCATGCCGACCGTCCGACGCGTACTGGGCTGGAAGATCCCGTTCTCGGCCCTGATGGCCCTTCCGCTGCTCTTTCTCCCGCTGCGGTATTTTCCCGATCTCCAGATTCCCGAATACGATCAGGTCTCGTTGATCTTCATTCGACTCCTCGGCGCGTCGATGGCCGCCCTGCTCGTCGTTCAGGTCTGGGGCTTCTTCGATCACCATGCGCTGCGCGGAGCGGTCGTTTCCGCGATCGCCGAGACCCTGCTCGTCGCGATGACGATCTGGCACTTCGTGTTCTACGGAACGGTCCAGAACTGGCCGGTGCTGGGCAAGGCGCTGCTCCTGGTCGAGGGCGGCCTCGCGGCGCTCTTTGCCCTGCTGCTGACGGTGACCGGGATCGGCACCCTCTTCGGTGACGCCGGGGCGACCGTCGCGAAGCCCGCTCCCACGGGCGGTGCCGACTCGCCGTCGGCCTCGTCGGGGCGCGAACCGATCTGGCCCGGTTCCGACAGGACCGTCTGAGCAAGGTTTCCGGCCGGATGGACCACGGGGAGATCCGCAGGCTGGTCGGACTCATGGAGGAACTCGGCCTCGCGGAGTACGAGTTCGAGGACGAGAACTCGCGCATCCGGCTGGTGCGTGCGGTCGTGGGCGCCGCCGGCCGCGATCGGTTCCAGCCGGAGCCGACGACGGGCGACTCTACCGGCATCGCGACCAGCGAGGCCGCGCAAGACGTTCCGCCCGGACTCGCGGCGGTCCTCTCGCCGATGGTCGGAACCTTCTACCGCGGGGCAGCACCCGATGCGCCGCCCTTCGTTTCGCCCGGCGAGGTCGTCGAACCCGGACGGGTGCTCTGCCTGATCGAGGCGATGAAGACGATGAACGAGATCGCGGCGGAGTCCGCGGGGCGAATCGTGAGCGTGCGGGCCGAGAACGGCGCCCCGGTCGAGTACGGGACGATCCTGTTCCTGGTCGAACCGATCGCCTGAGCGGGCAGTCGCGCGCTACTTCCGGCCGCCGGAGAGCCGGTTCCAGTCCTCTGGCGTGTCGATGTCGATCTCGGCCTCGGGGCAGGCGAGGCGTCCGAGACGCTCGGGCGCCTGACGCAGGATGAGTCCCTTGCACCCCTTGTCGGGGCCGAGCGCCAGCAGGTCGGGAAACAGGCTTCGCGCGAAGAGCGCCGGCACGCCCAGTGTGCCGGCATATTCGGCCGCGACGACGGGCTGGCCGCCTTCCCGGTGCAGGCGCACGAGCCGCTCGCAGGTCCCGGCACCGACCCGCGGCTGGTCGGACAGGGCGAGGATCGCCGCGCCGATCCCGGGGTCATCGAGTGCGAGGATGCCGGCGTGGATCGAGGTGCCCATGCCGCCCTGCCAGTCGGGATTGAGCACCCGTCGCACCGGCAGGTCGGCGACGACCGAACCCACCGCTTCCGCCGAAGCACCGGTCACGACGACGACCGGCCTGCAGCCGGAGGAGAGTGCTGCCTGGGCGGCTCGCCGCAGGAGCGGCACGCCGTCGGGTTCGAGCAGTTGCTTGGGCTCGCCGAGGCGTCGCGATTCGCCCGCCGCGAGCAGGACGATGGCGACCTCAGGCACGCGCGAGACCGCATTCCGGGTGGATCGTCGGCTCCGTCCGCCGGACGTCGGCCCTGCCGAGTTCGATCGCGGGGGCATGGATCGCGCCCTCGCGATGCCGCAGCGGGGCTGCGGAGTGGTCCTGGAGGACCGCCTGGATCTCGGCCGCGATCGAGAGAGCGATGCTCTCGGGGCGGTCGCCGCCGATGTCGAGACCGATCGGCGCATGGACGTTGCCCGCGGACACGTCCGCCCGCCTAGTGGGAACCCGACCGAGCGGTGAGCGCCACCACCTGCGCACCCAGCGCAGCGAAGCGATCGCGCATGGCGTCGTCGAAGGTGAAGAACAGGATCTGCCAGCCGTCGCCCGCCAGATCGGCCACGGCCGCGGCGAGCGCGTCGCGCCGAGCCGCGTCCGAGGTGAGGAACGCGTCGTCGAGGACGAGGAAGGCCGGCTGGCCGACGAGGCGACGGACCAGTGCCAGGCGCACCGCGAGCGCCAGTTGATCGCGTGCGCCGCGGCTCAGCGACTCGCTCGGCAACTGGAGGCCGTCCTCGCGCTCGACGACCAGGCCGTCGCCGTCGGGGTGGACCTTCACCCAGCGCCCCCCGGTGAGCCGGGCGAGGTGCGAGCCGGCAGCTGCCGGACCGTCGCCGAGCGCCTCGCGCAGCGGTCGGTCGAAGTCGAGCGCCAGTTCGGAGAGCGCTTCGAGGCAGAGCCGGCCTGCGCGCAGGCCGCGGTCGATCGCGTCGACCTCGCCGCCGACGCGCGTGCGCTCGCTCTCGACGCCGGAGATGTCGGCGAGGCCCATCGACGCCAGCGCCCGGTCGCGCCGTTCCACAAGGGCCGTGCGAAGCCGCATCGATGCATCGTCGAGTTCGCGGAGCCGGCGCTCGGCGTCGGTCAGCGCCCCGTGATCGGCGGGAGTCCCGGGATCCGGCGGCGCCGGCGCCGCGTCCCGACCGGCTTCGTCGATCGTCGCCTCGTCGCCGAGCAGGCTCGCGAGGGTGCGACGGGCTTCGGCCGCCGTGGCCTCCGCCTCGGTGCGCTCGCGGAGTCTCGCCTCGAGGTCGGCGAGACCGGCGAGGCCGGTGCGTTGGCGGACGTCGCCGACGGCGCGTTGTGCCGCGTCGAGTGCGACCGCACGCACCGCGGCCTGGCGCCGCGCCGTGTCGACTCGAGCCCGCGCCGCGTCGCGCCGCGCCGACACCGCGGCCAGTTGGGCGTCGGCGGCCTGAATGTCATCGTCGATTACGTCGAGGTGTGTCGCGCAGGACTCGAGGTCGCTCACGTCGAGCAGGACCGCGCCACAGGCCTCGACCGTGTCGGCGTCGGCGGCCTCCGCTGCGCGCACCCGCACCGCGGCCAGCAGGGCGAGTACCGCGGCGAGCAGTCCGCAGGCGGCCGCGGCCCCTGCGGCGATCGCGAGTTGCAGCGGCGCCGTGTCGCCGGCGACGTCGAGCCCGCCGTCGGACCCGGTGACGCGCAGGCCCAGGGCGACGCCCGTGGCCAGCAGCAGGGCGCCGGCCGCGCCGGCCGGCGCACGCAGGCGTGACCACCATTGCGCGCCGCGCGCCCGCTCGCGCGCTTCCGCGACCAGCTCGGGCAGGCCGCGCCGACGATACTCCTCGCGGAGATCCTCGACCCGCTCGACCGCGGCGGTGCACTCCCGGACGGCGTTGGCCTCCAGCGTCGCCTGCTCGGCCAGGACCGAGGCGTTGAACTCGGCGTTCTTCGCGAGCGCCGCGGCCTCCCGCAGCACGGCGACCGCCTCGCGCCAGGCCGCCAGGTCCTCGGTGCGGAAGCCGCCGAGCGCCGCGGCGCGCTCGGCGGCGGCTCGCGCGGCCGAGCGGGTCTCGACGACCAGGCGGTGGCGCTCCCACCGTTCGGCTTCGCGCAGGCGATCGATCCGGTCGCGAAGGCTCGCGCGCTCGCGCTCGACGCGCGCCCGCTCGTCGAGGAGGCCGTCGATCGCCGGCAGGTCGGCGACGAAGGCCTCGATCCGGGAGAGTAGCCCGGCGGACCGCTCCCGCTCCGCGACGCTCGCCGCCTTCGGCGAGCCACCGGGCGTCAACCCGGCGCGCATGCGGACCCGGTCGGAGATCCGCGCCAGGTCGACGCCGACCAGGCGTCCGCGGATCGAATCGAGCCAGGTGCGCCCGGAATCGAGCGTCGCATCGCCGTCGCGCACGACGAAGAGCCGCGCGAGCGAGGGGTGCTCGCGCAGCAGCTCGACGAGCGGGCCGCCGTCGGGCGGGTCGAGTCGGAGTTCGACCGCACCGGCGAAGCCCGGGCCGTCGCGCGACTGGTCGAGCATCCTCCGGTTGCCCGGCCGCACCCGTTCGCGCAGGCCGCGCAGGAGCGCGTCGATGCAGGAGGTCTTGCCGGCCTCGTTTCCGCCGTGGACAACGGTGAGGTCGCCGGGTTCGAGGGTAAAGTCGCGCAGCGGCCCCACGTCGCGGACGTGTAGCCGGCGGATGCGGATGCTCACGGGAGCGACTCGAGGAAGGCGTTGAGTCCGATGCGCAGCGCATCCTCGAGCAGTTGCGGATCCGCGGGATCCGCGGCGGCCGCGCGCCGGGTCAGCCGCTCGACGAACTCGGCGACGATCGGCGAGCGTACGAGCGTCTCGTAGCTCGTGGTCTGCAGCTCGAGGATCGGCCGGCCTTCCGGTACGTCGCGGGCTTCGCCGGAAGCGGCGGGGCCGTCTGGAACCGCGACACCTGCGGTGGCGCTCCAGGCGCGGGAGAGCGCGCCGGTGGCGCGTGCACGCAGGTCGGCCTCGGGGAGCAGCGACACCCCGGAGAGCCTGGCCAGCACCCGTGCGCCCGGTCGCCGTGCCGCGGTGGCGAGCGCCGCGAGCCGCTCGATCGCCTGGTCTTCCGCCCCTGGTGCGCAATCCGTCTCGACCCGCTCCCAGAAGGGTACGCCGAGTGCGAGCGGCTCGTGCGCGAGCACGCCTCGTCCGGGTTCGAAGTCGACCAGCAGCGCACACCGCGGGCCGGTCTCCTTGCGACTGGTGGCGACCGGCGAGCCGGGGTAGGCGACCAGGCGATCGCCTACGCGTCGCACCAGGTTGCGTCCGCCGTGAATGTGGCCGAGTGCCGACCAGGCGAAGCGGCGCATCAGGTCCGACGCCGACGCCGGCATGTAGGCCCCCTCCTCGCCCTCGCCCGCGAAGGCGGCGGCGAGGCCGTCGGTGACGGTCGCATGGGCGACCAGGATCGACGAGCGGGTGTCTCCGTCGAGGTCCACGAGACACTGTGCCGCGGTGCGGCCATGCTGGTAGGGAAGGCCGACGACGTCGATGCCGTGTACGATCGCCCTGCTCCACGGCCGTCGTGCGAGGACGATCGCGTTGGCCCCGAAGTCGGTGCCACCGCCGTAGGCGTCCACGTCGTGGTTGCCGGGGACGAGCACGACCGGCCGCGGCGCCACCGCCTCGATGCACTCGCGGACGAAGGCCCGCTCGCCGACCGCGTCGCTCGAGCGGTCGAAGAGATCGCCCGCGATCGCGATCGCGTCGACGCGGTGCTCCTCCGCGGCGGCGAACACCGTCTCGAGCGCGTGGCGGCGCTCGGGGCGATCCGCGCGCAGGTGGACGTCGGAGGTCTGCAGCCAGCGGACGCTCGACATCGCGCCTCGACTTACCACCGACATCAGCGCAGCGCGATCCGCTCCGGTTCGGCGAGTCCCCATACCGTGGGCCTGAAGTCGACGAGCCGGCGGCTGTAGGCCACCGCGATCTTCTGCCGGACGGTTTCGAGGAAGGGCATCTCCTCATGGAGGATCTGCTGGATGCGGCGGTAGAACACGGCGCGCTTGGCGGGATCGAGTTCCGCGCTGCCCTGGTCGAGCAGGCGGTCGATCTCGGCCTCCCAGGGCGTCGACGGGGTCTCCTGCCGGGGGTTCCAGAGGTGCAGGTTGCCGCTCGAGCGCAGGAAGTTCGCGCCGTTGTTGGGTTCGATCGACCCGGTGAAGCCGATCAGGATCGCGTCCCAGTCGAAGGTCGTACCGAGCCGTTCGACCAGCGACTGGAACGACTGAGGGCGGAAGTCGATCTTGAGCCCGATCGACGTCCAGTCCTCGCGCAGGATCGAGCACATGCGCTCGCGCAGGAAGTTGCCGGCGTTGGTCGCAAGCGAGAACTGGATGCGGTTTCCGTCGCGGTCCTCGCGCCAGCCGTCGCCGTCGCGGTCGCGATAGCCGGCCTCGTCGAGCATCTGCTGGGCGAGGGCGAGATCGTAGACCGGGTCCTGGATGTCGGGGTCGTGGTAGAGGCGGTTCGCCTCGGCGACGTACGCGACGGCGGGGGCCCCGAAGCCGTAGAAGATGGTCTCGATCATCCCCTGCTTGTCGACCGCGTGGGAGAGTGCCGCGACGAAGCGCTTGTCGGTGAACCAGCGCCAGCGCGGGTCGGTCACGCCTTTTCCCGTCGCGTCCCCGCCGTAGTGGCGCGGGTTGCGGTTGAAGGCGACGAAGAGGTTGCCGGGATCGGCCCCGATCTCCTCGACCCGGATCCCGAGCTGGTCGGCCCGCTCGCGCAGGTCGGCGATCTCCTCGGGGCGCGGGTTGTACCAGGAGGTCTGCCCGGAGAGGAAGCGGAGGCTCATCGCGTTCTGCTCCGGGACGACGAGGATCGTCTTGCCCTCGACGAGCGGCAGCCGCCGTCCGTCCGCGTCGCGCCGCCAGTAGTCGGGATTGCGCACGTACTCGATCCACTGCGCGGGCACGTAGGACTTCATCCGGTAGGGGCCGGTCCCGACCAGCTCGGCGGGCTTCGCGTCGATCCCCCAGCGGCGGCTGAAGCTCCCGTCGGCGAGCGACCCGCCGAGGAGGTGGCGCGGCAGGATCGGCACCTCGACCGCGGCGAGGAAGGGCGCGAACGGACGCGGCATCGAGAAGCGTACGGTCGCGGCGTCGGGCGCGGTGACCACGATCGGCTGGCCGTCCACGGTGAGCGCAAAGCGTGCGCTGTTGGCGACGCGCTCGTCGAAGATCGCCTCGAACGTGAACACGACGTCGTCGGAGGTGAACGGCTGTCCGTCGTGCCAGCGCACGCCGTCGCGCAGGTGGAACGTGCAAGCGCGGCCGTCGCCGCTCCACTCCCAGCGGTCGGCCAGGACTGGTTCGGGTTCGGTGGTCAGCGGGTTCGTCCGAACGAGCGGCTCGAAGACGTCGGCGAGCGCCTGGCTCGAGGTCTGGTCGGTCACCAGGACCGGGTTGAAGGTGCGCGGGTCGCTCGCGGTCGCCGTGACCAGTCGGCCGGCCGGCGCCCGACTGCCCACCTCGATCGGCGTCCGCTGGCTGCAGGCCGCGAGGAGGAGGAAGAGTGCCGCACCGCGGGCGAGCCGAGGGCGCGCGGCATTCAAGGTGGCGTCCCCCCGCCCGGCGAAGCCTCGTCGAGGAACCGGAGTTCGCGCACTCCTGCGGGGGTGGGGATGGAAAAGGGGGGGCTTTCGAGGGGCGGGTTCACCTCGAAGGTCGAGTAGCGCAGCACCGCCTCGCTCGCGCGCGCGGTGATCTCGACGCGGGTCGCGAAGGCGCCGGCCGGCGAGGGCGCGAAGGCGCCGAAGCGGGCGCGCAGGATCAGATCGCCCGCGATCGTCGAGCGCTCGTAGAGGACCGGGACGGCCTCCCCGGCGGCCGCCGCCGGGTGCGCGAAGCCGACCACGACGAGATCGTCGGGACGGTCGCGCACGCTCGCGTGCAGCAGCACCTCGGGCTCGGGGTCGTCGGGTTCGCCGGCCGCATCGGCCGTGCGCGAAACCCACGCATGCACGAGGTCGAGCGGCGGCACCGGCGCCACCCCGAGGAGTAGCGCGACCACCTCCGACGGGGTTGCGACCACACCGGTCGCGGCCGCGACCGTCCGCACGTCGGCCTCGCCCCGCCACAGCATGCGCTCGCTCGGCGCCAGCGCGGCGATGCCGGTTCCGTCCGTCGCGACCGCGTAGCCGACGCCGAACGGCGTGAGCGCTTCGAGCCGGAAGCAGTCGGGTGCCCGCACCAGCATCGCCTGCGACGCGCTCAGCCGCCGCCGCCGGACGTCGTCGCCGCGTGCGGCCTCCACCGTGATCTGCAGCTTGCCGGTCGCGCGCAGTCCGCGGAAGGCTTCCCGCCGCCGCGCGGCGATCGCCTCGAGCGCGGCCGGCTCCGGGGTGCCGGGCGCAGCCGGCGGATGCGGTGCAGCGGCACGCCTCGCTGCGGCGCAGCCGCTCGCCGCGAAGCAGGCGAGCAGCAGGGCCGTGAGCACGGCCGGCCACCCGGCCCGGTCGAGGCTCCTCCTGCGGGGCGTGGCCGCCACGGTCAGAGGCTGCGACCGTCCGGCGAGGTTGCGCGCTCGCCGGTGCGGATCTTCTCCTCGAGTCGGGCGCGCTGCGCCGGATCCTCGGTCTTGGCCAGTGCCTCGCGGTAGACCCGCAGTGCCTCGGGCTCGCGGCCGAGCTTGCGGTAGGCGTCGGCGAGGTGCTCGTTGATCGTCGGGTCGTCGCCGGTGGACTCGGCCGCCCGCTGGAGTTCGTCGATCGCGCGGGTGTAATCGCCGCGCTGGAAGTAGACCCACCCGAGGCTGTCGAGGAAAAAGCCGTCGTTGGGCTGCAGGACGAGGGCACGCCGGATCAGCCGCTCGGCTTCGTCGAGGTTCTCGCCCTGCTCGGCGAGCGAGTAGCCGACGTAGTTGAGTGCGGCCGCGTTCTCAGGGTTGGCCTCGATCGCGCGGCGAACGGTCGCGACCGCCGCCGCGCGATCACCGGCCTCTCCCTGGAGCGCGCCGAGCACGAACAAGTAGCGGTCGTTCTTCGGCTGCGCTTCTACGAGGCGCTGCGCGAGCGCTATCGCCTCGGGCAGGTGCTTCTGCGATCGCTCGAGCGTGATCATCGTCTCCAGGATCTGGACCGAGTCCGGGCGCGCGGCGAGCGCGGCGGCGATGTAGTCGACGGCGCCCTTCACGTCGCCCTTCTTCTGCGCGATCCCGGCGAGGAGCAGTTGCGACTCGACCCAGTATTCCGACTCCTGGGGCGTCTGTTTCAGGCACTTGATCGACTCGGCTTCGTCGCCGCTTTGGGCGTAGAGCACGCCGAGGAAGTAGGGCACCTTGGGGTTCTTCGGATCGGCGGCCTGGACGAGCCGGAACTCGTTCTTTGCGCGCTCGTATTCGCCCTTCTCCAGGTAAATCAGGCCGATCTTCATCCGGGTCTCGGCGGGATCGGTCTCGACCCGTTCGAGTTCGCGGAATTCGGAGATCGCCTCGTCGAGGCGCTTCTGCCCGACCAGAAGTGCGGCGAGGCGACGGCGCGCGATCTCGTTCTCCGGATCGAGGGCGAGCACCTGCCGGTAGAGTTCCGTCGCCTTCTCCGGATGCCCCTGCATCTCCTCGACGAGACCGAGATCCGCCATGACCACGACCGAACGCGGGTTGTGGCGAAGCGCCTCGCGGAAGCTCCGCTCGGCATCGGCCGGTCGGCCCTCCGCCGCGTGGACCCGACCGAGGTAGTAGTGGCCCAGCGCCGAGTTCGGGTTGCGGCGCACCAGGCGTTCGAGTTCGGCTCTCGCATCGGCCGGCCGCCCCGCCTTGCTGAGCAGTGCGGAGAGGAAAAGGTAGGCCTCCTGGGTCTGCGGGGACCGGTCGACGATCTCGCGATAGGCCTGCATCGCCTCGTCGTTGCGACCGCTGCTGGCGAACGTGCCGGCGAGCAGCATCTGCGCCTCGACGTCGCTCGGCGCGTTGCGCGCGCTGTATTCGGCCTGGGAGAGGGCGGCGTCGAGGTTGCCCTTCTTCACGTAGAGGCTCGCGAGGCGCCCGCGCAGCCGGGTCTCCTCGGGATCGAGGCGGGCCGCGGCCTCGAACTCGGCGAGGGCGACGTCGTCGTCCCCGTTCTGCAAGGCGACCTCGCCGCGCAGGAAGTGGGACATCGCCTGATCCTCGGCCGTCACGCCCAGGCGGGCCGCGGTCGCGGGTGAAATGCTGGGACCGAGCCGGGCGGGGACCTCGGGCCTGGGGGCGCGCATGGGTGCGCACGCCGACAGGGCCGCCACCGCGACGACCAGAAGGAAGGCGCGCGTTCTCATCGCCGTCCCCTCGGGCTAACACGCGCGTCGGTGCGAGCAACCGAGCCTCGACGGAAGCCCTGAGCCAATCGCTAGTCCTCGCGTCTCGACGCAGCGACGAGCACCGTCTCGTGGACCCGACCGACCGCGAGGCCGTGCTCACGCGCGATGCGCCGGCAGTCGTCGTATTCCGGCATGGCCCGCGTCGTTCCGTCGGGCAGCACGACCTCCTTGACGGCGACCTCGCCCCAGGGCGTGGCCACGCACCTCGAGGTCCGTTCGAGCGTGAGCCGGGTGACCGGATGGATCCGCACCCCGATCGTCGACGTCTCGCGCAGAATGGTCGCGGCCAGGGCCTCGCGCAACGCGGGTTCCGCGATCACGCTCAGCTGGGTGCCAGGCCGCCCCTTCTTCATCACGATCGGATTCAGCGTGACGTCGCGTGCTCCCGCGGCGAAGAGCGCTTCGACCGCGGCCTCGTAGAACTGCGGGTTCATGTCGTCGATGTTCGCCTCGAGGACGATCATCTCGTCGGTCCGAAGCGCCGGGCCTGCTGCTGCGCCGGCAGCATGTTCGCCGTGGCTCGCGGGGGAAGCGACTGCCGTTCGGGCCGCCCGCACGGCGACGCTTGCGTCCCGAGCCCCGCGCGCCGGTGCGAGCTCGCCGAGCACGATACGCAGGAGATTGGGCCGGTCGTCGAGTTCGCGGTCGCCGGCGCCGTAGCCCACGGCGATCGGCACGAACGGTCCGGGATCGCCCGGCTTCGCGAGGGCCGCCACGATCGCCGCCCCGGTGGGCGTGACGAGTTCGCGGTCACCGTCCCACGGCAGCACCGGAAAGCCGCGCAGCAGTTCCGCGGTTGCCGGCGGTGGCACCGGGATCACGCCGTGCGCCGATCGCGCGAAGCCGCGTCCGAGCGGCAGCGGCGAGACGTGGATGCGGTCGATACCCAGGTACTCGAGGCAGATCGCCGTACCGACGATGTCGACGATCGCGTCGATCGCACCGACCTCGTGGAAGGCGATGTCCTCGGCCGACGTCGCGTGCACCTTGGCCTCCGCAAAGGCGAGGGCGCGGAAGACCCGCTGGGCGCGGTCGCGCACCCCCGGGGCGAGTGCCGCTGCGTCGAGGAGCGCCCGGATCTCCCGGTAATGCCGATGCGAATGTTCATGGGCGGTACCGGTCGTACCCGCGCGTACGTGGTCGTGCAGCGGTTCGTGCCGGTGATCGTGGCGGTGGCCATGCTCGTGTGCGTGCGGAGGAAAGTGTGCCGGATTGCCTGCGTGGGCCGGACCGTGGTCGTGCGGATCCACGGGCGCCGGGGCGCCGGCGGCGTCTCCCTCGAGCAGGACACGGAACTTCGCCGCATGGATGCCCGAGCGCACGAGGTGGTCGTGGCGAAGGCGGTAGCCCCGGACGCCTAGCGGGGCGAGGCCGGCATCGACCACTGCGAGCGGCACGCCCAGATCGAGCAGTGCACCGACCGTCATGTCGCCCGAGAGCCCCGAGAAGGCGTCGAAGTAGGCGACGGTCACCGCTGCCCCCCTCCGCCTCGGCGCGCGCCCCGCGCGGAGCGGGTCGCGCGACGTCCGGCCGTCCGTTCCTCGGCCTCCGCCACGCACTGCTCGATCAGCCGGTGGTAGTTGGTCACGGTGCCGAACTGCTGCAGGTAGGAATCGAGTCCGATGAGCGCGCGCAGGAAGAAGACGCGGTGGCCGGGCGCCTTGAAGACGCGCTTCTCGAGCGCGATCGTCGCCACCTTCATGCCGCGCTCGACCGAGTCGTAGTGCCGGGGGTCGTAGTCGCCCACGTCCTCGAGCACCGGGTCGAGGATCGTCTCGAGCATCTCGAGCATCGGGGCCGGGTCGTCGTCGCGGTCGATGTAGTCGAGAACCACGCACTGGCGGGCGGCCTCGGCGTGGTCATGGTCGAGGAGCGCCCGGGCGAGTTTCAGGTAGGCGGCTCGGATCTCCTCGGGAAAGATCCGGATCGAGCCGAAGTCGAGCATCGCGAGTCTGGGGTGGAAGGTCACCAGGTAGTTGCCGGGATGCGGATCGGTGTGCAGCGTTCCGAACTCGAAGATCTGCCTCCAGAGAACGCGGAAGTACTTGATCGCGACCCAGTCCTTCAGGTCTTGGTCGACGTGCGGGAGCAGGAACTCGGAGAGCGGATAGCCCTCGACGAACGAGAGCGTGATGACGCGACGGGAGGTGAGGTCCGTGTGACAGGACGGGATCACGACCTCGTCGTCGTCGGCGAACATCTTGCGGAAGAGTTCGAGGTTGCGCGCCTCGTGCTCGTAGTCGAGTTCCTCGCCGAGCCTCTCCTCGAGTTCCTGGTAGAGTTCGTCGGAGTCGATCTTCTGGCGCAGCACGTCGCGCCCGATGACGGTGAAGGTCTGGAGCAGAGCCTTCACGTTCTTCAGGTCCTGCCCGACGGTTTCGTCGACGCCCGGGTACTGGATCTTGACGGCCACCGTCTCGCCGCTGTGCAGCGTCGCGCGGTGCACCTGGCCGAGCGATGCGGCGGCGAAGGCTTCCTGCTCGAAACTCGCGAAGAGCTTTTCGGGCGGCTTGCCGAGTTCCTTCTCGACCTGCCGACGGATCATCGCGTAGGGCATCGGCGGGACCTGCGACTGCGTCACCGAGAAGATCTCGAGGACCTCGGGTGGAAACAGGTCGTGCCGCATGCTCAGCATCTGGAGCAGCTTCATGAAGGCGCCCTTGAGTTCCTTGGAGCGCTCGACGATGAGCAGGGCGTTGCGCAGGTGCGTGTCGAGAGTCTCCTGCTTCTGGCGGTCCTCGGACTGGAAGGGGCGCTTGAGGGCGTTCAGCAGGTAGCTGCCGCCGACCTGGGTGGTCAGCGTACCGACCTTGAGCGCGCGGCGAGTGCGTCCGGTCGTCAGGTGCTTGGCGGGCGGCTTGCTCGGCACGATGCCGCGGACGCTAGCACCGCCCCGCCGGGCGTGCGAGACGCCGCGTGCCGTGCGGAATGTTCAGGCGCGGTTCATCGCCGCGGCGGCCATCGCCGCTCCGAAACCGTTGTCGATGTTCACGACCGTGACTCCCGAGGCGCAGGAGTTGAGCATGCCGAGCAGGGCCGCGAGGCCGCCGAACGATGCGCCGTAGCCGACGCTCGTCGGCACGGCGATCACCGGTCGGTCCACGAGCCCGGCGACGACGCTCGGCAGGGCGCCCTCCATGCCGGCCACGACGATCAGGACCTGGGCGGCGACGATCGACTCGCGCGCTTCGAGCAGGCGGTGGAGGCCGGCGACGCCGACGTCGTACAGGCGCTCGACCGGCTGCCCGAAAGCTTCGAGGGTGCGGACCGCCTCCTCGGCCACCGGCTGGTCGGTGGTGCCGGCGGCGACCACGAGCACGGTGCCGCGGGTGGCGACCGGCGCGTCCGTCACTCGCGCGAAGACGGTGCGCGCGACGGGATCATGGACGGCGCCCGGGATCTCCGCGACCACCCGCGGGGCGGCCTGCGGATCGATCCGCGTGACCAGCAGGTTGTGGCCCGCCGCCACGATCCGCTGGGCGATCAGCGTGACCTGCTCCGCGGTCTTGCCCTGTCCGAAGATGACCTCGGGGAAGCCGACGCGCAGCGCGCGGTGATGGTCGATGCGGGCGAAACCGAGGTCCTCGAAGGGCAGGTGCTTGATCTCGACGAGGGCGCGCTCGACGGGCAATGCCCCGGCGGCGACGAGGTCGAGGAGTTCGCGGAGGCGCTGCGGGGTCATGGCCCGACGACCCTAGCAGCCGGCGCGGGCAGCTTCCCGGGGCGCGGCGCGGCGGCGGAAGCGGATGCCGGGTGGGCGGATCGCCCCGCGACGTGTAGTCGACGATGCGGCGGGTCGGCCGTCGCCGGGCCCGGGTGGATCGACGTCGTGCGCCGGGAATCGACGGCGCTCGCCGGCCATCGAGGAGAAGCAGACATGGACGGGAAGCAGGTGTGCGTGGTCGTCGGCGTCGGCCCCGGCAACGGTGCGGCGCTGGCGCGCAGGTTTGCGGCCGAGGGCTGGGCAGTGGCCCTTCTCGCGCGGGGCGGTGCCACGAGCGACGCGCTCGCCGCGCGCCTGCCGGATGCGCG
Organism: Klebsiella pneumoniae; assembly: GCA_945872365.1. Lineage (GTDB taxonomy): Bacteria > Desulfobacterota > Binatia > UBA12015 > UBA12015 > REEB422. Next base: position 52,543 of record CAMBZJ010000015.1, read on the forward strand.
CGCCTTTACCTGCGACGTCACCGATCCCGACGCGATCGAGCGCGTCTTCGACGCGATCGCCCGCGAGATGGGGCCGGTACGGGCGCTGCTCTATAACGCCGACGTGGCCACCTGGGGCAACGTCGAGCAGGTCGATCCGGCGGCGCTCGAGCAGTCGTTCCGCGTGGGTACGCTCGGCTTGCTGCGCTGCGCGCAGAAGGTGATCCCGGGCATGAAGGCCCTGGGGGGCGGCAGCATCATCGTCATCGGCGCGACCGCTTCGCGCCGGGGCGTGGCGCGCACGGCCGGCTTCGCGCCTGCGAAGTCGGGTCAGCGCGCTCTCTGCGAGTCGATGGCACGACATCTCTGGCCTCGGCGTATTCACGTTGCGCTCGTCATCCTCGACGGCGTGGTGGACCTCCCGAAGACGCGTGCGCTCATGGCGGACAAGCCCGACGAGTTCTTCCTCTCGCCCGACGCCGTGGCAGCTACGGCCTTCCACCTCGCGACGCAGGACCCCTCAGGCTGGTCCTTCGAGGTCGAGGCCCGCCCGTTCGGGGAGCCCTGGTAGGCTTTCGGGCTACTCGCGTTGCAGCATCGCTCGCAGGCGCGCGGCCGCAGTGCGGCCGACCACCAGCGTTTCGCCTTCGTCCTCGAAGACCAGCAGGGTTTCGTTCCGCGACTTCCAGGTCGTCGTGCGAATCGCCCTCGCCTGAACGATGAGCGATCGGCTGAGCCGCGCGAAGACCTCCTCGGGCAATTGCCCAGCCCACTTCGCGATGGGTAGGCGGAAGACGATCGGTTTTTCCCGACCCCTCAGGCGGATGCGCGTGTAATTTCCCATGCCCTCGACCCAGAGGATCTCCGACGTGGCGACCTGCGAATGCGCTCGCTGTCCGAGCGTGGGCAACCAGATCGTACCGTCCTCACCGCTCCGGGGGTGCGTCTCGTCCGCTTGCTCGCCGGCGCTGTCGTCCTTTGCCTCGATCAGGCGCAGAACCCGTTCGACGGCGGTATCGAGTCGGTCCGGATCGATCGGTTTCAGCAGGTAGTCGACCGCGCCCACGTCGAAGGCCGACACCGCGTATTGCGGGTAGGCGGTCGCGAAGATGACCTGGGTTCCGGCCGGCAGGTCGGGCACGAGTTCGAGGCCCGATCCCCCGGGCATCTCCATGTCGAGGAACACGATGTCGGGAGCCTCGGCTGCGATGAACACCCGGGCCTCGGCGACGTTGCGAGCCGCGCCGACGACCCGGACCGAGGCATGCTCGGCGAGCATCTGCTCGAGCCGTCGGTTGGCGCTGGCTTCGTCGTCCACGAGCAAGGCAGTGGGCACCGGTCGGCTCCTTCAGGCGTGCGCGTTCGACCGGCTACGTCTACCCGTCGCGGGGACGCGGACGACGAGGCGTACCTGCCCGTCCTCGGCCTCGACCCCGACGCTCGTCCGGTCGCCCAGCAGCAGGGTGAGTCGCTTGCGCAAGTTCTCTAGGCCGATACTGCTCGACCGCCCGTGGCCGGGCGCGACCCAGGAACCGGTGTTGGTGACCGCGATGACCAGCCAGTCCTGCTCGACGCGACAGGTCACCCGCACGACGAGTGGTCGGGGGCTCGTCCGGCCCCCGTACTCGAAGGCGTTCTCCAGCAGCGGCTGGATCGTCATCGGGGGGACGAGGACGGTCTGCGACTCCCGGTCGCACTCGATCTCGCAGACCAAGTCGTCGCCGAAGCGCGCCTGCTGCACCGAGAGGTACTTCTCCAGCGAGGCGATCTCCTCGGCGAGCGGCTCCAGTGGTTTCGACTTGCGCAGCGCGAGGCGCAGGTAGTCGGCCAGGTCCTGCGTCACCCGGACGACGGCCTCGGCGTCGCCGCTGCTCGCGGCCACGGCATTGAGCGCGTTGAAGAGAAAATGCGGGTTCAGTTGCGACTCGAGGCGTTGCAACTCGCTCGCCCTCGCGGCTGCCTCGGCCTCGGCGGCCCGGGCTTCCGCCTGGGAGGCGCGCACCAGCGTCTCGAATTGGTTCTGGGCGATCTCCAGGGCGACGTAGAGCAGGTACCAGAGGATGGCCACCATGGCCCTGGCAAGGGGTGCGCCGCGATAGAGGCTGGTGAAGAAGAAGCGGGTCGATCCGAGCGCCACCACCGTGGACACGGCGAGCGCGGACCATCGCACCGCACGTCCGAGGCCCCGGAGCCAGGTGACGTAGAAGATGTGGACGACCGTCGTGGCGGCCGCCCCGACCAGCATGCGGTTCAAGACGAGGTAGACCGGCGAGGGTGCCGCCTAGGGCATCGCCGCGACGTAGGGAAAGAACATCAGGCCGATGCCCAGCCAGTAGCCGAGCTGGAGACACCCGAAGACCAGGTTCCGCCGCCACCGGGGCCCCCGCCGGGCCTGTTCGGACTTCGAGAAATCGCGCGCTACTTCTTCCCCCGGGACGTCGCCGGGGAAGACCGGGCCGGCACCGACGGCTGCGGCGAGCGCCACCCTCGCCCCGGGTTCGCCCGCCACCACCGAATCTGCGGAAGTCATCACGCCGCCCCGACTTCTCAGAGGCGGGTACTAGGTGCAAGGGCCGGGCAGGCCGGGACCACCTTCAACGCAGGCGGCTGCGTCCCGGACCCGGTGCGAAGTGGTCGAAACCGCTGCGCGAGGGCCCGTGCTCGCGCCCGTCCGGGCCGACGAGGCGGATGCCTCCCGCGGGCGCGGTGCAATGCCCGACGACCGCGAGTTCCACCCCGCAGGCCGCGGCGAGTTCGCCGAGTGCCGCGTCGTCGATCTCCGGCGGCAGGGCGGCGAGCAACTCGTAGTCCTCGCCGCCGTTCGCGGCGAAGTCGCTCCCGGCGCCGTCGCGCACCGCGACGGCGGCGAGGCGCGGCAAGCGCTCGCGCTCGACGACAGCGCCGACGCCGCTCGCGGCGCAGAGGTGTCCGAGGTCGGCGAGCAGCCCGTCGCTCAGGTCGATCGCGGCATGGGCTCCCGCCCGCGCAAGCGCCCTTCCGGCAGCGAGGCGGGCCTGCGGCCGGGCGAAGCGTTGGCGCAGGGCGACCGAGGGTTCACCCCCGTCGAGCCACACGTCCACGGCGGCGGCCGCACCGCCGAGCGTCCCGGTGACGACCAGCCGGTCGCCCGGACGCGCGCCACGGCGTTCCAGCGCTGGCCCCTCGAGCGCGCCGACGGCGGTCACGGTGAGCGACAGGGCGTCGCCGCGCGAGAGATTGCCGCCGATCATCGCGGCGCCCGACTCTGCGCTCGCCGCCGCGCAGCCGTCGAGGATCCGGTCGAGTTCCGCGGTCGTGACGCCGGGCGGAACGATCGCGGCGACCAGCGTCCATCGCGGCGTTGCCCCCATCGCGGCGAGATCGCTCAGGCTCACCGCGATCGCACGCGCGCCGATCTCCTCGGGCGAGAGCCAGCCTTGGCGGAAGTGGATGCCCTCGACGATCGCGTCGGTGGTCAGCGCGAGCGGCTCGACGCCGGGAAGCACCACCGCGGCGTCGTCGCCGGGGCCGACCGCGATTCTGGACGGGTGACCCCCGGCAGGTTCTCCCGGGCCCGAGGTCCCCGTGGATTCCGTTGCCCGCAGGCGCGCGCACAGCCGGTCGAGAAAGGCGTGCTCGCTCGTCTGTGCGGGCGTCCGGTTCGCACCGTCAGCCAAACTTCTCCCGAACCTTGTCGAAGAAGCCCTTGGGCGCATGGGTCTCGCCGGAAATGTCCGCGAGTTCCTCGAGCAGCTCGCGCTGGCGCGCGGTGAGCTTCTTCGGCGTCTGGACGACCACGCGCACTCGCTGGTCGCCGCGGCCGTAGCCGTGCAGGTCGGGGACACCCTTGCCGCGCAGTCGGAAGACGCTGCCCGACTCGGTACCTGGAGGCACCTTGAGTTTCACCGCCCCTTCGAGCGTCGGGACGTCGATCTCGGCGCCGAGGGCCACCTGCGGGAAGCCGATGGGCACCTCGCAGAGCACGTCGTTGCCGTCTCGCTCGAAGCGCTCGTGCTCCCGCACGCTGATGACGACGTAGAGGTCGCCCGCGCCGCCGGTCGCCGTCTCGCCCTCGCCCCGGAGCTTGAGCCGCGTGCCGCTGTCCACGCCCTGCGGCACCTTCACCTGCAGGCTGTGCTGCTTGCGGACGCGCCCGGCGCCGGAGCACCCGTCGCAGGGATCCTTCACCACCTGGCCGCGGCCGCCGCAGCTGCCGCAGGTCTTGGCGATCGAGAAGAAGCCCTGCTGGAAGCGCACCTGCCCGGCTCCTCGACAGGTCGAGCACTTCACCGGCGCCGCGCCGCCCTTGCCGCCGGTACCCTTGCATTCCTCGCAGCCGATCGAGCGCGGGATCGCGATCGTCTGTTCGCAGCCGAAGGCCGCCTCCTCGAAGTCGAGTTCGAGCGTGTAGCTCAGGTCCTCGCCCCGACGGCGTCCGCCACGGCTGCGCCCGCCGCCGAAAAACTCGCCGAAGATGTCGGTGAAGATGTCCTCGAAGCCGCTCGCGCTGAAGTCGAACCCGGCGCCCGGGCCGTCGAACGCGGCGTGCCCGAAGCGATCGTACTTCGCGCGCTGCGCCGAGTCGGCGAGGATCCGGTAGGCTTCCGAGGCCTCGCGGAACTTCGCCTCCGCCTGCTTGTCGCCCGGGTTGCGATCGGGGTGGTGCTGGAGGGCCAGCTTGCGGAAGGCCTTCTTGATCGTGTCTTCGTCGACGTTGCGATCGACGCCGAGGATTTCGTACAGGTCGCGCTTCGACATCGATGGCCCCGCCGGGATTGTCGGTCAGACCGATCGGAAGATCAAGAAGCAACCGGCCCGGCACGGATTCCCCGCGCCGGGCCGGTCGTCACTCGACGGCCCCGATCAGCCTTCCTTCACTTCCTCGAAGTCCGCGTCGACGACGTCGTCCTTCTTGGCGCCGCCGCCCGGCTCGCCGCCGGAAGAGCCGGCCTCGGCCGACGCCCCGCCGGTGGAGGCGGCCTTGGCGTACATCGCCTCGGCGAGCTTGTGGGAGGCCTTCGAGAGTTCGTTGGTGGCCTCGCGGATCGTCTCGGCGTCCTGGCTATCGAGGGTCTTCTTCGCCAGGGCGACGGCCTCCTCGACCCGCGCGCGCTCGGCCGGATCGACGCTGGCACCATGGTCCTGGAGGGACTTCTCGGTCTGGTAGACGAGCGAGTCGAGCTGGTTGCGCGCCTCGATCGTGTCGCGGCGCTTGCGGTCCTCGTCGGCGTGGGCCTCGGCGTCCCGGACCATCTTCTTGATCTCCTCGTCGGAGAGGCCGGACGAGGCGGTGATCCTGATCGACTGCTCCTTGCCGGTACCGAGATCCTTCGCGTTCACGTGCACGATGCCGTTTGCGTCGATGTCGAAGGCCACCTCGACCTGCGGTACGCCGCGCGGGGCCGACGGTATTCCGACGAGATCGAACTGGCCGAGCAACTTGTTGTCGGCCGCCATCTCGCGTTCGCCCTGAAAGACGCGGATCGTCACCGCGGTCTGGTTGTCCGAGGCGGTCGAGAAGACCTGGCTCTTCTTGGTCGGGATGGTCGTGTTCTTCTCGATGAGCTTCGTGCACACGCCGCCGAGCGTTTCGATGCCGAGCGAGAGCGGCGTGACGTCGAGGAGCAGGACGTCCTTCACCTCGCCCTTGAGCACGCCGCCCTGGACGCCGGCACCGATGGCGACGACCTCGTCGGCATTCACGCCCCTGTGGGGCTCCTTGCCAAAGAGCTTCTTCACGCGGGCCTGGACGGCCGGCATGCGGGTCATGCCGCCGACCAGAACGACCTCGTCGATGTCCTTGGTCGTCATGCCGGCGTCGCGCAGCGCGGTCACGCAGGGCGCCTCGAGCCGGTCGAGCAGGTCGCCGACGAGCGCTTCGAGCTTTGCCCGCGAGAGCTTGATGTTCAGGTGCTTCGGACCCGAGGCGTCGGCCGTGATGAAGGGCAGGTTGATGTCGGTTTCCATCGAGCTCGAGAGCTCGATCTTGGCCTTTTCCGCGGCCTCCTTCAGGCGCTGGAGCGCCATGCGGTCGCCGCGCAGGTCGATCGCCTGGTCCTTCTTGAACTCGTCGGCGAGGTAGTCGATGATCCGCTGGTCGAAGTCCTCGCCGCCGAGGAAGGTGTCGCCGTTGGTCGACTTCACCTCGAAGACGCCGTCGCCTACCTCGAGCACCGAGACGTCGAAGGTGCCGCCGCCGAGGTCGAAGACCGCGATCTTCTCGTCCTTCTTCTTGTCGAGGCCGTAGGCGAGTGCCGCCGCGGTGGGCTCGTTGATGATGCGCTTCACCTCGAGACCGGCGATGCGTCCCGCGTCCTTGGTGGCCTGGCGCTGGCTGTCGTTGAAGTAGGCGGGGACGGTGATGACGGCCTCGGTCACCTTCTCGCCGAGGTAGTCCTCCGCGGTCTGCTTCATCTTCTGCAGCACGAAAGCCGAGATCTCCGCCGGGCTGTACTTCTTGCCGCGGATCTCGACCCAGGCGTCGCCGTTGTCGCCGCGCACCACCTTGTAGGGCAGGACCTTCATCGCGCGCTGTACCTCGGCGTCGTCGTAGCGACGGCCGACCAGGCGCTTGATCGCGAAGATGGTGTTCTCGGGGTTGGTGACCGCCTGCCGCCGGGCGATCTGCCCGACGAGGCGCTCGCCGTTCTCGGCGAAGGCGACCACCGAGGGGGTGATGCGACTGCCCTCGGAGTTGGTGATGACCGTCGGATCCCCGCCCTCCATGATCGAAACGCAGGAGTTCGTGGTGCCGAGGTCGATGCCGATGATCTTGCTCATGTCTTCCTTTCCCGGACGCGTGTCGCCGCGGCTTCGCCACGGCCCGGCCCGGTGGCCCGGACGGCAGCGGCCTCCTCGGGTCCGCGCCAGCCTTTCTTGGAGTGCCCGGAGCCTAAGCACGATCCCCGGGGGTTCAACCCGGAGAGGCGATCAATTCCTGCGAGGGGTTGTCGTGCCGGGAGCCGGGGGGCGGGTCACGGTCACCTGAGCCGCACGCAGCAGGCGGTCGTGCAGCCGATAGCCGGCCGTGTGTTCCTCGACGATCGTACCCGACGGGTGTTCGTGGCTCTCGACCTGGGCCAGTGCCTCGTGGTGGGCCGGGTCGAAGGCCTCGTTGCGGGACGGAACACGGGCGACGCCGTGTCGACCGAGGACGTCGGAGAACTGGGCGACGACCATCTCGACTCCGGTCAGCAGCGCGGCCAGAGGCCCCGAGGGGGCTCCGCCCTCGCGGGTCGCCGCCTCGCGCGCGGCCTTCAGTGCGCGCTCGAGATTGTCGATCACGCCCAGCAGGTCCCGCAGGACGGGTTCGGTCGCGTACCGCAGCGCCTCGGCCTTGTCCTTTTGGAGGCGCCGCTTAAAGTTCTCCAGTTCGGCGCGCTCGCGCAGGTACTGGTCCTGCAGCGTCAAGGCGGCGGAGTTCTGCTCGGCCACCTCGGCCTCGAGCCGGGCGATCCGCTCGATCGCTTCCTCGAGGCTGCGCGGCGCCGGCGAGGCGGCGTCCTCGCGCGGGCGGCCCGCCTCGAGACCCGCCCCCTCTTCGGCCCCGGGGGCGCGTTCGCCGGTCGGCATGGGCCGCGGGGGTGGCTGGTGAGGGTCGCGCATGGTGACGGTAGCCGCCCGAGGGCTGCGCCCGGGATCTAAGCACCGACCTTTTCAGTGTCAACGCTATCGGCTATCGCGTGGCGGGTGCAGGTGTTCTCGACCCCCGCCGTCGTTCTTCGCGGGGTCGACTACGGCGAGTCGGACCGGATCGTGACCTTTCTCACCCGGGACGCCGGCAAGATCTCGGGGATCGCCAAGGGGGCCAAGCGCTCCCAGCGCCGGTTCGCCGGGTCCCTCGGCCTGTTCTCGCTGGTCAACCTGCACTACCGGGTGCGACCCGGCGCCGAACTGGTCTTCCTCGAGCGCGCCCAGTTGCAGCGGCCGTGGAAGTCTCTCCTCGACTCGCTCGAACGCTACGCTGCAGCGAGCCACGTGGTCGAGATCGCCGACAAGATGACCGTCGAGCAGGAGGTCGGCGACGATCTCTTCCACCTCGTCGTCGAGGCCCTGCGCCGCCTCGACGCGGCCGAGCCGGGTCCGGCCACCCTGCGCCTGTTCGAACTCGCGAGCCTCGCGGTCTGCGGCTACCGCGCCGAACTCTCGCGCTGCGTGCTCTGCCGCCGGCCGCTCGCGGCGGCGATGGTCGCGGCGCGTCTCGCCCCGGCCGCGGGGGGTGCTGCGTGCGGTGGCTGCGCCGAGCCGGAGGACGCCGGGGCGACGCTTTCCCCGGCGGCCCTCGATTGCCTCGGCCGCATGCAGGCGCAGGTCGCGCGCGCGACCGTGTCGGGCCGGCGTGACGCGACGGCGCTCTTCGTCGCGGAGGCGGAGATCGCGTCGGCACTGACACGCACCGTCGCGCGCGAACTCGGCGCGGCGCTCGCGGCGCTGCTCGCACCGCGCGTGCGCGGACGCCTGCTCGCGGCCGAGTTGCTCGGACCGGTCGTCGGTCGCGGTCTCGTCGGCGCCTGAACCCGGTCCAACGGGGGGATGTCCGGTCGCGCCACCTCGCGGCTGACCGGCGTGCGTGGTAGCCGACGGGATGCGCGCCGCGGCAGTGGCGGGCGACTTCGAGAGGGGGCAGGGAGCGATGTCCGACGCCACGAGCACGAACGCCCCGGAGGCAAAGAAGACCGCCGCCGGCGAGCCGCAGGGAAAGATGGAAAAGATCGTGAGCCTCGCCAAGCGGCGCGGCCTGGTCTTCCAGTCGAGCGAGATCTACGGCGGCCTCTCGAGCTGCTGGGACTACGGCCCGGTGGGCGTCGAGCTCAAGCGCAACGTGAAGGACGCCTGGTGGCGCGAGATGGTCTGGTCGCGCGGCGACGTACTCGGGCTCGACTGCTCGATTCTCATGCACCCGCGCGTCTGGGAGGCCTCCGGCCATGTCGCCGGCTTCAGCGACCCGCTGGTCGACTGCAAGAAGTGCAAGACGCGCTTCAGGGCCGACCACCTCGGCCAGCTCGCGTGCCCGGAGAAGCCCGACCGCCGTCCCGGCGAGTGTGGTGGCGAGCTCACCGAGGCAAGGCAATTCAACCTCATGTTCAAGACCTTCATGGGGCCGGTCGCCGAAGACGCGAACGTCGTCTTCATGCGTCCCGAGACGGCGCAGGGCATGTTCGTCAACTTCGGCAACGTGCTCGACACGCAGCGCCGCAAGCTGCCCTTCGGCATCGCGCAGACCGGCAAGTCGTTTCGCAACGAGATCACGCCGGGCAACTTCCTGTTCCGCACGCGCGAGTTCGAGCAGATGGAGATGGAGTTTTTCGTCAAGCCGGGGGACGATGCGCGCTGGTACGAGTACTGGAAGAAGGAGCGCTACGACTGGTACGTCCGGCTCGGCATCAAGCCCGAGAACCTTCGCCTGCGCGAGCACGAGAAGGACGAACTCGCGCACTACGCGCGCGGTTGCGCCGACGTGGAGTACAAGTTTCCCTTCGGCTGGTCGGAGCTCGAGGGGATCGCGAACCGCGGTGACTTCGACCTCAGGCAGCACGCGGAGTGGAGCGGCAAGGACCTCTCGTACTTCGACGAGGAGAGCCGCGAGCGCTACGTGCCCAACGTGATCGAGCCGGCGGCGGGCGCCGACCGCGCGACGCTCGCCTTCCTCGTCGACGCCTACGACGAGGACGAGGTCGAGGGCGAGACGCGCGTCGTGCTCCGCTTCCACCCGCGCCTCGCGCCGGTGAAGGCGGCGGTCTTCCCGCTGTTGCGCAAGGGCGGGCATCCCGAGAAGGCGCAGGAGATCCTCGCGAAGCTGCGGCCGCACTTCCCGGTGCAATACGACCAGGCCGGGTCGATCGGCCGGCGCTATCGCCGCCAAGACGAGATCGGCACGCCGTTCGGGATCACCGTGGATCACCAGACGATCGAGGACGGCACGGTTACGCTGCGCGACCGCGACAAGACGACCCAGGAGCGGATCCACGAAAGCGACCTCGTCGCGGAACTGCTGCGACGGGTATGGGCCTGACCTCGAGCGAAAGGCGCGTCCCCCGCCGTCGAGCCGACGCCGGACCGGGGCCGTCGGTGCAGCGCGCCGTGCGGAGCGATTGACCCCCGGGTCCGGGGGTTGTACCGCCGGCGCATGTTTCCGCGCGGGTCGCGGCCAGGTCCGCTCGCGACCGGCACCGGGTGGCTGTTGCGCGCTCGCCACGCCCGCCACGCCGCGTCGTTCCGCCGCGCGCGGCCGATTCCTTGGAGCCTCCTCCTCCTCCTGTCGTGCGCGCCCCCCGCGCAGGCGGGTAAAGCCGTGCCGCGCGTCTCCCTCCCCAACGGACTTTTTATTGACGGGAAGGGCGAGGCACCCTTCGGCTGGGGGCAGAATTTCTTCGACGGCAAGGCGACGCGCTTCTCGTGGACTCCGGGGGGGCCGGGCCCCGGCGTCGCGAGCCTGACGAACGATCGACCCAACGACGCCTCCTGGGTGCAGCGGGTCCGCGTGGCTCCTTCCACCTGGTACTTGGTCTCGGGCTGGGTGCGGGCGGAGGGAGTGGGCGAGCAGGGCGCGGGTGCGCGCCTCGGCATCCTGCGGTCGTTCCGCGAGTCCGAGCAGATGCACGACACGACGGACTGGCGTCACCTCTCGTTCTGGGTGCAGACCGACGAGTCCGAGACCGCGCTCGACGTCGCGTGCCGCCTCGGTGGCCCGTCCGCGCTGGCGCTGGGCACCGTACACTGCACGGGACTCTCCATCGAGCCGGCCGGAACGCCGGATCTCGACGCCCGCTTCGTCTTTCCGAACGAGGCGCGCAGTGCTCAGACGAGACTCCTACAGATCGGCGGATCATCCGCGATCGTTCTCGGAGGACTCCTGCTGCTCGCCTGGCGCTTCCTGCTGCCGGAGTCGGCGAGGATCCCGCGATGAGCCGTGCGACGCGACTCGCGGCCCTTCTTGCGCTCACCCTGCTCGGCGGCTGGCTCAGGTTCGCATCGACCGACTTCGGCTTGCCGCAGTTCTACCGGCCGGACGAGCAATGGGTCGTGCCGCACGCATGGGGCTTCGAGAAGGACCTGAATCCCGGCTTTGGCATCTACCCGGCGGCGCAGATGTACGTCCAGCACGCCGTGCTGCGCGCCTGGGCGCACTTGGCCGGTCCGCGCGACAAGCCGTGGCGGAACTACTACGTGATCGGTGGCGAAGCGCGTGCCTACCTGATTGCGCGCCGCACCTCGGCGGCCATGGGCACGGCGACGATCCCCGTCGTCTATGCCGCGGCGAACACCGTGTTCGGGCCGGTGGCGGGACTCGCTTCGGCCGCGATCCTCGCCTTCTCCCCGCTGCACGTGCGCGACTCGAAGTTCGCGACCGTCGACGTCGCCATGACCTTCTGGGTCGCCGTCGCCCTGTGGCTGTCCATGCGGATCGTCCGGAGCGGCGGCTATCTCGATCACCTCGCCGCCGGTCTCGCCGGTGGCCTCGCCGCCGCGACGAAGTATCCGGCCGCCGTGGCGGCGTTCGCGATCGCGGCGGCCCACCTCGGCACGCGCCGGCGCGAGGGCCGCTCGATCGTCCGCTCGTTTCGCGACCTCCGGCTCTTCCTCTCGGGATACGGTTTCGTCGTCGCGTTCGCGCTCGCCGCGCCCTACTTCTTCCTCGACTGGCGCCAGACCCGCGCCAGCTTCGAGTACCAGCGCGGCGCCTTCGAGAACTCGTCGAATCCCTGGCAGGACGGCTCGGGATGGCCTTGGCTCCTCGGGCATGCGATCCCCGACGGCTGCGGACCGGAGATTGCGCTGCTCTTCGCCGCCGCGCTCCTGTGGGCGGTGTTCCGGCGGCGAACCGGGGCGTGGGTCCTGCTCGCCTTCCTCGCCGCCGGGTGCGTCGGCCTCACGCGCAGCGCCACCGTCTACTACCGGTACACGCTGCCGTTGCTGCCCGCGCTCGCCATCCTCGCGGGCGGTCTCTTCGCCGACCTCGCCGGGAGAATGCGGCGAGCAGGTGAATCCGGCGCGCGCAAGGGCGCTCTCGTCGCCGCATTTGCCCTGTTGCTCCTGCCTGGTTTCGTGCGCGACCTGCGCTCCAACGCGCTGCTCGCGCGCGAGGACACTCGCACCCTCGCCCGGGCGTGGATCATCGAGCACGTTTCCAAGGGTGCCAAGGTCGCGACGACCGACCTCCCGAACCCGACCGGCAAACCGTCGCTGGCGGGAACCCATGAACTCGTGAACTTCGAGGGGGTCGAGAAGGCGCGCCAGGACGCGGTCGAGTGGGTGCTCACCGACACGCTGCCCCAACTCCACTACTTCTCCCGCGGCCCCAAGGCCGAGGAACTCGCCGAACTCGAGCGCGGCGCTACGCTGGAGTTCGACGTCGATCCGGTCACTCCCGGAGCCGCCGAAGCGGTCTTCGACCGCGCCGACGGCTTCTACTCGCCGCTGCGCAGGATCCGGGGCGTGTCCCGCCCCGGGCCGCGGATTCGCATCTGGCGGATCGCGCCGGCGGCCCCGGCGGCCCCGGCCGCCGCGGTCGTGCCGCCCGTCCCGGCCGGTACAGGCGCGGTCGCGCCGCCGGGTGCGGAGTCGCCGAGCGCGGCGGGATCGATCGCGCCGCCCTGAGGCGACGGCTCAGAGCACGAACTTCCGCAGCGCCATGAGCATCGTGCGCACCGCCGCGGATCCAGCGCGTCCGCGAAGGGACACCGGCCTCGATCTCGCCCGCCCGCGATCGGCGACCGCGGGCGGGCGATGGTTTCGTCACTGCGGGAGCAGCTCCACGCGCCGGTTCTGGGCGCGGCCCGCGGCGGTCTCGTTGGTCGCGACCGGATCCGACTCGCCGTAGCCGCGGGTCGTCAGGCGCGAGGCCGAGACGCCGCGCGAGATCAGGTAGTTCTTGACGGTCTGGGCGCGGCGCTCCGAGAGGCGCATATTGTAGGAATCGCTGCCGCGCGAATCCGTGTAGCCGCGGATCTCCACGCTCGCGTCGGGGTTCGCCTTGAGGATTTCGGCGGCCTCGTCGAGCGTCGGCCGGCCCTCGGCCTGCAAGGTCGCCTTGTCATAGTCGAAGTTCACGCCGCGCAGCACGATCTTCTTGCGCATCGGGGCCGGGGGCGGCGGCGGCGGGAGCGGCGCAGCCACGACCGGCGCCGGACCGTTCCAGCCGACCTGCAGACCGGCCATGATCATCTGGCGGTCGTTCACGTGGTCGTTGCGGCGGTTGGCGTAGGACTCGTTGCCGTTGCCCGGATAGGGAGAGAGGAACTGCTCCTCGAAGCGGGCGAAGATGCCGCCGTTCAGGCCGTGCCAGCCGAGGTCGCGCGACACCGAGAGGTGCACGGCGAGGCCCGCGCCGTCGGAGTCCAGCACGCCCGCGATGTCGCGGAAGTAGGCACCGGTCACCGCCAAGGCGATCTGGGTCGGGCCTTCGATGAGCGAGAGCTTCGGTCCGAGGCCGATCGAGAACGTGCTCGAGGTCTCCTTGCCGGAGCAGTAGGAGGAGCGGCAGTTGCCGCCGAGATCGGTGCCGCCGATGCTGAACGACGGGTTGGCGACGATGCCGAGCGCCAGATTGTCGGTCAGGCCCCAGCGGTAGCCGGCCATGAGGCCGACGACGCCCCCGGTGTTGACGTAGTCGTTCCAGTGGCTCGTCGGGATCGCCGCACCGAAGTACAGGTCGACGTCCGGCGCATCGTAGGCGTAGGCCGAGGCGGGCCGGTCGTAGATCCGGTTTACCGTGTCGCTGCCCCATCCGCCGGTGGTGCGGGCCGCGCCCGCGCCCGCCCCGTAGGCGGCTCCGCCGGCCGCCGCACCCGCCCCGTAGGCTGAACCCGCCGCCGCGCCGGCCGCGCTGCCCGCTCCGTAAACCCCTTGGGCCCGTGCGATGGCCGGGGCCAGACCGAAGGCCACCGCCAGGGCGACCACAGCTTTTTTCCGTCCAAACATACCCAGACTCCCCCTCTCTTCGTCCAGTTCACGGCGCGTCTAGGCGCCGGAACGTCGGGCCTTAACTCACGCTTTTCGGCATGACAACGCGCGCTTTTCGGGCCCGATGGTTTCGCGGCGGCTCCGCCGGGGGCGGCCGGCACCCTCCCGCCAGCGTCCTCGCTTGATGTCCGACCCCCGGAAATCCATAAGAGCCCCGTGGGGTTTTCCGGTCGAAGGCCGATCTTGGGACGTGGGCGCCGCGGGTCGGCGGCGGAGGCCTTCGGGCCGGCCGTGCCGGGAGAGCGGGCAGCCCTCGGTCGCCGGTCCCGGCTACCGCGCCCGACCGGCGGAGCCGCCGGGTGAGCCGGCGCACCCGCAGCGAGTCGCGCCGGGAAGCCCGGGACGAGGCCAAGCGCGCGGCCCGGGAGAACCCGCCCGGAGCGGGCAGGCCCCGGGGTCGGGGTACCCACGACGCCGCCGTCGATCCCCTCTGGTTCGTGGCGGGCACAATCGCGATCGGAGCGCTGGTCGCCTACCACCGCACCTTCGGCAACCCCTTCGTCTTCGACGATCTCCGCTCGATCCAGGAGAACGCGACGATCCGCGACCTGTCCGGGGGAATCTTCCACCCGCCGGGCCCCCGGGCCGTCACCAATCGCCCGATCGTGAACGCGAGTTTCGCGCTCAACTACGCGATCGGGGGTCTCGATGTCGTCTCGTTCCACGTCCTGAACCTGCTCATCCACCTGGCGGCGGCACTTCTCCTCTTCGGGATCGTGCGCAGGACCCTGGAACTCCCGTCCCTGCGCGCGCGTTTCGCGGCCGAGGGCGCATGGATCGCCGGCGCGATCGCGCTCTTGTGGCTGGTGCACCCGCTTGCCGGCGAATCGGTCACCTACGTCGTGCAGCGCACCGAGTCCCTGATGGGCATGTTCTACTTCCTGGCGCTCTATGGCGCGATCCGCGGGGCGACCGGGGATCGGCCGGCTGCCTGGAACATGGCCTCCCTCGTCGCGCTCGGGCTGGGACTCGGCTGCAAGGAGCCCATGATCACGGCGCCGCTCGTGGTGCTCGCCTACGACCGCTGCTTCCTCGCGCCGTCTTTCGGCGAGGCGCTGCGCCGTCGGGCGCCGTTCTACGGCGCGATCGTGGCGCTGGTCGTGCTGGTCGCTGCGACGACGCGCATCTCGAACGCCTTCCGGGGCCTGTTGTTCGGTCACCTGGGAGGCGGCCGGGCCGCGGACTTCGGCGGGTACCTGCTGACGCAATGCGAAGCCGTCGTCCACTACCTGCGGCTCTCGTTCTGGCCCTCGTCGATCGCGGGCGACTACGACGACTGGCCGATCAAGCGGTCGATCGGGGAGGCTTGGCCCTCGTTGCTCGCGGTGCTGGCGCTTCTCGGCGCGACCGCGTGGGCTGCCTGGCACCGAAGCCGGCTCGCCTTTCTCGGGTTCTTCTTCTTCGTCACGCTCGGCCCGACGTCGCTCTACCCGCTGCGCAACGAGGTCGTTGCGGACCGCCGCATGTACCTGCCGCTCGCGGCGCTGGTCGCCATCGTGGTGCTCGGCGGCCGGGCGCTGCTCGAGCGGCTGCTGCCGGGGGAGGAGAGTCGCCCGCGGCGGCACGGGATCGCCGCCGCACTCACCCTGGCGATCGCACTCGGGCTGGCCGGCAGGACGGCTCTGCGCAGTCTCGACTTCGCGAGTGGCGAGGACTTCTGGCGCCGGGTGGTGACGGTGCGACCGCGCGCGCGCCGCGGCCGGATCAACCTCGGCTACTACACGCTGTGGGCCGGCAAGATGGACGAGTCGCTCGGCCATTTCCGTACCGCCATCGGCAACGATCCCGCCGACAAGCTGGCGCACTTCGGGCTCGCGGGCGCGCTGCAACGGGCCGGTCGCTCCGGGGAGGCGATCGCGGAGTACCGTGCCGCGATCGCGATCGATCCGCGCTACGCGAAGGCGCATTACAACCTCTCGCAGTTGCTCGAGGCTAAGGGTGACGCGAAGGGTGCGGAGTGGCACCTGCGAGTGGCGCGCAACCCGCGCCTCGTGCGTCGACCTGCCAAGCCCGGGCCCGCCCCGCGACCGAAGCCCGCCCCGCGATCGAGGCCGGCGCCCTGGCGTCCCCCGGCCTTGCTCCCGGCTCCGGCAAAGGGTGCTCCGCCTCCACCGCCGCCCTGGCGGAGGTTCGTCCCGCCCCAGGTGCGCTTCGTGCCCTGGGGTTGGCGGCCCCCGCTCGACCTTCCCGGCGCGTGACGAGGCTCAGTCCTCGCCGCCGCCCTCCGGCACGAAGCCCTTCCACCCGGTCGAGCGCGCATGGCGGGGCAGGGGCCAGGGGGGAGGGGCGTGCGGGTCGTCGTCGTCTCCGCCCGGCATGAGGGCCGAGAGCGGGGAAGCGAGTTTCGCGTTGGGCGCGGCCCCGTCGACGCGCAACACCGAGCCGGAGATGAATCCGGCCGCGGGCGAGAGCAGGAAGCAGATCGCGGCCGACACCTCGGCCTCGGTGCCGAGCCGTTGCAGGGGCACCGCGGTGTGCAGCCTCCGCAGGTAGGGCTGCATCCAGTCGGGATACGTGTCCATGCCGGTCGAGGCGATCCACCCGGGGGCGACCGCGTTCACCCGCACCCCGCTCGGTGCCCACTCGACCGCCGCCGTTCCGGTCAGGTTCACCATGCCGGCCCGCGCGGCGCCCGAGTGTCCCATGCCCGGCATGCTGCCCCACATGTCGGCGACGACGTTCACGATCGCCCCGCCGTGGTCCGTCATCCACTGCAGGAAGCACTCGCGGGAGAACAGGAAGCCGCCGCCCAAATTGTTGCGTACGACCGCGTCCCAGCCCTTGCCGCTGATCGCCGCGAGCGGTGCCGCGAATTGACCGCCGGCGTTGTTCACCAGTCCGTCGATGCGCCCGGTCGCCGCGACGATCGCGCGGACCGTTTCGCGCACCCGCTCCTCGTCGCGGATGTCGCACGACCAGCCCAGCGCCCGCCCGCCGGCGCGCTCGATTTCCGAGCGCACGGCGTCGAGCTTCTCCTGTCGTCGCCCGACCAGCACGACGGTCGCGCCGAGACTCGAAAGCTCGTGCGCCGTGCAGCGGCCGATCCCGCTCCCGCCGCCGGTCACGACGTGGGTCTGCCCGGCGAAGAGTCCGGGCCGGAAGATCGAATCGAAGGCCATGTCGGTTCCCTCCCCGCGCCGCGGCGCGTCGCCCTTCCCATAGCGCGGGTCGGCCCGCCGAGACCAACGACGGGGGGGACGGGCCGTCGTGCCCGCGGCGCGCGCGGCGGTTCCCCTCGCGTACTCAAAGATGACACGATGCCGCGCATGCGCTTCGGCCTCACCACGCCGGTCGTCACCCTCACGCCCCGCAGTGCGGATCCGTGGGAGGCCGCCGCCGGACCCGAGGAACTGCGACGGGTAGCCGAAGCCGCCGACCGGCTCGGCTTCCACCATCTCACCTGTAGTGAACACGTCGCGATCCCGACCGCGGCGCTCGGCACCCGCGGGGCGCGCTACTACGATCCGCTCTCGACGCTCGGTTTCTTCGCGGCGATCACCCGGCGGATCCGCCTCGTCACCCACGTGGTCGTGCTGCCCTACCACCACCCGCTCGAGGTCGCGAAGAACTACGGCACGCTCGACCGGCTGAGCGGCGGTCGGGTCGTGCTCGGCGTCGGCGTCGGCAGCCTCGAGGAAGAGTTCCGCTTGCTCGGCGTCGACTTCGCCGGGCGCGGTCCGGTCTACGAGGACGGGCTGCGCGCCCTGCGTGCGGCGCTGGGACGGCGCGAGCCGACCTACGACGGGCCGCACTGGGCGTTCGACGGCCTCGTCGTCGATCCGTGTGCCGTCCAGCCGCACCTGCCGATCTGGCTCGGTGGCCGCAGCGCGCGCTCCCTGCGCCGGGCGCTCGAGTTCGGCGACGGCTGGGATCCCTTCCACCTGTCGATCGACGAGATCGCGGTACTGCTCGATCGCGCGCGGTCGTGGCCCGCCTGGAACGAGCGCCATGCGCGCTCCGAGCCCTTCTCGCTCGTGTTTTCGCCCGACGAGATCTTCGATGCGAGCCTCGCCTCCGAGCGCGAGCGCATGACGAAGCTCCTGCGGAGCTTCCAGGCGCTCGGCACGACGGTCCTGAGCCTGCGCTTCCGCACGCTGAGTTGCGAGCACCTGTTGGAGCAGCTCGAGATCTTTGCCCGCGAGATCGCGCCGGAGTTCGCCGACGAGGCGGCCTAGCGCGGCGGGCCGAGGCGGGCGCGCAGCGCTTGCGCCAGTCTCCCACCGATGACCGCGTTACCGCGGGTGTTGGGGTGCGTGTCCTGCAGGTGGTAGGTCCGGCCCCCGGCCTCGGCCTCGCGCAAGGCCGGGAGGATGTCGAGGCAGTCGATTCCCCGCTCCACGCAGAGCCGGTGGATCTCGCGCTGCGGGAAGTCGCGGTCGAACCGGGCGCCTCCGTCGAGCGAACCGCGGACGCGGTCCCAGAGGGTGTCGTTCACCTGCATCTCGTCGGGGATGACGAGCAGGAGGAGGCGCGGTCCGAGTTCCGCGTTCCAGCGCCTGATCACTTCGAGCGTACGCTCGAGCCGCCGGCGGGTTCGCTCGTCGCCCGGATCGAGCACGGCCGCGCGCCGCCGCTCGATGTCGAGGAACTGGATCTCCCCGAAGCTCGGTCTCTCGCGCGAGGGATCGAGGACGAAGTCGGGGATTTCGCCGTCGGCGCGGGGACGCCCTGGTCCGGTGCGGCGAGTCGTCGTCGCGGCGCCGTCCTGTCCCCTGGCATTCGCCGCCGGGTCGGCGAGTACGCCGGCCCGCGCCGCGATCACGAGTCGCCGCGGCACCTGCCACAGCAGCCAGTGGCGCAGGCTCGCGTGCGTCTCGGGATCTTCGATATCGAGAATATCGTTGCCGACGAAGAGAGTGATCACCACTGTGTTCGGCCCCGTCGGCAGGACCGAGCCGTGCAGGAGCCACTCGTATTCGCGCGGCCCCGCGCCGGCGACGCCCCAGTTCTGCAATGCGATCCGCCGCCCGGTGTCCGCCGCCTCCGCCGTGAGCGCCCGTTCGGCGACCGTGACGAAGTTGCGATCCCACGGAACCACGCCGACCACGATGGAGTCCCCGACGACCGCGATCAGCAGGTCGTCGGGGCCGGCGACGAACGGCTCGTCGTCGTAGAAGCCTGCCGTGTTCACGGTGAAGCCGAAGCGACTGGAGCCGGGTTCGAGTCGGAACGCCTCGAAGTGGTCGCTCGCCGCGGCTCCGGCGGCGAGCAGCGGACTCGGTCGCAGGATCGCAAGCAGCGCGAGCGCACCCTCGCACGCGACCAGTACGACCGTCGCGAGCGCCGCCATGCGAGTCAACGACCCCGCGCCGCGGTCGGTCGGGCCCTGTCCGGAGTCCGCTGGGTGCCGGGCGCTGCGGACGGATGACGCGAAGACCAGCGCGAGCACCGCCGCGAACAGGGATTCCTCGATCGTGCGCTGGTGCGTCGGCAACAGTCCGTCGAGCAGGCGAGCGGTGAACAGGACGTCGAAGCAGGTGGTGACAAAGAGGGCGGTGCCGGTTGCCGCGAGCGCGGCCGTCCCGGCGCCGTCGTGCCAGCGGGCCGCCCGCCGTCGCGAGAGCGCGCGGCCGACCATGAGTGCCGTCGTGACGGCGACGAGAGAGCATCCGCCGAGCGCGGCGGCCACCCGGTGCGGAATGGGCCGCGGCGCGTCGACGGCAAGGGTCCGGAAAGCGGCAAGTGCCAGGTCGATCGCGGTCCACCCGAAGACGGCGAGCGCGGCGACACGCCATGCGCACGGGGCGCCGGCGCTCGCCCGGTTCCGCGCGGGCCGCATGATCATGCCGCGAGGTTCCGCCACGCGGTGCGCGGGGTCAAGGTGCCGCTGGCCCCGCCCGTCCACGGCGTCCCGCGTCGGAGCGGCCCCGCCCGGCCGACCCCCGCCCGGGGATCGTGTCCGACTTGCACCCCGCGAGCGCGCCCGACATAGGAGCCTGCGATGGAGATCACCTTCAGCCCCGAAGAAGAGAAGTTCCGTGCCGCCGCGCGCGCCTGGATCGAGGCGAACAAGCCGAGCGATCCGCCGGTCGAGAACGACATCGCGGGCCGCCGCGCTTTCGACCTCGCCTGGCAGCGGCGCATGTTCGACGCCGGCTGGGCCGGCATCTCCTGGCCGAAGGAGTATGGCGGCCGCGGCGCGGCCCTGATGGAGCAACTCATCTGGTACGAGGAGTTCGCCCGGGCCGGGGCGCACGAACCCTCGACGCTCTTCGTCGGGCTGAACCACGGCGGCCCGACGCTCATCGCCTGCGGCAGTCCGGAGCAGAAGTCCTTCCACCTGCCGCGGATCCTGCGCGGCGACGTCGTGTGGTGTCAGGGCTTCTCCGAGCCCGGCGCGGGTTCCGACCTCGGTAGCCTCTCGACGCGCGCGGTCGTCGACGGCGACGATCTCGTCGTGACCGGGCAGAAGATCTGGACCAGTTTCGCGCAGATCGCGGAGTTCCAGGAACTCCTCGTCCGCACCGACCCCGATGCGCCCAAGCACAAGGGTATCAGCTGGGTGATCTGCCCGATGGACGCGCGCGGCATCACGATCCGGCCGATCCGCACGATGGCGGGCCACCAGGACTTCTGCGAAGTGTTCTACGACGAGGTCCGCATCCCGCGCGCGAACGTGGTTGGCGCGCTCAACGACGGCTGGCGCGTGGCGATGTCGACCCTGTCCTTCGAGCGCGGCACCGCCTTCCTTTCCGAGCAGGTGCGGCTCGCGCGCATGGTGGACGAACTGGTCGACCTGGCACGCCGCGTCCCCCGGGGCGGCGTGCTGCCCGGGGACGAGCGGCCGGCGCCGACCGTGGGCGGTCGCGCCATCGACGACGACGAGATCGCGCGCCGGCTGGCCACTGCGCGCGCCGAGGTCGAGGCGCTGCGCTCGATGACCTACCGCAGCGTGAGCCGCGTCGCGCGCACCGGCATGCCGAGCGCGGAGGCCTCGCTCATCCGGCTCTTCTTCTCGGAGCTGCAGCAGCGCGTCCATGCGCTCGCGATGGAGATCCTCGGCCCCTCGATCCTGGAGTGGGACGCGGCCGAGGCGCCGGCCGGCACGGCACCGGGCGCGAAGCGCGCGCGCATCCGCGAGACCTGGGTGTTCCGGTGGCTCATCTCGTTCGCCTCGAC